>NZ_DAOLHN010000006.1:0-84043 GCF_035329025.1 Sphingorhabdus sp. | reverse complement strand
TCGATGTGGCGCGGGTTGCCGAGATATTTTTCGATATAGACGGTCGCATCGCCAAAGGCGGCCTTTGCCTCGCTGCCTGCCTGCTGGATCAGCGTTTCCAATTCATCGGGGCTGTTGCAGACCTTCATGCCGCGCCCGCCGCCGCCGGATGCGGCCTTGATGATGACAGGATAGCCGACTTCTTCGGCAATCCTCTTGGCTTCGGTGATTTCCGAAACCGCGCCGTCGGAGCCGGGAACGAGCGGGAGGCCAAGATCGCCCGCCGTCTTCTTCGCCATCACCTTGTCGCCCATCGTCCGGATATGCTCCGGCTTGGGTCCGATAAAGGCGATCCCATGGCTTTCCACGATTTCGGCGAACTGCGCGTTTTCCGAAAGAAAGCCATAACCGGGGTGGATCGCATCGGCATGGCTGATTTCGGCCGCCGAGATGATCGCCGGGATGTTGAGATAGCTGTCTTTCGCCGCAGGCGGGCCGATGCAGATCGCCTCATCGGCAAGGCGGACATGCATTGCCTCGGCATCTGCCGTGGAGTGCACCGCTACGGTCTTGATACCCATTTCATGCGCAGCGCGGTGGATACGCAAAGCGATTTCGCCGCGATTGGCGATCAGGATTTTCTCGATACCCATGTTAGGGTCTTTCCGGGCTAGATTGAGGCACATGACGGAGCCGATTTTGGCTCAGGGTTAGGCGCGAGGAAGGAGCAATGGCATTCCATCGTGACTGACGAGCAACGCTGCCCTGAGCCAAAATCGGCCCGCCCCGGAGGGGTCGTTTGTAGGAAGCCATTGGCGTCGTCGCCGCGCTCGCACGGGCTACCGGCCCGCACTTCGCGCCGCTCCTATCCACTGGCTTCCTACAAACGATCATGTTGTCTCAATCTAGCCCGGAAAGACCCTCAGCTTACTCGATAACCATCAAAGGCTGGTCGAACTCGACCGGCTGGCCGCTCTCGACGAGGATCGATTTGACGGTGCCGCCATTGGGCGCAGTGATCGGGTTCATCACCTTCATCGCTTCGACGATGAGCAAGGTGTCGCCAGCCGAAACCTTATCACCGACGCTGACAAAGGCAGGAGCCCCCGGCTCTGGCGTGAGATATGCGGTGCCGACCATCGGCGATTTGACTGCATTGGCTGGAACCACTGGAGCAGCAGCCTCAGCCGGGGCGGCGGGTGCGGCAGCAGCAGCCGGGGCAGCAACAGCGACAGGGGCAGCCGCAACCGGGTTGATCGTGCGCGCCACCTTGATCTTACGATCGCCATCTTCGACCTCGATTTCGCTGAGGCCGGTGTCGTTGAGCAACTCGGCCAGTTCGCGCACCAATTTGGTATCGACCTGCATCCCGCCGGTTTTGCCGTTCATGTAAATTCTCCGTTTGACCCTGTTGGGGCCGCTTTAATCAGAGACGCGCCGCCGCGTCCAGCGCCAGTTCATAGCTTTTTGCGCCATGCCCTGCAAAACAACTGTGTGCAGCCATGCCAACATAGCTGATATGGCGGAATGGTTCGCGCTTCATGGGGTCAGAAAGATGCACCTCGATCACCGGCACCTTGATCGATTTAATCGCGTCGTGGAGCGCGATTGAGGTGTGGGTATAGGCGCCTGCATTGAGCAGCACAGCTTTCGCACCCTCGGCCTGCGCCTCGTGCAGCCAGTCGACCAGATGGCCTTCATGGTTGGATTGGCGAAAATCGATCTCCAGCCCCAACTCATGCGCCTGATCGTCAAGTCGACCTGCGATATCGTCGAGCGTATCGGTGCCGTAAATCTCCGGCTCTCTTGTGCCGAGCAGGTTGAGATTGGGGCCATTGAGGACGTAGATGAGATTAGTGTCAGCCAAGGCGTTTTCCCGTCGATAGTCTTGCCTAAAGATGCTGTCGGCCCCTATATGTGGATGACAGGAAAATGCGAGACAAAATGACCGATACTGCCACCCTTTCAATGATCGCTATCACCATCAACGGTGAACCGCGCCGTGTATCGGCGGGGTTGTCGGTTGCAGGGCTGGTGGCTGAACTTGGGCTCAATCCCAAAAAGGTCGCGGTCGAACGCAATCTGGAGATTGTCCCGCGCTCGATGCATGGCGATGTGATGATCGCCGACGGTGACCAGTTGGAGATTGTCCACTTTGTCGGCGGCGGCTAAGGGCCTGCCCATGAGCACCAACGATAGCTGGACCGTTGCCGGTCGCACCTTTACCTCGCGCCTGATTGTCGGAACCGGCAAATATAAGGATTTCGAACAGAATGCTGCGGCGCTGGTCGCTTCGGGTGCCGAAATCATCACCGTTGCGGTGCGCCGGGTCAATGTCGCCAACCCGGATGCGCCGATGCTGACCGACTATATCGATCCAAAGAAATACACCTATCTGCCCAACACCGCCGGTTGCTTTACGGCCGATGAAGCAATCCGTACTTTGCGGTTGGCGCGCGAGGCTGGCGGCTGGGATCTGGTGAAGCTTGAAGTGCTGGGTGAAGCGAGGACGCTTTACCCCGACATGCGCGAGACGCTGCGCGCTACCGAGATATTGGCCAAGGAAGGCTTTCTGCCGATGGTCTATTGTGTCGATGATCCGATAGCGGCGAAGCAATTGGAGGATGCAGGTGCGGTTGCGGTGATGCCGTTGGGCGCACCGATAGGGTCGGGGCTGGGTATCCAGAACCGCGTCACGATTCGCCTGATTGTCGAGGGAGCGAAAGTTCCTGTGCTGGTGGATGCAGGTGTCGGCACGGCCTCGGACGCGGCGGTCGGTATGGAACTGGGTTGCGATGGCATATTGATGAATACTGCCATTGCCGAGGCCAAGGATCCGATCCGCATGGCGCGTGCGATGAAACTGGCCGTCGAGGCGGGGCGTGAGGCCTATCTGGCTGGTCGGATGGGTCGTCGCATGTATGCGGACCCGTCGAGTCCATTAGCCGGGCTCATTTGAAGCAGATATAAATTACAGATGTAGTCGCTAGTCGAAGGCCAATTGCGCAAATGTGCAGTTGGTCGGGCGATGCTGCGCGTTCGTCGTGTCATTTGTCGACTTGTAAATCCGTCCATCACGTCTGTCGAAGCGTTGATGAAACGCTTTTCCGGATGCCCCATATCGATTGGGCAGACCGATGAAATGTTGCTCCCCAGCGCTTTAACCCGTCGGTCTGCACTCTCTCCCGAAGGGCCCAGATCAGAGAGGCCCATTTTAGAATAGGAGCCTTGATATGGCGAAAACCCGATTTGTTTCACTTGTTGCCGCCGCTGCACTTGCCAGCATGGCCGCAACCCCCACCATTGCCGCCGAACGTCAGATTCGCGTCGAGCATGGCGACCTTGATCTTTCGACTTCAGCAGGTCAGGCCAAGTTCAAATCGCGCATCACCCGCGCGGTGCGCAACGTCTGCGCCTTCCCATCGGTCAAAACTGCCTATGAACGCCTCGATCGTGATCGTTGCGAGGCGCGCGCAAAGACCAGTGCAATGCGTCAGGCAGGTGAAAAAATTGCCCGTAACGGCGTGCAGGTGAAGGTCGCGCTCGACTGAACAGCATGTCGACCTCGTCGGCGTAGAGGAGGTTATTTTCCAGCCAGCTTCTTCACGTCGGCGAGGTATTTTCTGCCAATCCGCATCGATTCTCCATCCTGGAAAATCGCGTGCCATACGCCACCGCCTTCGTGGCGCAATCCGGAAATCAGATCGCGGCGAACGATGTGGCTGCGATGGATTCGCTGGAATTTTGCGGGATCAAGGCGCTGCTCCAGCGTCGATATGGTTTGGTGGAGCAAATAGCTGCGCCCGCCCGTGTGCAACCGCATATAATCGCGCTCCGCCTCAATCCGCTCAATGTCCAATGCCGCAACGCGGATCAGTTCTGATCGATGCGATACCCAGAACTCGCTTGCATATTCGCTTGCAGACTCTTGCTGAGACGCGCCATCCTCAACGCCGCTGCCGTTCTCCGTGCCGTCCAATTGCTGTTGCGCACGGGCAATCGCGCGGCCCAACCGGTCAGCTGAAACCGGTTTGAGCATATAATCGACGACATCAAGGTCGAAGGCCTCGACGGCAAAATTGTCATAAGCCGTAACAAAGATGATTGCCGGCTTCTTCTCCATTAACGCGATTGCGCGAGCAACGCTGATACCATCCATTTTGGGCATGCCGATATCGAGCAGCATAAGATCTGGCGTCAATGTTTGCGCGAGACGGAGCGCTGCTGCCCCATCACCGGCCGTCCCCACCAGGTTGATGGCCGGTTCGGAAGCACATAATATTTGCAGGCGCTCAACCGCCAATGGCTCGTCATCGACGATGATCGTGCGCAGCCCTGTCATGCGGGATCCTCTGGCGAGATGGGAATGGTGATACTGGCGCGGAAGCCGCCATCAGGTCGGCGTCCATTGGTCAATTTTGCGCTGTCGCCATAACGGGCTTCCAGCCGGTCGCGAACATTGGCCAGGCCTATGCCATTGCCATGATCCTTAGCCGGCGAATCCTCACCATCATCGTCGACTGCGATCGTCATCCAGCCATCGCTGGCCTCTGCCGAGATGCTGACGGTGACCGGCCTTGTGCTGCGCGATACGCCATATTTGATGGCATTCTCAACCAGAGGCTGCAGAATGAGCGCCGGTACCTTTTCGTTGAGCAGCGATGGCACAATTTCGATCCGGGTGCGCAGGCGCTCCGGAAAGCGCACAGCCTCGATGCCGAGATATTGTTTTTGCAACTCAACCTCTTCCGCCAGTGTCACCTCTTCAAGCGGATCGCTTGAAAGGCTGGTGCGGTAGAAAGTGGACAGATTCTGGATCATCTCTTCGGCTCGGTCTTTGTCGCCTTTGATCACAAGGCTGGAAAGCGAGTTGAGTGTGTTGAACAGGAAATGCGGATTGACCTGATAACGCAGCGATCGCAACTCGGCATCCTGTGCCGCCTGGGCATAACGCGATGCCGTCCGTTCCGCCTCGCGCACTTCGCGGGCATAGCCCAAGGCTAAGTAGAGTGATGCCCAGGCAATCAGGAAGAAATAACGGCTGATCGCGATTTCCGCCACCTCCTGCCATGCGGTCAATCCCAGCTCGGCCTGGATATCCATGAACTTCCGGCCCAGTTCCTGGTCTGAAAAGACGCTGACCGGATCATAGACATTGAATACATAATAATTGGCCCATGCGATTGCGAAAGCGCACGGCGCAGCAGCGATAAAGGCTGTGGCCACGCGCACGCCCAACGGGCGTCGTTCGAAATGTCGCAGGATGAGATAAAGCAACCAGGTAAGCGCCATGCCCACAACTGTCACAGCAACGCGCCGTGTTGCCATTTCACCCTGTTCGGGGAATTCAAGGACAGCAGCGCGCAGTGACACGATGAGGGCATGGAACACCCAAAAGCCGACGATGGTCAAAAATGCCATCTGATGGCCCATCAGCGGGCGCTTGTTTGGAACGGAAACGGTCATACCCCCACATATGTCTTTTATGGCCTGTTGCCTCCCCCATAGCGCGCCGCTTGTCGAATTTACATCCGGATTGATCGAAGCAGCACAGAAGGCGGGATGAGCAAAAGCGTTAACGCCCCGGTAACCATATTTATGCGATGAATCAGACGGGCAAAATGAAATGGGGGCCTGACGATGACCAATGCTAACGCTTCGGCACCGGGATTGCTGACTTTCGCCGAGATCAAGGAGTTTGCGAGTTTCAGCGCGGCAAGCCAGCGCTATATTCGCCGTTCGCTTGATGTGGCCTTTGACCGTAAGGATGCGATCGAGCTTTGGTCGCGCGATGTCGTCGAGGCCGCTAGCATTCAGGCCCAATATCGTTTTTATGATCGGCTGCCGGATATTCGGGCGATGATTCCGGACAGCAGTTCGATCGAGGATGCAGAGCCTTTTATGGCGGCGCTGACGACCGTATCGGCGTTTGACCTTGGTCAGGGACGCATCGACGGATTTGCAGCCTTTCGCTTTTTGTATGAACGGCTGGTCGGCGCAGAGGCGCGTCCATGGTTTCCGGCGGCGTTCTGCGCTGCGGCTTCGATGCCGCACCTCCAGCCTGAGCGGCGCAAATTGTTGCTGCAGTCTATCAGCGAAGCCGTTGCTACTGCTCCGGGCTGGTCAAAGCGGGCACCGCGCTTTTTTCCCGAATGGGTTGAAAAGGTTGACGCAACAGTTGCCCGTTAGGCGCTATTTCCGGCGATAGCGGAAATACCAGACTTCGTGACCGTATACATTGCGGGCCTTGGCTTCATAGCGCGTTTCGGGCCAGCCGCCGGGGCGCACCTGAAAATCTTTGGGACCATTGCATAGCCATTCGAACTGGTGGCGGTGCGTTTGCATCACCATCAGCGCATGACGCAGGTAAATCGCGTGATCGGTGCCGAACCGGAATTCGCCACCGGGCTTTAACTTGGCCGCGATCATGTTGACCGGGCCATCATTCATCATCCGTCGCTTTGCATGCCGCGCTTTCGGCCAGGGGTCCGGATGCAGCAGGTACACAAAGCTGAGGCTGCCATCCGGGATGCGCGCCAGAACCTCAAGTGCATCGCCCATGTGGATGCGGACGTTCGCCAGCGGACCCATGCCATTGTAATTGTCGACATGGGTAAGCGCCTGCGCGACACCATTTTCAAAGGGTTCGCAGCCGATAAAGCCATGATCGGGCAGCATGTCGGCGCGGTAGGCCATATGCTCCCCACCACCAAAACCGATTTCAAAATGCAGCGGCCGATCAATGCCAAAAAGGCGTTCTGCCGTGACCGGGCCATCTTCCGGTACCGCAATTTGGGGAAGCAGATTGTCGATCAGGTCCTGCTGGGCGGAGCGCAGTTTCTTGCCCTTCGACCGGCCATAAAGGCGGTTGAGCGTTGTCGGATCTCCGGCTTTGTGCGCAGTCATGGCGGCGGCGATTAGCGGAAAATGCTGTCGGCGCAAGCGAGTCTGTCGTGCGCCGCCGGTCTTTACCGGATTTACACTAACTTACGTGCAGAATGATTATTACTTGGGGGGTATTCGGACCAGCGTGATTACCGACAAGATCTTCTTTTGGGTACTTCCCGTCATGTACGGCGTCTTTACTACCGTGTTCATGACGCTCGCGCGTTCGGAGGGCGGATCTTCTTCTGCAAAGAAGGGCGCCGCAGCCTTCGGCATTGGCATGCTGGCCATCGTGCTCGATACGCAACGCAGCCTTTTCCCAAGTTGGTTCTTCACGATTGCTGTTCCGCTTCATTGGCTCGTCATCTGGTATACAGCCGATGCCTTCCTGACGCGTCATGGCGATAAAATACCGGTAAAGCCTGCGGCAACGCTGTTCGCAATTGGCCTTGCGATCAATCTCTACGCCACCTTCATCGTCGATAGCGTGGCAGTAAGGGTACCGAATGCATCGATCGTCGCCATCGCCATTCTGACTTTGGCGTTACCCGGTTTCTTCAAGCACCGTGCCAAACGCCTGGATAAGGTAACTGCATTTGTCGTGGCCATGTGCTGGCTTTGCTATCTGGTACGATTTGGTTTCTACTTCACGCTCGACCAGTCTGGTGAATATGCGCGGACCAGCCAATGGTCCCAATATATGATGATTTTCTATTTCACCTCAGCAATTTTCGCGCTGAGTTTGGCATTTCTGCTGGTGATGGCGATCACGACCGACATGGTGGCGCGGCATTTTGCAGCGGCGACAATCGATCCACTGACCGGGGTTGCCAATCGTCGAGGTTTTGAACGGATGCTGGACGGCGCCGGGGGTGCCATGCCGTTTCAATCTGCTTTGATGGTCGACCTTGACCATTTTAAGCAGGTCAATGACACCTATGGGCACGGCATTGGCGACGGTGTTCTTGTCGCAGTTTCGCAGACGCTGATTACATGCTGCAAGGGGCTCGGAGAAGTTGTGCGCTTTGGCGGGGAAGAATTTGTGATCCTTCTGCGCACGGGCGAGCGGGCGGCCGTATTGCAGCTTGCCGAACTTTTGCGGTCTGCCGTGGCAGCCACCCGGCTGGATGCGCCTTATGACGCATTATCCTGCACCGCGAGCGTCGGTGTCGCGCTGGTCGAGCCGGGCGAGGATATCGACAATTCTATCCGGCGGGCGGACCGTGCCCTCTATCGTGCGAAAGAAACCGGCCGCAACAGGGTGGTTTTCGCCGATGTCGACGAAAACACACTCAGAACCGTTGCGGCTGTTTCAGCTTAAGCGAGCGCTGCCTTCAGGTCTTCAACCAAGTCGGTGCGTTCCCACGGGAAGAAATCGCCCTCCGCCTTGCGCCCGAAATGGCCATAGGCAGCAGTGTTGCGATAGATCGGCTTGTTGAGACCCAGATGGGTGCGGATCGAGCGCGGGGTGAGGCCACCCAGCTTTTCGATACCCATGATCGCTTCTTCGATCTTGTCGTCGCCTACGGTTCCAGTTTCATGCGTGTCGACATAGAGCGACAGCGGCTTGGAAACGCCAATGGCATAAGCCAGCTGGATCGTACAGCGCGTGGCCAGGCCCGCGGCAACAATGTTCTTCGCAAGATAGCGGCTGATATAGGCGGCTGAACGGTCGACCTTGGTCGGGTCTTTGCCCGAAAAGGCGCCGCCGCCATGCGGAGCAGCACCGCCATAAGTGTCGACGATGATCTTGCGGCCGGTCAGGCCGGCATCGCCATCAGGGCCACCGATTTCAAAGCTGCCGGTCGGGTTGATGTGATATTCGGTTTCGCGCAGCAATACGGGCGGGATCACGTCAGCGACGACCTTCTTCACATAAGCGTGCAGTTCGGTTTCCTTCGCGCCTTCGTCATAACCTGGCGCATGCTGGGTGGAGACGACGACGGCGGTTGCCGCGACCGGCAGGCTGCCTTCATAGCGCAAGGTCACCTGGCTCTTGGCATCAGGCTCCAGAAACGGGGCTGCGCCCGAATGGCGGTCAGCGGCCATGCGCTCGAGGATCTTGTGGCTGTAATAGAGCGTAGCGGGCATGAGGTCCGGCGTTTCGTCGGTCGCATAACCGAACATGATGCCTTGATCGCCGGCACCTTCATCCTTGTTGCTGCTGGCATCGACGCCCTGCGCGATATGCGCTGACTGGCCGTGCAGATTATTTTCAAAGCGGAAGCTTTCCCAATGAAAGCCTTCCTGCTCATATCCGATTTCCTTGACCGTGCGGCGGACGGTGGCTTCAATCTCTTCCTTGGCGCCCGGCGCCCACGCGCCATTTTCATAGACGCCCTTGCAACGGATTTCACCTGCGAGCACCACGAGCTGCGTCGTAGTCAACGTTTCGCAAGCGATGCGGGCTTCGGGGTCTTTTGACAAGAACAGGTCGACGATGGCGTCGCTGATCTGGTCGGCAACCTTGTCAGGATGGCCTTCGGATACGGATTCAGAGGTAAAAAGATAATTGGTGCGCATGGTTTTTCCAGTCGGTTGGCTGTGTCTGCGTATAAAGAAATCTTTATGTGCTGCTCGGCCCCTTAGCGGGAAGCGCGGCGTCGGGCAAGCGGCAACAGTGCGCATGCGATAAGCAGTGCGGCAAAGGCGAGCGGCAGGATATTGCCGTAGAGCGCGAACAGCGTTGGGGCTTTTTCCAAGGGAAGCGTCGCGTCGATGCGACCTGCCTTGCCATGTGGTAGGCTTTTGACCACGCGTCCGTCGGCATCGACCACCGCGCTGATCCCGGTCGGGGTGGCACGGACAATGGGCAGCCCTTCCTCAATCGCGCGCAGACGGGCCTGCGCCAGATGCTGCGGCGGGCCCCAACTGCCGAACCAGGCGTCATTCGACGGGTTGAAGATGAAATCGGGGCGGTTGGCGCGGTCAGTGACCTGCCCCGAAAAGATGATTTCATAACAGATTTGCATGCCGACTTTTACGCGCTGTCCGTTGAACGGCAGGTCGAGCGTACGCGGACCGGGGCCGGGCCAAAAATCGATCGTCCCGGGCACCAGCCGCGTTGCGCCGAGCGGCTCGAGCAGCCAGCGCAGCGCCAGATATTCGCCATAGGGGACGAGATGCGCCTTGTCGTAAGTTGCGAGGATTTTGCCCGAGCTGTCCATCGCGGTAACGCCATTGCGCGCGCCCACGAGTTGCTCGTCCTTGTCAAATTCCAAACGGTCCACACCAGTGATCAAGACGTCACCGGGATTCATCAGCCGCATCAGCGTAAGCCGCGCGCCTTGAGCGCTCTCCCCTGGCTGGAACTGGTAATAACGGAAGGGATAGCCTTCCTCCAACCGCCAGGGGATCGCGGCCTCGGGCCAAAGGATCAGGCGGGGGCGTTCATTTTTCGGCTGGCTGTGCTGGGCAAGGCGCGAGAAATTGACCGCGTCATAGCCGGGGGCATATTTGTCGATTTGGCTGATATTGGGCTGGACGACGGTGAGTTCGACGTGCCGTTTGTTGAACGCTTTGTTGCGAATGACGGTTTCAATGCTGTCTGTGTTGATTACAATCAAGGCAGTCACAGCCAACACGGTGAGAGGTAAGGTCAGGAAAAGGGCAGGTCGCCACGTGCGGCTTACCAGCAGCAGCAAGATACCTGCCGATGCAATGACTAAACCTGACAGCCCATAGCTGCCGATATAGATGGCAGGCGCTGCCGCATCGCCGACCGCAATGACACCCAACGGGTTCCACGCAAAGCCGGTGAAGACCCAACTGCGGAGCCATTCGGAGATGATCCAGCATCCCGCGAATGCGAGGATGAATGGAATCGTTGCCCCGGCGGAGGCAGGGGCCGTTGTCGGTTTGTCCCGCGCTGTTTGGGTGTCGCCTATAGCGGCCCCTGCCTGCGCAGGGGCGACGAGTTTGCCAATCCGCCATGCCCCCCAGCACGCCAATGCCGGATACACCGCCAGATAGAGCGCGAGCAAAAACACCGCTACCCAGCCCAGCCAGGCGGGCATCGCGGCCTGATAGGTGAAGGCGGTCGCGATCCAGTTATTGCCGATGCAAAAATGCCCGACGCCGAATATCCAGCCGAGCAGAAAGGCGCGTTTGCCGCTATCTGCCTTGGCAATCAGCTGCATCAGCAATGCGAGGCTCAGCAAAGTCAGAGGCCACAGATTGAGCGGTGCAAAACCGGTGGCGGAAATTCCGCCCGCAATCAACAGGGTCAAACCGTGATGTTTATCGAATATTGCCAGCAACTTCGCCATTGGATGCCGACATGGCGGGCAAATGTTGCAATTGCAATCGTTCAAACTTGTTGTTTGCCGTTCAGACGCGCGCTGCTAGCAAATGCCGATGAACATGATCCCGATTTTTGCGCTGATGCTGGCGCCCAATCCGCCCATCCCGATTAGTGACCTGCAGATGCGCGATATTGGCTGTGTCGCTGTAATCGGCATTGTCGCGCATGAGCAGAGATCTGGCGCTGAAGCGATGGCCAGCTATGCCGACGTCCGCGAAGGCGGAAAGCGCTGGGCGGGAATCGTCGGTGAACGGGTGATGGAGGAAAGCGGCCAGCCGCGCGAAGTGGTTGCCTTTGCTATCAAGCAGGCGGTTGAGGCCGAACAGGCAAAGGTCATCGAGATGAACGATGACGCGAAATCGAAAGACTATGTCCGCAACCGCTTCAACGAATGCCAGTCTGTCATGCACAGGCAGCTCGCTGCGACCGACGCTTCGATCCCTGCCGCCGCCGTTGACAACAGCGCGTCGATGCTGGCGGCCGAACCTGATTGGCAGACAGACGAACCCGACAAGATTGCGCTTTATCGCACCCAATTGGGCGAAGATTTGGGCAACCCGCATCGCATCCGCTATTGCAAGACGCTGGTCGACATTTCGTACAAGGAAATTTCAGGGCGTGAGGGCGCCGACAGCCGCGACGCCAAGGCGTTCGGGCGGCTGGCACAGGCCTTTGCTTTCAAAGCTCAAGGGCTTCCCGCTGCTGAAACACCGAAGCCGATTTCTGCCGACGAACTGCAAGCCGAGCTGGAGAAAGAACCCAGCAGCGAAGAGAAAATGGCCCGCTGCCTGCGCCTTGGGGAATCGCTCGCGCTGGCGATGCCGCCCGAATGAGCCTGCGTCCATTCCACCTTGCCTTTCCGGTGCATGATCTCGCGGCGGCGCGGGCGTTTTACGGCGAATTGCTAGGCTGCCGCGAAGGGCGCTCGTCGGACCACTGGATCGATTTCGATCTTTATGGACACCAGATCGTCGCGCATCTGGATGCCGGGATGACACCGCGCCCGATCCACAATGCGGTCGACGGCCACGACGTGCCGGTGCCGCATTTCGGGATCGTGCTGACCATGCCGCAATGGGAAGATCTGGCCTCGCGCCTGAAGGCAGCGGGCGTGAAGTTCGGTATCGAACCCTATGTCCGTTTCAAAGGACAGGTTGGCGAGCAGGCGACGATGTTTTTCACCGACCCCAGCGGCAATGCGCTGGAGTTCAAGGCCTTTGCCGATGACGGGCAGTTGTTTGCGACGTAAATTGCACCGTAGCCCTGAGCTCGTCGAAGGGCGCTTTTCGGTGAAGCGTGCTTCGACAGGCTCAGCACTACGGTTTCGATAGCGACTAAAGTTAAGTCCGCTGGAAAACCTGCTCCATCGTGGTCACGCCGGAGCATTTGTCGCCCGGCTTCTGACCACCGCCTGCAAGCATCGTGACGGCTACAAAGCCTCCCACGACGATGACGATGAACCCGGCGCTGACCCATGCCAGATATTTGTCGATGAAAGCCTTGATCGGCGCACCGAATTTCCAGAACAATATGCCGACCAGCATGAACTGGAAGGCGCGGCTGAGCACGCTCGACCAGATGAAATCGAACAAGGGCATCTGGATGAAACCGGCGGTCAGCGTCAGCAGCTTGAACGGGATCGGTGTTGCGCCCTTGATGAGGATGATCTCCGCCCCGAATTCACGCAGGTAGCAGGCGGCCGCGGGGAAAGTGTCCCACAGGCCCAAGGCCTTGAGCAGCGACACGCCGATGGTTTCATAGGCAAAATAGCCGATGGCATAGCCGAACAGCCCGCCCAGCACCGACGCCAATGTGCAGATCGCGCCATAGCGGATCGCCCGGTCGGGCCGCGCGAGGCACATCAGGCCCAGCAATGGGTGCGGCGGGATCGGGAAGAAGCTCGATTCAATGAAGGAGAAAAGGAACAGCCAGCGCTCCGCATGGGCGTGCGCGGCTTTATCCATCATCCATTCGTACAGGCGTTGCAGCATATTGGCGGCTCTAGGGGGTTTCTCTATCCGGGCAAGACTTATTCGGTCGCAGCCGTGCCCGCACGCATCACGCGCCCATAGGCCCAGCCGATGCCGATCAAGGCGATGCCCAACCCCATGAAAGAGAGGATGCGCAGCACCCCTTCGAGCGCGGCGGCGTCAATCAGGAAGACCTTGAGCGTGACTACGGTCAGCAGCGCCAACCCGGCAAGGCGGAGGATGGCGAGGCCGGTTTTGATCCCTATGGCAAGCCAGGCAATCGATAGTGCGAGCAACGCCGCCGAGTAGAGATAATTCTCCCCGACATCGATGGTCGCCCCCGAGATCAGATTGCCTTGTACCAGCTGACGAACGGTGACGAGCGCGGTGAGCGCCATCGCCAGCAGGCTCCCGATTTCAGCCAGTTTCGGTAGTTGTGGATGTGCTTTTGCGATAATGGGACTACGTGCCAATTGCCACAACCAGAAGGCGGAAAGGCCAATATGGATCGTGCCGAGATTAGCGATGGGTGCCGGACCAAGCGCTTGCGCCTCGTATAGCGGATTGAAGACGCCCAGGTCGAACCAGCACAGCCGGAACAGCGCCAGCGCGATTGCGGCCAGACCTGCCTTGGCCCAGATGCTGGCGCCATCGGTAGCGCGGCGCATCGCCAGCCATCCGGCGAGGAAGAGCAACTGCGTCATCACCACCCGCTCGGCTAGGCCAAGGGTTATGAACTGCGACGGGCTGTCGATATGCGCGACCTGCTTGGCGATCAGCCAGAGGATCGCGAGCAGGCCGGTGCCGCCCGCAAACCACGCTGCGCGTCTCGCCCAGCGACCGAGGTCGAATTGGGGTAGTGCGGCGATCGCCAAGACCAGCAGCGATGGCAGCAGCGTCAGCTTGGCGACCTCGGTGATGTCGGGGAGGCCCGATACAGTCAGGATCTCGCCGCCCAATGCCCCTCCCAACGCGTCGAGGAAGCGCCATGACTCGGCGACCAAGGCGAAGATGCCAAAGCCCAGCGGAATCGCCGCGAGCTTTTGCATCGCGCTGCCATTGGTGCGGACGGCCCATGCGGCGAGTGCAGCAGCGATGGCGAAGGTCGCACTAGCAATATAATCATTTGGCAGGAGGTGCGTGAGCGCCAACCAGCCCATCACCGCTGCAAGAGCTGCGCTGGCGATCTGGACGATCTGGTCGATCCGGTTCTCCGCCCGCCTCCACTGCCATGCAATAAAGGCGGCCGGCAGGATCAGCAGCGCGGAAACTGCAGCCCATATGCCATCCGGAAAGTCGGATTTGGCGACCCCAAAGGCCGCGGCAAACGGCACCGCCTGCGCCATCAGCGCGAGCATCGCCCAATAGGCCCGGCTCGGCCGGTCGCTGCGCGCGCGCAGGTGCGCCGGAATGGCGAAGAGCAGGCCGGTACCCAATGAGGCGACAATCATCATCGTCCGCGAAGTCTGGCTATCCCATCCCGCCGCCAGTGGCATCAGGCAGAGCAGCAGTGCACCGAACAGGCTGGGCATGTGCCGCTCGTCACGCCAAGCCAATGCGATGGTGGCAGAGGAGAGCGCACCGTAAAACGCCCAGCCCATCCAGCCAAATTGCAGGCGTGGCAAAAGCATAGCGAGTTGCACCAGCGCCAGCGCCATCGGGGCATAGCGGGCCAAGGCTTCGAGGCGCGGATCAGCATCGGCAAAGCGTTCGCCAACCAGCACGGCCGCACCGCCTGCCACCAGCACAAACAGCCCGACCAGCGGCAAGGCGCTCTCCGCCGCGAAGATCAGGCCGATGGTCCACAGCGCGCCGCCTCCGCTGGCAAGCAAGAGCAACCAAAGCCAGCGCCGCCACAAGGCGAGGCCGAACAGGCCTGCGAGGAAAACGCCGAGATAGAGCAGCAACACCGGCACATTGTCCGGCCCCAGTCCGGCGACCCAAGGTGCTGCAAAGCCGCCGATGAGCCCCATCAGCGCGGTTGGCGGACCGTGGCGGAGCGCGAGTGCGAAAGCGAGAATTGTGGTCGCGATGAGCAATGCGAAGGCGATGGGCACGCCGATCAGGCCATAGACCTCTGCGGCCATGTAGAGCGTACCGTAAAGGATCGCGATGCCTGCCCCGGCCAGTGATTGGGCGATGCGCGGATCGGCGGTGAAGGATTCGCCGATTTTGGGCAGCCGCCCGCCCCAGTGGCTTCCTGCGATCAGCAGCAATGCGAACAATGTCGCCAACACCGATCGCGTACCGGGACCGAGCAGTCCGGCGTCGATCGTGTAGCGCACGAGGAAGAAGCCTGCGAAAACGAGCGAGATCCCGCCGACCCAGATCGGCAATTTGCCGCCGACCAGTTCCTCGAAGCTCCAGCTTTTCTTTGAAGGGGGTTCCGTTTCGGGTTCGGGGTGGGGAGACGGGGCTTCGATGGTGGCGCGCGGTTTTGCATCCGGCACTTCGCCTTTAACGGTCGCTGGTCTGCGGCTGGCATAGGTCATCGCCGGCGGTGGAGCAGATGGCGCGTCCACTTCCTCTGTAACGTTCCGCTGGGCTGCAACCGGCGC
Source organism: Sphingorhabdus sp. (assembly GCF_035329025.1). GTDB lineage: Bacteria > Pseudomonadota > Alphaproteobacteria > Sphingomonadales > Sphingomonadaceae > Sphingorhabdus_B. Next base: position 68,348 of record NZ_DAOLHN010000006.1, on the reverse strand, counting down.
CACCGATCCGGTATTCATCCGGTCGATCAATATCCCGATGCGCTCTTCGAGCAATTTGATGCGCCCGTTGAGGTTGAGCAGCCAGACTGCGAGGACCAGCGCAATCAGCAGTAACAGGCCTTCCATCGCATCCCCCATGGCGGTTCAGGATCAAAGGCTTACCTGCTTCGTCACGATTGGCAAGCGCGCTCGACGTACTGGTTGCAAAGCGCAACTGATATGGCAAACAACGCGGCAGGAAATTCCAGCGAAGGATGATGGTTATGATTCTCTATGGCGCGCCGCTCTCCCCCTATGTCCGCAAGGTTTTGGCCTTTGCCGCTGAAAAGGGGATGGAAATCGAACTGGTGCCCGTCGGCATGGGGGATCCCAATCCGGACTTTGCCGCTTGCAGCCCGTTCCGCAAAATGCCGGGCTTTCGCGATGGCGATTTCACGATTTCGGATTCATCGGCGATTGTCATCTATCTGGAGGCCAAGCAGCCAGAGCCTGCGATGATCCCGGCGGATCCTGCCGACCGTGCGCGGACGGTATGGTTCGATGAATTTGCCGATACGATTGTCACCACCGCAGGCGGCAAGATTTTCTTCAACCGTGTCGTCTCGCCCAAATTCATGGGCAAACCCGGGGATGAGGAAGCCGCCAAACAGGGCGAAGCCGATATGGTGCCGATCTATGATTATCTGGAACGCATCATTCCCGCGTCCGGCTTTCTGGTAGGTGACCGGTTGACGCTCGCCGATATAGCGGTTGCCAGCCCCTTTGTGAACGTCGCGCATTGCGGGATTGTGCCTGATCCCACCGCTTATCCGAAACTGACCGCTTATCTCGCCGCAATCCACGCGCGCCCGGGCTTCGCGACCTGGATCCCGCGCGAACGCAAGATGCTCGGATTGGGCTGAGTCAGTCTGGTACAGTTTATGTGATGCCGCTGGTTTTTTCGACGGTGTGAGTTCGACCAGCTTTGCAGATGAAAGGCGCGAGCAGTTGATCCTTCGAGAAATCGCGGTAAGTCTTAGCTTTACAGATTTTCGTGCAAGGACGGTAAGTTGAACGGCCAAAGTTTCGATAACTATGTTGCCAAGCATCGGCGTGATGCCGTTCTGCTTCACCGGCCTTATCCTCCGCATAGCGGACCGAAGACCAATTCCAAATTTGGCGGGTTACCTCGCCTTCCGGACCATTATGAGTGGCCTCGCGACGGCCATGGTAATGCGCTTCACTTTCTCGCCCAGATCGATTGTGCGGACATTCCTTTTGGCACTCCATTGCCTGAACGTGGTGTACTGTTCTTCTTTGCGCGCGAGGATGAGGAGCAAATCTGGAACGACCCCGATTGGCTGGCTGATGCGGTGAGGGTTATTTACGCGCTCGATGCCTTTGCGTTGACACCGCCCCGAGCGCATCCCGATGATCTCGGCACACCGGGAGGGAATCATTATCCTCTGCCTGCGTGGCGCGGGCTGGTGCTTGAAGGCGAAGACGCGCCCAAACTTCATGTCGAATGGCCGATCCAATTATTACGGATCGAGACTTGGCCAGACGAGTTGTTCGAAGAGGTGACCGAAGTAAGGATCAACTGGGTACAACGCCTAAAGGAAAAGCTTTTCAGCGCACCACCTGTTCAAGATTGGCAAGCGCAAAACGACCGACACACTGCTTATTCGGAAGTATTGCAGGCAAAACGGTTCGAAGCCTTTGAACGATCTACGGGGAAATGCCTTGAGCTGGAGCGGCCGATAAATGGCGATCGCCTGCAGGCACAGGCGCTATTCGAATATGCCGAAACCGGAGGAACAGCCTTTCCTTTTTTCTGGATCAACATCCGCCATGCAGCGTCGCTTTTGCTTTGGACCTTTGAAAGCGGGGGGTACCGCAACAATCTACGCGAAGATCAGCTACCTCTTGCGCGCGAATGGCTGACGCGGTCCAAGGCGCAGGCGGACGATGCGGTTCCGAACGACGCTGATCGCGCTGCTTTTCGGGAATGGCTGATGCAATGGCACAAGGAGCGCCCCGACATCGCACCCGATCCGCTGCGTTATGACAAAGCAGTGAACTTTGCCGTGCAGACCAATATTAGGAGCTGGTCAGGCGACCCGGAATGGGCTGCGAAAATCCCTGCATGGATCTATGAAGCCATGCGGCAAAGCTTTGACGAATGGAACTATGGCGATTTAGCATATTCGCAAATGCTGGGACACGCACCTTCGGCGCAGGAGCCGCTGCACCCCGACGATCCAACACTGTGCTTGATCAACCTATGCACCGACGACGCATTGGGAACGATGTATGGCGATGTTGGAAATGCAGCTTTTTTCATTTCGCCTGCGGACCTCGCAAAACGTGACTTTCGGAATGTCGAGGGCGAGGTCATGGGGCATTAAAAATAGGCATTTATATCTTTTACAAACCCACTACTTTCCAGCGAGGTTCGTCGCTGATATGAGGTGGGTATGGACTTTGGGGAAATCGCTAAAAGCGTTCGGGACCAATTCGTGATGGTGGCAGATGCCCCCGTCCCGTTTATCGCTTCGCTTCTGTTCGCGGGCTGGCTAATTTGGCTTGCCGTTAAACACACTTTCGCAACACGATTAGAAAACGCCAGAAGCACCATTGATCTGCAAGACCGACAGCTTCAGGACTACAAAGACAAGCTAGATGGCGCGTCACCTGAACAGGCGAAGGCGCGGCTTGATGCTCTTGAGCAGAGGATTGAAGACGGATTTAGAGCACTAGCTCCAAGACGAGTTTCGGACGAACAGCGGCAAGCAATGGTGGCAATACTTGATGCCGAACACGGCAATCACGTAACAATAGCACAAGACGCGGCCATTGCAGACGCTCGCCCGCTAGCTCAAGGTATTGCGGCGGTATTTCACGCAGCCAGATGGACCACAAGTTCTGCGATGGTCATGGGTCTGGGCAACCCCCCTCCAAGTGGAGTGGGGTTGATGGTGCAGGATCAAAACAACTTAACTCCCCCGCAACGAGCAATTTACAATGCACTTCAAGCGGCAGGGATCGCTTTTGACATACAAAACGGTGGCGTTGGCATAAACGAGCCGGGCGGGCGTCAATCAGTTGCTGAAATTATTGTAACTAGCCCTCTTGCTTGACCGGCTTATGCTTAGCAACCTTCTTTAGTCGCGCTTCCCATGCAGCTTCATCTTCATCCGCTTCGGCTTTGCGAGCAGCTTCTTTGAATTTTGCTAACTGTGGTTTATTGGCGTCCATTGTATGCAATACCTTTACGCAGATGAGGCCGGTTGTTTTACTTTTAACAAACAACCGAACGTGAGCCGATATTTTATCATATGCACCGTCTCGACAACAGACCTGAGTTTGGCGGTGGACTTGATGCGTTTACGCCATGATTTGCTGATGGCAGGCGAAAAGCTTGGTGATTGCTTCCATGCCACGACGGACAGCCAAGCAACGCGGGACAAAGTTTACGAGTGCATTTTAGGGCACGAGTTTAGAGTTCAAGCCACGATATGCGAAAAGTCAAAAGCTCAACCGCAGGTGCGTAGTAGTAAAGCTAGATTCTATAAGATTCCTTGGTTTTTTCATCTAAAGCATGGGCTTTCAAGCCACGTTGACCCTACCGAAACTCTGGTTGTCACGGCTGCATCAATTGGAAGCCGCAAGGAACGGGCTTCGTTCACTAACGGGATTGATGATGTCGTTGGGCAGAACTTGATAAATGCTAACTACCTTGTCGATTTCAAACCCGCCGCGTCTGATCCTTGGCTTCAAGTCGCGGATTATTGCGCGTGGGCAATTCAGCGCAAATGGGAACGCGGCGATAGTCGTTCATTTGATTTGATCTCAAAGAGAATAACATATGAATATGAGTTGTGGCGGCACGGCTCAACTCACTATTATTGAGCGGTCCGCCATATTGGCAATCTTGGCTATCAATTGAACGCCCAGGGGCGTTTGTCACCAAGCAAGAACCGCTCAACTTTAATTATTAAAATATTGGCTGGATGTCAAGAAGATTTGCGAGTTTTCCGGTGCGGCTTTGTCCGCCACCGTGTTCGATTCCGCTTGGTTTTCTGCGACTTTTTGGCGCCGTTAGAGTCAGTTAGCCCCCTTATACATTAACCGCTTGCCGCTGATGCCTTTCATCGCTTCAATGGAGCGCAATTGGTCATCGATGCCGTTGGCTTGGCGATTGCTGTAACGGAAATCAAACTCTGCCAAATAGCGGTGAAGGTGACGCTCGCTGCAATGCTGATAGACGCCGCGCATACCGCGCTTAAAGATCGAAAAGAAGCCTTCCAGATCGTTAGTGGTAGCACCGTCTTTTACATACTGGCTGTTACCGTGGAACACGCGAACGTGACCGTCAAATTCCTTGCCAACCTGCTTGTAGTAGGTGGACTCATCGGTAACGAGACGGCTTTCAGCAAGTACGTTTTCGCGGACAATGCGAGCGACTTCACCCTTTGCCAGTCGGGGCGCGTAGATCGAACGGGTTTTGCCGGTGTTCTTATCAAGCAGGCTGACAATGCGCATCTTGTGACCGAAGCCACCAGCGCGGGGAGCCTTCTTAACACCCTCAAGATTGCCGTAGTAGGTTTCATCGGCCTGCACGTCGCCACCCTTACCGCCGAACGGGGCAAGATGACCGTCGCGCATTGCCTCGCGAATTCGGTGAGCGAGAAACCAAGCGGACTTGTAGGTAATTTCCAGAACGCGATGAAGCTGGTGAGCAGAAATGCCCTTCTTGCTGCTGGTCATCAAATAAACGGCTTGTAGCATCTTGTGGAGCGGCATACGGCCATGCTCGAACACAGTGCCAACCTTCACGGTGAACTGCTTGCGGCACTCACCGCACTTTTTCAGGCCGTGGCGAACAGCACCTTCCGGCGACTTCTTGGAAGCCTTGCCGCGAACGTCCGACAGATCATAAACACGACCGCCTACAACGCCGCAATGCGGGCAAACAACGCCCTCCGACCAGATGATGCTCTCCAAATAGGTGAAAGCCTTGGCTTCATCGTGGAAATAGGGCTTGGACAAAACAGACATAACTAACTCCTTGGAATCGCTATGCCTTAATCACCGTGGTTTGTAAAGTATATAATTGCCAACGCGTCAATGGCATGGACCAAGGATGCAGGCAACGCCTTCGTCACGCTCGCGGTCGGTGATGTGGACTGTGGAACCTTCTGATGCCCAGTCTCGCGCACAAGCGCGGTACGCGCGCGCAAATTGACGCAGCGGCTGCATCGAGCCAGCTTCGCACCGGCGAGGTCTACCTGATCACAGATGAAGCCCGTTTGACGGTTGGAACTGCCACCAATGCGCATGAACCTACCGCCAAGCAAAGCGAGGCGGGCGGCGGTGGCAGCGATCCGTGGACCTGGCAGAAGCTTGCGGCCGATGTCGCGAACAGCACAACTACGCTGTCTGCCGCCACCGGCCTTTCGTTCGCTGCCAGTGCCAACACATCCTATCTGGTCAAGGTTTACGGTGCATTGCAATCTGCGGCCACAACTACGGGGGCGGCTCTGGCGGTTGATATTCCGTCGGGTTCAGTGGTCGGTCAAACCCAGATCAATTCGAGCGCATCCGCCGTACAAGCAACCGAGCAGATCGCCGACAATGCCACCACAGGGGTGACCACCGGCGTCCGAGCGGCCAATACCAACGTGCCTGTTCACGCATGGTTCCGCGTCGATATCGGCGTGACCGGCGGAACGGTGCAACTGCAATTTCGTAGCGAGGTGGCCGGTTCTGCGGTCACCCTGAAAGCCGGCCTTACGACGATGGGTCGCCGCGCGATCTAATTCCCAAGGAGAAATTTATGATCAGCCGCGATGCGGTGGTGCTCGACAGCGATATGCTGGACGAGGCCCGCGCCTATTTGCGCCTTGAAACCGAGGAGGAAGACGCCTCGTTGGGCAGCGTCCTGCTTGGCGCCATTGGCCACGCCGAAGCCTATCTTGGCCAAATGCTGTTGCGCAGAAATGTGCGCGAGGTGGTCCCTGCCAGCATGCATTGGCAACGCCTGTCGGTGCTACCGGTTGTGATGGTCAACTCGGTTACGGGTATCCCCGCAGAGGGCATGCCTTTTGCGCTTTCCAGCGATGCCTATAAGGTCGAGATCGACGCCCATGGCGAAGGCTGGCTGCGCGTAATGCAGCCGGAATCGGCGGGACGCGTTGAAATCGCCTGTCTAGGCGGAATGGCGCTGACATGGGCCGAACTGCCTGAGGCGATCCGGCTGGGTGTATTGCGGCTGGCGGCGCACCTGCATCTTCACCGCGACAATCCGGATGATTTGGGCCCGCCCGAAGGTGTCGCGGCGCTGCTTCGTCCCTGGCGGCGGAGGCGGATCGCATGAGTGGCGAGTTTCTGGGAATGCTGCGCGAGCGTGTTACTATCGAGCATCGGCTCGGTAACCGTGATGCATTGGGCGGCGCGAGTGGGCGTTATGCCTATGATGGAGCTGCCTGGGTTGCAGTCTCTCCGTTGATACCTGCCGACCTGACCGCCGCCGATAGCTTGTCCGCCATGCCCAGATGGCAGGTGACGATGCGCAAGCGCGAAGGCATCGATCTGCGCACCCGCCTTGTCTGGCGTGGGCGCTTTTTGGGTGTGCGCAACATCGTCAGCGATCCGCGCGATCCATCGCGCATGGTGCTGACTTGTGAGGAGGCACGCTGATGTTTGAGCGTTTGCAAGAGGCTGCCGACCGTCAGGCCGATCGGCTGTTGATGCGGGTGATCCATCGGCTGGCAAAGGCCGAAACACCCAAAGGCGTCGATATTGAGCCACTTGACGACGGCGTAAGCCTGTCCGGGAGTGGCCTGAAACGCCGCATGATTGATGATGCCCGGTTGAGGAATTTTGGTCGATGAGCGACGCAGTCGAGATATTGCAATCAGCGCTGGTGAACGCGGTGGAAACGCACCCGGTGCTAGCCGATGAACTGACCGGCGTGTTCGATGGTCCACCGCCGCGTTCGGCCTTCCCTTATGTTTCGATCAATGATGGAATCTGTGGTGACTGGAGTACCAAAACCGCCATGGGACGGGAGATCCGCATGGGCTTGACCGTATGGGACGATGGCGAAAGTGCCACGCGCTTGCATCAGCTCATCAGCCATGTTGAAGATGCCGTCGCAGCACTGCCTCGCGATCTTCCGGGTTGGCGAATTGCGAGTATCGTTTTTCTGCGTTCGTTTGTGGCGCGCAATGCGGCGGGCGCCTGGGCAGGTGTCGTCGATTATCGGATAAGGATGCTTTCGACGGCCTGACGGTCAAACCATTGGATAGTCGCTCTTGCGCTTGCGGCGTTTGGGCGGCTCTGCCTTGCATTCGGGCAGCAACACCGCCGGTCCTCGGCTTTCAGGTTGCGGTTTCGGTAACAGGCCCTCGGGTGCCGTGCGATGCGGCTCTGAAGGCGCGGTTTTGTGCGCCCCCATCATGATTTCGGCTGACGGACAAGCATCCGCAGCTTTCGCATTTTGCTGCACCCCAACAGGTGCAGCAATCAAGCTGCTTACGAGCAGCATTCCAACCAGCATGGCGACCTCCTCTCCCCAGATTGAGTCGTCTTGAAACGGAGACAGTATCGATGCCTGCAGAAAAGGGAAGTGCCTTCTTGCTGAAGGTTGGCGATGGCGGTTTGCCGCCGGTTTATGCGACAGTCGCCGGGTTGCGCACAACGCAGCTCAGCATCAATGGCGATGCCGTTGTTATCACCAATAAGGACTCGGGCGCCTGGCGTGAATTACTCTCGGGTGCGGGCGTCCGGTCGGTTTCGGTTTCAGGAGCCGGGGTGTTTACAGGATCGGTTGCCGAAACGCGGATCAAGACCAATGCCCTGTCGGGTGTGCTGGATGACTATGAATTGAGTTTTGAAAGTGGCGAACGGCTGCGCGGCAAATTCTTGGTCGCGCGGCTCGACTATGCCGGGGATTTCAACGGGGAGCGCAGCTACACGCTCGCGCTCGAAAGCTCGGGCCCCGTGGTGACTTTGTGAGCAGGTCTGCAAATCCGGCCCGCGGTGAAGCCATGCTGCACTTCGGCGATGACGGAATTTTGCTGCGCCCCACCTTTGCAGCATTGGTTGCTGCAGAAGAGGAGTTGGGGCCTTTATTTGCCCTGGTCGAGCGGGCAGCGTCGGGCCAACTCAAGCTATCGGAAATGGTGGCGTTATTCTGGCATTGCCGGTTCGAAGCTCCGGATCAACTTGATCGGAACGGATTTGCCGAGGCTGTTGCAGCGCAGGGCATCGCAGCAAATACGCCCGTACTGAAAATTCTGCTCGGGCAGATTTTGTCAGGGCAATGAGCTTTGCTGAAATCGCCCGCATGCTGGCTGGACAATCCGCATTGCTCCTGGGCTGGCGCCCCGACGATTATTGGAATGCGACCCCCGCCGAGCTGCTAGCGATATTGAACGCCGTGCCCCGACCCGAAGAGGACGCCGCGGACGGCGCGAAGCTATCTGCATTGATGGAGCAATTTCCAGATGCCCCATTGCCAGATGCCCCATTGGAGGTGACTAATGGATGAAGAAATCGAACGGCTGGTTGTTTCCGTGCGTGCAGACACTCAAGGCTTTGCCCGCGATGTCGCTACCATGCGTGCGGAGATGGAAGGCCCATTTGCCGCGGGTATAGAACGGACGGGCCGTTTGCTGGAGAGCAGTCTGACCCGCGCGATCCAGACCGGCAAATTCGGCTTTGAGGATCTGCGGCGCATCGCGCTTTCGGCGCTTGCGGAAATTGCCTCTGCAGCCATCCGATCCGGTATAGATTCCATTTTAGGCGGGGCCGGTGGCGGATCAGGGCAGGGTGGCTTGTTTGCATCACTGGGCTCGATTCTTGCCAATGCATTGAACGGAGCTCCCGGACGGGCCACGGGCGGCCCGGTGACACCGGGGCGGGCCTATCGGGTGGGTGAGCGTGGACCCGAACTGTTTGTGCCGACATCGGCGGGTCGTGTTGAGGCTGCAACCAGCAATATGCGCGGCGGCGTTCAAGTAAACTTGACGGTCAACGTCTCAGACAATGGCCGGGGCATCGCGCCCGATGCCTTGCAACGATCAAGCCGCCAGATGGTGCGTTCGCTGCGCCGGGTGCTGGCCGAAATCGAGGTTTGATTCATGGCCTATTGGCTCTGCAAAAAGCGCAGGCGGCAGGAATGCAGCCCGGTGATGCGCTTCGATCCGCGTTTCTGGACGCTCAATTTCCCGCGGCCGATGATGGCGTCTGTTGTCACCAAAGGTGCGGAAGCGCTGCGCGTTGATACCGCCTTTTATCGGGCAAATGACCTTGCGGGCCTGATCTGGGAAAGCGAGGACAAGTGGGATCATCCGCTGCTCGCCTATCAGACCAACCGGGATTACCGGCACCTCATCCTCCGCTTCCGCTGGCGCAGCCAAGGCGTCATGCCGCTCGATGCGATTAATGGGCCGACGCTGACAATCGAAGGCCGCGATGCAAATGGTGCTCCCAGAAGCTGGTTCGTACGGCTCTGGAACTATGCGGTCGGAACGCCGACCGACGCGATCATTACTTTGCCTTTCAGCACTATCGAGGGTGGTTTCGCTCTTCCGGCCGATGCCGATCCTCTGTTTGCGGGCGATATCGACCGTATGTTCATCTCGATTGTCCCGCCCAATTACAACGAAACCGGCGGCGACTTTGTGACGGCGCAAGCAGGTTGGGTCGAATTGTCCGAAATCCGCAGCGATGGTAAGGGCGCGATGCTCGACATTGGCGATGCGATGGTCCCCGAACATGACCTCAAAATGGCGACAGGCTATGACGATGCCTATAACCAGACGCCCGAGCGGTTGCTGCGGCAAATCCGCGCGCTCGGCTATCGCAGTACGATCAACCATTATGTCGGAATGAGCCACTATTACCGGCTCGAGCCTTTGTCGGGCGGGCATTATGTAAGTCTTGCGGGCGGCGCGCTTAACGCGCCGTGCAGCGCCTGGCATCTCGATTTTGCGCAGCGCGCCAAGGCGATGGGTTATGACCTTATCTTCTCGCTCAGCTACGAACTGTTTAACGCTAACTGCTGGAATGACTGGAAACAGCGCGCGGAAAATGGCGATCCGGCGCTGACCGGCTGGTCGCCGCCTTCGACACTGCTGTCACCAGCGCATGCAGGGGCAATGGTCTATCTGCAAGCGGTTGGCAGGGCCTTCGCTTATATTTTGAAACAGGCCGGATTGCCGGTCAAATTCCAGGTGGGTGAACCTTGGTGGTGGACGATGCCCGATGGCCGCATCTGCCTTTATGATGCGGCGGCGCTGACGGAATTTGGGTCTTTGGCAGTCGCCATTCCCGACATTCGGGGAAGTAAAACAGCAGCGCAAAAGGCCATGCTCGACAAGGCTGGGCAACTTCTGGCCGCCTCAACTGCCGCACTTGTAGCGGCGGTCAAAGATGAAGCAGGGACGTCGCGATTTACCAGCCACCTTTTGGTCTATCTACCCACCATTATCGACCCTTCAGCGCCCGAAGCCAAGCGCGCCAATGTGCCGGTGCAATGGGCATCACCAGCTTTCGATGTGCTCCAGCTCGAAGATTATGACTGGGTGACGACCGGCAATCACGGAGCGACGGCGCGCGGCTTTGCCGAGATGAATGCGCGGCTCGGCTATCCGGTTGCGCAACAGCATTATTTTTCGGGCTTTGTGCTGCAACAGGGAAGTGATGCGCAGTGGTTCGATATCGAGCGCGCGATTGAGCTCGCTAAAACCCGCGCAACGGCCGAGGTCTATGTCTGGGCACTGCCCCAGGTCGCGCGCGACGGATTTGTGCATTTTCAGATTGGCAATGAAAGCGAGGCTGATGTGGAGGCTTTTCACGATATCCTGTTTCCGCTCGGTATCGGACGCGAAGCCGAGGTTTCGGCGGAATTTTCAACCAATGTCGTGACGCTGATGTCAGGGCATGAGCGGCGGAACAGCGACTGGGCCGATGCCCGTATGGCCTATAACGTCGCGCCCGGGGTGCGATCCGAAGCCGAGCTGATTGAATTGATGCAGTTTTTCCGGGCTCGACGCGGCGCTGCAGTCGGCTTTCGCTTCAGCGACCCGTTCGACAATAGTTCCAATGACAATAATGATGCACCCAATATCCTTGATCAGCTGCTGGGGACAGGCGACGGCATCCGCACCAGTTTCCAGCTTCTCAAGCGATACGGCGATGGGGATTCTGCGCAGGAAAGGGCGATAACCCGGCCAACCATTGGTTCGATCCGGGTAGCGGTCGATGGTCTGGAGACATCAGCCTGGTCTTTGGGGCCTTTTGGGGAAATCCAATTCGATATGCCGCCACCGGCAGGTGTTCAGGTGACCGCAGGTTTCCGTTTCGATGTTCCGGTGCGCTTCAATCAGGACCGGATCGACGTCAGTCGTTCAACATTCGGGGCAGGCGATATGCCCAATGTGATGCTTATCGAAATCAAGGAGGCGGCATGAGTTATCCGTGGCTTGCGGGCACGTTGACCAGCACGGCTTATGGATGGCGGCTGGAGCGGAAGGATGGCATTGCAATCGGCTTCACTTCACACGACCGAGATGTGGTGATTGACGGTCTGGTCTATCGTTCGAGTCCGGGAATGGCACCAAGCTCGATAGTCGAAACGCTCGGCCTGGAGATTGGCAGCCTCGAGGTCAGTGGCGCATTGACCAGTGATGCCATACGCGCAGAAGACATTGAGGCAGGCCGCTGGGATGGTGCCGCGTTGACTATTTTCCTCTATGATTGGTCAAATCCTGCCGCCAGTAAATTCACTCTCGCAATGGGCACATTGGGTGCGATCAGTTGGTCAGGTTCGGCCTTTGAAGTCGAATTTCTGGGCCCTGCTGCTAGGCTTTCGGCTTCGGTTGTGCCCCTGACATCGCCTACTTGCCGCGCGCGTTTCGCGGGGCCGGGCTGCAACCTTAGCGCGCAGCGGTTCATATTGGAGACGGAGATTGTCAATGTGCAGGGCTCAACCCTCACTTTGGCTGCGCCATTGGCATCCGAACCTTCTCATTTCGTTTTGGGTGAATTGCGCTGGCTAGGTGGACCGAATTGCGGGCAGCGTCAGCAAATTGTTTTCGCTACCGCAACCGAAATTGTGCTGGCCGAATCTCCTGCATTCCCGGTCGAGGGTGCCACGCCTGTTTCTGTGTTGCAGGGTTGCGATCGCACCATCGCAACCTGCTCTGGCCGCTTCGGAAATGCACTCAATTTCAAAGGGGAGCCCTATTTGCCCGGCAACGATCTATTGACGCGTTACCCTGGTGGAAACTGAGCCATGACTGCCGACTTGATTGCCTTTCGTGCGAATGCGCAATTGAATACACCGTTCCGGTTTCGCGGGCGTACACCGGGTGTGGCGCTGGACTGTGTGGGATTGGTGCTAACCGCTCTGGGCCCGATTGCCGAAACAACAGTGGATTGCCCAAGCTATTCGTTGCGGGGCGATTTTCGGTCTGTCATTTTGTCTTGTTTCGGAAAATTGCCGTTTCTCCTTTTGCACGAAGGCGAAACGGGATGTGATGGCGACATCATACTCGCTGCTGCCGGCCCATCGCAGTTGCACCTGATGGTTGCAGCCAACAGTGGTTGGGTTCACGCCCATGCAGGATTGGGCCGTGTCGTCTTTACGCCCATATGGCCTGGCTGGCCAATCATCCACCGCTGGCGTTTTATCGGAGATTGAGATGGCAACACTTGTTCTGACTGCCGTCGGCTCTGCAGTCGGCGGCCCGCTGGGCAGCGCAATTGGTGCCTTTGTCGGACAGCAAATCGATCGGGCGCTGATCGGCAATGGCCCGCGCAGGGAAGGACCCCGCCTCAAAGAATTGGAGGTGCAGACGTCCAGCTATGGCACTGCTATTCCTGCAATATTTGGTGCGATGCGGGTTGCTGGAACGGTCATATGGGCGAGTGATCTCATCGAGAAAAAGTTAGTTACCGGCGGCAGCAAGAGCCAGCCCGGCACTGCGACGTACAGTTATTCGGTCAATCTGGCCGTTGCGATCTCCAGCAGGCCAATTACCCGAATAGGTAGAATCTGGGCTGACGGTAATTTACTTCGCGGGGCGGCAGGCGACCTGAAATTCGAAACCGAACTGCGTATTCACAATGGTGAAGGCGACCAGCCTGTCGATCCGCTGTTGGCATCGAGTGAGGCGCCTGATCTTTCACCCGCTTATCGTGGACTTGCCTACGCAGTGTTCGAGGGGCTGCAACTGGCTGAGTTTGGTAACCGCATACCTTCACTCACGTTCGAAGTGTTCGAACGCGAGGATGCGGTGCCGTTGCATGTAATTGTCAACGACGTGTCTGGTCAGCTTATTGCCGGGACAACATCCGAAACATTGGGCGGCTACGCAGCTCAAGGTCGCGACATTCGAGCGTCTATCGAACCCCTGATCGCGGCATTTCCAGTCACGTTGCGACCGAAAGCGGATGGGTTGGAACTGAACGGATGGTTCGATTTGCCAAAAACCATATTGCCGGGCAACACTGCGGCGATGATCAACCGAAAATCGATCGAACGTCTTTCCAGGGTAAGGTCGGCTCGGTCACATGGGGGAGCTTCGATTGCTCTGCGTTATTACGAGAAAGGGCGTGATTATCAGGCCGGTTTGCAACGATATGGTGCCAATCTGAATGATAATCATGAAACGCAATATGAACTTCCTGCATGCCTTGATACTGCACAGGCGCAGCGATTGACTGCATTGAATTGGCTGCAGCAATCCAGGGCACAATCAACATCGGCGGGTTTTTTCCCCTATGGAGACATACCGCCGCGAATTGCTGAAATCCAATTCGATTCTGAAGAAAAAATCACGGAAATCGAATATTTTAACGGATATTTCAGAGTGTCCAGCCAGGGCTGGGTCGAAACTGATCGCGGGTCTTTTACGCTTGGCGATCCGGGGCGGGATGTGTCGTCGCCCGACCTTGCCGTAGGTCATACGCTGTTGCACCTGATTGACTTGCCAGCGGTTTCCGAACCCCTGCCGTCGCAACCGGTAATCGGCGTGGTTGCGGCCGGAACGGGCGAGGGATGGCGCAAGGCTGCACTTGGCTATCGCGATGGTTTGGCACTTATCGAACTGGGCCGGACTGCGCCGGCAGGCGTTATCGGACTGCTTCAGGCAGATTTGCCGCCGCACGCTGGACATTTGCTCGACACCAGCAACAATTTGATGGTTCGAGTGCTTCACTCAGGAATGGATTTTCCACCCGGTTTCGGCGATCCATTGCATCCCAACGCGCCACTGATTCACATCGCAGGCGAATTGATCAAATATGGTGATTGCGAACAGCTTGGTCCGACCGATTTCAGGTTTGCCCGGCTGGCTCGAGGCTGTTTTGGCAGCGAAATTGCGCAGCATCCAACTGGAACTGCACTTTGTCTGGTGAGTGAAGCCACTACTTTGCGGTTCGGTGGCCTAGGTCTGGCAATTGATGATTCTGCATCATTTGAAGCGGTTGGAATCGGCGACAGCAATCCTGTGCTCGAATCCATCCCTGCCGTCGGTCGGGCCATACGGCCCTTGGCGCCTTGCCACTTAAATGTCGCATTTGACGAAGAACAAAATCTCCACATATCTTGGTTTAGGCGGAGCCGATGGGATACAGGCTGGCGTGATTTTGCCGATCTGTCAGTCGATGAACCGTCACTTATGTTTGAGGTTGAGATCAAGAGCAGCCAAGTGCTGCTTGCCCAATTTCAGCTGTCTGTTGAGTATATCGAAGTTTCAGCTGCTCTAGTTGGCAGTTGGGGATTGCAGACGGGCGTGCCGATCACCGTCGACGTTCGACAACGCGGAACATATGCCCTGTCATGGCCAACATCACAGACCGTGCTCGCGCGATAGGCAATCATCCCGATACAATCACAATTTGATAGGAACACACCCAATGGGAACAAACACGCCACGATTTGCATTGCCGAACCTTGTTGTTTCTCAAGCACATAAAGAGATTACGCATAACGAGGCGCTCGCTATAATCGATAGCGCGCTGCATGCGGCAATCGTGAACTCCGCCTCCGCACCACCCATTTTGGTCGAAGAAGATGCGGGGAAATGCTGGCTGGTTGTCGCACCAGCGACCGGTACCTGGTCTGGTAAAGAGGATGCGGTTGCCGTCTGGACAGGATCTGGCTGGCGGTTTCTCGATCCAGTACCTGGAATGACGGTTTGGAGCGTGCAGGATAGCAGTGAACTTCGCTATTCAGCGGGGCAATGGATCCCACCCGTTACAATAATTGCTCCGACCGGTGGTGCGGTTGTGGATACCGAGGCCAGAATCGCATTGAACGCATTGCTCGGCCATCTTGCGAATATAGGACTTGTTGCCAACTAATCGAATGACGGTTGAATTGCGGTCCTGGGCTTGTTGGAAAGTTAAATGCTGTAAACCTTCATCATTTTTTCCGTAGATTCTTCGAATGGCGACATTTTGGCAACAGTTTGGTGCCAAAGTTAGCTTGCAACAAGGGCGCAGACTCGATACACCCTAGACACCGATTTTTCGTTCCTAAGATAGAAAAGGGGATAGTTGATGCGTAAGTTGGCCATAGGTTTGGCACTTGCTTCCACTGCTCTGGCAACACCGTCAATGGCCCGCGATGGCCAATGGTATGTCGGAGTGGATGGCGGTGCCATGATTGTCGAAGACATGGATGTCGAGGTCGGTCCTGCACCGATTGAAGGCGTACTCGATACTGATGTTGGTTATGATTTCGGCGCGGTTGTTGGTTATGACTTTGGCGGTTTCCGCCTTGAAGCTGAAACATCCTACCGCGAAGCTGATATCAGCGAAACCAGCAGCAGCACGGCTCTGTTGCCGGCCGGAGCTGGTACGGCATTGTCGGCTGGCAACGCTTATGCGACTGCGGGCGACGCTAATGCGCTCAGCTTCATGGTAAACGGTCTGCTTGACTTCGGTGATGACGATGGCCTGCAAGGCTTTGTCGGTGCCGGTATTGGTGTTGCTCGCATAGACGTGCACAACATTTTTGCTGCCCCGGCTTGGTTGGATGATTCCGACACTGGCTTGGCTTGGCAGGCACTTGCTGGGATCCGTGCTCCGCTCAGCGACAGCTGGGACGTCGGCCTGAAGTATCGTTTCTTCAAGGCAGGTGGTGTCGATCTTGTTGATCGTCTTGGCCGTGATGTTTCGACTGGTTTTCAGTCGCACAGCTTGATGGGTAGCCTGGTTTACAACTTTGGTGGTGAACCCGAGCCTGTGGAAGTGGCACCGCCGCCGCCGCCGCCGGTAGTGGCACCGCCCCCGCCGCCCCCGCCGCCCCCGCCGCCGCCCGCGCCGGTGTGCAACAGCGGTCCGTACATTGTGTTCTTCGACTGGGATAAGTCGAATCTGCGCCCGGATGCTGCGTCGACCCTCGACAACGCTGTGGCTCAGTATGCAAATTGCGGTAACGCACGCGTCATGCTTGCCGGCCACGCTGACAAGTCGGGTGCAGCAAGCTACAACGTTGGTCTTTCGCAGCGTCGTAACGACACCGTTCGTTCGTATCTCGAATCCAAGGGCGTACCTGGCGGCGTGATCGCAACCGAAGCATTCGGTGAAACCGCACCGCTGGTTCAGACCGCAGACGGCGTACGCGAAGCGCAGAACCGTCGCGTTGAAGTGAGCTACGGTCCGGGTTCGGGCATGTAATCACTTCGCTCTAAGCGAATAGGATAAGGGCCAGCCTAACCGCTGGCCCTTTTCTTTTGCCTTCTCGATAGATAATTAAGCTGCCAGTCAGCGATTGTCTTCGGCGATATGACGGCGCGTCGCAGCCTTATATCCAGCTAAACGCAGTCCTTCGATAGTCGAAACTTGACCGATGCACCGGACTCAATGAGCGCAACTCAGGTCAGGCGACAGCTTTCAGATCGGGACTAGTTCCCGTCGCTGCCTCCAACAAGCGAGATTCGAGGGCCTTAATTCTTGCTTTATTCTCAATCTTCCCGCCGAACAGATCGGTGACATAAAAAGTATCGACCGCCCGTTCGCCATAGGTCGCGATGTGCGCACTGTGCAGGGTGACCTTCGACTGGAAAAGCGCCAGCGCCAAATTGTTGAGTAAAGCAGGCCTGTCGGCGGCATTTACTTCTATCACAGTGAAGCGATTGGAGGCCTTATTGTCCACCAGTACGGATGGCGCAATCTTGAAGGCTTCTGCGCGGCGAAGCGCCACGGGTTTGGCCATAAGCTTGGGCGACAATTTGCTCTTGTTTGCCAGAGCATCGCCGATTGATTGCTTCAGCCGTTCGATCTGATCCCGTTCCTGGAAGGGACGACCCCATGGGTCCTGTACTAGGAAGTTGTCGACGGCCAAACCGTCGGTGCTGGTGTGAATCCGGGCATCAATTATGCTTCCCCCCGCGAGATGAATTGCGCCCGCTATGCGGTAGAACAAGCCGGGATGGTCTGCGGCCAGAACTGTGATCAGCGTTGCTCCCCGATCAGGGTAATAACAGGCGTCAATGGCTAGTGGTTCGCTATCATTCGCATGCAACAATCTGATATTGCGTTCGATAATATCATCCGGCTCTGCAATCCAATAGGCATCTGGCATCCGCCTTGCCAACCGTTTGAACTTGTCAGGCGCCATGCCAAGCTTTGCTTGCAATATGTCTTTTTTGCTCGCGATGCGTTCCTCGCGGCCCTTTTGTTTGTGCCCAAGCCGGAGAACTTCCTCGGTTGCCTCGAATAAGTCGGATAATAATTGGCGCTTCCAACTGTTCCAGACACCTGGCCCAACAGCCCGAATATCGACAACGGTTAGCACCAGCAAAAGCCTCAGTCGCTCTGCCGAAGTGACCGTTTGGGCGAAATCCAAAATTGTTTTGAAGTCGGACAGATCGCGTTTGAATGCGGTTGCCGACATCAGCAAATGATGACGCACGAGCCAAGCGACCGTTTCGGTTTCCGCATCGTTGAGGCCGAGGCGCGGGCACAGATTGAGTGCAACTTCAGCGCCCAATATGCTGTGATCGCCGCCACGACCTTTTGCGATATCGTGCAATAATACAGCGACAAATAACACTCTGCGGCTGACAATCTGACGAACGATCGCGGTGGATAGCGGATGATCTTCTTTATGATCTCCCCTTTCAATCTCAGCTAGCAAGCCAATGGCGCGGATCGAATGCTCGTCGACGGTATAGTGATGGTACATATCGAACTGCATTTGTGCGACGACCCGTCCAAAGTCGGGAATGAATCTACCAAAAACAGTGGCTTCATTCATCCATCGCAAAACTGCCTCAGGGTTTCGCGGTGAACACAGCGTGTCGAGAAACAACTGGTTCGCTCGGGCATCCTGACGGACTTTTTGGTCAATCAGGCGTGCATCGCGGCGGGCAGCCCGCATCGCCAGCGGATGAATTTCGAGATTGTGAAGGTCCGCCAAATTGAACAATTCGATCAGACGCACCGGGTCGCCTTGAAAGAAGTCGTCGGATGGTAACGCAAGCCGGCCACGGTCGAGAACAAATCCATTTAGTTTACGCGGCTTGCGTGCAAAGCTCGGCAGGAATCGCCGTCCCTTTTTCCCAAGTGCTTCATCGAGATGGGCAAGGAACAGACCTGTCAGGTCGCCAACTGTCTTTGCATTCAAAAAATACAGTTGCATGAATCGTTCGACCGCAGAGCGGCCAGGTCTGGGCGAAAAACGCATTCGTTCCGCGACTTCGCGCTGCAGATCGAACGTAAGTCGGTCCTCGGGGCGCCCAGAGATATCGTGCATATGGCATCGGACCGCCCAGAGAAAATTCTCTGCCTTTTCAAATTTGCGATACTCTTCGCCGGTGAGCAAACCTACGTCGACAAGGTCTGAAGGTGATCGCACCCGATGGACATATTTCCCTATCCAGTACAGCGTGTGTAAGTCGCGAAGGCCACCTTTTCCATCTTTGATATTGGGTTCTACCACATATCGGCTGTCACCCATGCGTTTGTGACGCTCGTCACGTTCCACCATCTTTTGCGCTACAAAGTCGGCCCCTGTTCGGGCGGCAACTTCATTCCAAAAGCGGACCGAAGTTTCTTCATAGACTTTGCGGTCCCCCCATACAAACCGGCCTTCGAGAAGGGCGGTCCGGATCGTAAGATCTTCGAGGGCCATCTTGATTGTTTCGTCAATCGACCGGCTGGATTGGCCCACCTTTAGACCCAGATCCCATAGGAAATAAAGCATCGCCTCAACGACCTGTTCGGTCCAGCCAGTTCGTTTGTAGGGCGTGATGAAGGCGATATCGACATCGCTGTGCGGCGCCATTTCACCCCGACCATAGCCCCCGACGGCGACGACTGCGATTTTCTCAGCCGCCGATCGATTTGCCACCGGAAACAGCGTTGTTGTTACAAAATCAAAGGCTATGCGGACAATCTGGTCGATCAGAAACGCCTGATCGGTTGCGCAACTTCGGCCCGATGAAGGCACAGCAACGAGACGCCGGGAAATTTCCTCGCGACCTACACGCAAAGCGGTTTGCATGATTGAAAGGGCTTTGCCGCGCTGCTCGCTTGGTGAGCATTCCGCGATCGCAGCGGCAATTTCGTCCGCCACGGCTGACCTATCGATGATGTCGCGTTGCCGCCTTCGGCCGAGCCCGCTTTTTGTCATATGACAGCGCTTAAAAGAAGCTTGGTAGAGGCGAAAGCGTTAATCTTCGAGTTCCTTGACCTTTGCATTATATTCTCGGCGCAACGTAACCCGGTCGATCTTCTGTGTGCCGAGGCGCGGAAGAGGTTCATGCACGCGCCAAAAGTGAACAGGCACCTTGAATGGCGCGAGCTTGGCCTGAAGGAAACTCTTCAGTTCGTCGGGTGAAAGCTCGCTTCCGGCTTTGGTGAAATAGACCAAGCCCGGAACCTCTCCATATCGGTCATCGGCAATGCCAAAGACCGACAATTCGGCGACCACATCATGCTCATAGGCTGCGGCTTCAACCTCGGGGCAGCTTATGTTCTCACCGCCGCGTATGATGATGTCCTTCTTTCGATCCACAATGAAAAGATAGCCATCTTCATCCAGATAGCCGATGTCACCTGTACGGAAATAGCCATCAGACGTGAAGGCAGCCTGGGTTGCCTCTTCATTTTCCCAATAGCCGTTGAAATTCGCAATTGAGCGAATGCAAACTTCACCGCGTTCGCCTTGGGGCATTTGTTTCCCGTCGTCGTCGAGGATAGCCAAATCGACTAATGGCTTGGTCGCTGGGCCGGTACTTGATGGCTTTGCCAGATAATTGTCGGTAAAATTTCCGCACCCGACGCCATTGGTTTCGGTGAGGCCATAGCCGAGGAGAGGAAAACCCCACTCCATTTCCTGTTTGATGCGCTTCACATGCTCGACCGGGCGAGGCGCACCGCCTGCAGCAAAAGCTGTGCACGATGTCAGATCGTATTTTAGCCGATTAGGGTGCGTCGCAATCTCGATGCTCATCAAGGGCACGCCAACGAAATAGGTAATCTTTTCTTTTTCGATCAGCTGCATGGCATGCTCTGCATCCCATTTGGGCATCATTACCAGTTTACGGCCGATTACAAAGCTCTGCAGTAAAACCGGAACGGCTGCAGTCACGTGGAACAGCGGCACGTTGAGCAAAGTGGCAGGCTGCATCGTCGGCGCTTCGCCAGTCGATGCCAGTATTTCGAAGAACACCAACGTTTGCCCGACATAGCTCATCGCACCTTGAACGACCGCGCGGTGATCCGACCAAGCACCTTTCGACTGTCCGGTCGAGCCAGAAGTATAGAGTATCGTTGCAGGATCGAGCGGGTCGATGGGCGGCAAAGCGGTCGACGCATTTCCACCCTTTGCGAGAAGGGCATGCAATCCTTCCAGCGGATGGCAGTCATGTTCGAAAACGAGCAGTTCTGCACTACCCACGTCTTCGCCTTGCAGTCGTGCTGCGCGTTGAGCATCCGCAAGGACATATTTGCATCCGACCATGCGGATGCCATCGGCCAGTTCGCTTCCCTGCCACCAACCGTTGAGTAAAGTTGCGACACCGCCTGCCATCAATATGGCCATATAGGCGATAATCCAGTTTGCCGAGTTACGCGCAGCTATGCCCACACGATCGCCAACCTGAAGCCCGTAGCCTTCATGCAACCCACCAGCCAGTGCCAGCGCCGCCGCATGACATTCGGCAAATGTAAGGCGGAGGTCGCCGTCGACCAGAAATTCCTTATCCGCATTGAGTGCACAAAACATCGCGAAATAATCACGCAGATTACCAGGAGCTTTGGCGATCATCGGGATTTGCACGCCGTATTTCTCGACATGTGTTACTGACAATGGTCCGTCATTTTCCATCAGTCGGGTGACGGTACTGTCAATTGCCAGATCAAGCGCTGTTGGCACGGCGAATCTCTCCTTTGTTCTTTTTTATGTGCCCCTTTTGGCTATATAGGTCGGCAAATCCAAGAGGGGATACGACTTGTTTATTGCAACAGCCGCCGCAGCTGCAGGTGACTATCTGAAATTTACCGATCTGGGCATTGGCCCGGTGGCACTGGACCTCGGAATTTTCGAGCTGCGCTGGTATTCGCTAGGCTATCTGTTCGGAATTCTGCTGGGCTATTGGCTGCTGACGAAGCTGATCCGCAAACCCGGATCTCCGATGTCGCGCGAACATGCCGATGATATGATTTTATATGCAACGCTTGGGATCATTTTGGGCGGGCGTATTGGCTATATTCTGTTCTATCAGCCAGGCATGCTGGCAACGCCGCTGGAAGTCTTCAAGCTTTGGGAAGGCGGGATGTCGCTTCATGGTGGGGCGCTGGGAACGATCTTCGCGATCTGGCTGATGGCACGAAAGCACGGCCTCTCTTTCCTCCGTATGTGCGACTATATTGCCTGTTGTGTCCCATTTGGCCTGTTTCTGGTCCGGCTCGCAAATTTCGCCAATAGCGAACTGTGGGGCAGGGTGACCGACGTCAAATGGGCCATCATATTCCCCAATGGAGGGGATTTGCCGCGCCATCCCAGTCAACTCTATGAGGCCGGTGCGGAGGGCCTTTTGATGGCGGCCATTTTGTGGCCGCTCTTCTTCAAGACCGACGCCCGTTACAAGCCCGGCTTCCTTTTTGGCGTGGCCGCCTTGATCTACGGGTCGGCTCGATTCTGCATCGAATTTGTGCGCGAGCCCGATGCCCATTTGCAACATGTTGTCGAGCAGACCGGTTTGAGCATGGGGCAATGGCTAACCATACCGATGCTTTTACTCGGGCTTTACCTTGTTCTGACGGCAAAAGGCCGCAGGCAACGTGTGGAGCCAGTAGGCGGAGCGAGCAGTGTCGCCTGACGGCGCTAATCTGGCCGCGAGGATTGCAAAGCAGATCGAGATATCTGGGTCTATAAGTGTCGCGGAATTTATGCAGGTGGCCAATGAGGCATATTATGCCAAAGGCGATCCGTTAGGTGCGAAGGGGGACTTCATAACGGCGCCTGAAGTCAGCCAGATGTTCGGCGAACTCATCGGAATTTGGCTGACGGATCTCTGGATACGAGCAGGTCGTCCCCAAGATTGTAAATATGTCGAGCTTGGCCCCGGGCGTGGCACATTGGCTGCAGATGCATTGCGTTCGATGAAGCAGTTTGATTTTGCGCCTGAAGTCTATTTCGTGGAAACAAGCGCGGCGTTGAGGGAAATGCAGGCGCGGGCAGTGCCCGATGCCAATTTTCTATCGAATGTTGGTGATCTACCCTTTGACGTACCCATGTTCATCATCGCCAATGAGTTTTTTGACGCACTTCCAGTCCGGCAACTCATTGCAACTCATGCCGGATGGCGCGAACGCGTGGTCGTACGCGATCGAGGGACCAAGTTCATGGCTACGCCAGGAATGACCGCGATGGATGAATTGGTGCCGGCGGATTTCCGCAACGCGCCTAGCCCAACCATCTATGAAACTTGCCCGGCCGCAAGTTCCATTATGTACGAATTGGCCGGTCGAATCTCTGAGCAAGGTGGGGCCATGTTGATTGCGGACTATGGCTATACGCTCCCGGGAATTGGCAGTACCCTGCAGGCGGTCCGGGCACATGAATTTGCGGATCCGTTTGAAAATCCCGGAGAGCATGATTTGACCGCGCACGTGAATTTTGTCGAACTCGGCAATCTAGCACGCATGCGACAGTTACACGTCAGTGGGCCAATTGAGCAGGGCGTGTGGCTAAAAGCGCTTGGAATCGATTCACGTTTGCAGGTCTTGGCTGCCAAACAACCGGAACGGACTGATGAGCTCTCCGCAGCACGCGATCGGCTGGTCGAAGCAACCGGAATGGGCAGCCTTTTCAAGATTCTTGCGATATCCAACCCTGATTGGCCGATTCCAGAGGGATTTGAAATCAGCCAAAGCCTTGGTTGACTGGCTAGGGCGTACCCAGCCACGCAGCGACATCATCGGCAATCTTGTTAGCGACCATATTCAGGGCTTCGCCCGCCTCTCTCGGTGCAATTTTGTTCAGACCAGCGCGCGCATCAAAACGCCGCTTTTCGACAGGCTGCCCTTTGCGGATCCGCACTGCATCGAAAATAGCCACGGCTTCGCTTCCGCCTTCGTCGATGCCGAATTCAATCAGTTGCCCTGACAGGTAGTTTTCGGCTTTTCCAGCCGCTTCGACTTCGCTCAGAATGAGCATTCCATTTTTCGCGGCGAGTGTTTCGATCAACAATTGTTGCATCAAGACAGCAGGTTTATCCGTCCAGACGCTCTCCTTGAGATAAGCCACATTCCCTGAATCAATTTGGACAGGAACGCGGTTGGTATCCAGCTTTCGCGGCACTTCCGGGACTAAAACGATCATTGCCTCCTTGGCGAGGCCGCTATTGCTTGTGCCTGCGGTAACGCTTGCCGTTGACGTCAGCGTCAACATCGATGCGGGTGCGGTTCCGCCAAAACTGACACAGGATGGCAAGGCAAGGGTCACGGCCATCACCACAGCCATGGTTCTGATTTGGCGGATCGAAATGCGTCCGGTCATTATTTGCTCCTGCCCGGTTCGTAATCGGGAAGCTTTGGTGCCGAAACCAGACCGCCGACACCCTGCTGATCAAGCCTTTCGGTCACTGACTGCAGTGACGAAGATAGTTTGCGTAGATCTCGTGCCAGTTGATTGATTTCAGGCAGGGTCTGGCTGTTAAAGGTCTCTACCGCAGGATTGGCGCTGTTGAGCGTTGTCTCCAGCGCGGAGAGGCTGCCGTTGGCTGAACGCAGGGTTTTACGCAACTCGGCCAGCATCGGTTTGCCCTCGCTGTCGAGCAGGGCATTGGCACTGGTCGAGAGAGCTGAGAGTTGATCCGCAGCAGCCCCGGCCTTCGCGAGCGTGTTGCGCGATTCCTGAATGGCGGCGCGTAAATCCGGAGCCTGCCCGGCAAGCGAGCCAGACAGGCTTTCGACATTGTCGAGAATTTGCTGGATTGACTGTTGGTTCTTGTCGGAAAGTACGGTGTTCAGACGTTCGGTTAACGTCGAAAGCCGTTCGACCAACAAAGGCGCGCTGTTCAGGATTTCGCCCAATGCCCCGGGTTTTGTGGGGATCACGGGTCGTCCTGCCGGGCACTCGCTTTTGGGGTTCGCTTCCGGGCAACGAATTGGGGGTGCGCCCTTGATGGCGCCATCAAGCTGGATTTCGGATACGCCGGTGAAGCCAACACCGCTAATGGTTGCGGTTGTGCCCTGCAAAATTGCGGTATCCGCATCGATCGCGATACGCACTCGCACAAAGTCCGGATCCGGGCGCCACAATTTTATATCCTTGATTTGCCCCACAGGTACACCCGCAAAAGTCACAGCTGAACCTTTGGCGATGCCGCTCACCGATTGTTGGAAGAAAATATCATATTCGGCTTTGGTTCCGTCACCGAAACGCGACAGCCAAACGGTGAAGCCGGCCAAAATGGCGAGCAGGATCATCGTGACTGAGCCAACGAGGACATAATGGGATTTGGTTTCCATTGCGAACCTTATGGCCTCCCCTGCGATTGCTTGTCCATGCTAATTCCCATCTTCATCCTTGCCGTTCATGTCCAAGCCGCGCTGCGCGACCGCGTGGGCCGGAAAAATATTCGTGAATCCAAGGGTGGTCGGTAGCAAGCAGTTCGTCGATCTTGCCAATGGCGATAACCTTCTTGTCGGCAATAACCGCCACACGGTCACAAATTGCATAAAGCGTGTCGAGATCGTGGGTGATCAGGAACACGGTCAATTCGAGCGTTTCCTGCAGGCTTTTGGTCAACTCGTCGAACTTCGAAGCCCCTATCGGATCAAGTCCAGCCGTCGGTTCGTCGAGGAACAGTAACTCCGGATCCATCGCAAGCGATCGGGCGAGGCCAGCGCGTTTTCTCATTCCTCCTGAAAGCTCGGACGGAAATTTATGCGCAGCTTCCGGAGGCAACCCGCTCAGATGAATTTTGTAGCGCGCAATCTCGTCGAGCAGCTTCGCGTTAAAATGCGGATAGAACTCGCGAAGTGGCACCTGCACATTTTCAGCCACTGTCAGCGTCGAAAACAACGCACCGCCCTGAAACATCACGCCCCAGCGCTTGCGAACTTCGAAAGCCTCATCTTCTTCCTTGCCGCGCATTGAGGTGCCGAACACTTCCACATCGCCTTCGACAGGTTCCTGCAGTCCGATGATAGAGCGCATCAGCACCGATTTCCCCGTGCCCGAACCGCCGACGACACCAAGGATTTCGCCCGGACGAACATCCAGATCAAGCTGGTCATGGATCACCTGATCGCCAAAGGCGTTGCGTAATCCGCGAACGGATATGATTGGAGAGGGGGAGGGGGCCGCCATCAATCCCAGCCAATTTCGGTGAAAAAGACCGCAAAAAAGGCGTCCAGCACGATCACGAGAAAGATGGCCTGAACAACAGCCGCAGTGGTTTTCAGGCCTACCTGCTCGGAATTGCCGTGCACCCGCATGCCCTGGAAGCAACCGGCGAGTGCGATAATTGCGCCAAAAACAGGTGCTTTGACCATGCCGACATAGAAGTCGGTGAGCGGCGTGACCTCACGGATACGCTGAACAAATGTCGTTGGTGGCATATCGAGCGTCATCCAGCAGAATAACCCGCCACCAATTATTGCGACCAGCGATGCGTAGATGCCGAGCAGTGGCATCATGATAACGGTAGCAAGAATTCGCGGAATAACGAGCGCTTCAACTGGAACAACACCGATGGTCCGCATCGCATCGATCTCTTCGGTGATCTTCATTGTACCGATCTGCGCCGCGAAGGCGGAACCGGAGCGGCCAGCCACCATGATTGCGGTCATCAACACGCCCAACTCGCGCATCGTCAGGCGCCCGATCAGGTTCACTGTCCATATTTCTGCACCAAACTGCCGCAACTGGACTGCACCTTGTTGTGCAATGACGATACCGATCAAAAAACTCATCAGGCCGATGATGCCCAGCGCGCGAACGCCAACCATGTCGAAATGCTGGATTACTGAATGCACTCGGAAACGGCGTGGGTGGAGAATGAGGTTCAGGAATCCCTTCACGCACTGGCCGATGAACCCGACAAACTCGATGAACATGCGGGTGATCTCGACCACTGCTTCGCCGACTTCGTGCAGAACGCGCAGCGCAGGAGAGAGTTTTGGCGTCTCGACTTCGACATCGTCTGACCCGCTGACCGCTGCAATCAGACGCTGCGCATCAGGATCGGCGCCGATAATCTGTGCGCCATGATCGCGCGCCGTCCGGTAAACCAGCCAGGCACCGACGGTGTCGATATGGTCGATCTGTGACAGGTCGATTTGGCGCACTTCTGCGCCAGTGGCGCGTAGCCGTGCGTCAAGGT
The DNA here is from genome assembly GCF_035329025.1 of Sphingorhabdus sp. Lineage (GTDB taxonomy): Bacteria > Pseudomonadota > Alphaproteobacteria > Sphingomonadales > Sphingomonadaceae > Sphingorhabdus_B. Next base: position 41,502 of record NZ_DAOLHN010000006.1, on the reverse strand, counting down.
CTCCTATTTGTGAAATAGCCAGCGTTCCACCAAGGCGAAGAACCGCACCTCCCTCAGGCAGTTGTTCTTCGATAAAGTCAGCGGGCTGCGGCATAGCGCTATGATTGGCGCATTCTTCCCCGCATAACAAGCTTCAAGACTTTGCAAATAATGAACCGGTATTATGCTTAAGGCGATGAACATGCCGCCCACGATACGCATCGCAATTTATGACATGGACAAAACGGTCACGCGCCGCGCGACCTATAATGGCTTTTTGATGCACATGGCGTGGCACAAATCACCCTGGCGTTTGGCCCTCGTTCCGCTTCTACCGTTTGGGCTACTTCTCTACGCAGTTAGGCTGTGGGATCGCAGCCAGCTTAAGCAATATGCTCAAACTCTTTTGATTGGAGGCAAAGTCCCGCGGGTGCAGTTTGCACGTCACCTTGAGCGCCACGCTGACCTGGTCCTTGGCCGTAATGTCTATCAGGAAGCCAAATGGCGGATCGATGCCGAAAAGGCCGAAGGCTATCGGCATGTCATCGCCACCGCTTCCTACCGCTTATATGTCGATGCGATTGCTTCACGGCTTGGTTTCGACGACGTTATCGCCACTGAATTGGCAACCAGCGACAGCGGCCATGTGCTCGCGCGGATTGACGGCCATAATTGTTATGACGAGGCCAAGCTCGAAAGGGTCAAGGCGTGGATGGCAGCGGAAGGCCTGAGCCGCGAGCAATGCCATATCCGCGCCTATTCAGACCATGTTTCCGATGCGCCACTTCTATCCTTTGCGGATGAAGCCTTTGCCACCAACCCGCACCCACCGCTTGAGCTATTGGCGCGGGAGAAGGGATGGCAGATACTCGATTGGCGCGACGGTGATCCTCAGACCTGATCGAGTGCCTGTTTGAAATCTGCGATCAGGTCGTCTGGGTCTTCGATGCCAATCGAGATGCGCACCAGATTGTTGGTGATGCCCAGCGCCTTTTTGCGCTCTTCCGGAACCGAAAGATGGGTCATCGCCGCCGGATGACTGGCGAGCGTTTCGGTACCGCCCAGGCTGACGGCCAGCTTGGCGATTTTGAGAGCATCGAGGAAGCGGAAGCTCTCTTTCTCTCCACCCTTGATGAAAACGGAGAAGGTCGAGCCCGCGCCGCTGCAATGACGGTTGTAGATATCCTGCTGCGCCGGATCGTCGATCATACCAAGATAGCCGAGGCCAACGACTTTGGGATGGGTCTTCAGGAAGGCGCAGACCTTGGCGGCATTTTCGCCGGCGCGGGTCATGCGCAGTTCGAGCGTTTCGAGGCTGCGCAGCAACATCCAGGCGGTGTTGGGATCGCAAATTGTGCCGATGGTGTTGCGCATAGGTCGGATCGCATCAATCAACGCTTGCTCGCCGCACACCCCGCCTGCGACGAGATCCGAATGGCCGCCCGCATATTTGGTGAGGCTGTAGACGACGAGTTCAGCGCCCTGCTTGATCGGTTGTTGCCAAAGCGGACCGAGGAAAGTGTTGTCTATTGCGATGGCCGGTTTTTCCTCGCCGGTGAACGCAGCATCGCGTGCCGCGCGGACTGCCTCGACATCGACCAGAGCATTGGTCGGGTTGGCCGGGCTCTCCAGGTAAACCAAAGCAACCTTGCCGCCCTTTTTCTTCGCCATCTTTTGCGCAGAGGCCAGCACCTTGTCGATTGCCTTGCGGCTTGCGCCGGCGGGAAAATCGACAAAGGAAACGCCAAAGCGGGAGAGGATGCGGGCGATCAGCGTTTCGGTCGCGGCATAAAGCGGTCCCGAATGGACGATCACGTCATTTTGACTGACCAGCGCCAGCAGTAAGGTTGCGATTGCCGACATTCCGCTGGAAAAAACCAGCGCATCGTCTGCGCCATCCCAGACCGCCAGACGGTCCTCAAGAATTTCCTGATTGGGCCCATTAAAGCGCGAATAGACCAGACCATCGGCGGGGCCTTTGCGCTTTCCAGTGATATGTTCAAAAAAGCGCTTTCCCGCTGCCGCATTTTCAAACGCAAATGTCGACGTGAGGAAGATTGGCGGCTTCAATGCACCTTCAGAAAGCACCGGATCAAAACCGTGGCCCATCATCAGCGTCGAGGGTTTGAGGGTACGTCCGCCGATTTTCTTGATCGGCGATTTGCCCTTGCGACGGGGCGTGGTGGCATCGGTCATGCGTCAATCTCCTTGACGCGGGTCATAGCAATATTTGTTTCAATTGAAACTAAATTGCGCGCCTTCAGTGAAAGGTTGCGACGAACCAAACGATCCCGACGATTAGCGGAACCCCGAATAGATCGATAAGCACCCCGGCACGCAACATGTGGGGGAGCGCCACATGCCCGGTCGCCCATGCGATGGCGTTAGGTCCGGTTCCGGATGGCATCATGAAGCCCCAACTGGCGGCAATCGAGGCGCACATGGCGAGTAGCCACGGGTCCGAACCCGTCGCCGCGACCAGCCCCGCAATCACCGGCATAACGCCGCTTGCAGTGGCCACATTGCTGGCAAATTCGGTGATGAGGATGACAAGGGCGGTGACGGCGGCTGCGATGATAAGCGGGTGAACACCCGCCAGCGGTTTGAGTGCCTCGCCAAGCCAGTCGGCCAGCCCGGATTCGCTGATGCCCGCTGCCAGCGCAAGGCCGCCGCCAAACATCATGATTACACCCCAAGGTGCACGATCGGCTTCTTTCCAGTTGAGCAGCGGTCGACCGCTGCCATCGGGGACAAGAAACAGCAGAAGCGAGCAGGCAATCGCGATTGTCCCATCGGTGATCGAGCCCTTCGGCAGCGCGGATTCAAGTTGTGGTAGCAACAGCCATAACGAGATTACCAGCAACACTAGCGGCAGAAGCCGCATTTCAGATGTCGTCCAATCGCCTGCCTTGCCAATGGCATTTTTGGCAGCGACGACATCAAAAGGCGTTGCCATGATTTTCTGCACGTGTGCCAGAATGAAAGCGGTCAGCGGTACAGAGATCAACACGATTGGAATGCCGAAACTCATCCAGTCGAGAAAGCTGATTTTCAGCCCCAATTGCGACTCGATCAAACCGGTCGCTATCGGATTGGTTGGTGAACCTACCAAAGTACCGACACCGCCCAGTGAAGCTGCAAAAGCTATACCCAATATGAGGGCTCCGGCCATACCGCCAGTTGCCTCATCCTCTACACCTCCCGCTGCAAGGACGGCCAAGGCGATGGGCATCATGATCAATGACGTTGAGGTGTTCGAAATCCACATCGACAGGAATGCCGTCGACACCATGAATGCCAGTAACAATCCAAAGCTGCTTTTGCCGGAAAAGCGCAATATGCCTAGAGCAACGCGTCGGTGCATCCCCACCCGTTCGATCGCTAATGCGAAAAAAGCGCCGCCCAAAATGAGGAAGAGGATGTCGGAATAATATTCCTTGGCGACGTCCTTGGCAGTCATCACACCCATGAACGGCAGCGCCAAAAAGGGGAGTAAGGCAGTTGCCGTCAATGGCAAGGCTTCGGTCATCCACCATATGGCCATCAACAGGGTTAGGGCTGCCACATGCCACGCAGGTGCGTCCATTGAAGCTGGAGGCCCCAATATTAGCATCAGCGAAAAAACGGCGATGCCGCACCAAAGGCCCCAACTCTTGGTCGTCACATCAGCCCCGCAATCCGATCAGTGAAATTTCGCGGCCATAGCCGGGTTCATTCCGGTGGCAACTGCGGCGATAGCTGAAGAAGCGATCCGGCTGCGAATAGGTGTCTTCACCCAGACATTCGACTTTGGTTACGCCTGTGTTGGCCAGACGCGCTGCGACATAGCCTTCGATGTCGAATTGCCAATGGCCGGGTTTTCCGCTGGCGAAGAAACGCTCATTCTCGTCGGCTTCCTCGACAAATCGACGGTAGAAGCCATCGTCGACCTCATAGCTTTTCTGCGCGATGCATGGGCCAATGGCGCAGGCGATGCGGCTCCTATCAGCACCCAATGCCTCCATCGCAGCCAAAGTGTTGTCAGTGACGCCCGAGATCGCGCCTTTCCAACCGGCATGTGCGGCACCGATGACACCGGCTTCCGGGTCTGCGAACAGCACCGGCACGCAATCCGCGGTCAATATGCCGAGCAATAGCCCCGGTTTGTTGGTGACCATCGCGTCTGCCTGCGGTCGTGCGTCCAAAGCGACGGCTTCCGTCACCGTTTGGACGTCTGGCGAATGAATTTGATGGACTGTAACCAGTTCAGCATTGGGTAAAACGACATTTACCGCCCGGCGCCGGTTTTCGAATATCGCCTCGCGGTCGTCATCCGAACCCAGCCCGACATTCAACCCGGCATGGATGCCTTCCGAAACACCGCCGCGGCGTCCCAAAAAGCCATGCGGAATGTCACCCAGCAGCTTGCTATGCAAAACTTCGACGCTGCCTGTGGGTGCCCTCTCCATTCTGCCCTATTCGCAGCGTCGCCTCGCCTTGGCAACATGCTTGACGATGGATGCACAAGAAGAGACAGACACATTCATGACAGGCAAGATGCTGATTTTCGGGATGGGCTATACGGCCAGCCGCTTGGCTGCGCGGTTGCGTGGCGAAGGCTGGCAGGTGGTTGGCACAAGCCGGACAGCATCGTCCGCCGCGATTGCTTTTGAAGATGACTCGGCGGTTCTGGATGCACTTTCCGAGGCGACCCACATCCTGTCGTCGGTCCCGCCGTTCCGCGAAGGGGGCGATCCGGTGCTCGATCGCTTTGGAGAGGCCATTGCTGCATCGTCGGCAAGGTGGATTGGCTATCTCTCTTCAACCGGCGTCTATGGGGATACCCAGGGCGCCTGGGTCGATGAAAGCGCGTCGGTTGGATCGGGTCGACGCAGCGCGCGGGCAACGGCAGATCTGGAATGGCAGCAGCTGCGGGCGGATGCGTGCGTTTTCCGGCTGCCCGGTATCTACGGCCCGGGCCGATCTGCTTTGGATCGGGTGCGTGAAGGCAAGGCGCACCGCATCGATTTGCCCGATCAGGTTTTCAGCCGCATCCATGTGGATGATATCGTATCAGGCGTTGTTGCTAGCTTTTCAGGCCCGACCGGCATTTACAATCTGGCGGATGACTCTCCTTGCAGCCAGAACGCCGTCATCGAATTTGCCAGTCTGCTTTTGGGTATGGAACCACCGTCGCTGCAATCGTTAGAAGCGGCACAGCTTTCGCCCATGGCCGCAGCCTTTTATGCCGAAAACAGGCGAATTTCGAACCGAAAGGCCAAAAGAGAGCTAGGGTGGAAGCCGCAATATCCAGATTATAAACAAGGCCTTACGGCTCTGTTCCACAGTTTTGGCCAAAAAGTCGATTGACGGCGACTCTTGCTTCCGTCAGCCTCTCCTGAAATCCGGCGCAGAACCGGCAAAATGTTCGCAGGAGAGTGCTATTGGCAACTGCCGCTATTGAAGACGTTTCGCGTCCTTCGCTGTTTCTCGCTTTGACCGAATTGCCTCGCGCAATGGCTGAATTGGGTTCAATGCCCTGGGCCAGCCCGATCCTGATGCAAGCACCCAAAGGTGACGGTCATCCGGTGTTGCTGCTGCCCGGTTTCATGGCCACCGAATTTTCGATGAAGCCGTTGCAAACCTATCTGGACAAGCTGGGCTATAATGCGTTTCATTGGGAACTCGGCCGTAATTTGGGGCCAAAGGCCATTGGACACAATGGCGAGCATCTGATTGCACGGCTCGAGCAGATATATGCGGAAACGGGACGCAAGGTTAGCCTTGTCGGCTGGTCATTGGGCGGAACGCTTTCGCGTCAACTCTCGCGCCGTCGGCCCGACATGGTGCGACAGGTTATATCTCTGGGATCCCCCATTGTTGGCAGCCCCAAATCGACCAATGCGTGGCGGGCCTATCAAATGCTGACCGGGCATAATATCGAAGATCCCGATGTGCAGGCACAATTGGCCGAGAGCCATGAAGTGCCGCCGGTGCCGTCAACAGCGATTTTCTCGCGTCAGGACGGTGTGGTTGCATGGCAAAACAGCCGTGAACCCAAGGCGCGGCAGACCGACAATATCGAAGTCAAAGGCAGTCATTGCGGATTGGGCGTGAACCCGACCGTATTGTGGGCGATTGCCGACCGGTTGGCTCTACCCGAAGGCGAATGGAAGCCGTTCGAGCGTGGTGGGCTCAAAAGCTTGATCTACCCTTCGTCAGGGCACTGATTTTTCCACTATAGGTTGAATGTGGCCCGGGTCGATGCCCGGGCCTTCTCACTTTTTGGCCTTGGGTTTTGCTTTGGCGGCTGGTTTTGCAGCTTGTACTGCGGGCTTTTTCAGCGCTGGCTTCTTTGGTGCAGCCTTGGCTTTTACAGGCTTCGCAGCCGCTTTTTTGGCCGGTGCGGGTTCGGCTTTCACCTCAGGCTTGGCAGAAGCTTCCGCCTTTGGTTTGGCGTGGAGCAATTCCTCATATGCCTCCTTCAAGGCCGCAGCATAGTTGGCCGGATCAGGGATCATATCGCGGTCGCTGGTGAAGGAAATCGCGATATCCGGGCCATAGCTGTAGATCGCGTTGATCATCCCCATGCCGTCGAAAATAGGGCCGGTGCCCATCATTCGCACCATTTTCGCACCCGCAAAATAAAGTGGAACGCGGGGGCCGGGGACGTTGGTCGCGACCACATTGAACACCGGCGAATGCAGGTTCGAAACGCCCAGCCGCGAATATAGCCGAGCGCCCAGCCCAGCGAGGCCTGAAGGGATGAACTGGCTATATTCGGTCAGCGTCCGCGCACCGACCGCATTGGTCATCGCCTTGGAATTCACGGCTTCCTTGCGGACGAAGGCCAGCCTTTCCATCGGGTCTTCGATATGCGTGCCAAGTTGCACGAGCATGGCCGAAACAAGGTTACCCAATGCTTCCTTTTCACCGTCAGCGCGCACCGAAATTGGGGCCATGGCAGTCAGGCTCGCCTTGGGCAGGGCTTTGCGCTGCTGCAGATATTTGCGCAGCCCGCCACCGATGATCGTCAGGATCACGTCGTTGACAGTCGCGCCTTCGATGCGGTCCTTGATTGCCCGGACGCCCGCCAGCGGTAACACGGTGCTGTCCCACACGCGGTGTGGGCTTACCTTCCCGTTGAGGATGGTCTGCGGCGCCATTTTTGCGCCCTTCAGCGAGACATCGCCTCCAGCCACTTCGCGGATCAGCCTTGCCGCGCCTGGCACCGTCTGTGCCAGCGTTTTGGCAAAGCGCACCGGCTGGGTGACCGAATTCATCCATGTGCGCATCAGCATTTCGGTGACCGCAGGCTCGTTTTCGCCTTTCCATTTTGGTTTCGCTGACCGGTCTACTGGAACAGGTTCGATGTCATGCACAGCTGCAGACAGTTCGACCCCGGACATCCCGTCGATTGCGGCATGGTGGACCTTGGCGACCAGTGCAAAACACCCTTTGGGAAGGCCTTCGATATTGTCGAGGCCCTCGACTATGTTGAACTCCCACAGCGGCTTGGAGAGGTCCATGCCGCGCGCATGCAGGCGGGCTACCTGAATACATAATTGTCGCCAGTCGCCGGGTTGGGGCAGGGCGATGTGGCGGACATGATATTCGAGGTCGAAATTCGGATCGTCGATCCAGTAAGGATGGTCGAGATCGAAGGGAACGCGAACCAGTTTCTGGCGGAAACTGCGTGCCTTGTCCAAACGGCTCTCGACATGCGCCAATATGTCCTTGAACCGGACGAAACCTCCCGGCGCTGTCGACGGATCATATATCCCAACCGACCCGATGTGCATCGGCGTGTTGGGGGTATCGAGATAGACGAAACTCGCGTCCTGCCCGCTTAGCTGCTCCATGATGTTCTCCTCTCCGAAGAGGAGACTAACGCCGCTTTTGTTGCTTGGCGAGTCTAACGCGAACGCATGGCAACGACGAGGCCCAGCGTTGCCAAAACCGCGCCTCCAGCCGCCAGCGCCGACCAGCCATAGCCTTCGAACAACGTCGACAACAGCATGGCCACAACGGGAATGAGCACGCTGGTATAGGCCGCCTTGCCGGGTCCGATCTTGCGGATAAGATCGAAATAGAGCGGGAAGGTGACGACCGAACCGATGATCCCCAGATAGAGCACCCCACCCAGATAGCCCCCCCGCATCTCTATAACCGGCGGGCCATGGTTGATGAACGACCATGCGGCATTTGCCAGCGCCCCCCACAACATTGACCAGGCGAGGATCGTCGTAGTGGGATAGCGGCTGATCGAAGGGGCCACCTGCATGACATTGGAAACCGACGCGCATAGCACTGCGATCAACGTTAGTGCCGTTCCCAACAATACCTCATGCCCGCCAACCGGTGCTGCGCGATATTCCTGTGCCATCAGCAGGGCAACACCAGTGGTGGCAATGATGGAGCCGACAACGAAGTTTCGGCTGAATTCGCGGCCAAGCCACCATTTGCCCAGCAAAGCATTGGGGACAATGAGCAGTGCGAAAATGACTGCGACCAACCCTGATGTTATGTGATGCTCGGCTGCATAGACAAAGTTGAAGTTGAGCGCGAACTGCATCAGGCCCAGCAATAGCGTCCATTTCAGACTGGTGCTGTCGAGGCGCAGCGATTGCCGGGTGACGGCAGACAAGAGGAACATCCCGACGGCAGCAACCGCAAAACGGTAACAGACCGACCAACTTGCGGGCACGGTGCCGAGCTGATCGCGGATCACCAGCCATGTTGATCCCCAGATCAATGAGACGATCAGAAAGGGGATCGCTATGCGCGGGTTGAGCAAGCCGGGTTCAGCGGCTGAGGCGGTGGATGGGGCAGTGGTCACAGCGCAGCAATGGCTTTGGCGAGCGGCTGGACATCCTCTTCACGGTGATGCCAACTCGTAACGAGACGCGCGGCACCCTCACCCCAATCGTAGAAATCGAAGCCCCGGGAACGGAGCGTTGCAGCATCCGATGCAGACAGGCGAATGAATATTTCATTGGCCTCAACCGGATGGAGCAGCCTTTCGGGAGCGGCATCGGCGATGATCTGCGCAGCGGCGTTGGCTGCCTCGGCATTGTCGAGCCACAAATCCTTTTCTAGGAATGCCAGAAGCTGCGCAGCCAGGAAACGGCCTTTGGAGAGCAAATGCCCAGCCCGTTTGCGGCGATAACGCGCTATATCGGCATGTGCAGGATCGAAATAGACCAAGGCTTCCGCATTCATCCCGCCATTCTTGGCAAAACCGAAGCTGAGGACTTCGACTCCAGCGCGCCATGTCGCCTCGGCAGGCGAACAGCCGACAGTCGATATGGCATTGGCAAAACGCGCGCCGTCCATGTGCAATCCCAATTGCCTCTCGCGGCATAGTCTGCCGATCGCAGCTGTTTCTTCCTGCCGATAGACAAGCCCATATTCGGTCGCGTTGGTTATTGAGACTGCCGCAGCCTGCACCTGGTGAACATCGGGCCGGATGGTTGCGAGGAGAGCGCCTATTGTGTCGGGCGCGATCTTCGCGCCTTCGCCTTCAACCAGCATCAATTTCGCGCCGCCGGTGTAGAATCCCGGTGCGCCGCATTCATCCACCTCGATATGTGCCTCACGATGGCAGATTATGCCCTGATGCGGTTGGGCAAGCGAGGCTAGGGCCAGGCAATTGGCGGCAGTACCGGTCGACACCCAAAGCACCGCGACATCGCGTTCGAACAATTCCGAAAAGGCCGCGTCGATACGCTGGCTCAATGCATCGCCATCATAAGCCGTGTCGACGACATTGGCGTCGGCAATCGCCTGCATGATTTTCGGATGAACCGGGGCAGCATTGTCGGAGAAGAAGCGCATATGCGATGCCCAACGCGAAAATACTCCGCCCGTCAAGACGGCGATTTAGCCACCTTACCGGATATTGCTACGCAATTGCCTGCAATGTGCCAAAGCTCAATAAGGCAGTTCGGTTGAGCCCATCAGATGAAGGTCGACTGCACGGGCGCATTGGCGGCCTTCACGGATCGCCCAAACGACAAGGCTCTGGCCGCGACGCATATCGCCGCACGCAAACACACCTTCCTGGCTGGTCTTATATTCGATCACATCGGCCTTCACATTGCCACGCTCATCCAGTTCGACTTCGGACTGGTCGAGCATTCCGGCCTTGCGCGGGCCAGTGAAGCCCATGGCGAGGAAGATCAGGTCTGCCTTGATCACAAATTCGCTGCCGGGGACTTCTTCCATGCGACCGTTTGACCAGTCGAGGCGGACGCATTCGAGGCCGGTGACTTGGCCATTTTCGCCAAGCACGCGTTTCGCATTGATCGCCCAGTCGCGCTCGCAGCCTTCTTCATGGCTTGATGAGGTGCGCAGTTTGAGTGGCCAGTCGGGCCAAACCATTGCTTTGTCCTCACGAACAGGAGGCTTGGGCATGATTTCGATCTGGGTGACCGATGCAGCACCCTGGCGGTTGGAGGTGCCGACACAATCCGAACCGGTATCGCCGCCACCGATGACAATCACATGCTTGCCGGTTGCAACAATAGATCCGCGCGGCGCGGCGCGGGTTTCTTCGTCGCCTGCATTGCGCTTGTTCTGCTGGGTCAGGAATTCCATGGCAAGGCGAACGCCCGCCATTTCAGCGCCGGGTATGCTAAGCTGACGCGCCTCTTCGGCACCGCCTGACATTACCACTGCATCGAAATTCTCGCGGAGGCTTTCCATTGAAACATGGACGCCGATTTCGGTCGATTCGCGCAGGACCACACCCTCTGCCTGCATTTGCATCAGGCGGCGGTTGATCAGGTCCTTCTCCATCTTGAAGTCGGGGATGCCATAACGGAGGAGCCCGCCCATGCGGTCATTCTTCTCGAACAGCGTCACGCTATGTCCGGCGCGCGCGAGCTGCTGCGCGCAGGCCATGCCTGCCGGGCCAGAACCGACAACGGCGATGGACTTGCCCGTCTTGCGCGCGGGGACTTGCGGCTGAATCCAGCCTTCTTGCCAGCCGCGATCGACGATGGCACATTCGATCGACTTGATGGTGACCGGCGAATCATCGATATTGAGCGTGCAGCTTGCCTCGCATGGGGCAGGGCAGATACGGCCGGTGAATTCGGGGAAGTTATTGGTCGAATGCAGCACTTCCAGCGCATTCTGCCAATCGCCTTCGTAAACCAGATGGTTCCAGTCGGGGATGATGTTGTTCACCGGGCAGCCATTGTGACAATAGGGAATGCCGCAGTTCATGCAGCGTGATGCCTGCGCCTTCAGCTTTTCCTCGGGCAGCGGCACGACAAATTCCTTGTAGTGCTTCAACCGCTCCTTGGCGTCTGAATAAGTCCGGTCTTGCCGGTCGATTTCGAGAAAGCCTGTTGCCTTACCCACTATATTGCTCCGTAATCTTATTCAGCCGCGACATGGGCAGCGGCAAGGCGTTCAGCCTCCAACTGCTTCAGCGCGCGCTTGTAATCCTTTGGCATCACCTTGACGAACTTGCCCAAGGCATTGGGCCAATCGTCAAGGATCGCGCGGGCGCGCTTGCTGCCGGTGTAGAGATGGTGGCGTTCGAGCAGGATGCGCAGGCGATCCGCCGAATGATAGAGCATGTCGCCCATGCCAAAATCATGCACGTTCGAAGCGCGCTGCGTCGGCGCGCCGGTGCTGTTCTCGGCTTCGGGGCCATCGGCCTCGATCGCTTCGACATCGACCATCGCCATGTTGCAACGCTCGCGGAAGCGGCCATCCTCGTCATAGACATAGGCTACCCCGCCCGACATGCCCGCCGCGAAGTTGCGTCCGGTCTTGCCAAGCACGGCAACCACCCCGCCGGTCATATATTCGCAGCCATGGTCGCCAGTGCCTTCGACCACCGCGAGCGCGCCCGAATTGCGGACGGCAAAGCGTTCGCCAGCTACACCGCTGAAATAGGCTTCACCGGCAATCGCGCCATAAAGAACGGTGTTGCCGACGATGATATTCTCGGTCGGCTCGCGGTTAACATGGCTGGGCTGCTTCACGATCACACGCCCGCCCGACAGGCCTTTGCCGACATAGTCATTGGCGTCGCCGGTCAATTCGAGCGTGATGCCATGCGCAAGGAAGGCGCCAAAGCTCTGCCCTGCAACACCAGTAAAGGCGATCTGGATGGTGTTTTCAGGCAGGCCTGCATGGCCATATTTTTTGGCCACTTCGCCAGAGAGCATCGCGCCGACGGTGCGGTTGAGGCTCTTCACCTCGCGTTCGATGCGAACAGCCTCGCCCTTTTCGATTGCGGGTGCGGCGGCAGCGATCAGATCGCGGTCGAGCGCTTTGTCGAGGCCATGATCCTGCGTTTCGGATTGGTGGAGCGCGGCACCCTTTGTGTCGACGACGTGCAGCAGGCGGGACAGGTCAACGCCCTGAGCCTTCCAGTGATGGATCGCCTTCTTCATGTCGATGCGGTCAACGCGGCCGACCATCTCGTCGATGGTGCGGAAGCCCATTTCGGCCATGATCGCGCGCAGTTCTTCGGCGACGAAGAAGAAATAGTTGATCACATGCTCTGGCTGACCGGTGAAGCGCTTGCGCAGCACAGGGTCTTGCGTGGCAACGCCGACGGGGCAGGTGTTCAGATGGCATTTGCGCATCATGATGCAGCCTGCGGCAATCAGCGGAGCAGTTGCAAAGCCAAACTCGTCCGCGCCAAGCAATGCGCCAATTGCGACGTCGCGACCGGTGCGAAGCCCGCCATCAACCTGCACCGCTATGCGGCTACGCAGATTGTTGAGCAGCAAGGTCTGCTGGGTTTCGGCAAGACCGATTTCCCAAGGTGAACCGGCATGGGTGAGCGAGGTGAGCGGCGACGCGCCTGTGCCGCCTTCATAACCCGAAATCGTCACATGGTCGGCGCGTGCTTTCGATACGCCTGCGGCAACCGTGCCGACGCCGACTTCGGAAACCAGCTTCACCGAAATGCGTGCGCCGGTGTTGACGTTTTTGAGGTCGTGGATCAGCTGCGCCAGATCCTCGATCGAATAAATGTCGTGATGCGGCGGCGGCGAAATCAGGCCGACGCCCGGGGTCGAATGGCGGGTGGCGCCGATGGTCTTGTCGACCTTGTCGCCCGGCAACTGGCCGCCTTCACCAGGTTTTGCACCTTGCGCCATCTTGATCTGGATATCGTCGGCATTGACCAGATATTCGGCGGTCACGCCAAATCGGCCCGAGGCGACCTGCTTGATTGCCGAACGCATCGATGAACCATCGGGCAACGGCTTGAACCGCTTGGGGTCTTCGCCACCTTCGCCGGTGTTCGATTTGCCGCCGATGCGGTTCATCGCCAAAGCCAGCGTGGTGTGCGCTTCCCAAGAGATAGAGCCATAGCTCATCGCGCCGGTGGCGAAGCGTTTGACGATTTCGGACGCGGGTTCGACTTCGCTTATGTCCAGCGGTTTGTCCGCCGGTTTCAGGTCCATCAATCCGCGAATGGTCAGCAGGCGCTCGCTCTGTTCGTTGATCGAACGGGCGAACTCTTCATATTCCTTGGGATTGTTCCCGCGCACGGCATGCTGCAGTTTGGAAACGCTGTTCGGTGTCCAGGCATGGTCTTCGCCGCGGATGCGGTATCCATAAATGCCGCCGACATCGAGCATGTTGCGATAGATCGGGTTGTCGCCATAGGCCGTTGCATGGCGGCGGACGGTTTCCTCCGCGACCTGCGCAAGGCCGACACCTTCGATGGTGGTCGCGGTGCCGGTGAAATATTTGCCGATAAACTCAGATGACAGGCCGACCGCGTCGAAAATCTGCGCACCGCAATAGGACTGGTAAGTCGAAATGCCCATCTTGGACATGACCTTGAGGACGCCCTTGCCGACCGCCTTGATGTAGTTTTTCTGCACATCATAAGTCGACAGCGACAGCCCCTGGCGCACGCGGATTTCCTCCAGCGTTTCAAAGGCAACATAGGGGTTGATCGCTTCGGCGCCATAGCCTGCTAGCACGCAGAAATGGTGCACTTCGCGCGCTTCGCCGGTCTCGACGACAAGCCCGGTCTGCATGCGCAGGCCCTGCCGGACAAGATGATGGTGCACGGCTGCGGTCGCCAGCAAGGCGGGCATGGCAATCCGGTCCGGGCCTTGGGCGCGGTCCGAAAGGATCAGGATGTTCTTGTCCTGCAGCACTGCCTCGGTCGCCGCCCAGCACATTTCCTTGATCGCCATCTCAAGACCAGCAGCGCCGCTCGCGGCATCCCAGGTGATGTCGATGGTTTCGGCGCGGAACGCGGCGTCGAGTGCCTGTTCGACCGAACGGATCTTGGCGAGATCGGCGTTGGTGAGGATCGGTTGGTCAACCTCAAGCCGCTTGTGCGTACCTGCATCATGGCCAAGCAGGTTGGGGCGCGGACCGATCATTGACACCAGCGACATCACCAATTCCTCGCGGATCGGATCGATCGGCGGGTTGGTGACCTGCGCGAAATTCTGCTTGAAATAATCGTAGAGCAGGCGCGGCTTGTTCGACAGAACGGCAATCGGCGTGTCGGTGCCCATAGACCCCAGAGGGTCTTCGCCATTGGCGGCCATCGGCTCCAGGAATTTGCTGATATCCTCTTGCGTATAGCCAAAGGCCTGCTGGCGATCGAGAAGTGCGCTGTGATCGTTGGCGAGTGCACCATCGGCCACTTCGACCTCGTCGAGATCTTTCAGCTTATACTGCGCGGATTCAAGCCACTTGGCATAGGGTTCCTTGGTCGCAAGCTGCGCCTTGATTTCCTCATCCTCGATGATGCGGCCCTGCTCCATATCGATGAGCAGCATTTTGCCCGGTTGGAGCCGCCATTTGCGGATGATATTGTCTTCCTTGATCGGTAAAACGCCGCTTTCCGAAGCCATGATGACATGATCGTCATCGGTGACGCAGAATCGGGCTGGGCGCAGGCCGTTGCGGTCCAGCGTCGCGCCGATCTGGCGACCATCGGTGAAGGCCACGGCAGCGGGGCCATCCCAAGGTTCCATTAGTGCGGCATGATATTCGTAAAAGGCGCGGCGATCGGCATCCATCATCGGATTGCCTGCCCATGCCTCAGGGATCAGCATCATCACCGCATGGGCAAGGCTGTATCCGCCTGCGAGAAGCAGTTCGAGTGCATTGTCGAGGCACGCTGTGTCTGACTGGCCATGCGGAATGATCGGCCACATCTTGTCGAGATCGGGGCCCATCAGGTCCGATTCCATCGTGCGACGGCGCGCATTCATCCAGTTCACATTGCCGCGAACCGTGTTGATTTCGCCATTATGCGCGACAAAGCGATAGGGGTGCGCCAGCTTCCAGCTCGGGAAGGTGTTGGTCGAAAAGCGCTGGTGGACGAGTGCGAGGGCCGACTGGCAGAGCGGATTGCGCAGATCGTCATAGAAACTGCCAACCTGTCCGGCGAGGAGCAGTCCCTTATAGACCACCGTACGCGTCGACATTGAGGGGATGTAGAAGCTGCCGAGACCCGGCAGCCCGTGCTTTTCCTCCAGTGCGAAGAGCGGGTTTTGCGCCTGTTTGCGGATAGCGAGCAGCTTGCGCTCGAACGCATCCTGATCGGCACAATTCTCGCCACGCCCGATGAAGAGTTGGCGGATCACCGGCATCTGTTCGATCACTGCCTTACCGAGGCCATCGAGCGTGGTCGGCACGTCGCGCCAGCCGAGGATCGTCTGGCCTTCCTTGACGATGAAGCTCTCGAAATTCTTGATGCCAAATTCGCGTGCCGCTTCGTTCTGCGGCAGGAAGCACATGACGACGGCATAATCGCCCGGCTGCGGCAGGTTCACGCCCGCACCCTTCGCCCAGTCACGATAGAGCGCATCGGGGATCTGGATCAATATGCCCGCGCCATCGCCCAGCAGCGGATCAGCGCCCACGGCACCACGATGATCGAGGTTGACGAGGATCTGTAAGCCGCGCTCGATGGTTGCGTGGGTCTTGACGCCTTTTATGTTCGCGATGAAGCCGACGCCGCACGCATCATGCTCGTTGCGTGGGTCATAAAGTCCCTGTGCCGGAGGAAATCCCATGGCGTACCCTTGTTATCCGAATCTGGTGAAATTTGATTCGCGGTAGCGGGATGTTTGCGTAATTAAAAGTCCTCTTGCGACGGTTGCGACAAGGAAACTTGCGGGGGTGTCAAGATTGCGTTTCCGTCGAACTCTCTTTCAACCACGTAAAGCGCCAAGGACCGCCAGCGTTGATTCTGAGAGCTTGAACTACTGTATGTCCCGCTTTAGTCTTTCGCAGGAATTGCCAGAGGGGCGGGACAGCGAATGCAAACGGACGATGTCGGCAACTCGGGATTGATGGCGCCCAAAGTTTCGCTCGACATCGGCATTACCGGCCATCGCAGCCATCATCCTGTTTTTTCAGCGAATAGCTCGGCGATAGGGCAAAGTCTGGTTGAGTTGGTTGCGTTTCTCGATGTAACAGCTCGCCAAGCAACAGGGGCATCTGACAGTCCAGTTCCTCTGGTAAGGCTGCATTCGTTACTTGCTTATGGTGCCGACCTGATGGCGGTAAAGACCGCGACTGCGATCGGCTGGCCAGTGATCGCCCCGCTGCCTTTCGGGAGGGTACTCAATCTGGCCGTCAACGCGCAGCCGACTCGCCTGAATGATATGCGAGCCTTGCTGAATGGGCAGGATCCCGCTGATCAGCTAACGTCCCAGCGCGCTGCGGAAATCCGTTCGACTGAATATGAGGTCAGCCTGTTCGAGCTGGCTGAACAGGATGACGTGGTCGAGGCGCTATTCTCGGCCCATCTCGCCAATCCGGATGACAGCGCGGCCCAACAGGCGTTTTTTGCGCTCTGCTCAGATCGCGCAGCGATGGCCGCGAGAGTGATGATCGAGCAGTCCGACATCGTCATAGGGATATGGGACGGCACAACGCACGGATCGATTGGCGGGACCCGACACACCATCGAAGCCGCACTCGATCAGGGCGTGCCGGTGATCTGGATCGATGCGCGCGATTCGCATGGCTGGCATTTGCTGCAAGCCAAGGAGGAACTTGCCGCACTCATCGGCCAAGTAGCCGGTGTGCGGGATGAAGCGGGTATAGACGCTTTGATACGCGTTGCGCTTTGCCCGTCGGGTGATGACTGGAAAAGTATCCGCCGCCATGAGAAATGGCGCGACAAGAGCAATCCGCTTTTGCATGCCTATCGCAGGATTGAGGCTGTGTTCGGCGATCCCGGCAACCGTCCGCTTCGCAACCTAACCCAGCGATATGAGGAGCCAGACGCCATAGCAGACGGAAGTGGAGCGCCAATTCTGGCTGCGGCGGGCAAACTTGATGGTATCGATCCTGCTATGCCTGTACGTATTGCAGACGAAGTGATGCGTCCCTTTGCCTGGGCTGATGGCGTCTCAACCTGGCTATCCGACGCCTATCGCGGCAGCATGGTCGCCAGTTTCTTTTTATCCGCCTTCGCAATTGTCGGAGGGATTGCCTATCTTCCCTTTGCCAGCATCGAACAGAAATGGTGGTTCGCGGCTTTCGAATTTGTACTGCTGTTCGCCATCATTGGCATCTTCTTCACCGGCAAACGCAAGCGCTGGCATGAACGCTGGTTTGAAATTCGGCGGGTTGCCGAATATTTCCGCCATGCACCAATCCTTTTGCTGGTCGGTGCGGCCCGGCCTATCGGTCGATGGCCGCGCGGGTCCGGGGGAAACTGGCCAGAATGGTATGCGCGTCACGCGCTGCGCAATATCGGCCTGCCGCAGATCAAAGTAACGTCCGCTTTCCTGAAAGGTGCGCTGGCACTGATGCGCGATCATCATGTGGGCCCGCAAAGCGACTATCATCGGGCCAAGGCTGCACGGCTAAAGCGCGCGCAGCACAATCTGGATCGTTTGTCGGAAATATTGTTCCTGTTTGCTGTCGTTTCGGTGGCAATGTATCTGTTGATTGAACTTGGCGCTGCCATTGGATGGCTTCCCCCGGGCTTGCCGCATGATGTTGCCAAGCTATTCACTTTCCTTGGAGTTTTATTCCCGACCATGGGTGGCGCCTTTGCGGGCGTCCATTATTTTGGTGACTTTGAACGCTTCGCTGCCATATCTGAAATCACAGCCGAAAAGCTGGATGACATTGCGAGCCGCATCGCGATTTTGGAGTCGGCACCCGACGGTGAAATCACCTATGCCCGGGTTTCGGGACTTGCCCATGCGATAGACGATATCGTTGTCGACGAAATCGAGAACTGGCAGTCGGTCTTTGCAGGCAAGCGCATTACCGTTCCCGTGTAATATTGATGGATTCTGGCAGGTTCAGGTGACATTGACTCATCGTCCATTTGGGTGCCTAATCGGCGACGCTCGGCAAAGATATGTGGGGAGAGCCTATGTCGTGGCGGTCCGGTTTTTTAATGCTTGTCGCACTTGCAACCGGCGGTATTGCATCAGCCCAAGACAGCGATGCATTTCCGGCCGACGAGCAGGATATCGAGCAACCGCTACCGGACAATGTCGGCGTGGAATATCTCTCGTCGGAGACGCCTGAAACGCCCTGGCTTGAGGAAGATGCGCCAGAGGCCAGCGAACAGGTAGAGGATTGGGAAAGCAGCGAAAGCGGGGAGGAAGTCTTCCGCGAACCCGCGGGCATTCCAGACGTTGAAGCGGTATATTTCGATGCGTCGGAGGGTGATCAACCGGCCGGACCGAGGCGTGGTTCCTTTGGTGGTCATACGGTCAACGACGCGGAAGCACCATGGCAGGCCCAGATATTCTATCCGAAGAACGCACCCGTATATGCCAAGTACCTAGCTAGGGGTGAACAGCTGTGGGCGCTGCAGCATATCTGCGGAGGTGCGCTGATCCATCGCCAGTGGGTATTAACTGCTGCGCATTGTGTCGACCAATCGATGGTGGCCTCAGGACACAGGATCAGGCTGGGTCAGGAAGATATTTCCAAACCCGGGGGATGGACCTACGACATAATCGATATCCGGATCCACAGTCGACCGTCGATCGGAAATGGTCTCAAACCGAATGACATCGCGCTGATCAAAATCGCGCTGGATCCCAGGAATGTTCCGCCACCGTCACAGGTTCGGCCCATCGGCATTTATCGCCGACCAGATGTTGCATTTGGGAATGGGGTATCCGCCTTTGGCTGGGGCAAAACCAGCAATGCCGGCCGAACGAATGCTTTGTTGTTGCGGGTTCCGCTGACAATTCAAAAGCGGCCCGATTGCATGAAGCGGATCGTTGCAACCATTGATCAACGCGTGGTGTGCGCCTCGTCTCCAGCGCGGAAAACCTGCACCAATGATAGCGGCGGGCCGTTGATCAACAAGGCCGGAGAATTGGTCGGAATTGTAAGCGGCGGCGGCACATCCTGCTCTCCAGATGGCGTACCAACCGTTTTCACCTTCGTTTCCAGCTTCATGCAATGGATAAGACAGGAAACAGGCGGGGCGGTGCGTTAACACCGCCCCGAACGCTATTAGTTGCCCGGACCAACCTTTACGGCACCGGTTTGCTCGCCCGCCGCGGCAGGCGCGGCTGCAGCAGCATCACCAGCAGCCGCTTCACCTTCTTTCGCAGCGTCTGCGGGTGCAGCAGCAGCGTCGGCAGCGGGTGCAGCGGCAGCATCGGCAGGTGCCGCTGCTTCTTCGGTTGCTTCGGGTGCAGCCGCTTCTTCTTCCGCTGCAGGCTGGCAAGCAGCCAAAATCATGCTCGACGCAATCATCGTCGAGGCAATTATCAATTTACGCATGGTTTCTCTCCCCTGTTGAATGGGGTTACAATTTACCCGAACCCCATTGCCCTAAGCAACCGAATAAAATCTGGCAGTTGGCGCAATGGGTTGAGCATCGGGTCATAGCGTAGCGCAGTCATTCCGCCATCGCGCAAATCGCGGGCTTTTATAAGTGCTTGCACCGCTTCTGCCGATTTGCCCCATTGTGCCAGAACTTGGGCTTGCTGGTAGAGTGAGACCGTCTCTGTGTCGCTTACGAGCTCTTCCATCGCAGCCGCCGACGCAGCCATATTGCCCAAACGGTGCTGCGCGATAGCGACACCTGCGAGTCTCGACCATTTGTGTGTGTCTGCCTCGAACTCGGTCAGTGCCTCACGGTTCTTACCTTGTGCAAGCAGCGACATACCTATCCGTGAGCGCGTGTCTGCGAGTTCCGGATTGATACGGATTGTTTCCCTGACGGCGGCTATCGCTTCAGGATATCGCTGCGCCGCGAAGTGCACGGTTCCCAATATTCGATGGATGAGCGCGTTCAACGGATCGAGCAGGACCGAGCGGCTGATCGCCGTCATGGCATCGCCGTCACGACCCGTTGCGGCACAATAAACGGCAAAGCGGGCAAGAACCGGGGCATCGCCTTCGCCAAGCTTGTAGGAACGATCGAATGGGGCGCGCGCTGCCTTGATGTCGAAGGTGCCCTGAAACAGGATTAAAGCCAGAGCAGAATGTGCATCGGCGAGGCGAGGTTCGAGTTCGACTGCACGTCTGGCAGAAGCGATCGCGGTATCATAATACAGCTTTATCTCGGTCGCGCTGCCATATTGCCCAGCCACGGCGGCCAGCGAACGTGCCCGTCCGGCATAAGCCGCCGCGAAGCGCGGATCAGCCGCGATGGCCGCCTCAAATTGCGTTACCGCCTCACGTTCCTCCGCTTCGTTGCGGGCGTGCGAATAAAGGTCCTTGCCCCGCAGATAGTGGTCGAAGGCCACGACGTTTGATGTGCCCCCGACCGTCGCTCCACGCCCGCGCAACTCGGTCGCAAGTTCGGCCGCGATTGCCCCAGCAATTTCACGCTGAACAGCCAGGACATCGTCTAGCGGCCGTTCGAATGTGCGCGAAGGCCTGTTTACACCGGTCTTGCCGTCGATGAGATCGATTGTCACGCGAATGACCCCTTTCGTCACCCGCACTGCGCCATCGATCAATAAAGCAGCCCGCAACTTCCTTGCGAATGCGACAATGTCTTCCTTGCCGCGTTCAAAGGCTTCCGATGATGCCTGGCCAACCACCTGCAATGCGCCATTTTGCGAGAGGGTCGAACGGATCTCTGTTGATAACCCATCGGCCAGATAACCGAATGCCGGATCGCCGCTGATATTGTCGAACTGCAGGATGGCCACACGGTTTGCGTTGGCGGAATCCCCCCCCAGCATACCTGATCGATAGGCAGCAAATCCTGCCGCCAATGCTGCGGTGACTCCAGCTCCGACCATCACATTTCGACGATTGAGCATTTTTTGCCGAGGCATCGAACGGGGCATGGCCGCCTTTGGCCGTTCGCCATGCATTGCGCTGATCGCCTGCAGCATGCGCTGCACCTCGGTGTCCTTTGCCGTCAGTTTGGAGTGTGAAAGATCAATCGCCTGAAATTGTCCAAAACCCAATGGAGGAAGCGATCCGTCGAGCGATAGCGGTATCAAAACCCTCCGGTCCCGTCCTCGCGCGGCTTCATCATGGACCCAATGCGATTCGACCGAATTTTGTGACCATAAAACGACAACCGCCCGAGCCCGTTCAAGCGCTTCGGTAGTGGTACGCGTAAAGCGGTCTCCGCCTTCGATCAGGCCATCCCACCAGACCGAAAAGCCCGCCGATTCGATCAGCTTGATGATCTGTCGGGCTTTGGCCTGATCCGTCCGGGCGTAACTGAAAAAAACGGACCCAGGGCTTGCACCGGGATCGGCATTTTCCGGGTCGTTAGCGGTCAATTTTCAGCGCCCCTTCCCGTCCGAAAGGGCTGGCCACCAATGCAGCCCTGTCAGCCGATATTTGTCCCATTGTTTACCAATGGTTGCAACCGGTTTCTGCGCTGCTAGCAGCCAACAATTGGTCGGCTGACAAGGTATCGGCAGGACCTGCAGTTCAGCTCTGCGCGGCCTTCCAGTCGCGCCTGATCTTTTTGGCGAGGCTCCATTTGTGCACCTCGGTGGGGCCGTCATAGATGCGGAACGCGCGGACTTCGCGGAAGATCTGTTCGACGATCGTTGCGTCGGTAACGCCCGTCCCGCCCATAACTTGCACGCAGCGATCGGCGATACGCATGAGTGCCTCAGAAACAGCAACCTTGGTCATCGAACTTTCGACCGTGCCGAGCGATCCTGTGTCGAGCACCGATGCACACCAATCAATCATCAACTGCGCCTGCTTCAGGTCGATCAGGTTTTCGGCCAACATGAAGCCGACGCCTTCATGGTCGATCAGCGGTTTGCCGAACGCTTCACGTCGGTTGGCATAGTCGCTGGCGATCTCATGCGCGCGTTCACAGCAGCCATGCCAGCGCATGCAGTGCGACAGGCGGGCAGGCGAAAGCCGGATCTGCGCATATTTGAAGCCTTCACCGGCAACGCCGAGCATCTGGTCTGCGGGCACGCGCAGATTGTCGATGGTGACGGTGGCATGTCCGCCGGGCATCGAGCTGTCGATAGTGTTCGGGACATGTTCGATGCGGATGGCGGGGTCGGGAAGGTCAACGAGGAACATGCACGCGCCCTCATCGGCCTTCGCCATGACGATACCGACACTTGCCCCTTCCGCCCCCGTGATAAATGCCTTGCGCCCGTTGATCACCCAATGATTGCCATCGAGCTTGCAGGTCGTTTTCATCATCGACGGGTCTGAGCCAGCGCCATTTTCTCCCGCAGGCTCGGTCATGAAAAAGGCCGATCGTGCACGCCCTTCGACCAGCGGCTTGAGGAAGCGTTGCTTCATCTCTGGGCTGCCGACATGGCCGATCAGGTACATATTGCCCTCGTCGGGTGCCATCGTGTTTACCGCGAGTGGCCCGAGTGGCGATAGCCCGGACTTCTGCAGCACATAGGCTGTTTCAAGCTGCGTTAGATGCGAACCGTCGGCAAGGATGTGCGGCGTCAGGACGCCAGCTGCGCGTGCTTTGTCGCGCATCTCATACACCAGCTCGTCCAGCGGTGCGCCATGATGGTCGCGGCGGGGATCCTTCTCATAAGGGATGACGACATCGCGCACGAAGCGTTCAACATTTGCGCCGATTTCCAATGCGCGGTCAGATAATTTTTCAGCCACTTATGGCCCTCCATAGGATGTTTTTCTGGATTTCGGTTGAGCCGCCATAGATGGTCTGGGCCCGTTCGAAAAAGTAGGATTGTGGCGCGATTGCGCAGGCCGGCGGCACGAGGGGGGCAATCTTGTCCCAATCCGCCAGCGAACGGTCGGGCATTGCGGCCCGGGCGGGTCCCGCAATATCGACTGCAAGTGCTGTGATCGCCTGTGCGCATTCGGTGCAGGCGATTTTCAGGAAGGCCGCCGTCGACATCTCCATATCGGTGTCGAGGACGCGCAATATTGCGGTTTCGATGACGTCGAGCTTGGCCTCGATGCTCGCCAGCTTGTGGACAAGCGCTGCCTTTTCGCCGCACTCATTCCATTGCGCCAGACGCGCGCGCAGCCGTTCGATATCGCGCCGTTTGGCACCGATATGGGCATAGGAAAGCCGCTCATTCTTCAGCAGGACATTGGCATAATACCAACCTTTGCCTTCATCGCCGATGCGAAATTCGGCAGGCACGCGGACATTATCGAACTCGACGCGGTTGAGTTCGGCCGATCCATCAATCAGCGGGATGGGATGCACCGTAACTCCAGGCTGGTCCATCGGTACGCAGATCATCGAAATGCCATCCTGCTTGCGCGCTTCTTTGGATGTACGCGCGAGGCAGAAAATCCAGTTTGCCCAATGCGCGCCGGAGGTCCAGATTTTGGCGCCGTTGATGATATAGTCATCGCCGTCGCGCACCGCAGACAGCCGCAGACTGGCAAGGTCAGACCCCGATTCCGGTTCCGAATAACCCTGCGCCCAGAAGTCCCGCGATTCGAGAATGCCAGATAGCCAGCGCGCCTTTTGCTCAGGTGTTCCGAAGGCGCACACTATGGGCCCGATATAGATTACCGACATCGGGATGATCGGCGCCGCACCCGCAAGGTCGAGTTCCTGATCGAAGATATAGCGCTCGACTGCGGACCACCCGGTGCCGCCATCCTCTTTCGGCCAGCCCACGCCAAACCAGCCCTTTGCGTTCAGTGCCTGCTGCGAGAGGATCTGGTCTGCCTTCTCCAGCCGTTGCCCACGCGCTATTTTTTCACGGACCGATTGAGGATAGTCCGTCGCAAAAAAATTGCGTACCTCGTCACGAAATTCGGCCAATTGGTCTGGACTGTCGGACAATGCACCTCTCCCATAGGGGCTTGAACTTTATCTAATGCTATTCGATAACTACTTTGAACCACATATCAAGGGATGACGGAAAAAATGCAACTCAAGGCAGATCTTTCAGGCAAACGGGCATTGGTGACAGGCGCATCAAGCGAGGGTTTCGGCGCACATTTTGCACGGGTTCTGGCTGCGAGCAATGCGGAAGTGGTGGTCGCCGCGCGCCGGAGAGAGCCGTTGGAATCGCTGGTCGCTGAAATCCGGAAATCCGGAGGTATGGCTTCAGCCGTTACAATCGACGTTTCGAAATATGCCAGCGTCGAACAGGCAATTGCAGATGCAGGACCTCTCGACATCATCGTCAATAATGCCGGGGTGGAAAAGTCGGGATCGGTTCTGGGGCTGACCGAAGACGATTACGATTATGTCATGGACATCAACCTCAAAGGCGTATGGCAGGTGGCAACAGCCGCCGCCCGGCAAATGCGTGAGCGGGAGCACGGCGGTTCGATCATCAACATTGCCTCGATAACCGGACATCAGGGGATGAAAGGTGCTGCGCCTTACAGCGTTTCCAAGGCGGGGGTGCTGCATATGACACGGCAATTGGCGCAGGAACTGGCGCGCTATGACATCAGGGTGAACTCGATCTCGCCGGGCTATTTTGCGACCGATCTCAACCGCGAGTTCCTGGCATCCGAAGCAGGTGAGGCGATGCGTAAGCGGATTGCGATGCGCCGCTTTGGTGCATTCCCCGATCTGGACGGCGCTTTGCTGTTGCTGGCATCAGATGCATCGCGGTTCATGACCGGCAGCGACATCATAGTCGACGGCGGCCATTTGCTCTATTCGCTGTGAAGCAATGTTGATGTCGCGCAAGTACTATCGGAGGCGCGCGCTCTATACAGGCTGCTGTAGGTAGGCCTGCCTCAACCAACGGTTCGTGGCCGAAGGGCTAGTACAAAACAAAAGCTAATCCGCGATTATGATACCTTCGCGCTGAAGTGCACGACAGGTCCCGGCGGTAAGCTCGAGCATTTCGTGGATGGATTCGCGTATCTGCGGGGACAGTATCAGGCGTCGTGCGGTACGCACCCCGTCCTCCCATTCCAGCAACTTACCGCACAGCAACAGAGAATTGATCCGCCGCCTGACCGTCTCACGAGACAGACCAGTGGCCCGCGCGACGGCGCGTCGGGACACCGGAATTATCCGGTCCTGTTCCACCAGCGCGGTCGAGGCCGCCAACCCCTGTGCGTCCGGCGTCCGGAGCATACGCTGGACGTTGCCCAGCGCGACAGTCAACACGATCAAGACATCATCGTGCCCCAAGTCGAACGCGCGGCGCAGCGTTGCGGCGGTGGCTAGAAACTGGTTCGCTACCAGAAACCCGGAAAGCCGTAGCTTCGCATCGGCAGCATTTGGATCGATCATGAGCATAGCGACACCTTGCATCGACCCGATATGGGTCGGTGTCGGCTAGCAAGTATGGAGCGGGTTTGCCATGCCCTTTGGCACGAAATGCAATCAGGAGGAGACGCGAATGACCTGGACTGAACAGAAGCTTGGCCCGGTTATCGGCAGCGAAGTGACAGGGGTCGACCTCAACAATCTTGATGCGACGCTGATAGATCGATTGCGCGAACGTCTGGCCGAGCGCATGGTTCTGGTTATCCGTGACCAACAACTTGACCGCGATGCGCACAAAGCGGTTGCACGGTTGTTTGGCACCGGAAAGTTGCATCGTCATGCGCTCAATAAGGCGCGCGGCGGTGACGACGAAGAGGTTTATCCCGTGCGTACGACAGGGGAATCTAAAATGACGGCCGGTGAAGGCTGGCACACTGATGTCAGTTGTGATGCTGATCCCATCGCGGCGAGCCTGCTCTACATGCACGAAGCGCCCGCGGGCGGGGGTGGTGACACGGTCTATTCCAGCATGGTCGAGTGCTATGAGCGACTTTCAAAACCGATAAAGGCGTTAGCCGAGGGACTGACGGCGGTACACGATGGTGCCTTTCCCTATCGCCAGATATACGGGCTCGAGCCGGAGCCCGGCCAACACTTCAACCGCACGATCCATCCGGTTGTCATCCGTCATCCGCTGACAGGCAAAAAGCTGTTGTGGGTCAATCGTGGCTTTACCACGCGCATCAATGGTCTGTCGCATGTGGAGAACCGACATATGATGGAATTGTTCTTCCAGCATATTGAATCGACTCTCACCGCCCAATGCCGCGTGCGCTGGGAGGAGCGGACGCTGGTGATTTGGGACAATGTCGCGACCCAGCACCACGCTGTGTGGGATTACTTCCCGAATAGCCGATATGCCGAACGCATTTCAGTAGTCGGTCCGGTTCTCGCGCAAGATTGAGTGTTGGTGGCCGAATGAATCGAAGGCGCCGCTCTAGCTGCAATGCCGATCGGAACTCACCGCAGCTTTGGGTCATCTCCCGGTCAATTTGTACGTGAGTTGTGCGCGACTTCATGCGCGTTCGCTTTTGTCCGAATTCGATGAAACCCGCAGAAAGGCGGGAAAAGGTGGTGCTGCTGGCGAGGATTGAACTCGCGGCCTCTCCCTTACCAAGGGAGTGCTCTACCACTGAGCTACAGCAGCGCCGGAAGAGGCGGCCCTATGCTTAGCGACGCGGCGCTTGTCAAGCCGCTTGCGTGCTTCGTCCGGCTTTGGCATCGGCAAAATATGGAAAAGCAGGATAACAAGTCGCGCGAAGCGAGATTGGCAGAGGCGCTGCGGGCGAATTTGCGACGCAGGAAGGTGCAGGACAGCAGTGTCCGGCGAGAAAAGGGTGAGGAATCTAGCTGTCCGAAATCAGAGGGCTGACTTTCCCGCCCAGAGCCCCGCGTCCGGCCATGGTCGCTTTGGTTAGCGCGGATTTGCCTGCGCGTAACTGGCCCGGGGTTAGACCGGTAAACTGTTTGATCTCGCGCGTCAGATGCGACTGGTCATAAAATGCCAAACCCAGTTCGGTGTCATCCAGACTGTCGCCATGCGCTATGCGGCTTGCCGCCCGCAGCGCCCGGTATTTGCGTGCGAGTTTCTTCGGCGGCATGCCGTAATAGCGTTTGGTCATCCGTTCGAGCTGACGTGGTGACAGGCCGGATTCGGAGATCAAGGAATCAACGTCCGGATCACTGTCATCGACCAGCCAGCGGTCAACGATTGCAGTAAATTCGAACGGCGCGCCATCGACCGCGCGGTAAATTTCTGCAGCCGCCTCGTTGGCCAGTTTGAATTGTTGCACTGGCTCATTCAGAGCAATCAATCGATCGCGCAACTCCATGATGGAATCGCCAAAGACCTGACGCGCATCGAATGCCTTATCGATCCAGTTCGCAGCTTCGGCACCCATCAGTGCGGCCCATCCTGCCGGTAGCATTCCCCAGCCGAAGATGCTGATTGGGCCATCAGATAGCGCTTCGAAAGACTTTGTCGAGGGGCCGATGACAGTGACCGGAAAGGCAGGAACTTCGATATCCGAAAAGCGATATCTTCCCTCGCCGCTGAGGGTGATCCGGAATTGCGCGCGGTCAGCACGCTCGACTTCGCGCAATGCATTACCCGTGTAATCGAAGCGATAAAAAGAAGAGACGAGTTGGCGCAGCGTGTCATCCGGCGCTTCATATTGCAAGTTTATCATTTTCGCGACCAAGGCTCCCTTGGTCATGATGATAGGCAAAAACGCGATAAAAAAAAGGCCTGCCGCAAGGGCAGGCCTCAATAGGTCAAGAACTCGAGTCTTCCGACTTAGAGCCCTTCGGGTCGCAACACACATATGCACCAACTGCGTGACAGTTTCTTGCACGGAATCGTCATTACATCACGTTACGTTTGACATTTGCGGCCAAACTTCAATGAGGGTGCGTCAAAACAAGACGTTATATCGATTGCAAGTTTACATTGCCCACTGCCATAGCGAATCGGTGACCTATCGACTGATCCGTCCCTTGTTGTTCGGCTTAGATGCCGAGTCGGCTCATGGCCTGTCTGTGGCTGCGCTGCGCGCCATGCCCATTGCTGGTTCCTCGGCAAGTAGCCCAATTCTGTCATCAACCCTCGGCGGATTGCATTTTCCGTCCCCTGTAGGGCTGGCACCCGGCTATGATAAAAATGCTGAGATTTTTGCCAAAGCCTATGGTTTGGGTTTTGGCTTTGTCGAAATCGGAACGGTTACGCCGCGTCCACAATCGGGCAATCCACGGCCTCGCTTGTTCCGGCTGGTCGAGGATCGCGCAGTCATCAACCGCATGGGTTTCAACAATGAAGGTATGGAAGCCGCCGCTGTTCGCATCGCGGCTGTTCGACATGATCGGCGATTTGGGCCCCTGGGTATCAACATCGGTGCCAACAAGGACAGCGAGGATCGGACAGCCGATTATGTGACGGCAATGCAGCGGCTGGCGCCACTTGCGGACTATGTGACCGTCAATATCAGTTCGCCCAATACGCCAGGCTTACGGGCGTTGCAGGACAAGGCTGCACTCGATGATTTGTTGCTGCGCGTTCGTGCAGCGGCACCTGATGGCCCTCCGCTGTTCCTGAAAGTTGCACCCGATCTGGAACCGGCGGATATCGATGATATTTCGGCAGTCGCAATCGAACGCGGTATCGATGCCTTGATTGTAAGCAACACGACCATCACGCGCCCACCGCTCCAATCGCGGCATGCGGGTGAAGCGGGAGGGCTGTCAGGCGCTCCTCTCAAGGCATTGGCGCAGCAGCGCCTGATCGACTTCCGTAAGGCGACCGCCGGCAAGGTTCCACTGATTGGCGTGGGCGGTATCGCCTCGGCGGAGGATGCCTATGCGCGCATACGCGCAGGCGCCTCGCTCGTGCAGCTATATAGTGCGCTTGTCTATGAAGGTCCGTTTCTTGCGCGGCGTATTAACAGCGGTTTGGCTACATTGTTGAAGCGCGACGGGTTCGACAATTTTGCGCAGGCAATTGGTGTTGATGTCGATTGAGGCTTTGCCTGACGGATAAGCAGGGTTACGGAATGGGCTTATGAAAAAAATCAGCCTGTTTCTCGTCGCATTTGTTGCGTTCCTTGCCACACCGCTTTCCGCTCAAACGAAGGGTATTGCGAGTTCGGCTGATCCCCGGGCCACTGCAGCCGGAGCTGAAATTCTGGCGAAAGGCGGCTCTGCGGCGGATGCTGCGATGGCGATGATGTTGGCACTGACTGTCGTAGAGCCGCAATCGAGCGGCATCGGCGGCGGCGGCTTCCTGGTCCATTACGACGCTAAGTCCTCGACGATCAGCACAATCAATGGCCGCGAAACTGCGCCTGCAGCGGCTACACCTCAACGCTTTACCGATGCCGATGGCAAACCGCTGCCCTTCTTGCAGGCTTTTCCGGGCGGCAAGTCTGTGGGCGTTCCCGGCAACATCCGGTTGATGGCAGAGGCGCACCGCAAATGGGGTAAGCTCAAATGGGCAGATATATTCAAGCCTGCGATCCGGCTTGCCGATAAAGGCTTTGTCGTGAACCAGACGCTCGAATCGCGTCTGGCAATGATCGAGCGTTTGTGGCCGAAATTCGAGACGGCAAAGTCGATTTACTGGATTGATGGTAAACCTGCCAAGGCGGGTATGACACTGCGCAATCCCCAATTGGCCAAAACGCTGAAGCTGATTGCGAAAAAGGGCCCTGAAGCCTTTTATACGGGAGCGATCGCGAACAGCATTGTCGACAGCGTCATCAAAAGCCCGGTGGCCCCCGGTGACATGACGCTAGCCGATCTCGCCGCCTATAAGGCAGTTGAGCAAAATGCCGTCTGTGCCCCGTATCGCGTTTATGTCATCTGCGGTATGGCTCCCCCCTCGTCGGGCGCGACCACAGTGTTGCAGATCCTCGGCTCGCTCGAGCGCTTCGACATGAAGGCGATGGGCAAGGATGACCCGAAGAGCTGGTTTCTAATCGGGCAGGCGATGCAGCTTGCCTATGCAGACCGCGAAAAATATTTGGGTGACGCTTCGTTCGTGCAGGTTCCGGTCGCCGGCCTGATCGACAAAGCCTATCTGGCTGAGCGTTCCGCTCTCATCGATCCAGCCAGGGCGCGTAGCGACTATCCGGCAGGCAACCCTCCCGGCGCGATGCCGCGCACGGCGGCGATTTCGGGTGAAGTTGCGGGAACGACCCACTTTTCCGCTGTCGACGTCAAAGGCAGCATTGCCAACATGACCTCAACCATCGAAGGGCCGTTTGGCAGCCAGTTGATTGCAGGTGGCTTTTTCCTCAACAATGAACTGACCGACTTCACATTTGCGCCCGAAAAGGATGGCGCGCCGGTCGCCAATCGGGTCGAGGGCGGAAAGCGGCCTTTGTCATCAATGGCACCGACCATCGTGTTCGACCGGGAAGGCAAGCCAGTGCTTGCGCTCGGGTCTGCGGGCGGCAAACGTATAATCATGCACGTCACCAAGACCTTGATCGGCGTGCTGGATTTCGGTCTGCCGCTCAAAGAGGCGATCGCTTTACCCAACATCTATTTTGGCGGCGGTGCCTTGCTGGTCGAAGAAAAGACCGGGCTTTCCGCAATGGCGCAAAATCTCGCCAATTTTGGACAGCCAGTGAAGCCAGAGGATCTGGGATCCAAGGTGAACGGATTGCAGCTTGTCGACGGTAAATGGACGGGTGCTGCAGATCCGCGCAGCGAAGGCAATGTGATTTCGGTCGACAAGCAGGGGCGGCAGACGGTCATTGATGGCAGCAAGTTGCAAGACGGTGCGCCTGCAGCCAGTGTCGGTTGAACCAACCTTGCCTAGCCCGAAAGGCGGCGCTAGCGTTTGAAAGTCAAATGAGTCCGTAAACGGACCACCCCGGGAGAGTTTTGGTGGCTGACAATTTCAACGATTTTGAATCCATTCCCAATCTGGTGAGCATGTTCCTGTCGCGCGCAGCGTTGCGCGGTGAACGCCCCTTCCTTGGCTATAAGCATGGCGACGAATGGCGGACAATCAGCTGGGCAGAAACAGCGCGCCGCGTTGCAGGGCTTGCCAAAAGCCTGAGGGCAATGGGTCTGAAAAAGGGCGACCGGGTGATGCTGGTGTCCGAAAACCGGCCCGAATGGTGCATCGCCGATCTTGGCATCATGGCGGCGGGTTGCGTCACGGTGCCGACCTACATCACCAATACCGAACGCGATCACCAGCATATCCTCGACAACAGCCAGTCACGCGCGGTGATTGTTTCGACCGCCAAGCTAGCCCAGCATCTGATGCCTGCCGTGGTGCGGTCGTCCGAATGTGAATTTGTGATCGGCATGGAACCGCTCAAGGTCACCCAACGTGGCCAGCAAAAGCATCATGATTGGGCCGATCTGGTGCAGGGCACCGATGCCGATGTTGCGGCGCTGACCGAAGAGATGGCGCATGTTGGCCGACGCGAACTTGCCTGCATCATCTATACCAGCGGCACCGGCGGCGCACCGCGTGGGGTAATGCTTCACCATGGTTCGATCATCTGCAATGTCGACGGCGCGGCGCAGGTGCTGCGTGAGGATTTCGGCCTCGACAACGAACGCTTCCTCTCCTTCCTGCCGCTCAGCCACGCTTATGAACATTCGGGCGGACAGTTCCTGCCCATCGGCGTTGGCGCGGAAATCTATTATGCCGAAGGTCTGGAAAAGCTGGCGAGTAACATCGAAGAAACCCAGCCGACGATCATGGTCGTCGTCCCCCGCCTGTTTGAGGTGCTGCGTGCGCGCATGATCAAGCAAGTCGAAAAACAAGGCAAGGTACCGAGCTATTTGCTCGACATGGCGCTCACCATTGGTGAACGTGACTATAGCGGCAAGAAACGCTTCCGCGATGCGCCGATGCGCGCGATCCTCTCGCGTACATTAAAACCAAAGATTCGGGCGCGTTTTGGCGGGCGAATGAAGGCGATGGTGTCGGGCGGTGCGCCGCTCAACCCTGATATCGGCGTGTTCTTCCAGTCGCTGGGTATCACGCTCTTGCAGGGCTATGGGCAGACCGAGAGCGGTCCGGTCGTGAGCTGCAATCGGCCCAAGACCGGGATCAAGATGGACACCGTTGGCGCACCGCTGAAAGGCGTTGAAGTGAAGATCGCCGAGGATGGCGAAATCCTCGTGCGCGGCGAATTGGTGATGCTCGGCTATTGGAACAATGAGGCCGAAACGGCCCGCGTCATCAAGGACGGTTGGCTGCACACCGGCGACATCGGCCATTTCGATGAAAAAGGCCGGATAAAGATTACCGACCGAAAGAAAGATATCATCGTCAATGACAAGGGCGACAATGTTGCGCCGCAAAAGGTGGAGGGTATGCTGACGCTGCAGCCCGAAATATTGCAGGCGATGGTTTCGGGAGACAAGCGACCCTATATTGTCGGTCTGATCGTTCCCGATCCCGAATGGGCGCTCGACTGGGCCCGGGGGCAGGGGATGAAATATGATTTTGCCGAACTTCAGGACAATCCCCAATTCCGTGCGGCAGTGCGGGCAGCCGTAGACCGGGTGAACAAGGACCTGTCGGTAACCGAAAAAGTCCGTCAGTTCGAATTTGCCGATGAACCTTTCACCATCGAAAATGGCGAAATGACACCGAGCATGAAGATCCGGCGTCACATGATCCGCGAGCGTTACAAGGATCGTGTCGACGGGATGTATAAGGGTTAGCCCTCAGACTTCCGGCAGGCTCCAGTCGATTGGAGGAATACCCTTGCTTTCAAGGAAGGCATTGCACTTCGAGAAGTGTCGGCAGCCGAGGAAGCCATTATGCGCCGACAAGGGTGAGGGGTGTGCCGCCTTCAGCACGAGATGCTTCGAGGTATCGACAAAGGCCGCCTTTTTCTGGGCGTAAGCGCCCCAGAGCAGAAATACGACCGGTTCCTCCTTGGCATTGACCAGCCGGATAACCGCATCGGTGAAGCGTTCCCAGCCCTTGCCTTGGTGTGAGGCCGCTTTGGCCATTTCAACGGTGAGCACGCTGTTGAGCAACAACACGCCTTGCTGTGCCCAATGCTCAAGAAAGCCGTGGCGCGGGCGTTCAATGCCCAGGTCTGATTGCAGTTCCTTGTAGATATTCACAAGACTGGGAGGAGGGGGAACGCCGGGCTTTACGCTGAAGCACAGCCCATGCGCCTGCCCCGGACCGTGATAGGGATCCTGCCCCAAGATCACCACGCGAACCTTGTCCAATGGCGTCAGGTCCATTGCGCGGAACCATTCGGCGCCCTTCGGAAAAATCCGTTTCCCCGCAGCCTTTTCAGCCACCAGGAAGGAACGCAACTGCGCCATATAGTCCGCGTCGAACTCGGGCCGAAGTGGCGCCTTCCAGCTTGCGTGCAGGGCTATGCTGTCGCTCATTCGGAGGTCGAATCAGCCTTTGCCAGCGCAGCTGTCCAGGCTTCGGTTTCCTTTTTGCTGGCAGGGCCCAGCAACTCCATCGCGTGGCGCAGGCGTTCGCGGAGGATGTCGCGGCCGAGATGGGTGATCGCGTCAAACAGCGGAACGCCCTGCGGTGCGCCCAGCACTGCAAGATAGAA
The DNA here is from genome assembly GCF_035329025.1 of Sphingorhabdus sp. Classification (GTDB taxonomy): domain Bacteria; phylum Pseudomonadota; class Alphaproteobacteria; order Sphingomonadales; family Sphingomonadaceae; genus Sphingorhabdus_B. The sequence continues at coordinate 7,839 of NZ_DAOLHN010000006.1, read as the reverse complement.
GGCGCGGATCATGTCTTTCAGTTTGATCTCGAGCGCAGTTGCGGTCTTGCGCAGCGCAGCATCGACACCTTCCTTGTTCCATTCAATCATCGCGTCGAACTGCTGCAGTGCGAGGGTATAGGCCGCGCGCTGCTGGTCTGTTTCGATCTTCACGCCGTCGCGCAGTTTTTCGGCCGTCAGGCTTTCGATGCGGTTCATGAAGAAGGGCGCCACAAGCGCACCCAGATCACCCAGCTTGACGATCCGGCTTTGCGCCATTTCGGCGATCGGCAGCAGATATTCGTCATTGAGCGCCCATTTGCGCACTTCGCCAAGAAATTGCTCGGTGGTCAGCTCCTCGCGCATGTAGCGGCCGTTCAGCCAATCCAGCTTGGAAGTGTCGAACACCGGCCCGCCGAGCGAGATGTTCGCGACATCAAAGCCGTCGATCAGTTCCTGCAGCGACGTCTTCTCATCCTCTTCACTTGCGCTCTTGATGAACAGCCCAAGGAAATTCTGCATGGCGGCGGGGAGGTAACCCGCGCGCTGATAGTAAAGGATGCTCGTCGGGTTCTTGCGCTTCGACAATTTCGACCGGTCGGCATTGCGCAAAAGCGGCAGGTGGGTCAGCACCGGCGGCTCCCAACCGAAATATTGATAGAGCAACAAATGTTTGGGTGCAGAACTAATCCACTCCTCGCCGCGCATCACATGGGTGATGCCCATCAGGTGATCGTCGACGACATTGGCGAGGTGATAGGTCGGCAGGCCATCCGATTTCATCAGCACCTGCATATCGACCACCGAATATTCAAACTCGATCGGCCCGCGCAGCGTATCCTGCACCACGCATACGCCCTCGTTAGGGACCATCATGCGCACGACATGGCTCATGCCCTTGGCATCGCGCTCGGCACATTCCGCCTGCGTCAGCTTGGCACAGCGACCATCATATTTGGGCGGTTGCTTCGCAGCCATCTGCTGCGCGCGCATGCTCGCCAGTTCTTCGGGCGTGCAATAGCATTTGAAGGCGTGGCCATCGTTGAGCAGGCGGTTGCAATGCTCGGTATAGATCGCGCTGCGTTCGGACTGGCGATAGGGACCGTGCGGACCGCCGACATCTGGGCCTTCATCCCAGCTCAAACCCAGCCAACGCAGCGAATCGAGAATTTTCTCTTCGGATTCACGGGTCGAGCGCACCTGATCGGTATCCTCGATGCGCAGCAGGAATTGCCCGCCATGTTTTTTGGCAAAGCAATAGTTGATGAGAGCAATATAGGCGGTGCCGACGTGCGGATCGCCGGTGGGCGAGGGGGCGACACGGGTGCGGACGGGTTTGGTGATTTCTGTCATGCGGCGGGCCTCTACCAAGCTGCAACCATCTTGTCATCTTTGCGGTTCAACGGCAGAGCAGCCAAAAGCCAAAGGACAATCAGATGCAAATCAGCCGCCGCAGTTTCAATTTCGGTCTTGGAAGCCTCGCATTCGCAGGAATTGCCGAGCGGGCCTGCGCACAAATCCCGCCTGCAGCGCGTAGCGAAGTGCCGGGCTATGGTGCTTTGGTCCGCGATCCGAACAATCTGATCGACTTGCCCAAGGGCTTTTCCTACCGCGTGATTTCGCGCTTCGGCAACATCATGGACGACGGCTTCCTCGTCCCCAGCGCAGGCGACGGCATGGGCGCGTTTGCGGCCGGGAAGGGCAAGGTTGCGCTCGTTCGCAACCATGAACTCAATATCCGCGACGGGCGCTTCGGGCCGTTCACCGGCAAGGTGGCAGAGGATTTCGCGGCTTATGACCGCGGCAAGGATGGCATGCCTTTGCCGGGCGGAACGACGACGCTGATCTATGACCTCAAATCGCAGCGCGTCGAAAAGCAGTGGCTCAGTCTTTCAGGCACGATCCGCAATTGCGCGGGCGGGATCACGCCCTGGGGCAGCTGGCTCACCTGTGAGGAGAACGTGACACGTGCCGGCGAAACGGTCGGTAAGGATCATGGCTATATCTTCGAAGTGCCGTCAAACCATATGGGGCTGGTCGCGCCGGTGCCGCTGAAGGCGATGGGCCGTTTCAACCATGAAGCTGCCTGCGTCGATCCACGCACCGGCATTGTCTATCTGACCGAAGATCGCGACGACAGTTTGCTCTATCGTTTTCTGCCCGATGCAAAAGGTGAGCTCGCCAAGGGTGGGCGGTTGGAAGCACTGGTGCTGGATGGCATAGGTGATAGCCGGAACTGGAGTGAGGCAGCCGTTACACGCGGAAAGGCCTATACTCCGCGATGGATCGCACTCGACAATCCTGAGGCACCCGAAGACGATTTGCGCAAACGCGGTGCGACCAAAGGCGCAACTTTGTTTGCGCGCGGCGAGGGCGTCTGGTGGGGCAGGGATGAGCTCTATTTCGCCTGCACGGATGGTGGTGCCGCCAAATATGGCCAGATCTACCGCCTGAAACCGGGCGTCAACGGCGCGGCAGACCAGCTCGACCTGTTCTACGAATCCACCGACGCCGCCGCCTATAATTATGGCGACAATCTCTGCGTGATGCCGACGGGCCACCTGATGGTCTGCGAAGACCAATATACCGACATTGTCGATAATCATCTGCGCGGCATCACGCCTGCTGGAGAGGCTTATGTCTTTGCCAAAAGCCGGGTGCAGACCGAATTTGCCGGCGCCTGCTTCTCGCCTGACGGCTCAACCTTCTTCGTCAACCTGATGTGGCCGACGATGACACTGGCGATTACGGGGCCGTGGGGGCGGGTGAAGGCCAGCTAAATTGGCTTAGGCCAATTTCCGCGCCCCATGCTTCGCCGTCATCCGGTGCAAGCCGCCGAGGCGCGGGATGCGTTGCTTCACTGTTTCGACAAAGCGCCATTCGCTGGTGGTGCGTTCGGGGGTGAGTTCGATCAGCATGTAGCCGCGACGGCTGCTGTCCATCCATTTCAGGCCCTTGTTGCTGGCCATCACGCCTTTCGCCACGGTCGCCGGGGACGCGCCGGTGAAATAGGTTTCGAAACCGGGTGAGCTGACACTTTGGCCTGCCAGTTCGACGCCTGCCGCCTTGCCATCATGCCGAAGGTCAAAGGCCCATGCATTGTGGCTGTCTCCGGTCAGCACGACAAGGTCGGCCTTGGATTTCTGCGCAGCGGAAAGCGAACGCGCCCGTGCCTCCGGATAACCATCCCACGCATCCAGATTGGCGGGGATTCCGGCCTTGGCGGCCATCGCCCCACGCCGGACGCGCGCCTTGGCGAAATCGGGCGCATCGGGGGCGAGCCAATCGACCGTGGCGTCGGGCTGCAGAATCGTTCCCATGATTGTCTGTTGCGCCCAGATATTCCACTTCGCCTTGCTGTTTTGGAATCCGCTGCTCAGCCAGCCCTCCTGGGCTTGGCCCAGCATCGTGCGATCGGTCGCTTGCCAATCGCCTTGGGTAAAGCCCTTGATCGCCGCCAGCGTCGCGGCCTGATCAGCGCCCTTGGGGATTTGCAGTTCGGCAGGCTTGGACCGCGCGCCGATGCGGCTTTCGGTCATGAAGATTTGGGCGAGGTCGCCGACGCGATAGCCGGTCCAGCGCTCGCCCGCGTCCAGATCGCGCACCGGCATCCATTCGCGATAGGCCTTTTCGGCAGCGGCTTTGCGCGTCTGCCAGTCGCCCTCATTCACCTGATGGTTCTGTGCGCCATCGGCATAGGCATCATTGGCGAATTCATGGTCGTCCCACATGCACAGCATCGGCGCTCGGGCGTGGATTGCTTGCAGATCAGTGTCCGCACGATAGCTGGCATAGCGCAGGCGATAGTCGGCGAGGCTGACAATCTCGTTCGCAGGCTCGATCAGGCGACCGGCGACGGTGTCCTTGGCCGAAGGATAATCGCCGCGCTGATATTCATAGATATAATCGCCGAGGTGGAGCGCGATGTCGAAATCTCCGACTTGGGCTGCATGGGCATAGGCGTTGAACCAGCCAAAGGGCATGTTCGAACAGGAAAAAACTGCCATGCGATACTTGTCGATCCCGCCTTCGGGCAAGGTGCGGGTCTGGCCGATGGGGGAGATGCTGCCGTCGGGGGCGATGAAGCGGTAATAATAGGCCCGGCCCGGTGCCAGCCCGCGCAGGATAGCCTTTGCGGTATAATCGCGGCCCGGTGCTGCAACAGTTTCCGCGCCCGCGATGATCGAACGGAAATCGGGGTTTTCGCTGATCTCTGCGCGCAATTTGGTGTCGGTCAGATCGGAGACGAAGCGCGTCCACAGCAGCACCGAATTTTGCGACGGCTCCCCGCTCGCCACACCGTGGCTAAAGCCTTTGGTGAGCGCCGCTTGCATCGCCGCCAGCGCCCCACCCTGAAGGCCAAGCGCCCCCAGCCCAAACATACCGGTTTTCAAAAGCAGGCGGCGGTCGAAAGGAACGGTCATATGGTTATCCTAAAAAGCCAAGAAACAGCAAAGTCATCGCAAAAAGTGTAAGGATGATGACAACGCTGATGAGGAGCAGCAGCGTGCGGACGATTGCGCCTGCGCGGCTCAGATCATAACTGTAGCGCAGCTGCTTGTAGATATGGACAGGCGGAACGACCGCGAAGAGCAGGAATGCCAGTCCGTTGCCGAATGCGGTCCGGCCCAGCAATGTCACGACGATGAACAACAGCGACATGAAAGCGATCGAATAGGTCGCGAAAACGGCGTGATCGTAAAAGCGGTGGCCGCGCACGCCCAATGTGACCAGCCAGACAAAGGGCACCGATAGCGGGATCAGCAGCCAGGCGAATTTATAGCCGTTCGACTGCAGCTTGTAGAGCGTGAGGCTGGGGTTCGAGATCATCTTGGCCCCGCCCTTGTTGAGCAGGTTATTGAGCCATGCCGATCCAGTCTCGGCCTTGTTGAAGGTCAGGCTGCCTGTCTCTCCGGTCTTGATGCGCGCGCCGACATCGTCATAGATCGGGGCACCCGTGGTCGCATAAGCGAGGCCGTTGCGTTCGGATTTCAGCTGCTTCAGCTGGTTCTCGACCTTTTGCCGTTCGGCCGCAGCGAGGGGCGGCGGGCCTGCCAGCTGCTTTTCGGCTTCGGCAATTTCCTTGTCCAGCCGGGCGGTGCTGACCTTTGCCCAGTTGTTGTTGATATTGGTGCCGCCGCCGCCGGTGAAGCTGAACACCGCGAACATCAGGAAGATGGCAAACAGGAACAGCGCCATCGGCGACACGAATTTGGCGCGCTCGCCATGGACATAGCGGCGGGTGAGCTCACCGGGTTTGAGCAACAGCATCGGCAGCGTGCGCCACAGCTTGCCGTCGAAATGCAGCACCGAGTGCAATATGTCGTGCCAGATCGCCGACAGCGTCCGGTGCACCTGCGCCTTTTGCCCGCACGATGCGCAAAAGGGGCCGTTCAGGGCAGCGCCACAGTTGAGGCAAGTGCCTTCCGAAGTTGCAGCTGCGCTTCCTTGCGATGGTTCCACGGCAGCGCCCAGCAAGGCACCCTCGATAGCCGTTCCGGCTGCGTCCAATTCCCCTGACATAGGCTGGATGTATCATCGCATTCGGGTGCTGGAAAGTCTGACTGTCGGCGCATAGTAATGGCTTGCCTTTTGGAACCATTTCGCCAGTTTGGCGCGAGATGAAATAAGAGGGGATACCATGCCAAGCCTGACCGCGCGCCTTATTGCTTCACTGTTCCGGATGACCGGATCATTGCGCAAGCGCTATTCGGACGGCCCCGATTTCCTGAAATTTATCGAACAAAGCCGCGTGGAACAGCAATATCCCGATGCCAAGATGCGCAAGCGGCTTGATGTGCGCGAAAGCACTTATGAGGGGCGCAAGATCTTCCGCATCGCGCCGCGTGACCGGCCGGTGGCGGGGTATATGCTTTACTGGCATGGCGGTGGCTATGTCTATCCGGCGGTTGATATCCACTGGAAGTTCCTCGCCCATATGGCCGAAAAGCACGGCATCGTCACCACCGCGCCGCTCTATCCGCTGGCACCCGAGGCATCGGCGGAGGAAGCGGTCGAATGGGCGATGAAATTCTACCGCGAGTTTACGCCCGACAGGGCAGGGCCCTTTGTGATGGGCGGGGATTCGGCAGGCGGCGGGCTGTGCGCGGCGGTTGTGCAGGCGGCGCGAGACGAAGGGCGGCTGCTGCCCAAAGGCCTGATCCTGATCTGCCCCTGGCTCGACATTTCGGTTTCGCATCCCGATCAGCCGGCAATCGAACCGCGCGACTGCGTGCTGACCATAAACGGAACCCACGCCGCCGCGAAACTCTATGCTCGAGAGCTGCCGCTCAGCGATCCAAAGGTCAGCCCGCTGTTCGGCAATTGGGAAGGTCTTCCGCCGATGCTGATGTTCGGCGGCGGCGACGACATATTGGTTCCCGATGCACGGGCGTTGAAAGCCAAGCTGCCCTCAATCGACTATGTCGAGGAAGCCGGGATGATGCACGACTGGCCCATCTTCTTCCTGCGCGAAAGCAGGGCTGCACAGGCGCAGATGGCCGAGTTCATAGTGCGAAATAGCGTGTGAGGTAGTGCGCTGTCGCGGCACTCCTTGACGCTTGACCACCCGAGACATTGCCGCTAATGGCCCGCCTTCCCGAAAGCGCGAGGAGTGATTCTCCGCGCCTGAAAGGAAAACCCACATAGGCTGAACATTGTTCGACAGGCCGGGCGGAACAAAGGCTGGAGCCTCCGCCGCCACAACGTCTTGTCGCGCAAAGTAACCAACTTATTTTCAAGGTGAAGATATGCCGACTATTAACCAGCTGGTCCGCAAGGGCCGCGTCCCGCAGAAGGCCAAGTCAAAGGTCCCTGCAATGGATCAGAACCCGCAAAAGCGCGGTGTCTGCACCCGTGTTTATACCACGACTCCGAAAAAGCCAAACTCGGCTCTTCGTAAGGTTGCCAAGATCCGTCTGACCAACCAGCGCGAAGTCATTTCCTACATCCCGGGCGAAGGCCACAACCTGCAGGAGCACAGCGTTGTGCTTATCCGCGGTGGCCGTGTTCGCGACCTTCCCGGTGTCCGTTATCACGTCCTGCGCGGCGTGCTCGACACACAGGGCGTCAAGGACCGCAAGCAGTCGCGTTCGAAATACGGCGCGAAGCGTCCTAAGTAAGATCGGGAGAATAGAAAATGTCACGTCGTCGTCGTCCCGAAAAGCGCGTCATCCTTCCTGATCCGAAGTTCGGGGATCTGGTGCTTTCGAAATTCATGAACAACCTGATGCTCGATGGTAAGAAGTCCGTCGCCGAACGCATCGTCTATGGCGCGCTCGAAACCGTCGAAGCCAAGGCGAAGAAAGATCCGGTGCAGACCTTCCACGATGCGCTGAACAATGTGAAGCCCGGCATCGAAGTCCGTAGCCGCCGTGTTGGTGGTGCGACCTATCAGGTTCCCTGCGAAGTTCGCCCCGAGCGTGCGCAGGCCCTCGCCATCCGTTGGCTGATCTCGGCTGCACGCAACCGCAGCGAAACCACCATGGCTGCCCGTCTTTCGGGTGAGCTTCTGGATGCTGCCAACAACCGTGGCAATGCCGTCAAGAAACGCGAAGACACGCACCGTATGGCAGAAGCCAACCGCGCCTTCGCACACTATCGCTGGTAATTGGCCTAGCCAGTCCACGATAGCGTCACAAACGCACATTAGGGGGCCGGTTGCTGACCGGCCCCCGCAACTATAGGGCCATAAGGGCCCTCTCACTGGAGTGAAGACCATGGCACGCAGCCATCCGTTGGAAAAATATCGCAATTTCGGCATCATGGCGCACATCGATGCCGGTAAGACTACGACTACCGAGCGTATCCTTTACTACACCGGCAAGTCCTACAAGATCGGCGAAGTCCATGACGGCGCCG
>NZ_DAOLHN010000005.1:0-85378 GCF_035329025.1 Sphingorhabdus sp. | reverse complement strand
TCCACGGGCTTTCGCCCACAACGACCTCAACGTTGCGCGTCTACCAATTCCGCCATGACCGCACTGCCCTGACAGGTAGGAGCGGGCCCCTAGCAAATGGCTTTGGGCGACGCAACCGCAATTGCACGATAATATCTGCCACATGACCTGTACCGTTCCGGGGCGGTTTGCCTCTCCAAAAGTCTAAATCGCCAATTAACCATGTTGCCGACCGCTATTAACCCTCTTTGCAGCTTGCCCCTGAAGGTTAACAGATCGTTAAAGCTGCTGGATGTCGATGTGGTTACTCGCTCTTTCATCTGCCGCCAGCACCCCGGCCCTGCCGCCCGCCCGCGCGCAGACTGTAGGAACCGCAACGGTAACCATAGTGCAACTGGAACGTATCGATATTTCGAAGCCTGCAAACCGCAGAGAGGAAGTCTCCGCCCGCCAGTCAGGAACGCGCGATGGCGCGCCGCACATCGATTTCTACTGAAAGCTGGTTTAGCTGCCCAACGCCCAGCCAACGCTGATACGTGACGCGGCAAGCGGGACGTCACGGCGCAGCTGGCTGAAATCGGATTTTGCCCCTGGTGCCAAGGTGCGCACTGGTGCCTTCATCGTCCAGCTATAGACTGGCCGCCCGCTTGCATCTTTAAGCGTTACCAGCATTTCTGGAACCTTCTGCGTTTGCGCTGTCGGGTTCACAATCGAACCGCTGGCAATGAAGTAGGGTGAGCCATCGGCATCACGACCCAATTCGAGATTGTCGTGTAGGACGATTTTCAGATCAGGCTCGGCAACCGCCGCACCGAAACTGTTGTCCAGCCAGCCATAGTGCCAGGTGGCAGCCCCCAATGCGGCTATCAAGATGGCAAAGCCAACGGCCGCATAGGTCCACAGCTTTGCAGGATTACGGCGCGGCCGGAATGGGGGCTCATGCGCAAACTGGCTGCGCGATCCTGAAATTGGAGCCGGATCGGCATAGACAGCGGGCTCGGGTATCGACGGTGTCACACTGGACTCGAACCGGGGTGGCAGATCGGGCTTTTCCATGACCTGCTCTTCGTCAACCGCCTCGCTTTGTATGTCTTCATCGAAGGCAGCAAAGCCGGGGGCCACAGGCTCATCCAAAGGCTCCTGACGGGCCACTGAAACCTCCGGAGCAGGTCGGCGCTCCACTGGCGCGGGCGCTTCCGGTGGTGCTACTATAGCTGGAGCTGGGGGCGCCGGCGGCAAGCTGATCCCGTCCTGATACCAGCTGTGCCGGCAATTGGCGCAGCGTACCTGGCGGCCATTGGCACCGATCGCACTGTCGGGAACGACATAGCGGGTGCGGCATTCGGGGCAGACAAGCAGCATGTGCCAGTCATAGACACCAGCGATTCGCGTATGCAAGCATATCCGGCGATTATACTGTGGACGGAGCACGTTTTATCGTCGTGCACGGGCATCCTGCCGTGCAACAAGCCTTTGCGAAGCCGTGGGTAATGTGCAATGCGGTTGCGCGATGCAAAGCGTTGCCGAATTCGACAATGTAGGCCTGCGATATGGCACCGGCGCGGAAACGCTGACCGATGTCAGTTTCAAGCTGTTTCCGGGGAGTTTCTACTTCCTCACCGGCGCTTCTGGCGCGGGTAAAACTTCATTGCTCAAGCTGCTTTATCTCGCGCACCGGCCTAGTCGCGGCGCGATCCGCATGTTTGGCGAAGATCTGGTCAACATGCCTCGCAGCCGCCTGCCTGGGTTCCGTCGCCGCATCGGCGTGGTGTTTCAGGATTTCCGGCTGGTGTCGCATCTGAGCGCCTTCGACAATATCGCCCTTCCCTTGCGCATCGCCGGGATTTCGGAACGCGACCTTGCCGGACCGGTCAATGAAATGCTCGACTGGATCGGTTTGACCGAGCGCGCGTCTGCCCGCCCGGCAACACTTTCGGGCGGAGAGCAGCAGCGCGTCGCCATAGCGCGCGCGGTAATCGGCAGGCCGGAAATGCTGGTTGCAGACGAGCCCACGGGCAATGTCGATCCCGATATGGCGCTTCGTTTGCTGAAGCTGTTCGCCGCGCTGAATCGTTTGGGCACTACCGTGGTCGTCGCCACCCACGATATCCACTTGCTGCAGGAAATTGACGGCGCGCAGATGATGCGGCTCGACAAAGGCAAGCTGTCGGACCCCACCGGTTCGCTGAAGCATCCGCCGCAACCGCTTGTGCTCCGAAACTAGGTGGCAGACATGCAACTGCCCTTCACCGCCAATCCGCACGAACGCCAATTAATTCCCGACGGACGCTTTACCGGGCCGATGCCTTGGGTGATGGCAATCATGCTGTTCCTGTCGCTGCTCGCGGCGGCAGCAGCCTTGGCGCTGGTACACGCCGCGAGCCAAGGTAGCGAATCGCTTTCGCGGCAAGCGACTGTTCAGATATTGGAAAATGACCCAGGCGCTCGCCTTTCACAGCAGCAGCAAGTTGCCGCGCGCTTGCGGGACCAGCCCGGCATAAGCGCCGTGACGATTGTCCCCGAAAGTGAGGCGCGAGCGCTTCTGGAGCCTTGGCTGGGCGATGTCGCCGAGGACAGCGACATCCCCGTACCGGCATTGATTGACCTTGAATTCAGCGCCACGCCAAACGCCACCCGCCTTGCATCCTTGCGCAAGGACGCTGCCCGGATCGCACCTTCGGTTCGTATTGACAGCAATGCCCAATGGCTCAAGCCCTGGTTTGATCTGGTCTATTCGATGCTGTGGGTGGCACTGGCAATCGTGCTGCTCCTTCTGTTTGCAACTGCCGCCACCGTTGCCTTGGCAGTACGCGGCGCGCTCAACACGCATAAGGGTACAATCGAGATCATGCATATGATGGGCGGAACCGACCTGCAGGTCGCCCGTCTGTTCCAGCGTCGGGTTGCGCTGGATGCGCTGTTTGGTGGTGCTTTAGGGCTGGTGTTGGCGGTTGTCGTGATCCTGCTGCTCGGCGAGAGATTGGCTGCGCTCGAACCCGGATTGCTCTCGGGGGCATCGGTGCCGCTTTATGGTTGGCCGCTCTTGCTGTTAATACCTCTGGCGGTTACTGCATTGTCGATGGCGATGGCCCGTTGGACGGTGCTGTCGACGCTCAAGAAAATGCTATGATAAGACGCCTCCTCTCTTCGATCCTGCTCATATGGATGCTTGGCTTCATGTGGTTTGCGATCTTTCTGCCACAACCGGCCGGGCTGGAGGCGACAGACGGTGTGGTGGTTTTGACCGGCGGCCCAAAACGAATAGACCGCGGACTTGAAATTATCGAGAAGAAGCAAGCACGCCGGATGCTGATTTCTGGCGTCGATCTGGACGTCAAACCGGCAGAGCTAGCCGCCGAATATAAGCGCCCGATGAAGCTGTTCAATTGCTGCATCGACCTTGGCTTCCGCGCGGTCGACACGCGGTCCAACGCGCTGGAAACTGCCCGCTGGGTCGCGCGCAACAAGGTTAAGACACTGCGCGTGGTAACCCACGACTGGCACATGCGCAGGGGGTTGCTGGAATTGAAGATCGCCTTGCCGGACGATGTCGAAATTCTGGCAGATGCCGTTCCGACAAAGCCTAGTTTTTACGTGCTGTTCCGCGAATATAACAAATATTGGCTGAGAGGCGCTGCTGCGCTGATCGGTGTTTGATCCCATGTTCCTGCTGCGATCCCTGCTTTTCGGCATAATATTCTATATCGGCTCGGTCCCCTATGTCCTTGCAGCGCTGCTGGGTGCCCATATCTCCCAGCCATTGTTGCGGGCATCCGTCCATGGCTGGAGCCGCTTCCACTACGACTGCGCAAAATGGCTGCTCGGTATTAAAGTGGTCGTGGACGGCAAATTGTCAGAAGAGCCTGTGCTTTACGCAATCAAGCATGAAGCAATGTTCGAGACGATCGATATGCCGCGCCTGTTCCATCTGCCTGCGGTAATCACCAAACGCGAATTGTTCGATATTCCGGGATGGGGTCCCGCAGCGAAAGCCTATGGCATGATTCCTGTCGACCGAGAGGCCGGCGCCAGCGCGCTGCGTGCAATGATCACGCTCGCGCGTAAGATGCAAGCCGATGGCCGCCCTATCGTCATCTTTCCCGAGGGCACCCGAGTACCGCATGGGGAGAGACCACCGCTGCAGTCAGGCTTTGCCGGGCTCTACAAGCTACTCGGCCTGCCCGTGGTGCCGATAGCTGTGAACAGCGGCGTGCTGACGCCCAAAGGCAAGCCCTGGTGGCATAGCGGAACGATGACGTACAAGGTGGGCGAAACCATCCCGCCCGGCCTTCCGCGTGATGAAGTCGAGGCGCGGGTGCATGCGGCCATTAACGCTTTGAACGACCCAGCTTAGTGCTTGCGCCCGAAGTCGGGTGCATCATCATCCTGACCCTGTTCAACGATCGAACGGCGAATGTCGCGGGTGCGGGCAAACAGCGCCTCCAGATCATCACCCTTGCCATAGCGGATGGCGCGTTGCAGCGCGGTCAGGTCTTCGCTGAACCGCTGGAGCATTTCGAGCACCGCGTCCTTATTGTTCAGAAAGACATCGCGCCACATCACCGGATCGGAGGCTGCGATGCGGGTGAAATCGCGGAAACCGCCCGCCGAATATTTGATGACCTCGCTTTGCGTGACTTCCTCCAGATCATCGGCGGTGCCGACAATCGTATAGGCGATAAGGTGCGGTAAATGGCTGGTGACGGCGAGCACCAGATCGTGATGCCGTGCATCCATGATCTCGACATCGGCGCCCAACCGCTGCCAGAAGCTGGACAATGCCTCAACCGCCGCTTCGGGCGCGTCCGCAGGCGGGGTGAGGATACACCAGCGGCCTTTGAACAGCGTCGCAAAGCCCGCATCGGGGCCGCTCTTTTCGGTGCCCGCCACCGGATGGGCGGGAATGATTGTCGCCTGCGGAAGAGCCGCTGCCAATGCTTCAGCAACGCTCTGTTTGCAGCTGCCAACATCGCTGACAATGGCATCGGAAGGTAAGTCCGCTGCCATCAATTCGGCCACCGGACCCATCGCTCCTACCGGAACGCAGAGAATGACCAGCCCCGCATCTATCACAGCCGTTCCGGCCGTGTCGGCAACATCGTCGCAAAAGCCCAAATCGCGTGCGCGGTCGCGCACTTCAGGGTCAGCGTCAAAACCCGTAACCCGCACCTCGGGCATGTTGGCCTTGACCGCGCGCGCTACCGAAGAGCCGATAAGGCCCAGTCCGATAATCGAGACACGCGCAAAGGGCAGCATCAGTTGTGCGCTTCCAGAATCTTGCGCAGTGCGGCCATAACCCCAAGATTTTCCTCTTCACTGCCGATGGTGATGCGCAGGCCATTGGCCAGTCCCTGCCCGGGCAACCAGCGGACGATATAGCCTTCGTCCATAAGGTCTTTGTAAACCGTCTCGGCGCTCGTCTTGCCTTCGAAAATGACCATCAGGAAGTTGGCCCAGCTGGGGATCGCCTTCAGGCCGTGATTGGACAGCGAAGCGATTTCGCCCGCCATCCACTCACGCCATTCGAGGTTATGTTTGCGGCTGTGCGCGACAAATTCGGTGTCAGCAAGCGCGGCAATCGCAGCTGCTTGCCCCGCGCTGGTGACATTGAACGGCGCGCGGATGCGGTTCAGCGTCGCGATCAACCCCGGCTGGCCATAGGCCCAGCCGATGCGTTCCGCAGCCAACCCGTAAATCTTCGAAAAGGTGCGGGTGATGAGGACATTGGCATGCTTGCGCGCCAGATCGAACGCCGCCGGGCCGTCATCCTCCAGATATTCGCCATAGGCCTGATCGAGTACGAGCACGCAATCGGTAGGCAATCCGGCATGCAGCTGCGCGATTTCTGCATCGGCGCTAAAGGTGCCTGTGGGATTGTTCGGGTTGGCGATGAAAACCACCCGGGTCTTTTCATTCACCAGCGCCAGCAGCGCATCAACATCGGTACCATAATCCTTGTCTGGCGCGACAACCACGGTCGCAGCACATTTGCGCGCGGCAATATCGTAAACCGAAAAGCCGTAGCGGACGTAGATGATCTCATCCCCCGCCCCGGCATAGCCCATCGCGATAAGGTTCAGCAGTTCGTCCGAGCCGGTACCGCAAACGATCTGGTCGGCTTCCAGATCATAGGCGTTGCCCAGCGCTTCGCGCAGCGCGTTCGATGCCGGATCGGGATAGCGTGCCAGCGTAGCGCGCGCCTCGACCAGCGCCGCCGTCGCCTGCTCGCTGCACCCCAGCGGATTCTCGTTCGCCGACAATTTGATCAGCACGCGCCCGTCATCGCTCTTCGCCTTGCCGGGCGTATAGGCGTGAATGGCGTTGATCCAGGGCTTGGCTTCAGGCTGTGTCATGCAGCGCGCCATAGCGGCGGGGGGGATAGTGTGCAACTGGACCATTACGCATGCCCGCTCTGACGGTGCCATGATATTTCACGCGAAGAACACGAAGATTTTGAAGAGGGTAGTTCTCGGAGAATTCGCCTTTCGCGCGGCGACATTGATCATTTTACGCGCTGTGCGCGGTCGGTTTGAATTGCTACTGACCTCTTGAAAATCTTCGTGTTCTTCGCGTGAAACAAAAAATATCGGCGCTTGCCTCGCATGAAGAGGCTGATATGTCGCAAAGCCATGAGCGAAGACGGTCGATTTGGCCTCGACAGGCGGACGAAACTGCTGGGGCCGGTAAGGCTCGACAGCGGGGTGCAATTTGCGCCCGTCGAATTCGCCTATGAAACCTATGGCGAGCTGAACGCCGACAAGTCGAACGCGATCCTGATCTGCCACGCCCTGACCGGCGACCAATATGTCGCGTCGACCCATCCGCGTACCGGCAAGCCCGGATGGTGGACAAGACTGGTGGGTGAAGGAAAGCCTGTCGATCCCGCGCGCCACTGCATCATCTGCATCAATGTGCTCGGCAGTTGCATGGGTTCATCAGGCCCTGCAAGTTTCGACCCCGGTACGGGCGAGCCCTATGCCATGGACTTCCCCGTGATAACCATCGCCGACATGGTGCGTGCACAGGCGATCCTGCTCGATCACCTGGGGATCGAACGCCTCGCTTGCGTCATCGGCGGATCGATGGGGGGGATGCAGGCGCTGACCTGGGCGTCGCTTTTCCCTGACCGCGTCCAATCCGCCATCGTGATCGCCTCGACCGCGCGGCACAGCGCGCAGAATATCGCCTTCCACGAAGTCGGGCGGCAGGCGATTATGGCCGATCCCCATTGGCAAGGCGGCAATTATTATGGTTCCGTCGACCTGCCCGATGCCGGCTTAGCAGTCGCGCGGATGGCGGCACATATCACTTACCTTTCCGAAGAAGGCCTGACGCAGAAATTCGGGCGGCAGTTGCAAGACCGCGAAACCAAGACCTTCGGTTTCGACGCCGATTTCCAAGTTGAAAGCTATTTGCGGCATCAGGGACTGAGTTTCGTCGAACGGTTCGACGCCAATAGCTATCTCTATATCACCCGCGCGATGGACTATTATGACCTCGCCGAAGAGCATAGCGGCGTTCTCGCCAAGGCCTTTTCGGGAACCCGCACCCGTTTCTGCCTGGTCAGCTTCGACAGCGACTGGTTGTACCCAACCATCGAATCAAAGCGCGTCGTGCAGGCGCTCAATGCCGCCGGGGCTGCAGCAAGCTTCGTCGAACTGTCGAGCCCCTTCGGCCATGACGCCTTCCTGCTAGACGCACCCGAGATGAACCGGATTATCGACGGATTCCTGAAAGCAGGCGGACTATGATCGACCTTGGCAATGGCTACCACCTTTCAACCGATCCGGAAGCGATGCAGCTTGATGCCATTCACGCCTATCTGACACGCAGCTATTGGTCGACGGGGATTCCGCTCGCCACCGTCCGCACAGCTGTTGCAAACTCGATCAGCGTTGGTGTTTTTCAACAGGGGGCACAGGTCGGCTTTGGCCGTGTCACGACCGACCGGGCAACATTTGCCTATCTGGCCGATGTCTATGTCCTGGAAGAGCATCAGGGGCAGGGTCTGGCGCAAGCGATGGTCAAAGCCCTACACGATCATCCCGATCTGCAAGGGCTGCGCCGCTGGATGCTGGCGACAAGCGACGCGCACGGCGTCTATGCCCGACTGGGGTGGATGCAAGTTACCGATCCCGCCCCATTCATGCAACGCCATTTTCCGGATGTGTATAAATGAACGGATTACGCCCCGATCTTGCCGCCATCGCTGCGCATGTTCGGGAAGGTGCGCGCGTGCTTGATGTCGGCTGCGGTGACGGTGCGCTGATGGCGGCGTTGCGCGACGAAAAAGGGATCGATGCGCGGGGCATGGAGCTGGACGCGACCAATGTCGCCAATGCCGTGACGCGCGGGCTGGCAGTGGTTCAAGGCGATGCCGATACCGACTTGGCCGACTATCCGGACAATTCGTTCGACTATGCCATATTGAGCCAGACCTTGCAGACTACAAGGCGCCCCGATCTGGTGCTCGACCAGTTGCTGCGCATCGGCAAGCAGGCCTTTGTCTCATTCCCCAATTTCGCCCAGTGGAAAATCCGGTTCGCGCATATGTTTGGCGGGCGGATGCCCGTGACCAAGCAATTGCCGCACCGCTGGTACGACACGCCCAATATCCACCATGTCACCATCGACGATTTCAAAAGCTTCGTGAAAGAACGCGGCTACACGATCGAGGGCGAGTGGTATCTGACGGGCGAGAAGCAACGTGGGCCCGGAATGGCCAACTTGCTTGCCGAACATGCAGTATTTTTGCTGAGGCGATGAAGCCTCAGTTGAGCGTCATCCGGTCGCCTTCGATCTGCACATTATCGACCCGCGACAGGAAGGACTGACCAAGCAGCGAAACGTCAAGGCCTTCCGGAATGATCACTGCCTCAACATTGTCTGCCTGAAGGTCGCCGACCGTCACGCTGTCGAGCATTACGGGCTTCCCCATCACGTCCCCATTCACCCCGCGACCGACATGCTGCAGCTCGCTCAGGCTCCAGTCGAAACCGAGCGTGCGTGCATCGGCGGCACTGAGCGCGATCATGCTCGCGCCAGTATCAACCATCAGGCGGATCGGCGTACCATCGACATCGGCTGCGGCATAAAAATGCCCGTCGGGCTGGCGTTCAAGTTCAACCGCGTCAAAACTGCCAGAGCCGACATTCCGGGTGCCAGACTTTTCCTCAATGACATAATGATGCGCTGTGTCCGCTGGCTCCGCCGCCGGCAGCACAAGGTTACGCGGAAAGGACCAGCCAATCGCGACGGCAAGCACAACAACAGGAGCAAGCAGCTTCCAC
This sequence comes from Sphingorhabdus sp., assembly GCF_035329025.1. Classification (GTDB taxonomy): domain Bacteria; phylum Pseudomonadota; class Alphaproteobacteria; order Sphingomonadales; family Sphingomonadaceae; genus Sphingorhabdus_B. The sequence goes on along the minus strand of NZ_DAOLHN010000005.1, from coordinate 76,109 downwards.
ATAGCGCTTGTCTAATCGAACAGGTTTAAGCGGGGGTAAATTCCGCAAAATAGCGGTAAACATCGTCCTCGTCCCGGCTCGCGGCGTTGCGCCAGCTGGCGGCGTCTTTCTTGCTGTTGAGCAGTTTGCCTTGGGGAGAAACGACCAGCAGCGTAGGGGTTCCCTTGATCTTTTTGATGCCAAAACGTTTGGCAATATCGAGATTGCGGCCATTGCCCGTTTGCGGGACGCCGACATCGACAAACAATACCTCATATTTCTGCGTAATCATCCCAACGAAGCGGGGGGAGTCGATCAGATTGGCCAGTGCCGCACTGTCGTGACACCAGTTGCCACCCATGATGATGAGCAGATTTTTGCCAGAAGTCGCAACGTCTTTGAGCCTGAATTCAAGTTCCGACGCCGCATCTTCGGTCGGATCATAGGCGATGGTGGAAAAGCGGTCTTCGGGAGAGGCTTCGCGTATAGGTGGCGGCACGGGTTCAGGTGTTGGGACCGCTCCAGGAGCGGGCGCCAAAAGCGCCAAGGCAAACAACAGATCGTGCATCAACCGCCCTTTGCCAGATCGATCAGGGCAGCCCCGTCGGCACGGTAGATGGTCCATTCGTCCATCGGCTTCGCGCCCAAGGATTTGTAGAACTGGATCGCTGGGTCATTCCAGTCGAGCACCGACCATTCGAGCCGCGCGCAATCGCGCTCAACCGCCAACGCGGCGAGCCGCTTGAGCAGCGCCTTGCCAAGGCCCGATCCGCGCGCCTCTGGCCGGACGAACAGATCCTCCAGATAAATCCCCGGCTTTCCCTCAAAAGTCGAGAAATTGTGGAAGAAGAGCGCAAAGCCCTGGGGGGCACCGTCAATTTCACCGATCAACACCTCGGCATAGGGGCGCGGGCCAAACAGCTTGGCCTCCAGCACCGCCTCATCAAAGCGCACCTCATGCGCGAGGCGTTCATACTCCGCCAGATCGCGGATGAATTGCGCTATCAGAGACAGATCGGCCAAGGTTGCAAAACGGATGGAAAGGGACATTTTAGCGATCTTCTCTGTCTGGCCGCACATAACGCCCGCGCGGGATGAGATCGGGCAGCAAATCCGGGCCATCAATACGTAACCGCATATATGTAAAGGGCGGTCGATACAGACCCGAAGAGGGGATCAGCACATTTTGTACGCCTGCCTCCATCGACGGCATCGGCAGGACGACATCGTCGCCCTCCGGCAGCCAGTCGGCCGAAATACGGACTTCATCCGCAAGCCTTCCGGCACGGTAAGGAAACACCGCTGAGGCATCTTCATCGGTAATGGCGTTGTCCTCGCTGCCATCGGCATAACGCAGCGTGATTTTGACATAGCGGTAGCGGGCATTTTCGTCGGGATCGGTCAGCTTTATCGCAATGCCCTTTTGCCATTGGCTTTCTATCTCTGCCGCCTCGTCGGGCTTTTGCGGCCATTGGCAAACCATGGGTAGCGCGGGTCCTGCCATCTTATTGGCACCGAGACCCGCTTCCTCCACTAACTGTGAAAGATTCCAATTTTCTTCATTCCATTTCATCATCGCATCGATTGCTGCGTCATCAAGCGCCAGGTCATTGGGCGCTTGCGAAGCAGCGAGCGCCATTGCAATTTCCGCTTTCTTGCGGGCGTCTGCAGCGGCGCCGGTCGCGGCCTCAATTTGTGAAGGAGAGATGTTGGGTTTAGGCGTTTCCGTGCCCGCTAAAAACGGCACTGCCGGGGTCGCTGCAATGTCAACGACGTTGAAAAGCGCATAAGGGCAGCGCTCTTCGGCGCGAACCCTTGCCTGCCATTGCAGATGGGCCATCAATCTGCGCTCGGCATCGAGATCCCAAGGTCGCCTTTCGGCAAGACTGGCTATCGGTGCATTGGAGATTTGCGTGGGCACATGGAGCAACAGGAAATCACCGTCGCGAACCCACTGTCCATCCGCTGTCTGGTCCAGCGCGCCGACAGCAAGATACCAGATAAAACTGCCATCCTTTTTCAGCAGCAATTCCGATCCGGTTTCCATCACGCCATGAAGATAGTAATGGCCCGCAAATTTTTGATCGACCACGCCTGCTGCCAACGCAGCGCTGTTGCGTTCGGCTTCCAGACCGGGATCGTCATCGCGGGGAAATGAAGACACTTCCACAGAGCCAGCACCCTCCTGGCCAACAGCGCCAGTCGCGCAGGCTCCGGCAACCAATAAAAGTGACAGAAAGGTCCTCAAGCAGCCTTCCCGTGCAGCGTATCCATGCTGACTGCGGTACCGGCTTCGATCTCGGCCGCCTTGGCCTCGACCAGCTTGACGATATGGCCGATCATGTCGGCATCTTCGACATGGTGGTCGGTGACGCCGGAGAGATAGACCATATGCTTGCCATTGCCGCCGCCGGTGATGCCGATATCGGTCTCGCGCGCTTCGCCCGGGCCATTGACGACACAGCCGAGCACCGAAAGCGACATCGGCGTCTTGATATGCTGGAGCGCGTCTTCGAGTTTCTGCACGGTGCGGATCACATCAAAGCCCTGCCGTGCGCAGCTGGGGCAGCTGACCACGCGGACACCGCGGGTGCGCAGGCCCAACGTCTTCAGGATTTCATAGCCAACTCGGACTTCCTCTTCGGGTTCTGCCGACAACGAGACGCGGATGGTGTCGCCGATCCCCGCCCAGAGCAGATTGCCGATACCGAGCGCCGACTTCACCGTACCGCCGATCAGACCGCCCGCCTCGGTAATGCCGAGGTGCAGCGGACAATCGACGGCATCGGCAAGGCCCATATAGGCCGATACCGCGAGGAACACGTCGGATGCTTTCACCGCGACCTTATATTCGTGGAAATCCCGATCCTGCAGCAGCTTGATATGGTCGAGCGCGGATTCGATCAGCGCCTCGGGGCAAGGCTCGCCATATTTTTCGAGAAGGTCTTTTTCGAGGCTGCCCGCATTGACGCCGATGCGGATCGCGCAACCATTGGCCTTCGCCGCATTGACCACCTCATTCACCCGCTCTGCACTGCCGATATTGCCGGGGTTGATACGCAGGCACGCTGCCCCCGCATCCGCCGCCTCAAGCGCGCGCTTATAGTGGAAATGGATGTCGGCGACGACCGGCACATGTGCCGCGCGGACAATCTGCTTGAGCGCTGTGGTGCTCTCGACATCGGGGCAGGAGACGCGGATGATATCGACGCCCGCATCTTCGCAGCGGCGGATCTGGTCGATCGTCGCCTTGGCATCGCTGGTCAAAGTGTTGGTCATCGTCTGCACCGCAATCGGCGCATCACCGCCAATGGGGACCGAACCGACCATGATTTGGCGGGATTGACGACGCGCGATATCGCGCCAGGGGCGTATGGAAGACATGGGGGGTGATATAGGGTTGCTTGGCGTGCGGGGCAATCTTTGCAATCACACCACGCGAAACAGCCTTCTCGCGCCCTGCCTTTCGGCATAGACCATTGTTAATAGGGAATATTTACATTTGACTCTCGGTTACAAGAGGCGCAGCCTCCGCGCTCCTTGTCCTCAACCGGATATCTGGGTCGCCCGAACTGGCGGCAAGGTGGGGTGCTCCACAAACTGGAGCCGATAAGAGGAGGAAAGTCATGCGTAAGTCTATGCTTGCGGCGTTGCTCGCCGTGCCCTTTCTGCTGTCTGTTACAACACCCGCAGCCGGGCAAAACTCACCCTTTACGCCGGGGGACTATGAAGATGTCGGTATGATCGACGTCAGCGATGGTGGCGGATATGAATATGCGATGTTCCTGGCCAATACATGGCGCAAGAATCAGGAGTTTGCCAAGTCCAAGGGCTGGATTACCGGCTATCAGGTGCTGGCCAATGTGAACGCGCGTCCGGGCGAACCGGACCTGTATCTTGTCACATCCTATTCGACGATGCCAGACGCTGCCGAGGAAGAAAAGCGGGCAGCGGCCTATCGTGAGTTCATGAAGCAGACCGATGCGCAAATGGAAGCTGCATCAGGCGACCGCGCCAAATACCGCACGGTGATGGGATCCTTCCTGCTCCGCCAACTCAAGTTCAAATGATGTAGATTGGCGGGCGCGCTTGCAGCGCCCGCCTTTTACCAGCTATGCGAATCGCATGAGCTGGAAGAGAGAGATCGAGCATCTGCGGGCACGTGAAGCGCTGGCGGAGAAAATGGGAGGCGAGGAAAAGCTCGCACGGCAGCACGGGCAGGGAAAGCTCGATGCGCGCGAACGGTTGAAGCGCCTGCTCGATCCGGACAGTTTCCGCGAGATCGGAAAGATTGCAGGGCGCGGCACCTATGACGAGGCGGGCGAACTCACCGACTTCGCGCCATCCAATTTCATCTTTGGACGCGGCCAGATCGATGGTCGCCCGGTGGTGGCCTCAGCTGATGACTTCACCGTACGCGGCGGGGCAGCCGATGCCGCGCTGCATCGCAAGTTCGTCCAATGCGAGAAGATGGCGCACACCATGGGCCTGCCGCTGATCCGCATGATCGACGGCACCGGTGGCGGGGGCTCGGTCAAGACGCTGGAAGATACCGGCTACACCTATGTGCCCGTCACCCCCAGCTGGGAAGATATCATCAAGAATCTGGAGACGGTGCCGGTGGTAGCCCTGGCACTCGGTCCGACAGCGGGGATGGGCGCAGCACGCACCGTTGCCAGCCACTATTCGATCATGGTCAAGGGGCTCAGTCAGCTGTTCGCTGCCGGCCCTGTGGTGGCCGCCCAGATTGGTGACGAGCTATCGAAGGAGCAACTCGGCGGCAGCGAGATCCATGCGCGCAACGGCGTGGTCGACGAAGAGGTGGCGAGCGAAGACGAAGCTTTTGCCTATGCCCGGCGCTTCCTATCCTATCTCCCCCCTTCAGTAGGCAAACTAGCCGCACGCACCGCCTGCACCGATCCTGTCGACCGGCGCGACGAGAAATTGCTGTCGATTGTCCCGCGTGAAGACAAGCAGGTCTATTCGATGCGCGCGGTGATGACCTCGGTTTTCGACAAGGGATCGGTGTTTGAAATGGGCAAGCGCTGGGGCCGAGCGGCGATCACCGCCTTTGCGCGGCTCGATGGCTGGCCGGTCGCGGTGCTCGCCAGCGACCCGACCTTTCTGGGCGGATCGTGGGAGGCGTTGACCAGCCAGAAGGTGAAGCGCTTTGTCGAATTTGCCGAGCAGTTCAAACTGCCCGTCGTGCATCTGGTCGACAATCCCGGCTTCATGGTCGGGCTGGAGGCCGAACGCACCGGCACGATTCGTTACGGGGTCGAGGCTATGAACGCAGTGTACAAGGCGACCGTACCCTGGGCCTCAGTGATCGTGCGCCGTGCCTATGGCATCGCCGGCAGCGCGATGTCGAATGGCGAACGTTTCCAGTATCGCTTTGCCTGGCCGTCGGGTGATTGGGGCAGCCTGCCGATCGCGGGCGGGCTGGAGGCTGCGTATAAATCGGAGATCGCGGCAGCCGACGATCCGGCGGCGAAGCTGGAGGAGATCAAGGCGCGATTGAACGCCGTCACTTCCCCCTTCCGCACTGCCGAGAAGTTCAATGTCGAGGACATCATCGACCCACGCGATACGCGACCGTTGCTGTGCGAATATGCCAATCTGGCATGGGCGAAACTGGGCGCGGCTTAGCTACCCCAGCGCCACTTCCATCCGCCCTCGGTGCGCGCAGCATAAATCGGCAGTGGAGCAATGCCTGCGAGCAGGATCAATGGGAAGGCCAGCGCAGGGCGGTCTCCGAGGCCAATTGCCAGCCCGATGATCAGCGCCATATGCGACACCAGAAACACCCAGCCCTGCCATTTGAAGGGCAACCCGGCGCCATAGCCATAGCGCTTGGCCCGGAACCAGGGGCCTTTATCGAAAAACAGATGCAACATGGATTTTCTCCTTTGTTGTACTTTCAGACTTATTCGCACCCAGAACCTTCTTTGGCAGGCGGACGACCACGGCGCGGTCCTTCGGTTACGCCAACCTTCACGCCGCGCCGCTCGAGCGCCTCGCGGAGCAAAACCTCCACCTGCGCATTCACACTGCGAAAGTCGCACGCCGCCGCCCGCTCGATCGCGGCATAAAGCGCCGGATCGAGACGGAGTGGAAAGGCTTTTTTGGCAGGCGGCGGCATCGTCAGGTTATTGGTAAAGCGAGCCTGTATTGACGACCGGCTGGGTATCCCGTTCGCCGCACAGCACAACCATCAGGTTCGAGACCATCGCTGCCTTGCGTTCGTCATCCAGATGCACCACATCCTTTTCCGAAAGCTGGTGCAGTGCCATTTCAACCATGGTGACAGCACCTTCGACCAGTTTCTTGCGTGCGGCGATGACGGCTTCGGCCTGCTGGCGACGCAGCATGGCACCGGCAATTTCCTGCGCATAAGCAAGGTGGGTGAAGCCGCATTCGTCAACGGTGATGCCAGCAACGGCGAGCCGTTCCATCAGCACGGTTCGCAATTCGGCACCCACTTCATCATGGTTGCCGCGCAGCGTGACTTCCTTGTGCTCGATATCGTCATAGGGATAGCGCGAGCCGATGGTGCGGACCGCAGCCTCGATCTGCGCGAGGACAAACGCTTTGTAATCATCGACATCAAACAGCGCCTGTGCGGTATCGGTGACCCTCCAGACAACCTGTGCTGCAATCTCGATCGGGTTGCCGCGCAAGTCGTTCACCTTGATCTTTTCCGAAATCAGGTTGTTTGCGCGAACCGAAATCTTGGTCGAGGTCATCCACGGCCAGACCCAGCGCAGGCCTTCCTTACGGTCAGTGCCTTGATAGGAACCGAACATCGTGATCGACGCAGCCTGGTTGGGCTGCAACATATAGAAGCCTGAAGAGGCGATGGTAAAGGCAACGAACCAGCCAATGCTCGCTCCGATGCGACCCATACCACCCTGCATTTCGATGGCGTTGAAGATCGACCAGATAAAAACACCCAGAAGAAGCATGGCCACCGCAAACATCAGATAGCCGCTATATGTGCGTGCGCCGCGTTCCTTGCTGGCGTTCAATGAAACCGAATCAGACATGATGCCCTCCAATAAATTATGATATCATATTTATATCAATCGCAGCGGGACGCAAGCCAAATCGGATTTGAGCGGTGACGGTTTTCACATCGCTTGTTTTCCACGCCGTCCAACGGCACAGTCGCACCCGAGAAAGGGGCACTACCATGCAAGATTTGAAGACAACGACCACCCGTCGGGGCTTGATTCGCGGAGGCGCAATGCTGACAGGCGGGGCGATGCTAATGCGGCCCACCACTGTGCTTGCTGCCGATTCAAATATGGATGCGATTCGCAAAGCCGCTGAGGCAGGGCGCGATGCCTCGCTGAAACGCATCCGTGACTGGATTGCGCTGCCGTCCATAGCGGCCGAGAACCGCAACATGAAGGAGGGGGCCGAATATATGGCCGAACTCGCGCGCGATGCCGGATTCCAGCATGTCGAGATTGTGCCGACCGATGGCCACCCCGGCGTGTTCGCCACGCTAGATACCGGGTCGAAGCGCACGCTCGGCATCTATTTCATGTACGACGTAAAGCAATATGACCCAGCCGAATGGAGCTCGCCACCGCTCGAAAGCCGGATGGTCGACAAGCCCGGCCTTGGTAAGGCGATTGTCGGGCGCGGGGCGGTGAACCAGAAAGGGCCGGAGGCGACTTTCCTTGCGGCGCTCCATGCCATCCGTGCGGCGGGACGCAAATTGCCGGTAAACATCGTCCTTATTTGTGAGGGCGAGGAAGAAGTAGGCTCGCCGCATTTCAAACAAGTCGCAACCAAGCCCAATGTCCTTGCTGCCTTGCGGAAATGCGAAGGCATCTTCATCCCGGCCAGTTGGCAGGACGGGCAGGGCAATGTGCAGGTCAATCTGGGCTCCAAAGGCATCATCGAGCTCGAGCTGGTCGCCTCGGGCGAGAAATGGGGCAAGGGGCCAAAGGGCGATATCCATAGCAGCCTGAAGGCCATGGTCGATTCGCCGAGCTGGCGGCTGGTGCAGGCATTGCAAACGCTGGTGACGCCTGATGGCAACACCCCCGTTATCGAAGGCTGGTTCGAAAATGTCCGTCCGCTGACCGAGCGCGAAAAGGCGCTGATCGGCGAGATCGCTCGATCAGCCGATGAAGCCCAGCAGAAGAAGCTGCTTGGCGTTACCCATTGGATCGATGGCCTGCCTTACGACAAGGCACTGATGCGCTTGGCGCAGGAGCCTACGGTCAATATCGAAGGGCTGGTTGCCGGCTATACCGGCCCGGGCGGAAAGACCGTGCTGCCGGGCAAGGCCGTTGCCAAACTCGACTTGCGACTGGTGCCCAACCAGACCCGGGCCGAAGCCGAGCGCAAATTACGCGCGCATCTCGACAAGCACGGTTTTCCCGATGTCGAGGTCAATGTCAGCGGCGGCTATGACCCGACCGAGGTTTCGGAAGACAGCCGCCTGATCAAGACCATGCTCGCCACTTATGCCCGTGCAGGCGTGAAGGCGACGCTCAACCCGCGCATTGCGGGAAGCTGGCCAGGAGCTACCTTTACCGCACCTCCGGTATCGATACCCGCCGGGCATTTCGGCATGGGCCATGGATCAGGGGCACATGCACCCGATGAATATTATCTGATCGAATCGACCAACCCCAAAGTTGCAGGACTGGTCGAGGCAACAATGGGTTATGCCGATTTCCTCTATCAGCTGGCAGCCATCAAATAGGTCAAACGAGAAAGGGCGGGGAAATCCCCCGCCCCTTGCATCTTATTTGGTCGTTTCCGCGGGAAGCGGGAAGCCCCGCTTCTGCATGATATATTTCACATCCGGATCACGCCCACGGAAAGCGCGATAGGCTTCGATGCGATCCGACTCGTTGCCGGTTGAGAGCAACATCGACCGGAAGCGCTCTGCGGTTTCCTTGTCCCAGACATCACCCTTTTCGGTGAAGGCCGCCCAGGTATCGGCATCCATCGTTTCGGACCAAAGATAGCTGTAATAGCCCGCCGAATATCCGTCGGAAGAGAAGAGATGGTTGAACTGCGGCAGGCGGTGTCGCATCACCATTTCCTTCGGCATGCCGATCTTGGCAAGCGCTTCTTTCTCGAACGCGCGCGGATCGGTGACCGGATCCTTGCGGTGGTGCAGCATCATGTCGAGGATCGCGCTCGACAGATATTCGACCGTGGCAAAACCCTGCATGAAGGTGTCGCTCGCCTTGATCTTTTCGACCAATGCCTGCGGGATCGGCTCGCCGGTTTCCGCATGCTTGGCATAGGTATTGAGAATATAAGGCGTCAGCAGCCAATTCTCGTTCACCTGGCTGGGATATTCCACGAAGTCGCGCGGCGTGTTGCCAAGACCCGGCCATGTGATGTCGTAGTTCAGATAATGAATCGCATGACCGAATTCGTGGAACAGTGTCGACGCGTCGTCGATGCTGATCAGGGTCGGCTTGCCACCCGCACCCTTCACGAAATTATTGTTGTTCGAAGCCAGCGTGATGTTGTTCTTGCCCGAAAGCTTGAACTGGTCGCGATAGGTCGTCATCCACGCGCCCGAGCGTTTGCCCGGACGAGCGAAGTTATCGAGATAGAACAGCCCTATCAGCTTGCCGTCGCGCTTCACCTCGAAAGTGCGCACTTCGGGTTCGAACACCGGAACCGTGCCGGTATTCTCGGTGAAGCTCATGCCATAAAGCTTGTTCGCAGCATCGAACATCGCCGCTACCATGTTGTCGAGCTGGAAATAGGGTTTCAGCTCATTCTGGTCGAGATCGTACTTCGCCTTGCGAACCTTTTCGGCATAGTAACGATAATCCCAAGGCTCGATTGTGATGCCGGCTTTTTCCTTGTCGGCAATCGCCTGCATGTCGGCGACTTCTTCCTTCACGCGCGCGACCGCGGCAGGCCAGACCTTCATCATCAGGTCCATAGCCTTTTCGGGCTGCTTCGCCATGGTATCGGCCATGCGGTAATGCGCATGGGTTTCGAAACCGAGCAGCTCGGCGCGCTGCTGGCGTAGCTTCAGGATTTCGGCAATGGTCGCGTTGGTATCATTGGCATCCTGGTTGTCGCCACGCATGACAAAGGCGCGCCAGATTTTCTCGCGCAGATCGCGCCGCGGTGAATTTTCGAGGAACGGCTGGATCGCCGAGCGGGTGTTGGCCACGGCCCAACCCGTTTTACCCTTGGCTTCCGCCGCAGCTTTCAACGAGGCGACAAAGCTGTCGGGAAGACCGGCAACTTCTGAAGGATCGGTCAACAGGATATAGGTTTCTTCGTCGGCCAAAACCTTGTTCTGGAAGTCGGAAAACTTTTTCGAAATCTCGGTTTCGATTCCGATAAGTTGCGTCTTCTGTTCGGCGTTGAGCAGCGCGCCGTTGCGGACAAGGCCGTCATAGGTGCGTTCGAGCAGGCGCATCTGCGCCTTGTCCAGACCGAGATTCTCCCGCTCCTGATAAAGATATTGCACCCGCTGGAACCAGCGCGCGTCGAGCTGCAGCTCGTTGAAGAAGGCGCTGATCTTGGGCTCCCACTCTGCTTGAATCTTGCGAATCTCGGGATTGGACAGGTTGGAACTGTGCACGCCCCAGATCGAGAATAGTCGGCTGACCGAAGCGCCAGCGAGTTCGTTTGCCTTGATCGTATTATCAAACGTGACCGGCGCGGGGTTGGTGAGGATCGCCTCGAACTCTACCTTGGTCCGCTTCATCGCCTCTTCAAAGGCGGGCGGGAAATCGGCAGGTTTTACCTTATCCCAGGGCGGCACGCCGTCATAGGGGCCGGTCCATGGATCGAGCATCACATTCGCCACAGCGGGCGCCGCGACAGGCTTTGCAGCCTCAGCAAATGCCGGCATCGTCGTTCCTGTCATCAGCAAAATCGATAGGGGCCATGTTTTGATTCCTTTGTTCACATTCGCACTCCTGAAATGGGTGTCGAACCCGGCCCAGCAAAGGCCGATGGCTCGCATATTGCCTGCTTAGCCGCAGTGTGCGGCGAGGCAAAGCTGGATTTGGGATGGACAAATTGCTCCAAATTGGTGAGATGTAAAACGGGTGGTGGGCAATTTGAACTGTTTGAAGTTCGGAGCCCAACTAATGAAGCGCCTTCCGCCAATCTCCAATTTTGTGGTTGATAAATCTCGATTTTCAATCGGTGTAATCGACCCGTTGAAATTTGACTCCGACGAACTCAATCGATTCGCACGCGACTGTGGTGAGCTCATTCAGAAATCATACCCGGAATGTGAGTATATCATAATTGCTCGAACACCCAAAACGGATGCAAATTGCCGTTACCAGTTTGATGTTTCGGGTTACCCCGTTAACCATGATTCTGGAGCAGTCATTTGGAAAAATCCGCCGCTTTGCAGCGAGATTGGTGAAGAACAATCTCACCATTTCTCCAATACTCTTGTTGCAACTGAAAGCTGGAAAGCGATCTCGTCTGTGAGTAGTCTGTCAGATCACTTACCTATGAATCATTTGAGTGATGTATCTTCTGATGATGAGCTCCGAGAACTTAATAGAATTAGCAAAGAGCTTTCTGAGTTCGCTCAGACATTGAACAGCATCACTCAAAAAGAAAACAAAAGTATTCACTATTCGCTCCAAGAGCGCCCGATTGGATACCGGCATTCTTCAACAAACTTGGCCAGAGCGTTTGTTGAGCCAAAACGCACCGATCCACGAATTGGCACCGATTTTGTTCGAAACGTCATCAAACTGCGCCGGATGCGCGAACGTCTATTGGGCGAAGATCTGTTCGCCGATCCCGGCTGGGATATTTTGCTCGACCTCTTTGCGGCGCAAGAGGAAGGGCAGCAGGTTTCAGTTTCCAGCCTGTGCATCGCCGCAGCTGTGCCACCGACCACAGCTTTACGCTGGATTACCAACATGACCGAGGCGGGCTATCTGGTCCGACGGCAGGACCCGTATGATGCCCGCCGAGTCTATATCGAACTGTCCGAAAACATGGCTGAAAGGCTGAAAGAGTATTTTGAGGCGATCGCTGATCGGGTTGCCATGCCGATATGACTTGCCTTGGCGGCAGAGGTTTGGCAAAGGCGGCCCTTGTCCTGCTGGGGCGCTTAGCTCAGTTGGTAGAGCATCTCGTTTACACCGAGAGGGTCAGCGGTTCGAGCCCGTTAGCGCCCACCAGGACAGGACCATGGCCTTGCCGTTCATATTGTAGCAAGCTTCAGGAACGCATTCTGTGCCGATGAGAGGGATCAGCTTCAAAACTGCTGTTGGTGGCGCGCTGCTGGCGTCGGCCCTTTTATGCAGCCCCGCCCATGCAACGGTCAGCGTCTCGCCTTTCACAGCAAAAAAATCGCCTGCAGCCACCCTGTTGAAGAACAAAGGCCAGCGAGACACCGCTAACGATACGCGCCAGCAAAACTGCAAGCCTGCTGTCCGCTCCATGACCGAAGGTCAGCCCAGTCGTAATTGCAATTGCCCCAAACCACGCCCAATCCTGATGTAAGTGTCGCTCAGGCGGCCTCGCCGAGCAGCTTCGCAATCTCGGCATCATCCCATTCGACCCCGCCGACTATGCGCCAGACTTCTTTGCCCTGACTGTCGTATAAGATAGTCGTCGGAAGAGCTATCGTTCCGCCAACCGAAGATGAGAGCGCATTGTCTGTATCGGTAAAAGGTTCGAGATTGACGATTCGCGCCGAATCGAAAAAAGCGCGCACCGGTTTGCGGCCTTGCAGATCCTGCGACACAGCTATCACCGTAATCTCACCTTCTTCCAGTTGAGCCAAGGCATCAAGCGTTGGCATCTCCGCCTTGCACGGCGCGCACCAGGTCGCCCACAGATTCACCAATAATGGCCGCCCGGCATAGTCGCTGAGCGCAACATCACGACCATCCGCTCCGGTAAAGCTGGCATCGGGAGCGGTGCGTCCGGCGAATAGATAGCTGAGTTCGGCTTTCAACCCGCTCTTGCTTTCCAGTCCGAAGCCCGCTTTGGGCGACTCTTGTGCTTTGGCGGGTTCCGCTTGCCCCGATGGCGCAGTTTCCCTATCGCAAGCCGCCAGAAACAGCGGTCCGACGAAGAGAAGGAACAGGATCATTACCCGCGGCACATCAAACTCCAGCAGCATGTGGGGCGGCCGGTTCGGCGCTGGCCCTGCAGACGTGATGCGCGAGATAAACGCCTCCATCCCCGTCGACAAGCGGCTTTGGCAGCAGGATATTTCCGGCAGCAAGGCGCATGCAGCCATGCTGGGGGCGCAGGGGATCCTTTCCGCTACAGATGTTGAAGCGATATTGGGCGGGCTGGACACAATCGAGCGCGAATATGCGGAACAGGGCGTGCCAGAGCATATCGAGCTGGAAGACATCCATATGCAGGTCGAAAGCCGACTGCGCGAGTTGATTGGCGATGCGGCAGGACGGCTGCACACGGCCCGCTCGCGCAACGATCAGGTGGCAACCGATTTCCGCCTCTGGGTACGCGGCGCCTGTACAGAGGTCGACAAAGCGCTTGCCGCGCTGCAGGCGGCACTGGTCGAGCGCGCAGACGAACATGCCGAAAGCATCATGCCCGGTTTCACCCATTTGCAGGTTGCCCAGCCGGTGACGCTCGGCCATCATCTGATGGCCTATTATGAAATGGCGAAACGTGACCGCAGCCGCTTTGCCGATTGCGCGCGCCGGATGAACCAGTCACCCTTGGGATCAGCTGCGCTGGCGGGCACGTCCTTCCCTATTGACCGGCACGCAACCGCACGTGCGCTTGATTTCGACGCACCGACCGCGAACAGCATGGACGGCGTTTCCGACCGCGACTTTGCTGTCGAATATCTGGGCTGCGCCGCACAAGCGGCAATCCATCTGTCGCGCCTTGCCGAGGAAATGATCCTATGGGCTTCACAGCCTTTTGGTTTCGTCAAACTACCCGATGCCTGGTCAACCGGCAGTTCGATCATGCCGCAAAAGCGCAACCCCGACGCTGCCGAATTGGTACGCGGCCATGCGGGTAGGATCATTGGCGCCTTCACCAGCCTGATGGTGACAATGAAGGGCCTGCCGCTGACCTATTCGAAGGACATGCAGAACGACAAAGCCCCACTGTTCGAAGCGAATGACTTGCTCGACCTCTGTCTGGCAGCGATTACCGGCATGGTATCGAGCGTGGAATTTGATACCGCCCGGATGCGCGCCGTCGCTGCGACCGGGTTTTCTACTGCAACCGATCTGGCCGACTGGCTGGTGCGCGAACATGGCATCCCCTTTCGCGAGGCACACCATATCACCGGCAGCGCGGTCAAGCTGTGTGAGGCACGCGGCGGCGAACTCGAACTGCTGACCGCCGATGATCTGGCCGGCATTAATCCACGACTTGCCGGAACCAGCCTGCCCGATCTTTCGGTTGAGGGATCGGTCCGCAGCCGCACCAGCGCTGGCGGCACTGCACCTCTTCGGGTAAAAGAAGCGGTAGCGGCAGCCCGAAAGGAATTGGGACTATGAGAGATAAGCGCAAAATGGTCGGTGGCGCGCTACTTGCGCTGACGCTCGCGGGATGTGGCAAGGTTGGCGATCTGCAGCCCAAGACCGGTCAGGCAATGCCCGCCAAGGCCTATGGGCAGAACGAGATTCCGGGTGCCGAAGAGCTGTCGACCCCCGCGGTCCAGACCCGCCCCGGGCGCAGCGACGAACTAATGCGTCGGTCGGAGCGTCGACGCGACGATCCTTTTGACCTTGCCCCCGGCGCAGAAGCGGATAAGGGCGACACGCCCGCGGAATCCACCGCGGAAGATCCGAAGAATCCGGCCTGAAATCATTCCTATGGACCATTTCCAGATCATCGATGGCGTGATGCACGCCGAAAACGTCCCGCTCACGCGTATTGCCGATGAAGTTGGCTCTCCTGTCTATGTCTATTCGCAAGCGACATTGGTGCGCCATGCCCAGGTGTTTCGTGAAGCCCTGACCAAGGCAGGGATCGAAAATCCGCATATCGCCTTTGCTATCAAGGCCAATCCCAATCTCGCCGTGCTCAAAGTATTGGCGGGCGAAGGCTATGGTGCGGATGTCGTTTCGGCAGGCGAGATGAACCGCGCGCTGGCAGCGGGCGTTCCGGCCAAAGACATCGTTTTTTCCGGTGTCGGCAAAAGCGCAGAGGAAATGGTTGCTGCGCTGAAAGCAGGCATCGGCCAGTTCAACATTGAATCCGAAGAGGAAGGCCGCGAACTGGCTGCAATTGCCGAGACGCTGGGCTATCGCGCAGACGCGGTGCTGCGCATCAATCCCGATGTCGACGCGCAGACCAATGCCAAGATTTCGACCGGCAAGGCGGAAAACAAATTCGGCCTCGGCCTGCATCAGGCGCAAGGCATATATGCGCGGCTGGCGGCTCTACCGGGCCTTAACATGCGCGGTGTTGCCCTGCATATTGGCAGCCAGCTATTGAATCTCGAACCATTGGAAACCGCATTCGGAAAGATCGGGAAGCTGATCACCGACCTGCGTAACGCAGGGCATAGCATCACCCATGTTGATCTCGGCGGCGGGCTGGGAGTCCGTTACAAAGAAGGCGACAATCCTCCACATCCCGATGAATATGGCGAAATGGTTGCGCGCGCCACCAAGGGCTGGAATGTCCAGCTGATGTTCGAACCGGGCCGCGTCATTTGTGGCAATGCCGGTGTACTCGTCACCAAGGTAGTCCGTGTGAAACCGGGTTCAGGCAATGTGCCCTTCGTGATCGTCGATGCCGCCATGAACGATTTGGCCCGTCCAGCTCTTTATGACGCATGGCATGATTTTGAGGCGGTCGAGCCCAAGGGCAATCGCTTCACTGCCAATATCGTCGGCCCGGTTTGTGAGACCGGCGACACCTTTGCG
The DNA here is from genome assembly GCF_035329025.1 of Sphingorhabdus sp. Classification (GTDB taxonomy): domain Bacteria; phylum Pseudomonadota; class Alphaproteobacteria; order Sphingomonadales; family Sphingomonadaceae; genus Sphingorhabdus_B. The sequence goes on along the minus strand of NZ_DAOLHN010000005.1, from coordinate 60,270 downwards.
ATGGCGCGCGAAGTCGATGTGGTACAAGCGGGCGATCTGGCAATTTTCCGGACATGCGGTGCTTATGGAGCTACAATGGCTAGCACCTATAACAGCCGAGGGCTGGTGCCCGAGGTTCTGGTAAACGGCGATCGCTATGCCGTGGTTGCAGAGCGTATCGTGCCCGCAACCATTCTCGATGCCGAACATGTTCCCGACTGGCTGGCTTGACTAGGCCATGAATCAGTTGCCGCTCTTCGTCTCGATCCGCGGCAAACCCGTCATCCTGCTTGGTGAGGGCGATGCCGCGGACGCCAAGCGCCGCCTGATCGAGCGCGCAGGCGGAATCTGCGTCGGCGAGGACGATGCGAAGGCACGGATTGCTTTTGTCGCCATCGAAGATCGGGGTGCTGCAGTTGATGCCTCTGCACGGCTGAAGTCGCGTGGTCTGCTGGTCAATGTCGTCGATCAGCCGGACCTGTGCGATTTTACCACGCCAGCCATAGTCGACCGCGATCCATTGCTTGTTGCGATAGGGACCGGAGGGGCGTCGGCGGGATTGGCCAAAATGGTGCGGCAGGCAATTGAACGTATCCTGCCTGCCAGACTCGGCGAATTGGCAGTTCGTCTGCAATCGGCCCGCGAAGGCATGCGCACAAGATGGCCCGATGGAGCAGACCGTCGGCGACAACTCGATGCAGCGCTTGCGCCCGGTGGCAGACTCGACCCGATCGACCCGGATAGCGCAGACCGCGTCGAAAGCTGGCTGGATGCAGGCAGTCCTGTTCCTGAACCGAACATTGTGGCTGTTGACCTTCGCTCTGCCGATCCCGAGGAGCTGACGCTGCGTACCGCGCGCCTACTGGGCCAAGCCGACCATATCTTTATCGACGGACCGATAAGCGACGATCTGGTCAATCGCGCACGGGCTGATGCCGTTCGTCACATAGGTGCACCGGGCAACGACCTTCCGCCAGGTCTTGTCATCCATCTGCGGCTGCGCCACGCTTAGTCAGATGACTGAAATTTCGCGCGACAACCCTTTATTGTTCTTTGGCTGCGGCAATATGGGCGGTGCCATGCTCGATGGCTGGATTGCAGGCGGCATGGATCCCGCCGCTTTCATCGTGGTCGATCCCATGGCCCAATCCCTTCCCGATGGTGTTTGGCATTTTGCCGATGCCTCACAAGTTGGACGAAAAGTCGGTGTCGGGCTGATCGCCGTCAAGCCGCAAATTTTTGGACAGATTGCCAGCCAGCTTGAAGCGATATTGTCGGCCGATGCGCTGCTGCTGTCGGTTATGGCAGGGGTTCGTGTTGAAACATTGCAAGCCGCGTTGCCGGGCCGAAGGTTCATGCGCCTGATGCCGAATCTTGCCGCTGCTTTGGGCAAATCACCGCTAGGCCTGTTCGATCCCTCAGGCGACGCTGTGCTGCGGGAAGAAATCGAAGCACTGCTCAACCCCTTGGGCACCCCGGTGTGGATTGCCGAAGAACATTTGATGGACGCAGTCACAGCTCTCGCGGGTTCGGGTCCGGCCTTTGTCTACCGCTTCATCGACGCGCTGGCAAAAGCCGGAGAAGCGCTGGGCCTTGAGCCAGCGGTTTCATCAACATTGGCGAAGGCGATGATCGATGGCGCTGTCGATCTGGCGGTGGGTTCCGATACCAGTGCTGAAGAACTGGCAAGACGCGTCACCAGCCCGGGAGGAACAACAGCTGCTGGTCTCGCTGTCCTGGATACCGGATTACAACAGTTGGTGAATGGCACGCTGAAAGCCGCCCGCGATCGCGGTGTCGAATTGTCAAAGCCAGATTAAGCCAAATAAAAAGGCCGCAACCCCCTAGAGACTGCGGCCTTTAAGATTTTGGCTGCTGGGTATCAGCGATAGAAAATATGGTTGTCGATCGAACCAATGCGCTTCAGGCGCCAGCCGGGCGAAACATGGCGCGCGTGGAAGAACAGGGCGCCTTCAACCGGGCTTTTCCAGCTATCGTTGAGCGCGATCTGGCTGATCGCGACAGCATTGCGCCAGTGCAGACTGCCGGTGTTAATGGCAGGCATCCGTCCACCACGGACAAACGAGAACTGGCTCTTCTGGTAAACGACACCGCACAGCGAAGTGGGGAAACGACCCGACTTGGCGCGGGCCATCACGACGCGGGCCACGGCGAGCTGGCCTTCGAGCGATTCGCCCTTCGATTCGAAATAGACGGCGCCCGCAAGGCAGCGCTCTTCAGCATTCAACTCATCGGGCGCGCCATGTCCGCGGACCAGTTCTGAAAGGCTGTCGGCCTTATTGATTTCGTTGTCCTCGGCGACAGGCTCTGCATCACGCACGTCAGCGTCCGACACGCCCGTGCCCGGGGTGAACATCACATCGCCATTTGGAAGTTTGGTCACCGAAACTGTTCCGGTGGTTGCCGCAGTCAATGCGGCCTGGTCGGCGGCGAGGACAGTGGGATCGATGCTGATCGTCTGCGCCGACAATTTTTCGCCATTTGAAGCGCCGAATGCAAAACCGGCGTCCGAATAAGCAGCTCCGCCAAGTAGCGTGAGCGAAACAACCGCAGCAGGTGCGGTCTTGAGGAGGAATTTCATTATGTCTGTTCGTTGTGCGGCTGTGTCGCCAATGACGCGCGGTTGGTACTTTGCTTATATGTGCGTCAAATCTTCCACGTCCGACTTGCGTGTTTGCCCTGTTCCACCCCAGAACGTGCGGGCAACCTTCGCTATCTGTGCGCGCGCATCTATTGCGCAGCGCAACAATGTCAATTCATCGATGCCAATATGTCGGTGAACCGTTCTGCAGACGGGACGTCCAGTTCCAAAATCCAGATATCCGGGTCCCGTGCTGCCCGACGGTCGAGAATTTCAGATATTTTCTCTTCTTTTTCAATATCTTCTATGGTTACTTCGGACCATTTTCCAGATCCGTCAAGGCTGGGAAACCGTTCAAAAAGGGCTGGATTCCGCCCTTTTTCGCGCCGCAGAAGAAGAACCGCACCTGCTATCCGGTCACCTTTGCGCAACACGGCTGCAAAGCTACCATGGGCCGCGGCTTGCCGGATCAAACCGGACACCAACATGTGCGAAGCGAGCCTTGGCTCGATCATGGGAAAGCCATGCGCATGCCGTCAGGCGGCATCGCGCTCCTCAATCGGGCTGAGCAGCGCGAACAGCGCACCGGCATCCTTGGCACCACGCAACTGGGCGCAGCTCGCCTCGTCGCGGAACATACGCGATACTTCGGCCAGTGCCTTCAGATGCGAAGCACCGTCATGCACGGGAGAAAAGAGCGCAAAGACCAGATCGACCGGCTCATCGTCCACCGCGCCATATTCAACAGGCTTGATCAAGCGTACGAAAACACCCGCCGGTGCCTCGATCCCATCGACCTTGCAATGCGGAATCGCGGTACCACCGCCAAAACCGGTCGGGCCCAAACGTTCGCGCTCCAGCAGTCCTTCATGGACCACAGATGCATCAACACCGTAATTTTCGGCGGCCAGCTTCGAAACGGTGTCGAGCAGGCAATTTTTGTCGGCGCATTCGATGTCAGCGAGTACCGCGCCATCGACCAGCCGGGTCGTTATACGAATCATCATTATACCCCATTGCGCCGGTGAACCTGCACCGAGGCAATATTCAAATCATTGATCCCTAAAGTGAATATGCTTTGATTCAGACCGATGTCAGGGTGTGGATTTCGGTTCAACCCACCCGATCGTGCCGTCTTCGCGGCGGTAAACCATATTATGCCGCCCAGTACCAGCGTTTTTGAAGAGCAGTGCGGGCGTGTTGCGCAAATCCATCAGCATCACGGCATCCGAAACGCTCGATTCGGGGATGTCGACGCTCATCTCGGCGACGATTACCGGGGCTTCAGGCGGCGGGGATTCGGCTTCAACATCACCGGCATCAAAAACGGTATAAGCCGCCTCTTCCTGCCGCTGGGCATGTGCCGTCTGCTCATGACGGTCCTGAAGGCGACGCATATAGCGGCGCAATTGCTTTTCGATTTTATCGGCCGCGCCATCAAATGCCAGATGCGCATCTGATGCTTCGCTCCGTCCTTTAAGGATCAGGCCTTGCATCACATGGACGATGATGTCGCAGGAAAATTTGTCATGCGGTGCGCGGCCAACCGTTACCTGCGCAGAAAGAGCCTTGGAGAAATATTTGTCGGCAATCCCGCCCAAACGGGATTCGACATGGGTTCGCAGCGCTTCGCCGGTTTCCAACTGATGCCCTGAGACCCTTATATCCATGGTTCTTCTCCTTATTTGCGCCGTTCCGAAAGAAACGGCTGTTAATCACTTGGCGAAAATGCGCGTCTTTCCCCTTCGGTCCAGAGCGCGTCCTTGATGGTAGCGACAAAAGCGCGATGGCGCTCCAGCTCGTCAGGGAGAGGTTGGTGTGGTCGCGGGCTGCGAAATGGCCGGTCGGTGCGGACCAGCGAAATCCGCGTAGCTTCGATTTCGATGCTGGTGGTCGCTGAATCGCCAAAACCAAGGCCGATTTGCCGCCCTCCGGTCAGCTCAATGTAAAGCTGGGCGAGCAATTCGGCGTCAAGCAGGGCGCCGTGCTTGGTGCGGTGGCTCCGATCAATGCCGTAACGGGTGCAGAGCGCGTCGAGCGAGAGCTTCGCACCCGGATGCTTTGTTCGCGCAATCGCTATGGTATCGACCATGCGCCCCATATCGATCGGCGCACGACCACACCGCCCCAGCTCCATATTGAGAAAACCGAAGTCGAAGCTTGCATTGTGCGCGACCAGCGGGCTGTCGCCGAGAAATTCGAGCAGGGAGTCGGCCTGACTGGCGAAAAGTGGCTTGTCCGAAAGGAACTTGTCCGAAAGCCCGTGCACCGCTTCAGCGGCAGAGGGCATGCCCCGTTCAGGGTTGAAATAACAGTGGAAGGTTGCGCCGGTCATCACCCGTCCGACCATTTCGATGCAACCGATCTCGACCATCCTGTCTCCGGTCAGCGGGTCGAAACCGGTGGTTTCGGTATCGAAAATAATCTCTCGCATTCTATCGATTCATATCGGCCTATTTGCGTGAGTCTGCAAGGCTAGCCCGCAAATTTTTAATGAGATTTCTCACCTGTTCGCGCGTGTCCGCTATACTGGTGCCGGTATCGATGACGAAATCGGCACGTTTGCGCTTTTCATCGTCAGGCATTTGCAGCGAAAGGATATGTTCGAACTTCTCGATCGTCATGCCTTCACGTGCAAGGGCGCGACGACGCTGCTGATCGGCTGGAGCCGAGACGACCAAAATCTTGTCGACACCCTGATGCCCGCCTTTTTCAAACAGCAGCGGGATGTCGAACAGGACCATCGGTGCATCGCGATGGGCTTCGAGGAAATCGGCACGCAACTTACCCACTGCGGGGTGAATAATGCCTTCAAGCTTTGCCAGCTTTTCTTTATCACCCAGTACGATCGGACCCAGTTTCAGGCGGTCAACGCCTTGCGGGCCGGTGGTGCCTGGAAAGGCCGCCTCGATCTCGGTGACCAACGCCCCACCCGGACCCTGCAGCTTATGCACCGCTGCATCGGCATCAAAATGCGGGACATCTTCATCGACGAACATTTGCGAGACGGTCGATTTCCCCATCGCAATCGAGCCAGTAAGGCCGAGGATAAGCGGACGTTTTCGGGTTTCGGTCATTTGAGCAACAACGTACGCAATTCGTCTTCGCAATCGGCGGGTGGCGCCTGTCCGAAGAACAGTTCAAAAGCAAAAGCTGCCTGTCCGATCAACATGTCGAGCCCGTCAACCGTATCGAGACCAAGGCCGCGCGCTTGCTTCAGCAGACTGGTTTCAAGCGGCGAGTAGACAATGTCATAAACCACCGCATCTTCAGGCAATGGCGACAGGTTGATTTCCAGTGGCGGCTGTCCGGTCATGCCCAGCGGGCTCGAATTCACCAGCAATTCCGCAGGAGGCAAAGGCGCATCCATTTTCAACACCTGGCCCTTCAATCCGAAATGGCTCAGCAAGGCTGCCGCCTTTAATGGACTGCGCGCCAATATCGTCACCGAACCAATATCGGCCTGCGCCAGCGCAAACAGGATCGCGCGGGCTGCTCCACCTGCGCCAATGACAACAGCATCGCGATGCGCCCATTCGTCCTCTGAAATCGGGGCAAAGAAACCTGCTGCATCCGTGTTGGTTCCCACCAACTCACCCTTTTCACCGCGAAAGACCGTGTTGATAGCGCCTATGGATTGCCGCACCCCGCCGGGGTCGGTGACATGATCGAGTGCGGCAATCTTGTGTGGAATGGTTATGTTGCACCCGCGCCAATCGGGATCGCCGCTGCGATTATCGAAATAGGTGGCCAGATCTTCTGCAAGCACATGATGCACCCTGTAATCGGCAACAATACCAAGCTTCTGTAACCAGAATCCGTGGATCAATGGCGATTTGCTGTGCTTGATCGGATCGCCGATCACTTCGGCATAAGCAGTCATGACGGCATTTCCTTTCGCTCGCGCAGATAGGCGAGGAGGGGTAGAAGCGGCAATCCCATGATGTCGAAATAATCCCCCTCTATTCGGGTGAATAGCTGCGCGCCCTCTCCCTCGATCTGGTAACAGCCCACACAATGGCGGATCTCGTTCCAGTTGCGCTCAACATAGGAATCGATGAAAGCCGGACTCAATGGCCGGACATGCATCCGGACAACGCCTATATGCCGCCAGACCGGTTGACCCGATTGGGCAACGACTATTGCGCTGAACAGGCGGTGGCTGCAGTCGGCCATTTGTTCCAATTGCGCCTTGGCCGTGTCCGGGCTGTCCGGCTTGTCGAAAAGCGGACCTTTATCGAGTGCCAGCGTCTGATCTGCACCGATCACCAGCGACTCCGGATATTTTGCCGACAGCTTGGTTGCTTTGGCCTCAGCAAGCGCATCGGCGATATCGCGCGGCCCAAGACCTTCATCCTGCAGGCTTTGCTTGATGGCATCCTCGTCAACCATCGGCGCCATGGCGTCAAATGATAATCCAGCATTATCAAGTATTTGTTTTCGAGAAACGCTCGTCGAAGCCAATATGATCCGGGTCAAACGGGTGCACCCTCTCCACTCGGCACATCACGCACCTGCCGTTCGTTGAACAGGTTGATGATTGCCGCCGCGCTTTCCTCAATCGATCGTCGGGTCACGTCGATTACGGGCCAACCATTGTCGCCAAAGATGCGCCGGGCAAAGGCGATTTCTTCCTTCACCTTGTCTTCAGCAACATAATCGGTGTCAGGTGCCTGGTTTAGCGACAGCAATCTATTACGCCGTACCTGCACCAGCCGGTCTGCACTGGTGACAAGGCCGACAACCATCGGATGTTTGAGAGTGTAGAGCGCGGGAGGCGGCGGCGATTCCGGAACCAACGGAATATTGGCTGTCTTATAGCCGCGATTGGCGAGATAGATGCTGGTTGGAGTCTTTGATGTGCGCGAAACACCCACCAGCACGATATCAGCCTCTTCCCATTCATGATGGTTTAGCCCGTCATCATGCGCAATGGTATATTGGATCGCCTCGACCCGGGCGAAATAGGCGGCATCAAGCGCATGTTGCCGCCCCGGTCGTGCTTTCGCCTGTTGCCCCAATATGCCGGACAATGCATCGGTTACCGCGTCCAAAGCCGCAACGGTCGGCAAACCAAGTGCGCGGCATCGATCTTCAAGCTTTTGCCGCATCGCGAGATTGACCAGCGTGAACAGCACCAGACCGGGATTTGCCGCAACATCGACAAGGATGCGATCAAGATGCGCTTCTGACCGCACCATGGGCCAGAAATGCTTGACGACATCAACCTCGTCGAACTGGGCAAGCGCGGCCTTCGCGATATTTTCCAGCGTTTCGCCAGTGGAGTCCGAAAGAAGATGAAGATGGATGCGGCTTTGCAATGAAATGTCCTTCCCGCACAGCTTTGTGGGCAGCTTGGGGATAAATCAAGGGATGAAAATGGGGAGTAGATTTATGCCCGTCGCATCCTGAATCTCTCTCGGATTCGGGCACAATTCATCCACAGCCGGAAACTGCTGTCCACAGCCTGTGAATAACGGGGAAAGCGGACACCGAATCGTCCGCTTATCAACGACCTCAAGAGTCAATATGTTGGCAAAAGATAGATATGTGCCTAAAGGCCACACTTGCCCACAGCGCATCATATTTCATCATCCTTATATCTATTATTTATTTGTTGGATTCCTGCATGGCGACCGAATTGCCCACCCGAAAATTGCTCGCCGTATTGCGTGGTCAAAAACTCGACGTCCCGCCAGTCTGGCTCATGCGTCAGGCTGGTCGCTATTTACCTGAATATCGCGAACTGCGTGCGCAGAAGGGCGGATTCCTCGAACTCGCTTATGATAGCGATGCAGCATGCGAAATCACCTTGCAGCCGATCCGCCGTTTCGGCTTTGATGGCGCGATCCTCTTTTCCGATATCCTCGTTGTCCCGCACGCGATGGGACAGGATCTCTGGTTTGAGACGGGTGAGGGCCCGCGGTTGGCGCCCAGACTGTCCGAAAATGATTGGCGCGAATTCACTCCAGCCCCAGAACGTCTGGAGCCGGTCTATGAGACGGTACGCAAGGTTCGTGCTGCCTTGCCCGCCGAAACCACCTTTCTCGGCTTTGCAGGCAGCCCCTGGACTGTTGCGACCTATATGGTGGTGGGGCAGGGCAGCAAGGACCATGCGGAGACGCGGGCACTGGCTTATTCGGACCCGCAAAAGTTCGGTGAGCTGATTGACGCCATAACAGCAACCACCATTGATTATCTTTCCAAGCAGATTGCGGCGGGCGTTGATGCGGTGCAGCTGTTTGATAGCTGGGCTGGTTCGCTGAGCCCGGCGCAATTCGAGCGCTGGGTGATAGCGCCTAATGCAAAGATCGTTTCAGAGCTGCGCAAACGCCATCCGGAAACCCCGATCATCGGCTTTCCCAAGGGAGCGGGTGCCAAACTTGTGGCCTATGCTCAGGAGGTAAAGCCTGGCGCGATCGGCCTTGACGAAACAGTCGATCCGGTCTGGGCGAATGCCTCGCTACCCGAAAGCTTGCCGGTGCAGGGAAATCTCGATCCGTTGGCATTGATGGCCGGAGGGGAATCTTTGGAAGACGCAGTCGCGCGGATTTTGGCTGCCTTCGAAAACCGCCCACATATTTTCAACCTCGGCCATGGCATTTTGCAGCATACCCCCATTGCGCATGTCGAAAAGCTGCTTAATTTGGTCCGCGGGGGATAACCAAGGCGGATTCCCGAATGACGGAAACCATCGCATTGCTCTATTTCTGGCTCAAATCGGCGCATATCATCTTCGTCATCTTCTGGATGGCCGGGCTGTTCATGCTACCGCGCTTCTTCGTCTACCATCAGGAAAACCCTGAAGGATCTGAAGAGGCGTCACGCTGGGTCGAACGCGAGCGGCGTCTGGTGCGGATCATCCTCAACCCGTCGATGGTCATCGTCTGGGTCGTCGGCCTGCTGCTCGCCTGGCATATCTCGGCGCTGAGCGAAGGCTGGTTCCATGCCAAGCTGCTCGCGGTGCTGGGGCTCTCGGCCTATCATGGCTGGATGGTCGGCTATGCTAAGAAACTGGCGGCCGGCGAGCGCCCGATTGAGGGGAAGAAATTGCGCATCCTCAACGAAGTGCCGGGGATTGCGGCTGCCATTATCGTGATATTGGTTGTTGCCAAGCCGTTCTGACCAGCATTGACTATTTGGCTTCAATAGCCTAATTAACTCCCAAGCCCGTTCTGGGCGTGAGGCGCATTCCTCTTTTCAACGACAGCGCCATCGACCTTTTCCTATCCCGCCGGCATCTCTTTACGTCGGCCAGCTATTTTCCAGCGGAACACGCACATGCATTTAAAAGACCTCAAGAACAAGAAACCCGCCGAACTCGTCTCGATGGCCGAAGAGCTGGAGATTGAAGGTGCCTCGACGCTGCGCAAGCAGGACCTTATGTTCGCCATCCTCAAGGAAATGGCGGAAGATGGCGAGCAGATCATCGGCGAAGGCACGATCGAGGTACTCCCCGACAGTTTCGGTTTCTTGCGTTCTCCCGAAGCCAATTATCTCGCCGGACCCGACGATATCTATGTCTCGCCCAATATGGTGCGCCAATATGGCCTGCGCACCGGTGACACTGTCGAAGGCGAAATCCGCGCACCCAAGGATGGTGAGCGTTATTTCGCACTGACCAAGGTGCTCAAGGTCAATTTCGATGATCCTGATGCTGTCCGCCACCGGGTCAATTTCGATAACCTGACGCCGCTTTATCCCGACCAGAAACTGACGCTCGATACGCTCGATCCGACCGTCAAGGACAAGTCGGCACGTGTGATCGATATCATCAGCCCGCAGGGCAAAGGCCAGCGCGCGCTGATCGTAGCGCCGCCGCGCACTGGTAAAACCGTGCTGCTGCAGAATATCGCCAAGGCGATCACCGATAACCACCCGGAAGTCTTCCTGATCGTCCTTTTGATCGATGAGCGTCCCGAAGAAGTCACCGACATGCAGCGCAGCGTGAAGGGCGAAGTTGTCAGCTCGACCTTTGACGAACCCGCCACTCGCCACGTTCAGGTCGCTGAAATGGTGATCGAAAAGGCGAAGCGCCTCGTCGAGCACAAGCATGATGTCGTCATCCTGCTCGACTCGATCACCCGCTTGGGCCGCGCCTACAACACCGTGGTTCCCTCTTCGGGCAAGGTGCTGACCGGTGGTGTCGATGCCAACGCCCTGCAGCGCCCGAAACGCTTCTTCGGTGCTGCGCGCAACATTGAGGAAGGTGGTTCGCTCTCCATCATTGCTACCGCGCTGATCGATACTGGTAGCCGTATGGACGAAGTGATCTTCGAAGAATTCAAGGGCACGGGTAACTCCGAAATCGTCCTCGATCGCAAGGTCGCGGACAAGCGCATCTTCCCGGCATTGGATGTCGGCAAATCGGGCACCCGCAAGGAAGAGCTGCTGGTCGAGAAGGACAAGCTCACCAAGATGTGGGTCCTGCGCCGCATATTGATGCAGATGGGCACCGTCGATGCGATGGAGTTCCTGCTCGACAAGATGAAGGATTCGAAGACCAACGAGGACTTCTTCGATTCGATGAACCAGTAAGACTGGACTGCGCATGATAATCGAACATGCGCTTTTACAAGTTCGGCCCGGCGAGGAAGCAGCTTTTGAGTTGGCGATGGCAAATGCCAAGCCACTGATTAACGCTTCGCCGGGCTTTCAGGGAATCGAGGTTCGTCCAGCAGCCGAAAAGCCAGGGCTTTATCTGCTGCTCGTGCGTTGGGATTCGATTGCCGACCATCGCGACGGATTCCGCAATTCGGATCGCTATCAGCAATGGCGGGCCTTGCTCCATCCTTTCTATGACCCTATGCCGAGCGTCGACTATTTTGAGGATCCGTTGTGATTGAATTGATTTTTGCCAGCGCCGCTGCTGTCCCTTCGCTGGGTGGACCCGCCGAAATCTGGGCGGCGATCGTCAAGGATTTTTCGAACATAGGTTCGCCCTCGGCGTTGACCGCATTCCTGCAGGTGTTGATGATCGACATCGTGCTTGCGGGGGACAATGCCATCGTCGTCGGTGCACTTGCAGCCGGTCTACCTGCGGACCAGCGTAAAAAGGTGATCGCCATTGGTGTGATCGCCGCATTGGTGCTGCGCGTTGCCTTTGCGCTGATGGTGACATGGCTGCTGGGAATCGTCGGGCTGATCTTTGCGGGCGGCGTGTTGCTGCTCTGGGTCGCCTGGCGGATGTACCGCGACATTGGCGCAGATCATGGTACCGATTCCCCCGGCTCTCCCGAAATAGCGGGTGACGAGGATTCGGGTATCAAGCCTGCGAAAAGTTTTGTCGGTGCCGCTTGGGCGGTAGCCATAGCTGACGTGTCGATGAGCCTCGACAATGTCCTCGCGGTTGCTGGTGCGGCGAAGGACCATCCCGGCATCATGATCGTCGGCCTCGTCTTTGCTGTCGCCTTGATGGGCGTCGCTGCCAACATCATCGCCAAATATATCGAACGTTATCGGTGGATTGCCTGGATCGGCCTTGCCGTCATCGTCTATGTCGCGATCAAGATGATCTATGACGGCTGGGTTGATCCGCAATTGGGTCTTGGCAAGTTCGTCGCTCCGCTGATTGGTGGCTGAGGAATCCGGATATGGCGAACTCCTGGACCGAACAACCGGTGCTGGAGGGTCGCCATGTCCTGCTGAGGCCGATGGTTCGCGCTGACGGGCCTGCAATCGTTGACGCTGCAAGTGATGGCAAGCTGTGGGAGTTGTTCTATACTGTCGTCCCTGGCCCGGATTCGATACAGGCCTATCTCGACCGAGCCGAGCGCGAGCAGGGCTGGGGCCGGATCATGCCCTTTGTGGTCATAGAGAAGGCCAGCGGCGATATAGTCGGTGCCACACGCTATATGCGGATGAATGCGCCGCATCGCAGGCTTGAAATTGGTACAACCTTTTACGCCAGTCGGGTGCAACGCACACCGATCAACAGTGAAGCCAAGCTACTGCTCCTGACGCACGCTTTTGAAGCGATGGATTGCGTTTGCGTGCAGTTCCGCACCGATCATTTCAATTTCGCCTGGCAGCGCGCGATCGAAAGGCTGGGCGCGAAGCGAGACGGACTGATCCGCAACCACCAGATCCTAGACGGGCGTGTTCGCGATACGGTGCTTTATTCGATTCTGGCCAACGAATGGGAAGGCGTGAAGCGCAATCTGCAGATGCGATTGGCGCGCGGCTGACGCCTAGCCCAGATGCTCGCGGAAGAACGCCAAAGTCCGTGAATCCGCCAGTTGCGCGCCTGCTTCATCACGACGATTGCCCATCTCGGCTGCAAAGCCATGATCGAGCCCTACATAGTCGTGCAAGACGACTTTGGGGTGCCCATCTAGCCCGGAATGGATTGCCGCCTGCGCTTCGGGGCCGACAAAATGGTCTGCCGTCGGGATATGCAGCATCAGCGGGTTGGCGATGGCGTGGCTTTCATTGATCATGGTATCAATCATGACGCCATAATAGCCGACCGAGGCGTCCACATCGGTGCGTGCAGCGGCCATATAGGCGAGGCGACCCCCCAGGCAGTAGCCGACGCAGCCAACCTTCTGCACTGCAGGCGCACCCAGTTCGCCGCGGCGGATAGCGTGGATGGCGGCTTCGATATCCTTGACCCCGTCATTGGGTTCATATTGCCCGAAATAGCCGAAAGCTTCCTGCAACTGCGCCTCCACATCGGGATCGAGCTCGACACCCGGTGCGAAGCGCCAGAAAATGTCGATGGCGACGGCCAGGTAACCAGCCTCTGCCCAATTTTCGCATTTCTGCCGGATTCCGGGATTCACACCGAAGATTTCCGGAATGACGATGATGGCTGCCTTTGCCTCGCCTTCGGGCTTGGCAACATAGGCACCGAACAAGGCATCTTCATCAAATGCGCGAATCTTTGTCATTTCACCCATGGGCTTGCTCCTGAAATCAAAAAATTGCCCCTTTCGCTTATGCGACTATAGTGCGGCCGACAATCGGGTAATATCGCTGTAAGGCAGGGAGGCTAGCCATGAAATTCAACATCGAAGTCGATACCACCCCAGAGGAAGTCCGCCGCCTGATGGGGCTGCCCGATCTTTCCGAAGTGCATGAAGTCTATCTCGACAAGCTGAAAAAGGTCGCCGACAAAGGTCTTACGCCAGACATGGTGCAAGGCATGATCCGCAATTGGGTGCCGATGGGCGATCAGAGCATGGATTTCATCAAAAGCCTGATGGGCGGATTGGCCGGTGGCGGCCTGGGCGGCAAGGACAAGAAGTAGATTTCAGCTATGGACAGCGTCGATACGATCTTCGCGCTGTCCAGCGGCGCGCCACCTGCTGCAATTGCGGTGGTACGCATCAGCGGGGCTCAAGCTTTTAAGGCAGTCAGGCTGCTGACGGGCACATTGCCGCCGCCGCGCAAGGCAGCGCTGCGGAACCTCAAAAGCCCTGCCAGCGGGGAATTGCTTGATCAGGGTCTAGTCTTGATCTTTTCCGGTCCGGCAACGGCGACGGGGGAGGACCTCGCCGAGCTCCATCTTCATGGCGGGCGTGCAGTCGTGCGCGCGGTTGAAACTGCGCTGTCAGAAATCGATGGTCTGCGCCGCGCAGAAGCCGGCGAGTTCACCCGGCGCGCTTTTGCCAATGGCCGAATCGATCTCAACGAAGCCGAGGGGTTGGCGGACCTGCTATCCGCCGAAACCGAATGGCAACGGCGAGCGGCTGCATCAATGGCCGGAGGAGCCTTCAGTCAACAGGTAGAAGCGTGGCGTGAAGCCTTGCTGCGGCTGGCTGCAATGCTCGAGGCAGAACTGGATTTCTCCGACGAGGACAATGTTGGAGATCAAGAATATTCAAAAATATCAAAAAGTTGTACTTTGCTTCATGACGCCATCGCCGATCATCTGAAATTCCCGCCGGTCGAAAAATTGCGCGATGGTTTGCGGATCGTTTTGGCTGGGCCGCCCAATAGCGGCAAGTCCACCTTGCTCAACGCGTTGGTGGCGCGCGAGGCAGCGATCGTTTCAGACATTGCCGGCACAACACGCGATCTGATTGAGGTGCCGGTTGCGTTTGAGGGGATTCCATTCCTGTTCACCGACACTGCCGGTTTGCGTGATGACAGTGGGGATGTCATCGAGGCCATTGGCATAGAAAGGGCTGCACAGGCGATTGCGGAAGCGGACATTGTGCTGTGGCTTGGCGCTGAGGGTGAAGGGCCTAAGCATGCCAATCTGGTCGAGATTGAAGCAAAGTCGGATATGGACGGTCGTGTTCGAAAATCCGCGGCTGTCACTGTTTCCGCCAAAAGCAGCCAAGGAATGGCCGAACTGGTTGCGCTTCTGGTTTCCAAAGGGCGGGAGATGCTGCCTCCGCCTGATGCCTTCGCACTCAACCAGCGGCAGCGGCACTTACTGCGCGATACGGCGTTGTTCTTATCGCATGCGAGCAAGGCCCATGATCCCTTGATCATGGCGGAGGAACTGCGCCAGGCGCGGCTGGCTCTCGATACGCTGACCGGTCGGGCGAGCACCGAAGATATGCTCGATGCCCTTTTTGGACGATTCTGTATCGGCAAATAGCAGTTGTTCCACGTGGAACATCTTCGACTTGCTTTGACCCTTAGCGCGGGGTGCGCTATGCGGCCGGGCGATGAGTAATCGGGCAGACACAGATTTTGACGTTGTCGTTATCGGCGGCGGCCATGCAGGCGTGGAGGCGGCTACCGCTGCTGCACGTATGGGTGTGCGCACAGCCTTGGTCAGTTTTGCTCGTGACACTATTGGCGCGATGTCGTGCAATCCCGCAATTGGGGGGCTGGGCAAAGGCCATCTCGTACGCGAGGTTGATGCCTTTGACGGGTTGATTGCCCGCGCGGCGGATGATGCGGCGATTCATTACCGCATGCTCAATGCCTCGAAAGGTGCGGCAGTGCAGGGCCCGCGTATCCAGGCCGACCGCGCATTGTTCAAGGCCTCCATTCACCGTCAAGTAGCGGCGACACCCAATCTGACAGTGATCGAAGGAGAGGCGGCCGCACTTCGTTTCGCGGTAGGTAGCGATCGCAAGGTGGCAGGCCTCGATCTTTCGGATGGGACGGCATTGGTGGCAAAAGCCGTCATATTGTGCACCGGCACCTTCTTGGGCGGAGCGCTGTTTCGCGGTGAGGAACGGCTGACCGGTGGACGCATCGGTGAGCAGAGCGCGCTGAAACTGGCCGAGCAGGTTCGGGGGGCAGGGCTGCCCATGGCGCGGCTGAAAACCGGTACGCCGCCACGGTTGGATGGCCGGACAATTAATTGGGCGGTTCTCGATGAACAGGCCTCTGATTCCGAAAGCTGGACAATGTCGGCGATGACGGCGCGCCGCCATGTCCCGCAGATCTTCTGCGCAATTACCCGCACCAATTCCCAAACCCACGATATCATTCGCGGCGGCCTCGATCGCTCCCCTTTATTTGGCGGTGCGATCCAAGGGCAGGGCCCCCGCTATTGTCCCTCGATCGAAGACAAGATCTTCCGCTTTGGCGATCGCGAAGGCCATCAGGTTTTTCTCGAACCAGAGGGCCTCGACACCCATCTCATTTACCCCAACGGAATTTCAACTTCGCTGCCCACTGATGTCCAGCTGGCTATGGTACGTTCGATGGCAGGGTTGGAGACCGTGGAAATGGTTGTTCCAGGTTATGCCGTAGAATATGATTATATCGATCCGCGCGCGCTCGACCGAACCTTGAAAGTGCGGGATTTTGAAGGGCTTTATTGCGCTGGACAGATCAATGGCACCACCGGTTATGAAGAAGCGGCAGCGCAAGGTCTGGTTGCCGGGATGGGCGCGGCCAGTGCTATACTGGGCAAAGAAATGCCGGCGCTGGACCGCTCCAACAGCTATATTGCCGTGATGGTGGATGATCTGGTCCTACATGGTGTCACCGAACCTTATCGGATGCTTACTGCGCGTGCCGAGTATCGACTGCGTCTGCGGGCCGATAATGCCACAACTCGGCTCACTCCGCTGGGGATGGAAGCGGGCGTGGTCGGTGTCGAGCGTCAGGCGCAATATCAAGCAAAGGCGGCTGAGAAAGTACGCTTGTCCGCACTTCTTCAAGCCAGCGCCACTGCGGATCAACTCATTGCTGAAGGCATTCCCGTAAAGCGGGATTCCGGCAAGATGCCGCTTATCGATTGGCTTCGTTTTCCCGATGTAATCCTGTCTGAACTTTTGCGTGTCGTGCCATCGGATGAAGTTGTTTCACGTGAAACAGCACTCGACTGGTCTGAGGATGTTATAGCAGAGCTCGAGCAAGACGGTCGTTATGCTCCATATGTCGACCGGCAGGCAGCGGAGTTACGCGATCTTGCCGCGAATGAACGGATCCGCATTCCGGACAATATGAACTATCGGACCATCGCCGGGCTTTCAAATGAAATGGTCGAACGGCTCGACAGTGCGCGGCCAGACACTTTGGCTGCCGCAAGCCGCATACGCGGGATTACACCTGCTGCGCTGGCAGCGATTCTGGTTCATGCGAAACGCGCGCAAGCGAGCGACAAGAAGGCTGCATGACAGAGGATGAAGCCCGGACCTGGCTGGATCAGAATTTCAATGTTTCACGTGAAACATGGGAAAAGCTCGAGGCGTTTATCACTTTTCTCAAGGTAGAGGCTGCAAGGCAGAACCTCATCTCTGCATCGACACTCGACCATATCTGGGCAAGGCACATAGTCGACAGCGCGCAATTACTAATGTTGGCGCCATCCGAACCAGGCCAATGGATAGACCTTGGCTCGGGTGCCGGTTTTCCCGGCATTGTCGTTGCACTGCTCAGCGACTGGCATGTGGTTCTGGTCGAATCACGTGCAAAGCGCATCGAGTATCTCAACCGGGCAGTCGTCTTTCTTGGTCTTGAAGGCCGAACGAGAGTTGCTGGCATGCCTGTCGAGCGTGTCGAAACGCAAAAATATGATGTCATCAGCGCACGTGCATTCGCGCCTCTACCCAAATTGCTCGATTTATCCGCGCGATTTTCCACAGATAAGACGAAATGGCTGCTGCCAAAGGGTCGAAATGCGGTTAATGAACTTGAGGAAGCCCGAAAGGCGTGGGATTTTGACTTTTCGGTCGAACCCAGCGTGACCGACCCCGAAGCAGGGATTTTGGTGGGCACAGTGCGCGGAACCAATATTCAGCCCGCATCCGGGGCTAGAGCCGGTGCTGCGGCGAAAGGACGGCGGAAGAGATGATCCGGATCGCCATTGCGAACCAAAAGGGCGGCGTTGGCAAGACGACGACAGCCATCAACCTTGCAACAGCTTTGGCTGCCTGTGGCCGCCGCTGCCTGCTGATTGATCTTGATCCGCAGGGCAATGCCTCGACCGGTCTCGGCGTGAAATCATCTGATCGTGAATATAGCAGCTATAATCTGTTGATGGGTGAAGCCACGCTGGCCGAAGCGGTAGCTGGAACAATGATTCCGGGCCTTGATATCCTACCAGCGACAGTCGACCTGTCGGGCGTCGAGGTCGAGTTGGTCGATCATCCCGATCGCGCACACAAATTGCAAAGAGCATTGGCAGTCGAGGAAAGCCGCTGGGATGTCTGCCTGATCGATTGCCCGCCTTCGCTGGGCATGTTGACGATCAACGCGTTGGTGGCCGCAGATTCCATCCTGGTACCGCTGCAGTGCGAATTTTTTGCGCTGGAGGGATTAAGTCAGCTTTTACAAACAGTTGAGCGCATCCAAAATCGCTTCAACTCGTCGCTTTCGATCCTGGGTGTGGCGCTCACCATGTTTGATCGGCGCAACCGCCTGACCGATCAGGTGGCCGAAGATGTACGCAGCTGTCTGGGCGATCTGGTGTTCGAAACGGTGATCCCCCGCAATGTCCGTCTGTCTGAAGCGCCCAGCCACGGCCTACCGGCCCTGATTTACGATCATCGCTGCTCAGGCTCGGAAGCCTATATGAGTCTTGCGCGCGAATTGCTGGCGCGCTTGCCCGCACAGGAGATGGCAGCATGAGCGAAGGGGAAAAGCCGCTGCGCAAGAAAATGGGGCTGGGCAGGGGCCTTGATGCGCTTTTGGGCGAAGTATCACTCGATCGCAGCGCAAGCCGGGTCGCCGGCGGCGGAGAGCCTGCCGCTATTGGCACAGCGCAACCGACGGACGGTGTTTCGACGATTGCCGTTGCCGACATCCATCCTAATCCCGCCCAGCCGCGCCGCCATTTCAGTGAGGAATCGCTGCAGGAGCTGGCCGCCAGCCTCAAACGTCACG
Source organism: Sphingorhabdus sp. (assembly GCF_035329025.1). GTDB lineage: Bacteria > Pseudomonadota > Alphaproteobacteria > Sphingomonadales > Sphingomonadaceae > Sphingorhabdus_B. Next base: position 41,444 of record NZ_DAOLHN010000005.1, on the reverse strand, counting down.
GCTTGATCCAGCCGATATTGGTGCGTCCGCATGGCGGCGGCTATCAGATTGTCGCAGGCGAACGGCGCTGGCGCGCCGCGCAAAAGGCACAGTTGCACCAAATCAAAGCAGTTGTCCGGGAGCTTTCCGATGAGGAAACGCTCGAAATCGCACTGATCGAGAATATCCAGCGCCAGGATCTCAATCCGATCGAAGAGGCCGATGCCTATCGCAAGCTGTGCGACGATTTCGGCCATAGCCAGAGTGAGCTGGCAGCAATTGTCGAGAAATCGCGCAGCCACGTCGCCAATATGATGCGTTTGCTCGAATTGCCGACGCTGGTCCGCGAGCTGGTGATCGAAGGCAAATTGTCGATGGGTCATGCGCGCGCTTTGCTGGGCAGCGATGATTGCGCCCGTCTGGCGGCGGTGGTCGTCAAGCAAGGTCTGTCGGTTCGCCAGACCGAGGCATTGGTTCGCCGCTCGCGTGTCCAAGAGGGCAAGGCCCCCAAACCGCGTATTCAGCAAGGCTCGAACAACGATGCTGATATCCGCGCCGTCGAACAGCATTTGGGCGACCTTCTAGGACTCAAGGTAAAGATCGCACATAAGGGGCAGGGCGGGGCAGGCGCTGTCACCTTCGAGTATCGCAGCCTCGATCAGCTCGACATGCTGTGCCAGCGTTTGACGGGCGAACAATTTTAGAGATTTACGCGATTTTACGGCGAAGTCTTACCGACAAAACGGCACCGTTAATTCCATATATAATTGTATTATATGCATTTTATAGGCGAATTAACTATAGCGCGTTAACCATGCGCAGAAGCATCATCTTATGATTCGATGTCCATAAGCGACCGTGAATGCAGTGGGGCATTCCGAATTTTTTAGTTTGTCGCAAAAGGGACCAGATAAATGATCAACAAGATGAAGCTTGCGCTTGCTGGCGCAATCGTCGCTACCGGCATGGTATCGAATGCCGCTTATGCTGCCACTGAACAGGCCGATGCCACCGTTCAGGTTCTCGCTGCTGTGGAGCTTTCGGCTGTAACTGACCTTAATTTTGGTGTTGTTGCTGCTTCCGCTGCTGGTGGCACCGTAACGATCGCTGCAGCTTCAGGCGCCACTCCGACGGCCTCGGGTGTTATCGCAATTAGTGGCGGTGCTCCCGCGAGCTTTCAGGTAACGCAGGCAACTGACGGTGAAGTTATTGATCTCACTGTTGGCAATCCCGCTGCACTCGTCGGTCCGTCGGGTTCGACCCCGATCCCGCTGTCGGGCCTGGCGCTGTCGACCAGCAGCATTACCTACAGCTCAACGACACCCGAAACGGTTTACGTTGGTGGTACCATTTCACTTGGGGCCAGCCAGATGGCAGGCACCTACACCGGCACGTTCGACGTGACCGCTGAATATCAATAAGAACTGAAATGCAGCCATAGCGCTGCAACCAGACCTCAAAAACCCCGGCAGGCCCAGTGCTTGCCGGGGTTTTTCCTTGGTTCCCGCCGCATCGTTAGCGGCTTGGTAACCATGTCCTGTTAGTCCGAAATGGAGGGAAACCCGTGTTTCCCATCCGCATTGGACCAGATGAGACAGGTTAAATATATGAAGTTTCTTCGGAATATGGCTGTGGCTACATTGAGCGGGCTGGTTGCGATCGCGGCCTTGTCGGGTGCGCCCGCACAGGCTGCTGGCGATTTGCTCGTCGCGCCGACACGCGTCATTCTCGATGGCAAGCGCGGCACACAAGTGATCCTCAACAATGTCGGCGCCGAAGAAACCACCTATCGCATCTCACTCGAGATCAAACGGATGGGGGAAGACGGCCGTCTGGAGGACATCGATCCGGCTGGAACCAACGAAGCCGAAAAGGCCGCACTGGCGCTGGTCCGCTATGCGCCGCGCCGCGTGACTCTGCCGCCCAACCAGCCACAGTCGATCCGCATTGGCCTCAATCCCGCCGATACCCTGCCCGATGGTGAATATCGCGTGCATATGCTCTTCCGTGCGATTCCGAAGACTCAGGCGGTAACCGATGAGGCAGGGGCGAGCGATCTCAAGATCCAGCTGATCCCGCTCTATGGCATCACCATCCCCATCATTGTCCGCAAAGGCAATCTCTCGGCTACCGCCGCGCTCGCCAACGCCCGTTTGGGCCGCGACGAGGATGGTCCGGTGCTTGAGCTTGATGCGACCCGCAAAGGAACCCGATCGGTCTATGGCGAATTCCGCGTGATGAAGCCTGGTCAGGCGAAACCGATCATCGTGCAAAAGGGTATCGCCATCTATCCCGAAATCGGCAAGCGCAAGGTCGATCTACCGCTCAGCGACGAAGAGGCTGCGGCCATTCGCGGCAGTGAGGTGATCATCGCCTATCATGACACGCCGGAAAATGGCGGCGGGATGATCGCCGAACTGCGGACGGTCGTGCGTTGAACGAACGGAGCTGAGCCAGAACGGCAACGGCCATGACGTCGTTTCTTTCCAGACTATGCCGGGGCTTTATAGCCCTGGCCCTAGCCACCGGAGCCTTATTGGCCCCGGTGGTTCCTGCGTTTGCGGCAGGATGGAAAGCCAATGACGATGACCAGCTGCTGCTTGACGTGCGCGTCGGTCGCTATCGCGTCGGCGATGGCGTGCGTGGCTATCAGACCGACGCCGGCACCTGCATCGATTTTGCCGATCTGATCATTGCATTCGACCTTCCAGTCCGGCTCGACAAAAAGTCGCGCCGCGCGACTGGCTGGTTGTTTGAAGAAAGCCGTACCTTCACCCTCGACCGCGAAGCCAATAGAGTACAAATCATGAACAAAAGTTCGGCGCTTACAGCGTCGGACATTTATGACACCCCCGAAGGCTGGTGTGTTGACAGCAAGGCGCTCAGCCGCTGGCTCGAAGTAACGCTGACACCCGATCTCTCCGATGCGTTGCTGGTGGTCAAGGCGGATCGCAAATTGCCCTTCGAAATGGCCGAAGAACGCAAGGAGCGCGCAGCCAAGGTTCGCCCTGCCGCGACATTTGACCTACGCACCCTGCCGCAGGCCAAGGATGCCTATCGCTTCTGGCGCACGCCCTCGGTCGACGTCGTGGCGTCAACCGGTTTCACCAAGGAAGCGCAGGGTTCGGGCAAGTTCAACGCGCGCTATGATATTTTCGCCAGCGGCGAGGTTGCTGGCGCATCCTTCGATGCGCGACTTTCCTCGAATGAAAAGGGCGTTCCCGAAAGTTTCCGTGTGCGCGCCTATCGCACCAGCGCGGAAGGTGATCTGCTTGGTCCGTTCAAGGCGACGCATTTCGGTGTGGGTGACGTAAATCTGCCCGCTTCTTTCGTCGGTAGCCAGTCGACACCCGGCCGGGGCCTGTTCGTGACCAACCGGCCGCTCTCGCGTCCCGACAATTTTGATCGCACCAGCTTCCGTGGCGAATTGCCCGATGGCTGGGATGCCGAACTGTACCGCAATGATCAGCTGATCGGCTATTTCCAGAGCCGCGGCGACGGGCGCTACGAATTTCTCGATGTGCCTTTGCTCTATGGGCAAAACCGGATGGAAGTCGTGCTCTATGGCCCGCAGGGGCAGATCAAGCGCGACGTCCGGATGATCCCGGTCGGGGCCAATTCGATCCCGCCACGTGAAACTTATTATTGGGCAGGGGTCCAGGACGCCGGGCGTGACCTGTTCAACTTCGGTGACAGCGACGACCGACCCTATAATGGCCTGCGCGCCGGCTTTGGTGTCGAGCGCGGGCTAGATGCGAAGACCTCGATCGGCGCCTCGGCAATCAGCTCGATCTATGAAGGGCGTCGCGACAGCTATGCCGAGGCGATGATCCGGCGTGCGGTCGGCCCCACCCTGATCGAAGTGGCGGGTGCGGCCAATATTGATGGAGGTTATGCCATTCGCGGGCAAATGCTGGGGCAATTCGGCCAGGCGATGGTCGGCGCCCAATCGCTCTGGCTGTTTGGCGGTTTCCGCAGCGAGCAATATCTGCCCGGATTGCGCGCCGAACATATGCTGTCGGTCGACCACAGCCTGAAAATCGGCAACAAATCGATACCTTATGGCGTCAGCGCGACTTATCGCGAATGGCTGAGCGGCAATAGTTCGCTTGAGGCCAAGGCAAGAATATCGTTTAATATCAATAACATAAATGCGTCCACCGATCTCATCTGGGAACAGATGAAATTCGCCTTTGGTACAGACCCGCCGCAGAAACTCGATGCATTGCTGCGTCTCAGCGGTCGTGTCGGCGGGTTGCGCCTGCGCGGCGAGGCGCGCTTTGGCTTGATGGGCGACAGCGGTTTCAAGGAGTCGCGGATCACCGGCGAATGGCGCGCGGACGACAAGGCAAATTGGCGGGCCGAGCTGGGCTATGACGCGCTCAACAAGCGCGGACGGGCGACTTTTGGCTATACGCGGCATTTCGACAAGTTTGCGTTGACCGGCCAGGTCATGGGCGCAACCGATGGTGCGGTTGCCGCACAGCTAAGTGTTGCCTTTAGCATGGGGCCGAACCCGCATGGCAAGGGCTTCCACATCTCGTCGGAGAAACTGGCGTCAAGCGGTCAGGCAGCGGTGCTGGTCTATCAGGATCTGAACGCGGATGGCGCACGCCAATCGAACGAACCCGTTGAAAAAGCGGTAGAAATTACAGCTGGCTTGAATGGCCGCGGAAAAGCTACCGATGACAGAGGCCAAACGATCATTGGTGGGCTGGAGCCGTACAAGCCGATCCTGATCGGGATCGATGCGGGCAGCCTGCCCGATCCCTATGTGCAGCCGGCCAATAGCGGCATGGTGGTCACCCCGCGTCCGGGTGTGCCGATCATTGTCGAACTTCCGCTCGTCTCGGCGGGTGAGATTAGCGGCTATCTGCTCAAGGAGGGCGGCAAGGCGCTGAACGGGGTCGATCTGGAACTGCTCGACAAGGCAGGCCGTGTCGTGAAAACCACGCGCGTCGAATATGACGGCTTCTTCCTTTTTGAAAGCGTGCCTTATGGGCAGTATCGCCTGCGGGTGGGCGCGGTCGCTGCGGGCATTGTTGGCGTTCAGCCCGAGATCAGCGTTGCGGCTGCGCTCGATCGCAAGAGCCCGACGGTCGATCTGGGGCAAATCCTGCTCAAGCCTTCGCAGCGGATCGCAGCAAGCAACTAACTTGACCGGACAGCCGCAACAGGCTTTGGCAGCGACATGACAATCGAAACGCTATCAACCAATCGCAGTTTCGGCGGAACGCAGGGTGTTTATGCCCATGCCTCTGCCGAAACCGGAACTCGCATGACTTTTTCGGTCTATGTGCCCGACCACGACCCTGGCTTGAAACTGCCTGCGATCTGGTATCTGTCAGGCCTCACCTGCACCCATGCCAATGTGACGGAGAAGGGCGAGTATCGCCGTGCCTGTGCTGAACTCGGCCTGATCTTTGTCGCGCCCGACACCTCGCCGCGCGGCGAGGGTGTGGCTGACGATGCCGAAGGCGCTTATGATTTCGGCTTGGGGGCCGGCTTCTATGTCGATGCAACCGAGGCACCTTTCGCCCAACATTACCGGATGCGCAGCTATATCGAGAGCGAATTACCCGAACTCATCGCGAACAACTTTCCGGTCAACATGGCTGCTCAGGGTATCATGGGACATTCGATGGGCGGGCATGGCGCACTGACGATTTCCTTGCGCAATCCGGGGCGTTTTCGTTCAACCTCCGCCTTCGCGCCGATCGTTGCGCCGTCGCAGGTGCCGTGGGGGCATAAGGCGCTGGCTGGCTATCTAGGACAGGATCGCGCAGCATGGTCGGAATATGATGCCTGTGCGCTGATAGACGGCGGCGCACGTTTTCCGGACCTGCTGGTCGATCAGGGCGAAGCCGACAATTTCCTCGCCGAGCAGTTGAAAACACACCTCCTTGAAGAATCATGCGCCAAGGCCGGTCAGAAAGCGACGATCCGGATGCAACCCGGTTATGACCATAGCTATTACTTCATCTCCACTTTCATGGCCGATCATCTCGCCTGGCACGCTGAGCGGCTGAAATGAGGCTGCGCTTTTGAGAGTTTTGGGGGCTATCCTCGCAGGCGGGCAATCGCGCCGCTTTGGATCGGACAAGGCCGAAGCGCTTTTCGAACGACAGGCGCTGCTTGACCATGTTGCCGATGCCTTGCGACCGCAGGTCGCCGGACTGGTTGTTGCGGGGCGCGAATGGCCAGGGCTTCCCAAGGTCGCCGATTTGCCGGAGGTGGGGATTGGCCCGCTTGGCGGCCTTGCAGGCGCCCTGGATCATGCATGGCGTCATGATTTTGATGCAGTGTTGAGTTCAAGCTGTGACGTTATTGGGCTGCCCGACGATCTGGAAAAGTGGCTGGGACCCGGTCCTGCGATAGTAGCTGATTTGCCGATTGTCGGTCTATGGCCGGTATCGGTGCGTGACGAGCTGCTCGACTGGCTTTCGGATTCCGCAAACCGCTCAGTCTATGGGTTCGCGGCCCAGATCGGCGCGCGACGGGTGGAACTTGACACCCCTTTGCGGAACATCAATCGACCGGAAGACCTGTCATAGCAGACTGGCGCGCACCGCTTTCCATGCTTATCTAGGCGAACGAATCGCGGGTGTAGCTCAATGGTAGAGCAGCAGCTTCCCAAGCTGACGACGGGGGTTCGATTCCCCTCACCCGCTCCAGCCCTTTCTTCGAACGCGCCGGGTTCGATTATCCGCGCGATGCGCGTTCGTCTGCGACTCCCCCTCACCCGCTCCAGCCTTTTCCAAATCGTTAAAGCCGTTATAGCGTCCACCATGATTGACGCGACCGTGCCCTTTGTCCTGCTTGATGATGCACGGCGTTGCAATGCGTCGCCTGCCCGGTTGTACACGAGGCCACAAAGAACGATTGTCGCAACCGATGCAGTTGAACTGGAACGTGCTTTTGAAGAGCTAAAGCAGGCTCAACAGGCAGAGAGGCACGTCGCAGGATTTCTGTCCTACGAAGCTGGATTTGTACTTGAACCGAAACTGTCGGGGAAGCTTGCAGGGCGGCAAATGCCAACATCACTCTGCTGGTTCGGCATTTTCGACGGCTGTGAAGAAATCGAGGCGGACACAGTTCCAAGCCTGTTGCCCGAACCCGATGGCAGCTGGTTGGGTGCGATGCGGCCCTCGATCAGTCGCGCCGCCTATGGCGCCGCGTTTGATACGGTCGAAGACTATATAGCGGCAGGGGATATCTACCAGGCAAACCTGACTTTCAGGGCAAGCGCGCGTTATGCGGGCAATCCGCTCGCGCTCTATGCGGCAATTCGACCACGAGCGGCGGCCGGCTATGGTGGCGTGATCTGGACTGGGCAGGACTGGTTTCTCTCCTTCTCACCAGAGTTGTTCTTCGCGCTGCGTGACGGCCGGGTTACGGCAAAGCCGATGAAGGGAACCGCCATACGCGGAGCAGATCCGATTACTGACAAGGCTTTGGCAGACGAATTGCGCACCGATCCCAAGCAGCGTGCCGAGAATTTGATGATCGTCGATCTGCTGCGCAATGATCTGTCGCGTATCGCCAAGGCCGCTTCGGTGGAAGTACCGCACCTTTTTGCGGTGGAAAGCTACCCCACGGTTCACCAGATGACCTCAACGGTTACGGCGGAGTTGGACAATGGCAAGGATGCGTTCGAATTGCTTCGCGCAATTTATCCTTGTGGTTCGATTACCGGTGCACCGAAGATCCGCGCGATGGAGATTATCGACGAGGTAGAGACCAGCCCGCGCGGGATCTATTGCGGCTCAATCGGGCGTATCGATCCCAATGGCGATGCCGCGTTCAACGTTGCCATCCGCACATTTCACTTGAACGAAGCCGACAAGCAGGCAAGCTTGGGACTTGGTTCGGGGGTGGTTGCGGATTCCGAAGTTGCAACCGAATGGGCAGAATGTCTGGCCAAGGGGGAATTTGCGCGGGTGCAGCGACGCGATTTTGATCTGATCGAAACCATGCGGTTCGAACCGGCCGCCGGGATATTGCGGCTGGAGCTGCATCTGGAGCGGATGAAGGCAAGTGCACAAGCACTCGATTTCGAGTTTGACCGGCATGAGGCGCGTAACCGGCTGCATGCGGCGACATTCCATCTCGATCATGACGCCAGGATACGACTGCTTGCCTCGCCCAGCGGCGCATTGGCAATCGAGATTGGAGATGCACCTGCGCCGCTGGCTGGCTGGCAGGTTTCCGTTGTTCCGCTGCCTGTCGACAATCAGGATTTTCGTTTACGGCACAAGACGACCGATCGGGCCTTTTACGATGATGCGCGCAAAGCGGCGGGCACATCCGAAATTCTCTTCCACGACAAGCAAGGCTATTTGACCGAAGGCAGTTTCACCTGCCTGTTTGTGGAACGCGACGGGCGTTTGCTCACGCCGCCCCTTCAACGCGGTCTTTTGCCCTCGGTTTTGCGCCGCGATCTCATCGAAAGCGGAAAGGCATTTGAAGCCGAGTTGACCGTTGCCGACCTTGCAAATGGGTTCCTCCTCGGCAACAGTTTGCGCGGCTTGATTCCGGCCACAAGGGTTGCGTAATTTCCGCGCTCGCTCTAGGGGCAGGCGCGCAATCTTGCTTCGTCCAAACTAGCTTCGGGAATAAGAAATGATCGACAGGCTCTCCGCCGCCCTCGGCCGCATCGCGCCCTCCCCCACGCTCGCCATGTCGGGCCGCGTGCTGGAAATGAAAGCGCGCGGCTTGGACGTGATCGGCCTTTCCGCTGGGGAGCCTGATTTCGATACACCCGACTTCGTCAAGGATGCGGCAATCGAAGCGATCCGTTCGGGCAAGACCAAATATACTGCCGTCGATGGCATCCCTGAACTCAAGCTGGCGATCCAGGCAAAGTTCAAGCGCGACAATGGCATTGACTACACCACTAAGCAGATCACGGTGAATGCGGGCGGCAAGCACACCCTTTTCAACGCGCTGGTGGCGACCGTCGACAAGGGTGATGAGGTGATCATCCCCGCGCCCTATTGGGTCAGCTATCCCGATATCGTCCAGTTTGCAGGGGGAACGCCGGTCGTGCTGCTGGCAGGCGCGGATCAGGGATACAAGATTACGCCCGAACAGCTGGATGCCGCGATCACCCCCAAGACCCGCTGGTTGATCCTCAATTCGCCTTCGAACCCAACAGGCGCTGCCTATACTGCGCTCGAACTGCAGGCACTGGGCGAAGTGTTGCTCAAGCACCCGCATGTCCTGTTGCTGACCGACGATATGTATGAGCATATCTGGTACGCACAGCAGCCTTTCGCGACGATGCTCCAGGTTTGCCCCGATCTGTACGACCGCACGTTGACCATGAATGGCGCGTCCAAGGCCTATGCCATGACCGGTTGGCGCATCGGCTATGCCGGCGGCCCCGAATGGCTGATCAAGGCGATGGGCGATCTGCAGTCGCAATCGACCAGCAACCCTTGCTCGATCAGCCAATATGCTGTGGCTGCCGCGCTCAACGGCCCGCAAGACTTCCTCAAGGAACGCAACGCCAAGTTCAGGGAGCGGCGCGATCTGGTGGTGGCGATGCTCAACGATGCACCTGGCCTGAGCTGCCCGACGCCCGAAGGTGCTTTCTATGTCTATCCGGATGCGAGCGGCGTGATGGGCAAGACAACGCCAAAGGGCAAGAAAATCGAAACCGACGCCGACCTGATCGACTATTTCCTCGAAGACTGGAATGTCGCTGCGGTACACGGCGCGGCTTTCGGCCTCTCGCCGGGTTTCCGCATCAGCTATGCGACATCGAACGAAGCGCTCAAGGAAGCGTGCACCCGAATCCAGTCGGCGTGCGCAGCACTCGTTTGACCGCAAATAGCCAGTTGTTAAGTCGGGCTTAACCAGCGTCATGGTTGAGAAAGCGTCGATGCTGCTCTAGCGGCGGCATCGAAATTTCGACTCCAGACTTGAAGCCCTTCGATGACCCGTATGATCGCCTTTTTCCGTTCTGACCTGTTCCTGAGCCTTGCCGGTGGTTTCGCGCTGGGCCTAGCAGGTATTGCACTGGTTCGTCCGGCAAGTGCCGAGACTAAGAGCTATGAAAGCAAGGCTGTTGTGGTCGAGTCGCCGACTTCGCAATCGATTCGTTAAATTACAATCCTTTGCACGCGTCGGGGTTAAGCATAATCCCGAAGATAATCCCTTTTGATTCCCGCGTGATGGCCTGTCGCGTCAATGCGCGCGCCGGATTCGCTTTGTGGATAAGTTGAGTCGTTGTAAAATTCGAGTCGTTGGGGGTTAGGGCAATTGGTTCCGCCTCAAATTTCCCCAAGCAGTAGGCTTTCTGCGACCCGAAACCTGCTGCTGCTTCGCCCGCGACCGGCATTTCCGGCGCGGGCGTTTCTTTATCTGGATGCCGCCGATTTTCGACGCTGGCGTACAATCAAAAGCCAGAATGCCATCAACAGACTGATCAGTGACAGCCCCGCAAAGCCGATAAGAATCGGATGGCTGCTATCCTCACGTGTTTGCAGGTCCATGATGTGCAACCCCCACATGAAATCGAAAGTACGCCACTGTGGGGTACGCACCGCGAGCAGGCTGCCGCTTTCGGCGTCAACGTAGAGGTTGGTTCCGTCCTTTAGCGCCACCTGCCATGCCGGACGCCCGCGGCGCAGCTCCATCGGCTCCCTGTCGGCAGGAAAGAGCTGGACAGATGCGACCGCTGACTTCCCGCGATAATAGCTTTCGGCGAGCGCCCGCACCTCGCGTGCACCGGGCTTGGGCAGCAACTTACCCGTTGTTGGATCTGCCCGCCGTTCGCCGCCATCGGTATAGCGAATGATCCAGACCGGACCGTCTGCGCGCTGTTCGAGCGTGAGTTTCTCGACAGTACGTCCGCCGAGGAATGGAGCTGTCGCTGCGATTGCAGCTATCGGTGCTGGCTTGGCGCGCAGATGTTCGCCGCGCACTTCCTCGATCGGACGCGCAACCATGAACAGCCCGGACGCAGTCCAAAGAATCAGCGGCACGCCGACCAGCCAGCCAAGCCAGATATGCCATTTGTGCAGCGTGGCATATTTCATGCGCTCATCCTTTATAGGCCGGAATGGCCAATCCCTTGTGGATGGCCGCCGCACGTAATGCGAAGCCTGCGGCCGCACTTATGGCGGCGGCCAATATTATCGGCATACCGAACCAGAAGAGCAGAACATAAAGACCTGCCGCCAATGCCGATGCGGTCACATACAGCTCCGGTCGCAATATGATTGACGGAACGCCCGCCAGCATATCGCGGATGACGCCGCCGACGCAGGCGGTAATCACGCCCATCATCATTGCAGGCAGCGGTCCGATCCCAAGACTGGCCGCCTTCCAGGCACCGAAGACCGAATAGACCGCGAGCCCCACCGCGTCGAACCAGTCAAGCGCGCGCGGGCTCCAGATGCGGACGGGGGTTATCCAGACGAGTAATGCAGTTGCCAGGCAGGTTGCCGGAAAGCGCCAGTCCTGCACCCAGAATACCGGCGCGCCGATCAGCAGATCGCGGACCGTGCCACCGCCGACTCCGGTGAGCAGCGCGAAAAAGGCAAAGGTGACCAGCGTCTGTTTCAACCGGGCAGCGGCGAGCGCACCAGAAGCGGCAAAGACAGCGATACCGAACAGGTCAAGCGCTGCAATCAGCGCCGGTGCGATCTCGGCGACGCCATTTTCCATCACATGTGGATCGGTTTGCCCTGCACCGCCATCGCGGCTTCCTTCAGCGCTTCCGAATGGGTCGGGTGCGCATGGCAGGTGTAGGCGATGTCTTCCGACGTCGCGCCGAATTCCATCGCCAAGGCCGCTTCAGCGATCATCGTGCCCGCGACGCTCGCAATGCACCATACGCCCACGACACGATCGGTCGCGGCATCGGAGATGACCTTCACGAAACCGTCGGGCTCATGGTTGGTCTTGGCGCGGCTGTTCGCCATCATCGGGAATTTGCCGACCTTGATCTCGCCTTTCGCTTTCGCGGCCTCTTCGGTCAGGCCGACGCCTGCTATTTCAGGCCAAGTGTAGACCACGGAGGGGATGACGTCATGATTTATGATGCCGGTCAGTCCAGCGACATTTTCTGCGCAGGCAATGCCCTCATCCTCGGCCTTGTGCGCGAGCATCGGCCCGGGGACGACATCGCCGATAGCCCAGATTCCGGGGACCGCCGTGCGGAAATCATGGTCGATTTCGATTTGACCGCGCGCGTTGACTGAAAGACCGGCTTTGTCGAGCGCGAGGCCATCGGTATTGGGGCGACGACCGATGGAGACAAGCACGCAATCGGCCTCGATGGTTTCGCTGGCGCCACCCGCTGCAGGTTCGACGGTCAGCGTGGCTTTCTTGCCCTTCACCTGTGCACCGGTAACCTTGGTCGAAAGCTTGAATTCAAAACCCTGCTTCTTGAAAATCTTGTTGGCTTCCTTGCGGACGTCGCCGTCCATGCCGGGCAGGATCTGGTCGAGATATTCGACCACCGTGACCTTGGCACCCAAGCGGCGCCAGACCGAGCCTAGCTCGAGCCCGATCACCCCGCCGCCGATGACCACCAGATGGTCGGGCACCTTGGGCAGTTCGAGTGCGCCGGTTGAATCGACGACAATGCCCTTGGCATTATCGACTTCAACGCCGGGCAGCGGCGTAACCGAAGAACCGGTGGCGATGATGAAATTGTCGGCGGTATAGCTTTTGCCCGCAACCTCGATGGCGTTGGCCGAGGTGAAGGCGGCATGGCCCTTGATCCATTCGACCTTGTTCTTCTTGAACAGGAATTCGATCCCGCCGGTCAGCCCCTTCACCGCATCGCGGCGCTGGCCGTGCATGGTGTCGAGGTCGAGGCTCATCTTGTCGATCTTGACGCCGAGCTTGGCGAGCGCGCCGCTGGCGGCCTCGCTGTAAAGCTCGGATGCATGCAACATCGCCTTGGACGGAATACAGCCGACATTGAGGCAGGTGCCGCCCAAAGTCTCGCGACTTTCAACGCACGCCGTCTTCAGCCCCAATTGCGCTGCACGGATGGCCGCAACATAGCCGCCGGGGCCGGCACCGATAACGATCAGGTCAAAATCTGCCATGGTCTGTTCCTTACAGGTCGATCAGCAAGCGGGTGGGGTCTTCAATCGCTTCCTTGATCGTCTTGAGCGCGGTTACCGCTTCGCGGCCGTCGATGATGCGGTGGTCATAGCTGAGTGCCAAATACATCATCGGGCGGATGACGATCTGGCCGTCGCGCACGACCGGGCGATCTTCGATGCGGTGCAGGCCGAGCACGGCGGATTGCGGGGGATTGATGATCGGGGTCGACATCAGGCCGCCGAAAATCCCGCCATTCGAAATGGTGAAGGTGCCGCCGGCCATGTCTTCCATGGTCAATGCACCGTCTTTGGCGCGCTTGCCGAGATCGGCGATCGCCTTCTCGATATCGGCAAAGCCCAGCTGATCGACATTGCGGACGACGGGAACGACCAGGCCATTGGGTGCCGAGACCGCAACCGACATGTCGACATAGTCGTGATAGATGATTTCATCGCCCTGGATCTGCGCGTTGACCGCCGGAAAATCCTTGAGCGCGAGGCACGCTGCCTTGGTGAAGAAGCTCATGAAGCCCAGCTTTACGCCATGCTTCTTTTCAAAGCTGTCCTTATAGCGGTTGCGCGCTTCCATCACCGCCGACATGTCGACATCGTTGAAGGTGGTGAGCAAGGCTGCCGTGTTCTGCGCATCCTTCAGCCTTTTGGCGATGGTCTGGCGCAGGCGGGTCATCTTGACGCGTTCTTCGCGGCGTTCGCCAGCGGTGGCGGTGACAGGTGCCGCTGCAGCGGGCGCGACAGCCGGGGCCGCAGGTGCGCCACCCTTGGCTGCTGCCAGCACATCTTCCTTGGTCAGGCGACCATCCTTGCCGCTGCCTTTGACCTTGGTCGGATCAATACCGAGTTCGAGCACGAGACGGCGCACGGCAGGAGACAGCGTCAGGTCTGCCGAGGCGGCGGGTGCCGCTTCGGCGATGGCTGCCGCCGGTGCAGGCGTTGCCGCAGGGGCAGCCGCAGGAGCCGAAGCGGCAGCGGGCGCGCCGGAACCGGCTTCGATGCTGCCGATGACAGCACCAACATTGACCGTATCACCTTCCTGAACCAGATACTGGCCCATCACACCAGCGGCGGGCGCGGGAACTTCGACCGCAACCTTGTCTGTTTCAAGGCTGGCAATGGGTTCGTCGGCAGCCACAGCCTCGCCGGGCTTTTTCAGCCATTGGCCGAGCGTGGCTTCGGTGATCGATTCACCCAGCGTGGGGACTTTGACTTCGGTGCTCATATCATTCGCTCCTTGGGCGGAGATTATTTCTTTTTAGACGTGCGCTGGCGGCGGATTTCGTCGCGGACGCCATGGCCCAGCGCATGGGCTATCAATGCCGCCTGCTCTGCCTGGTGGCGCTTCATCAGCCCCGTTGCAGGCGAAGCGCTCGCCTTGCGTCCGGCATATCGCGCGCGTGCCGGACCAACCTTGGCTTCGGCCAGACAGGCTTCGATGAACGGTTCCACAAAGAACCAGCTGCCATTATTCTGCGGTTCTTCCTGCGCCCAGACGACCTCTTCGAGATTCGCCATACGCTTCAGGCGGACAATCAGCGGCTCACCGGGGAAGGGATAAAGCTGCTCAAGCCGGACGATTGCGGTGTTCGTGTCACCCGCCGCGTTGCGTGCCTCCATCAGGTCATAGGCGACCTTGCCCGAGCAGAGCACGAGCCGCTTCACATCCTTGTCCGCCGGCGCCCATGGGTCCGAAAGGATTCGCATGAAATGGCTTTCGCCTTGGAAATCCTCGGCTTTTGAAACTGCCAGCTTGTGCCGTAGCAGCGATTTTGGCGTCATGACGACAAGCGGCTTGCGGAAGGTGCGGTGCATCTGGCGCCGCAGCAAGTGAAAGAAATTGGCAGGCGTCGTGCAGTTGGCCACCTGGATATTGTCCTCGGCGCACAGCTGCAGGAAGCGTTCGAGACGTGCCGAACTATGCTCCGGCCCCTGACCTTCAAAGCCGTGCGGCAACAGCATGACAAGGCCATTGGCGCGGAGCCACTTGGATTCCCCGCTCGCAATGAACTGGTCGATGATCGTCTGCGCGCCGTTGACGAAATCGCCGAACTGGCCTTCCCACATCACCAGCGTCTTGGGATCGGCTCCGGCAAAGCCATATTCATAGCCGAGCACGCCGAATTCGGAGAGCGGGCTGTCATAGACTTCAAACCGGCCATGCGGGACGGTCGATAGCGGTATATATTTGGCTTCATTGGTCTGATCGACCCAGACGGCGTGGCGCTGGCTGAACGTGCCGCGACCCGAATCCTGGCCAGAAAGACGCACGCCGAAACCTTCGGATAGCAGTGATCCGAACGCGAGAGCCTCGCCGGTCGCCCAGTCGAAATTTTCACCGCTGGCGAACATGTTCTTCTTGGCCTCCAGCACGCGCCCCAATGTCGGGTGGATGCTGTGGCCTTCCGGAACACTTGTCAGGATGCGGCCAAGGCCGTCCATCAGTTTCTTGGTGATACCCGTCGGCACATTGCGTCGCGAGGTTTCCGGATCGGCAGGCTTGTTGAAGCCCGCCCAACGTCCACCGAACCAGTCAGCATCATTGGCCTTGTAGGTCTGGCCCGCTTCAAATTCCTGCTCGAGGATCTGGGTGAAGCGCATTGTGTGCTCAGCAGCCCAATTGGCGTCGATCACGCCTTCGGCCTGCAGCCGTGCGGCATAGACTTCGCTCACGCCCGGCTTGCCCTTGATCACCTTGTACATCAGCGGCTGGGTGAAACCGGGTTCGTCGCCTTCATTGTGGCCGAAGCGGCGATAGCACCACATGTCGATCACGATGTCGCGGTGGAAACGCTGGCGGAACTCGATTGCCATCTTGCAGGCAAAGGTCACCGCCTCCGGATCGTCGCCATTGACGTGGAAGATCGGCGCCTGCACACCCTTGGCCACATCGCTCGGATAGGGCGAAGAGCGCGCGAATTGCGGGCTGGTGGTAAAGCCGACCTGATTGTTGACGATGAAGTGGATACAGCCACCGGTGTTGTACCCACGGATGCCGGAGAAGCCGAGGCATTCCCAGACGATGCCTTGTCCAGCAAAGGCGGCATCGCCGTGGAGCAGCACCGGCAGCACCTGTTCGTGCTTGCCCAGATCGTCGCGGATCGTCTGGTTGGCGCGGACCTTGCCGAGCACCACCGGATTCACCGCCTCAAGGTGCGACGGGTTGGGAACCAGCGACATATGGACTTTGACGCCGTCAAATTCACGGTCGGTCGAGGTGCCGAGGTGATATTTCACATCACCCGAACCGCCGACATCTTCGGGGTTGGCAGAGCCGCCCGAAAATTCGTGGAAGATGATGCGATAGGGCTTGGCCATCACATTGGCGAGCACGTTGAGGCGGCCGCGATGCGGCATGCCATAGACGATTTCGCGCACGCCCAGATGGCCGCCATATTTGATGATGGCTTCGAGCGCCGGGATCATCGCTTCTCCGCCATCAAGGCCGAAGCGCTTGGTGCCGACATATTTTTTGGCGAGGAATTTCTCATATTGCTCGGCCTCGATCACCTTGGCGAGGATGGCCTTCTTGCCTTCCGGAGTGAAGGAAATCGCGGCGTCGCGGCCTTCCATCCGCTCCTGCAGGAAACGGCGCTCCTCGACATCGGCGATATGCATATATTCAAGGCCAACGGGTCCGCAATAATTTGCACGTAGCGTGGCGACGAGTTCGCGGACACTGACCCATTCAAAGCCCAGCGTGCCGCCGACATAGACCTGGCGGTCGAGGTCCGCGTCGGTGAAACCATGATAGGCAGGGTCAAGGTCCGCCGGGATGTCCTGCTTCGAAAGGCCCAGCGGATCGAGATTGGCGGCCAGATGCCCGCGCACACGATAGGTGCGCACCAGCATCATCGCGCGGATCGAATCGCCAGCAGCGGCGACAGCATCGCCCTGCGCGATCGGCTTGCCCGCTGCCTTTGCCGCCGCCTTGATCTCGACCGCCATTTGCGTGGGGTCGAGCGCACCGGTCAGATCGTCGGTTTCGCCGAAGCGCCAGTTGGGGCGCTGCCAGCTTGGGCCGCGCTCCGCTTCAAATTCGTGATTCTCAAAACCCATTGGCCTTGCCTTTCCCGGGGAGGAGGAAAATGCCGTCCCTTTTTAGCCTTTAAGGGCCTCGACGAGCGTGGTGCCAAGTTCGCTGGGCGAAGCGGCCACGCGGATGCCGGCAGCTTCCATCGCTGCGATCTTCGATTCTGCATCGCCTTTGCCGCCCGAAACGATCGCACCGGCATGGCCCATGCGGCGGCCCGGAGGTGCGGTGCGCCCGGCGATGAAGCCGGCCATCGGTTTCTTGCGACCCTTTTTCGCTTCGTCGATCAGGAACTGTGCTGCCTGCTCTTCGGCGTCGCCGCCGATTTCGCCGATCATGATGATCGATTTGGTTTCGTCATCAGCCAGGAACAGCTCGAGCACGTCGATGAAGTTGGTGCCGTTGACCGGGTCACCGCCAATGCCGACGGCCGTGGTCTGGCCCAGGCCTTCATTTGTGGTCTGGAACACGGCTTCATAGGTCAGCGTGCCTGAACGCGAGACGACGCCGACCGAACCCTTTTTGAAGATGCTGCCCGGCATGATACCGATCTTGCATTCATCGGGGGTCAGGACTCCGGGGCAGTTCGGCCCGATCAGGCGCGATTTCGAACCCGAAAGCGCGCGCTTTACCTTGACCATGTCGAGCACTGGAATGCCTTCGGTGATGCAGACGATCAGTTCCATCTCGGCATCAATCGCTTCGAGGATCGAGTCGGCTGCAAATGGCGGCGGCACATAGATGCAGCTGGCGGTTGCGCCGGTCAAAGCCTTGGCTTCGGCGACAGTATCATAGATGGGGAGGCCAAGAGCCGTTTCGCCGCCCTTGCCGGGGGTGACGCCTGCGACCATCTGCGTGCCATAGGCCAGCGCTGCTTCGGTGTGGAACAGGCCGGTCGCGCCCGTCATGCCCTGGGTGATGACCTTTGTATTCTTGTTGATTAAAATCGACATTCAAAATCCTCCAATCGAAGAGGCGATCATCACGACGCCCGACAAACCAAATTTTTCGTTGAACTCGCCGCCATGTCCGGCGAAATCTACATCCACGCTTACTCCGCTGCGCCAGCCCGGCTCCCATTTGCGGATTACGCCACCATTAGGCAGCTCTTCCTTATGGGTTGGCTCACGCGTCATCCATTTAACCAGCGTTGCGTCCGCAATCGGCGCACCGGCGTCAAAATCATACAGGCGACATCCGCTTGCCCAGATACCGCTCTCGTCAGTCACCCGGCTGGTGACCAGATAGAGTTGTCGGCCCGCAACCGACTTGCGATATTCATGGCCATCAAGTCTCTCGCCATCCTCGAGCGCTGCCCTGCCTTTGGACACCAACTGCGCGATGCGCGGTTCGCTGCCTGCAGGCAAAGCCTCCCAGCCCTTTTTGGGCAGTTGCTTTTCGAGCTTTTCGAACTTCCGCGTATTTGCGCAGGCTGTCCGAAAGGCATCAAGCACCTCTGTAGCCGGATAGGGCTGGCTGGCGGCAGGTGCCGCCAGCATCAGGAGCGCCGCGCCCAGCACCTTATTGCAGTGTGGGATCGATATTCTTGCAGGCGACGAGCAGTTCCTTGACTGCATCGACACTGACCTGCAGATTGCCCTTTGCCTCGTCGTCGAGCGCGATTTCGACTATCTCCTCAATGCCGTCGGCACCGATGATGCAGGGCACGCCGACATAAAGGCCATCAAGGCCATATTTGCCATCCACATAGGCAGCGCAGGGCAGCAGGCGCTTCTGGTCGAACAGATAGGCTTCTGCCATGGCGATACCGCTGGTCGCGGGGGCGTAATAGGCAGAGCCGGTGCCGAGCAGCGCGACGATTTCGCCGCCGCCGCCGCGGGTGCGCTTGACGATGGCGTCGATGCGCTCCTGCGTTGATTTGCCCATCTTGATCAGGTCTGGAACGGGAATACCCGCGACGGTCGAATATTGCACGACAGGCACCATCGTGTCGCCATGGCCGCCGAGGACGAAGGTGGTGACGTCGCGCGCCGAGACGTTGAACTCCTCGGCCAGGAAATGGCTGAAGCGGCCCGAATCGAGCACGCCTGCCATGCCGACAACGCGGTTATGCGGCAGGCCCGAAAATTCGCGCAAGGCCCAGACCATGGCGTCGAGCGGGTTGGTGATGCAAATGACAAAAGCGTTGGGGGCATTGTTCTTGATGCCTTCGCCGACTGCTTTCATGACCTTCAAGTTGATGCCGAGCAAATCGTCACGGCTCATGCCCGGCTTGCGCGCGACCCCGGCGGTGACGATGATGACGTCTGAACCGGCGATGTCCTTATAGTCGTTCGTTCCGATGATCTTTGCGTCGAAGCCCTCGATTGGTCCGCACTGTGAAAGGTCGAGCGCCTTGCCCTGCGGCACGCCTTCAACAACGTCAAACAAGACGATGTCGCCGAGTTCCTTTTGAGCAGCGAGGTGGGCGAGCGTGCCGCCAATATTGCCTGCGCCGATGAGCGCGATCTTCTTGCGGGCCATTATCAATGTCCTTCCTTTGGGCCTGAGGCACGCGCCATCCGCACGGGACGTGCCGTTAAGGGAATTAAGGGCGCGTTAGGCCGATTCGAACCTTACGGCAACCCTATAAAAGGCCTAAGTTAAGGCTTTTTATGATAATAGTTCGCAATAGCTATAAGGGGTGCGACTTGCATGCTCCTTGGTGTCGACTTTGTATATTTTCAGCCCGCTACGCGCTTCAGCATGTCCATCCAAATCGGTATCTGGTCGTGAAAGCCATCAGCATAGACGCGCTCGTCGAGTCCGTGTGCGCCTTCTCGTTCCCCGACGATGCCCCACAGTCCGCCAAAACCATATACCGCTATGCCATTGGCCCGCAGGAACGCCCCATCGGTGGCCCCTGCCGACTGATAGGGAACAACGGGCGCGCCTTTGAACCGGGTTGCAACGGCGGCCTTATAGGCATCGAGCACATCCTGCCGGATCGGGGTGGGTGCAGTTTCAGGAGTTTGCGATCCTTCAACCGCCGCAACTGTCACATCGGGGCCAGCCAGTGCCTGCAATTGTTGCCGCACTTCCTCTACCTTCACGCCCGGGAAGATACGGCAATTGACATTTGCCTCGGCCTTTTGGGGCAGAGCATTGGGGGCATGCCCGCCTGACAGCATCGTCGCTACACAGCGGGTACGCGTACTTCCCGGATCATTCGCCTCGACTAAGTCCGCCGTCTCCCGGTCTGTGGGATCGGCGAGGTAGCGTTTGATCAGTTCGCCATATTGCCCGCCGTCCTTCTCGGCGAGCAAGGCAAAACCTGCACGGGTTGCATCGTTGATCATCGGAGGAAAGCGATGCGCTTCGAGCGCGGTCAACGCATTCGACAACGCGTAGATGGCGTTATCCGGTCGGGGCGCGCTGCTATGGCCACCACGGTTGATGGCTGTCAGCTTGAAATCAGCATAGGTCTTTTCGGCGATCTGCATCGCAAACAGCTCGGGCCGCCCATCCTTGAACACCGAACCACCGCCAGCATCGCTGTTGAGACCATATTCGGCATCGATCAGCGAACGCCATTCGGTCGCTGCCCGCCGTGCGCCATTTCCAGTGGTTTCCTCGTCACCGGTAAAGAGGACAATCAGGTCGCGTGTCGGTTGAAAGCCTTCGGCCTTCAGATATTGCAGCGCAATCAATATGCCGGTCAGCCCCGCTTTGTTATCATTGGCGCCGCGGCCAAGATACCAGCCGCCCTCCTCGCGGAACTTGAAGGGTGGATATTTCCAATCGCTGTCCTTTGCTTCAACCACATCCATATGTGCCATCAGCAGGATCGGCTTCTTCCCGCTCGGCTTGGCGGCGGGCCAGCGCGCGATCAAGGTTTGCGTGCCGTCATGGTCTTTGACGATGACATTGGTGATTCCCACCTTGCGGAATTCGGCATTCAGCAGCGTTGTCAGCTTCTTGAACTCGGCGGTGCGACCTTCGACAGTGGGTATCTCGACGATCTTGGCAAATAGATCGCGCTCCGCCGCCCGTTTTGCATCTTGCGCCTGTGCCGCCGAACACAGGAGCGTTGCCCCCAACAGTGCCGATATGTACCTTTTCATCATTTTCTCCCTGCACGCAGCCTAACGTGCGCCATGCCCTTCGGCCAGATATTCTTCGGACTGCATTTCCATAAGGCGCGACACTGTCCGTTCAAATTCAAATCGGCCGTCGCCTTCCGGATATAACGCATCAGGCGCAGCATCTGCCGCAGCGAGCAGTTTGACCCGATATTCGTACAGGGCGTCAATCAGCGTCACAAAGCGAGCTGCTTCGTTGCGGTTGTGCGGCCCGAGGACCGGAATGCCGACAATGATCACGGTGTGGAAACGACGCGCGATTGCCAGATAGTCGGCTGCTCCCCGCGCCTCGGCACAAAGCCGCTTGAACGAGAAGACCGCAACACCCTTCAGGGCCTTGGGTACATGCATGGTCCGGCCTGCGCCGACATCGATTTCGGCGGACGGGACATGAGACCTGTCCTCAGGCGGATAGTCGGTCAGGTGGAAGAAGGTTTCTGACAGTTCTTTGGTCGCTTCGGGGCCATTGGGAACCAGCCACGTGCGCGCCTGGCCAAGCCGGTCGCGGCGATAATCGGTGGGCCCATCAAGCGCCATGACGTCAAGCCGCACCTTTACCAGATCGATAAAGGGCAGGAAAAGCTGGCGATTCAAGCCATCCTTGTAGAGATCATCGGGATGGCGGTTCGATGTCGTGATGACCGTGACGCCAGCGTCGAACAGCCCGGCAAAGAGCCGCGACATGATCGCGGCGTCGGCCATATTGTTGACCACCATTTCATCGAAGCAGAGCAATCGAGCTTCATCGGCAAGCGATGCCACCACCGGCGGTATCGGATCGCCCTTTTCCTTTTCGCGCTCAACCTTCAGCCGGGCATGGATATCGAGCATGAACTCGTGGAAATGCGCCCGCCGCTTCCGCTTCATCTGCACATTGTCGTAGAACAGGTCCATCAACATCGATTTGCCACGCCCAACGCCACCCCACAGATAAAGACCGCGAACCGGTTCCGGCTTCTTGCCAAGCAGACGCCACAAGGTGCTGCCGCGTGGAGGAACGGCCTGCAGTTGTTGCTGGATATCTGCCAGCTTTGCGGCTGCCCGCGCCTGATCCGGATCAGGTTTCAGCTCGCCTGCCGCAACCAGCGCTTGATAGGCAGCGAGCAGTCCGGTCATTTCTTGTCTTGGGATGCCTTGCGAATCGTGCCGGAAAAGGACGCAACGATATGCTCGTCATTCGGTCCCTGTACCACCATGCCGCGCAGGAAGATCAAGCGGCCGGTTTCGCGTACCTGTTCGACAACTGCATCAAGCGGTTCGCCCAGCCGGCCACCCCCGATGAATTGCGTTCCCAGATCGAGTGTCACAGAAAAGCCGGCATTGAGCGAGCCGAATTGATGCGCGGCGGCGAACAGCGCCACGTCGATCAGCGACAGCGTTACCGCGCCATGCACATTATCGCCCAAATTGCTGTGTTTGCGCGTGGGATGCATCCGGATGCGGGCGCGCGGGCGGCCATCGGGCAGCGGTGCTTCGGGGCGGACCGCCAGAGGCTCGATAAAAGAGTTGAACCGCGTCTTGTCGTTCAGGTTCCAGCTCAGCCAGCCGCCGTCTTGCGCCTGAGCGTCGAAATAGGCGGGTGGCAGCGGCGCCTCTATGCCGTCGTTCAAATCTGGCGCTCCGCCATCATTTTCTTGGTTTCGGCAATCGCCTTGGCCGGATTCAGGCCCTTGGGGCAGGCATTGGCGCAGTTCATGATGGTATGGCAACGATAGAGGCGGAACGGATCTTCGAGGTCGTCAAGGCGCTCGCCGGTCATCTCGTCGCGGCTGTCGGCGAGCCAGCGATAGGCCTGCAAAAGGATTGCGGGGCCCAGAAACTTGTCGCTGTTCCACCAATAGGACGGGCAGCTGGTCGAGCAACAGGCACACAGGATGCACTCATACAGGCCGTCGAGCTTTGCGCGGTCTTCGGGCGATTGCAGGCGCTCCTTGCCTGAAGGGGTCGGCGTAACGGTCTGCAGCCAGGGCTTGATCGAGGCATATTGCGCGTAGAAATGGGTAAGGTCGGGGACGAGGTCCTTGACCACTTCCATATGCGGCAGCGGGGTGATCGTGACTTCGCCCTTGCAGTCTTCGATGGCGGTGGTGCAGGCGAGACCATTCTTGCCGTTCATGTTCATCGCGCACGAACCGCAAATGCCTTCGCGGCACGAACGGCGGAAGGTGAGCGAGCTGTCCTGTTCCGACTTCATCTTGATCAGGGCGTCGAGCACCATTGGACCGCAATTGTCGGTATCGACTTCGAACGTATCGTAACGGGGGTTTTCACCGCTGTCGGGATCGTAGCGATAGACCTTGAATTTGCGCGCAGTACCATTGCTGGTTGCGGCGTGGGTCTTGCCCTTCTGGACCTTGCTGTTCTTGGGCAAAGTGAATTCGGCCATGTTTCTATCCCGATACTGAATCTTCGAACGCCCTAACCAAGCGGGCACTCCCAAGCAAATGCAATTTTTAACCGCGCAGTTGAATGCGGGTTTATATCCTAGGCATCAATCCGCGACGGATGAGGCTTTCGGCGACGATGGTTTCGATCAGGTCTTCCTGCTTCCAGCCCATCAGCACCGCAGATCGGCCATAGACCTTTTCCGACCAGAGGTTGCACTGCAGATTGACCTCGAGAAGATTGATCTCGCCGGTTGCCTCGTTGAAGCGGAATTCGAAGCGGCCGAAATCGAACGGGCGGAAAATCTCGGCGAGCGTCAGCGTCATCGCCTTGATCTTCTCCCAGGCCTCGTCGCCTTCAAATGGCACCAGCGTATATTTATGCTCGCGCTCGACAAGATCGCGCTTTTCGGCGTGGGTGCGCAGGTGAGACGGGTCATTCTGCTTGAACAGCATCGGCGGCATCACGAAGGGGGCGCCGTCCTTGGTAATAACCGGAACCTCTACATCGCTGCCATTCATGAACGGCTCGACAATGGCATCATGGCCCTCGGCATGGATGCGCAGCACAGCCTCTTTGACGCCTTCCCAATCATGCGCGTCACCGATCCCCCAACTGGCCGAGCTGTTATTGGGCTTGATCACGAAACGGCTGCCCTTGGGGCAACGCGCCTCTTCGACCGGAGCACCCGCGCGGTAGACAGCCCAGTCGCAAGTTGGAACGCCGCGCGCCTTGCCTTCCAATTTGGTCAGATGCTTGTCATCGGCAAGGCCACGCAGGATCGGATTGGCGCCGAGATAGGGCACGCCCAAACGTTCGCACAGCAGCGGGCAGAGCATTTCCGAATTGAAGAAACCGCCGCGATTAAGCATCGGCCAGACGAAATCGACGCCGGGATCGGTAAACAGCGATTCATAATTGTTCGCCACGCTCAGCTTTTCGAACAGTCCGGCGAGAATTGTCTTCATCTCATAATGGTAGGGCGAATGATTGCCATCGGTGCCATGCAGGCTGCCATCGCCCAGCGCATGTTTGGCGATGAACAGGATGCGCAAATTCTTGCGGGCTTCGGCTGTGAGGCGGGTGGGTTCGGTCATATCCATAGTCCTTTGACGGGCTTTGCCCCTCTTCGCCGCCGCTCATAGTCGCTTTGCCGAATTTCGCAATTTCCTAATTGCGGCTTGGCGGCTATAGGCCGGGGCCATCAAGGGAAACAAAGGGCCAGTTACGCGCTTATGACCATTTCCGAACTGGCCGACTGGATGACCAGAGGCGGCGACGCGCGCATCGTGATCGATCCTGCCACCGCGCTAAACCGCTATCACAGCTCCCCCTATCCGCGCGATGTTTTGGCCTTCGCTTCCTCGACCGCGAACGATCTGAGCGCTGATGCCATGGCCTTCCTGGAGGCCGAGTTTGCTGAAGGCGCGGGCGTGCTCGAAGCTGGCGATGCTTATACCGCTTATCTGGATAAGATGCGTGGTCGGATATCGACGGCCTACAGCCTGCCAGAGGGAACCGATATTTTCTTCGCGCCTTCGGGCACTGATCTTGAATATGTTGCGTTGTTAGCTGTTGCGGGTCGCAAGCCCAATGGCATCGCCAACCTGTTGCTTGGTGCCGACGAGGTCGGTTCGGGCTGCATCCACAGCGCCGCCGGACGCTATTTCGCCAATGAAACGGCGCTTATCGCCGAAGTAGTTCCTGGCCAGCCGATTGACGGCCTTCCTCCCATCGAGATGGGGGATTTTCCGGTGCGCAATCCGGAAGGCGAGGCCTTCGACAGTGAAACGCTTGCCGCGCAAATGGGTGTCGCGATTGCCAACGCGCTGACAGAAGGTCGTTACCCCCTTGTCCATGTCGTGCATGGTTCGAAAACCGGTCTGGTGCTGCCGCATCTGGATGATATCTACCGTCTGCAAAGCCGATTTGGCGGCGATGTCGCCTTTGTTGTCGATGCCTGCCAGGCGCGGATCACCACACAGGCGATCCATGACTATCTGGCGCGCGATATCATCGTTTTCCTTACCGGATCGAAGTTTATGGGTGGTCCGCCGTTCAGCGGATTTGCCCTGTTGCCAAACGGCATGGCTGGTTCAGCGGCACCGCTCGCTTCCGGCATGGCAACGGTGTTCCGCCGTGCCGAAGTACCAACTGTTTGGGCGGGCGCAGAGTCGCTTACCCAAAGCGGCAATGCAGGCCTTGCCCTCCGCCTTTCGGCCTCGCTGTTCGAACTGGAGCGGTTTCAGAAATTGAGCATCGATCGGGTAACCCGGGTCGTGTCTGCATTCAATCAGGCGGCCGGAGCGATGGCTGATCAGTTGCGTGCGCGCAAGGTGGCTGCCACCCCCGCCGAGGATGTCGACGAAGAAGTTGAACATCCGATAGAGATGCAGACGCTGGTGACGCTAGATCTTTGCCACGACGAAAGTGGAGCCGTAAGCCGTACGCTCGATTTTGACAGCGCGGTTGCAATCCACAAGGCGATGACCGCGGACGGTGTGCGTCTGGGTCAACCGGTGCGCTGCGTCAAACTGGCCGACGGCCGCTGGGGCGCGACTCTGCGCGTCGGCCTGTCGATGCCGCAAGTGGTCAGGCTGGATGGTGTCGGCGATGCCGAAATGATCGAATGGCTGCAAAGCGCGATGGACAGGATTGCTGCGGCATTGGAGCCGCGCTTGGGGTGACTCAGCCGACGCGAAGGCGCTGCAGGAAGGCCGCGCTCGCTTCGCGCAATGAAATAGCCCGTGACTCCATCTCACGCATGACCTGATGCATTTCATCGGCAACTTCGCCGACCCGCAGTGCATCCTGATTCACTTCCTGGCTCTGCGACCGGACTTCTTCGGCATTCCGGGCGGCGTGCTCGGCATTGTCACCGATTTCGCGAGTCGCTGCCTGTTGTTGCGAAATAGCGGCGGCGATGTTCCCGGCACCCTGTTGCACCCGATCAATCTTTTCGACGACCGATTCCACCTTTTCAGCAGTTGTTTCCATCTGCCCGCGAATATTGGCTACGGTCCCTGAAACAGAGGCGATGGCCTGGTGCGTCTGGCTCGCGAGCGATTTGACCTCTTGTGCGACGACAGCAAAGCCGCGACCCGCTTCCCCGGCACGTGCCGCTTCAATCGTGGCATTGAGCGCGAGCAGGTTGGTGCGGCTGGCGACATCCTCGATGATCGCAGCAATCTCTCCGACCTTATCGGCATCCTGCGAGAGTGCACCGATAGCCGTGCTACTCAGGCGGCTGCTACCCGTGGCTGCATTGGCGGCCTCGACCTGATCGTCAACCTGATCGGAAATGGCCTGCGTTGCATCGCCCAGCTGCCGCGCGGCGCCGGCTACCATCTGGATGGCGCTACTCATATTTTCGGCCATGATCGCCATCGCATCGGCCCGGTTGCGCGTCTGCGCGCCGATACCTGCCAGTTGCTCTGCCGATTCGCCGACCGCCCTAATCGCAGTGGTGATGGCATCTGCCGTCATGATAACGGATCGCTCGAATTCATGCGCCAACTGCTCCATCTCCGCCTGTCGCTGCCGATCGGCCTTGGCGCGGATTTCGGCCTCGACTTGCTCTGCACGCTTGCGCTCGGCCTCAATCTCGTCGCGTCGTTCGCGTTCCTGCTCATAGAAATCGGCGCGTGCATGGGCAAAAGCATGGGCATCATCGATCGATTTGAGGAAGGATCGCCATTGGCGCATTGCGATACGGTGCAACGCAAAACCGTAAATCGCGGTGGCGGCGTAGAAGTACCAGGGCAGTTGCTCATTTGACAGCAGGGGCCCGGCGATGCCGCCTGCAGTGACCATTACCAGCCAGACAAACATTGATCGCGGCAGGCACAGAAAGGTCAACGCACCTACGCCGATCAGGCCAAAGGCCGTGCCTCCGGCGATGACATGATTGATTTCGCCTGGGAGCGTCCACAGGTCGCAGATCAACCCTGCCCATGCGATGGAACCGATGCCGACATATTCGACGAAGCGGTTGCGTAGCCTTTTCAGAATGAGACCGTCTTCATCGGCATCGAGATCATAGTCTTTGAGCTTCAAATGCAGGCGAAAAATCAGAAACTGGGACAGCACTACAAAAGGCGCACCGACGATCGAGAAATAGGGAATGATCGACGTCGACATCAGCGCGGCCGTCGAAAGATAGAACAGGATGGCCGTGATCAGAATTGCAACATTGGCCCCAGCCGCGGCCTGCAATTGAGCAAGCAGGAGCGAGCGATTCTCGCCGGTTGCGCTGCGTCGCAACGTTTCCATCTCGTCCCCCAGATCGAGGACAATGGAGAACAGGTCGCGATATTTGCCGAATATGTTCATCGAGCTTCCCGAAATCTATGCCAGTCGGCTATCGCAGGAAGTTCCAAAGGAAATATTAACTATGCGCGGCCGCTTTCCGCATGCTGGTGGTCTCTAAACTGCCGCCCTGCCTATTTTGCTTGTTGCCGTGTGAATGCCAGGACATCGTCGATGACCGGGGCCTTGCTGCGGAATGGGCGGGCGATGGCCATGATTATCCCGCTATGGGTGACCTCGGGATAAAGTCGTAATTCTGCCTTGCCTGTGTCCTCATTGACCTTTTGCGCCAACGCCTTGCTGTTTCGCGGCTTGACCGTCGTATCGGCATCGCCGGTCAGCAACAACAACGGTGGCACCTTTCCATTGGCAAAGTGGATTGGCTGGGTCTCTTCAGGTTTGTGCCAATGTCCCAGTGCGTCGCGCGCGGCATCGCTCGTAAAGGGAAGGAAATCATAGGGTCCTGCTAGGCCGATAATGCCGGCTATTGCAGAAGCGTCGAGACCATGCCGCCGAAGCCATTTTGGATCGAGCGCTGCAAGCATGGCGATATGCGCGCCCGCACTATGCCCCATGACGAACAGGCGCTCCGGGTCACCGCACGCACTTTGATTCAGCTCCCGATTGGCGCTGGCAATGGCTTGCGCCGCATCATCGATAAAATCGGGGAAGCGATGCCCGGGTGCCTTCCGGTAATCGGCGATGAAAGTGATGAAACCACGCGCGGCAAAGGCGCGCCCGACAAAGGCGTAGCTGCTCCTGTCTCCTTCGCGCCATGAACCACCATGGAAGAAGAGCAGCGACGGAAATTTGCGGTCACCACATTCTTTGCCGGCACCAACCGGGTAATAGATGTCATAGCTTTGCTGTAATGACGCAGTCTCGCTGTAATGGGTGCCAAGAACCGCAGAACCGATTGCGTCCGCTTTGCCGGGCCACCAGCGGTCCGCGAGCTCAAGTTGTGCAGGGCCTCCTAAGCGGTAAAACCAGATTCCGGCTCCGGTCAGCAGAAGCGCTATAACAATCAGTGCGGTTTTCAGCATCGCCCGGTGATATCCTATGGCGCGCAAAAGAAAAGGGCGACCCGAGGGCCGCCCTTTCGAAAATCCAGAAAGGATTTGCTTAGCGCTTCGAGAACTGGAAGCTGCGGCGGGCTTTCGCCTTGCCGTACTTCTTACGCTCGACGGTACGGCTGTCGCGGGTCAGGAAGCCTTCGGCTTTGACCGCACCACGCAACGCGGGCTCGAACTTCGACAGTGCCTGGGCGATGCCATGCTTGACTGCACCGGCCTGTCCCGAAAGACCGCCACCCTTGACGGTAGCGACCACGTCATATTGTCCGGTCCGTTCGGTCACGCCGAAGGGCTGGTTGATGACGAGGCGCAGCGAGGGACGTGCAAAATACACTTCCTGGTCGCGGCCATTGACGATGATTTTGCCGGTGCCGGGCTTCAGCCAAACGCGGGCAACGGCATCCTTACGGCGACCGGTCGCATAGCTGCGGCCCTGTGCGTCGACTTCCTTCTCGCGCAGCGGGGCTGCGGGTGCAGCCGGAGCCGAACCTTCGGCACCCAGCGTCTGGAGATCAGCGAGCGATTCTACGGTGTCGGACATTATGCACCCACCTTGTTCTTGCGGTTCAGGGAAGCGACGTCGAGCACCTTGGGCTGCTGGCCGTCATGCGGGTGTTCGGTGCCGTTGTAGAGGTGCAGAGCACGCATCTGCTGGCGACCGAGCGGGCCGCGCGGAACCATGCGCTCGACAGCCTTTTCGAGTACGCGCTCAGGGAAACGGCCTTCGAGAACCTTGGCTGCGGTAACACCCTTGATGCCGCCGGCATAGCCGGTGTGGCGATAGTACACCTTGTCGCCCAGCTTCTTGCCGGTAAACTTCACCTTGTCGGCGTTGATGACGATGACATGGTCACCGCAATCGACGTGCGGGGTAAAGCTCGGCTTGTGCTTGCCGCGCAGGATATTGGCGATAATCGTGGCCACGCGACCGACAACCAGGCCGTCGGCATCAATGATATGCCAATCCTTCTGGACGTCCTGCGGGCGGATCGACTTCGTGACTTTGGACAGCGTTTTCATGGCTGCTGTTCGAACCTCCGATAGGGATAGGGTGCTGAAGAGAATCGAATCCTCATCAGCGGACGGGCGCTATTGGCGCGTAGGTGTGCAATAGTCAAGCAAATGCACGCATTTCGAGGCGGGTATAATAATACCCTAGGCAAGGGTCTCCGCCTTGACCCACATGGCATAGGCCGGATGGGCGGCATCTACCCGCCATGCCAAGATGGCCGGGACCTTGTGTCGATGCATCTGCGCAATCCGGTCGATAACTTCCTGTTGGCGCGATGCGGTGGTTTTGAGGATGACCGGATGTTCTTCGACAGTCTCGATCTCGCCTTCCCACCGATAATGCGAGATAATCGGTGTCAGCCGGTTGGCGCAGGCCACAAGATTTTGTTCCAACAGAGCGCGGCAGCAGTCATGCGCCTCACCCGCAGTTGGAAAAACGGCATAGACAATCGCCAGATCGGACACTTTTACCTGTAATCCCCTATTCGGCCCAGCCGGTGTGCGCCCCAGACCGTCGTTGCGACCACCAAGGCACCGACGGCCTGATGCAGCACCGCCAGTGTGATGTTCATGCCGGTCATTACAGTAGCAATTCCTAACAATATCTGCGTTCCGAATGCTGAATGGATGGCTATCGAAACCGGACGTGCGCCAAGCTTTTTGAGGTGCCGTGCCATAACCACCAGCGCGGCCACGGTAACCCAGGCCCACCAGCGGTGAATGAAGTGTGTCAGGAACGGGTCGTGGGTCAGCGCAAACCACGCTCCGTGGCCCCAATCCACGCCATCGGGATACAACCTGCCATTCATTAGAGGCCAGCTGTTGGAGACATAGCCGGCATTCAATCCGGCCACCCAGGCGCCGAAAAGCAGCTGGAGGAAAAGGATCAATATTATGGTTAAGCTGAAGCCGGTCAGCCGCGCTGGACGGTGTGCCCCGCTTCTGGCAAGTTCATGGAGATCAAGCGCAGTCCAGATCAGTCCACCCATGATGAAAAGCGCGGTCAACAGGTGCACCGCGAGGCGGAAATGGCTGACGTCGGTGCGCTCGCTGAGGCCCGACGATACCATCCACCAGCCTATCGTCCCCTGTAGCGCTCCAAGTGCCAGCAACGCCAGCAAGCGCCCCTTATAGCCATTTGGAATCTGGCGCCTGATCCAGAACCAGGCAAGCGGAATGGCAAATGCCAACCCGATTACGCGTCCCAACAGGCGATGCACCCACTCCCAGAAATAAATGAATTTGAATTCGGCGAGGGTCATTCCAGCCGGACCATTAATTTCAAGATATTCAGGAATTTGCTTATATTTCTCGAACTCTTGCGCCCATTGCGCTTCGTTCAGCGGCGGAATGGCACCGGTAACGGGCTTCCATTCGGTGATGGACAGCCCCGATTCGGTCAGGCGGGTGATGCCGCCGACGATGACCATCAGGAAAACCAAAAAGGCTACTGACATCAACCAGTTGACTAGTTTCTGCGGAGAACCGCCCGCGCTCGGCATTGAAGAGGATGCATTTGGCATGCGGGCGATATGATTGGCAGCAACCTGCATGGCAAGGCTTGGTTTCGCATAGCTATGCGTAAATTTTTTCGAACCGAAGAACAGCCGCTTAAGAGGATCGACCCGATGTTGCGTGGTCAAATCATGGCTTTCCGCCATAAAATATGCAATATGGCTAATTATATTACGCATGTTGGGGCATTTATTGCTCTTCTGCGGAAGCAAATTACGATTTGTTTGGAATGACTTATGAGCGGCATTGCTGGCGGCTCGCTTTCGAGCGTGCCCAACGGGAAAATTATCGATTTTGATCGCGCGGAATTGCGCCGGGTTCCGTTCCAGGATTCACTGTATCTATGGGTTTCGGCACGGACGCCCGGGACCAGCCTCGAACTGCGCCTCGCACCGCGCATTTATCATGATCGCCCAGACTATTGGGGAATAGAGGTTGTCGCCATCAGCGCCCCACAGGCCGATAATGATACTGGTGTCGATACACCGCTAAATGTCGTTGAGCGATCGGTTCCTCTGGTTGGCATCATCGGGACCAAGGGCATTTCGGTCATCGGAGCAAACCAGACCAAATTTATCAAGATCGACAGCGGGGCCTTTTAGGGTCGCACCCTGTTGTCATGGGGCGGGGGCTGGCCGCGATGCCTTTTTTGGAAGGCAACACCTCAACAACGGCCTGCCCTCAAACCCTCACAGTATGTCAGCTTTCAATTGCTTCGGCTATAATGTCCGGTGTCAGTATCTGCGGTAGTTCCTTGGCTTCCCCCCGCCGTGGGTAGAACAGATAAAGTGGAACACCCGACCGGCCATGTTCGGTTAGGAAGCGCGCTATTGCGGCGTCCCGCCGCGTGAAATCGCACACCATCACCTTGATGCCCTTCGCTTCAAACAGCCTGATTGTCTCATCGCGATTGATGGCAGCCGCTTCATTCACTTTACAGGTCACACACCAGTCAGCCGTGAAGTAGAGGAAGACGGGTGTGCCCTGCGCGCGGAGCTCCGCCAGCTTTCCGGCATCGAAAGGCAGTGCGCCCGGAATCGCAGGCTCGCCTTTCGCATCTGCATTGCGGCTTTCCGGAATGAACTGCGCACCGACTGCGACCATCGCTATGCCCGCAATCAAAAGCAGAAGCGGCGCTTTAGGCAATCTGGCTTGCACGATGCGGTAGCCGATCAGCATCGCCAGAAGCAAAACGATTGCGACGACGCCGGCCAATAGACCTTCCGTCCCGGTTAAACGCCACATTAGCCAGAGCAATGCCAGCGCAGTCAGACCCATCGGGATAGCCATCAGTCTGCGGAACCGCCCCAACCAAGGCCCCGGCTTGGGCAGAATGGCCCGCATCCGCGGCACATAGGCGATCATAAGGAACGGCAGGGCGATCCCGATGCCCAGGCTGGCAAACAGCAACATTGCCTCAACAGCGGGGAGCAAAAGCGCAGCGCCCATGGCGGCTGCCATAAAGGGTCCCGT
Organism: Sphingorhabdus sp.; assembly: GCF_035329025.1. Classification (GTDB taxonomy): domain Bacteria; phylum Pseudomonadota; class Alphaproteobacteria; order Sphingomonadales; family Sphingomonadaceae; genus Sphingorhabdus_B. The sequence goes on along the minus strand of NZ_DAOLHN010000005.1, from coordinate 8,503 downwards.
GCAGGGTGTAGCAACCACCGCCGCCAATACCCCCGTCCAGAATGAACCGGACATTCCGGATTTTCGTGTCAGACCATCGCCGACAGCGAAACCCGGTAGCTCGAAAAGACCGGCAAGATTGGCCGTTACCACAACCATAAGCGCGAGCAGCGCGAATATAACGACAGGTTCCTGCAACTGGAATGCCCAGCCAATTTCCTCCCCCGCCGCTCGTAGCGACAGCATGGTCACACCCAAGGCCAGACAGCTCAAAACCACGCCTGCTGTGTAGGCCAGCGCATCTTGTCGCGCTTCACGCTGGTCACCTCCCGCTTTGGCCAGCGTGAGTGCCTTGAGACCAAGGATCGGAAAGACGCATGGCATCAGGTTCAGCAGCAGCCCTCCGACCAGCGCCCCCAGAAGCAGCCATGGCAATGCGGGCAATGCGGGAACGGCGGGTGTCAGCTTGTCGCTCGCGCCCAAAGCCGCCACTTCATCACCACCTTTGGGAATGGGGCCAGCGACCGTGCGGATCAAAAGCCCCTGGCCGTCACCAATCCGCAACAGACCGTCAACCGGCGCCGCCTGGCCCTGCGCTTCGGTTGTGATGATCAACCAGTCACCGGCCCTGCGCGCGGCTTGCGGCGCTGCATAACGGATGCGATCGGTCGTCAGTGCAAAAAAATAGGGGCGGTCGAGCGGGGCACTGGCCGGATAGGGAATGGCGATTGCATAGGTTTTGCCGCTGATGGCATAACGCGCATTTTGATCCAGCGGTACAGGGATTGCACTTCGCCATTGGTCGAATTGTTTGCGCTTGTTAAATTCGACCGTGCCGCCACCTGCCCGCAACTGCAGCGTGAAGCGGTCCTGTTGCGGGACGCATATTGTATCAGTGCAAGCCAGCCAGTTGGCGGCTACCTCCAATGGCACCGAAGTGCCGGACTGCACAGAACTGTCAATCGCCAGATCAACCAGTATCGCGTGCGGCTCTTCATATACATGGTTCATCAATCCGCCGATCAGCAGCGGCTTGGGAACCGGAAAGCGGGGCTTGCCAGGCGTGATTCCGGCGGGCAGCTTCCATTCCAGCTGCAGCCCCAAACCGGCATCGCCGGGATTCTCCCAATAGCCATGCCAACCCGCTTTGGGTTCAAAGACGAAGGCGAGAGTGAGGGAGGAACCGGGTGCTGGAGCATCGGTTTCGGCAACCAGACGGCCGGGAACATTCAGCTGTTGGGCCGATGCGACTTGTGCACCCAGCAGCGCCAAAGCGACCAGCAGCCACCTAAAGAGCCAATGCATCAGCCGGTAATCGCTTTCACGGCACCCAGGAACTGAACCATTCCGACAGGCTTCGACAGATAGGCGCGTGCGCCCGCGCCCAATATGCGTTCCTCGTCGCCCTTCCCGGCATAAGCGGTCACGGCAAGCACGGGGATCGGTTTGAGGTCGTCTTCGCTCTGCATCGCTTCAATCAGGTCGAGGCCGCTGACATGCGGCATTTGGATATCCATGATGATCAAGTCGGGCCCAAACTCGCGCATCCGCGAAAAAGCTTCGCGTCCATCACGCAGGCCTGCGACCTCAAACTGGTGCGCGCGCAGCAGGTCGGTGAACAGTTTGAGGTTCAGCTCATTATCCTCGACGATCAGAACCTTCTTGCCCACAACATTCCCTTTAGCATTGGCTATTTTGCTGCCTAGGCAGCGCCGTTGCTTTCGCTTAAGCGAAAGCCATGCTCGAAACAAATGCGAAAAGCGTGGGCCAAATTCAACTCGACCCGGCAACGCTTGCCCTCAGTGCGCTTGGCTGGATTCTATCGGATTCCGAACGCGCCTCACGAATGCTTGCGCTCACCGGGCTGACGCCGGATATATTGCGCCACGACATATCCCAAAAATCGACACAGGCGGCGATCCTGTCTTTCCTTGAAGCCCATGAACCCGACCTGGTTGCCGCTGCCGACCATATGAATGTGAAACCTGAGGCGCTGGTACGTGCCCGAATGGAGCTTGAAGCATGAGCCGCCCCTTGTTGATTTCCGATTGTGACGAGGTGCTGCTGCACATGGTCGTGCCCTTCCGTGACTGGCTGGACGAAGCGCATCACATCCATTTTGATCTTGTCCATGGCGACTGGGGAGAGGCGCTGCGTCACAAGCATGATGGCACGCAGGTCGAGCGCGGCCATGTCTGGAACCTGTTGAACGGCTTCTTCCTGACCGAGATGCACCGGCAGCAGCCGATCGACGGCGCGGTTGAAGCCGTCAACCGGATAGCCGAGCATGCCGATGTCGTGATCCTGACCAATTTGATGGATCACCATAATGAATCGCGTGTCGAACAATTACGCGCAGTCGGTATCGATGCTCCGGTCTATACCAACCAGGGCGGCAAGGGCGAGGCGCTTGCACGGATTGTCGAACGCTACAATCCCAGCGTCACTGTTTTCGTCGACGATCTTGGCCATCAGCATGAATCGGTGGCTGAAACCCTGCCCGATGTCTGGCGGCTGCAATTTGTTGGCGAGCCGATATTGTGGCAGCGCGTCCAGTCATCGCAATTGGCGCATGCCCGTATCGATCTGTGGCATGAGGCCGAGCATTGGATTACCGATAAACTGCTCGCGGGGAGCCCCGCGCCCAATATTCAGAAAGAACCCGTATGATCGAAGACCGCCTCGCCGAACTCGGCATCACCCTCCCCGAACCCGCTGCGCCGGTCGCGTCCTATGTGCCGACGGTCGAAGTCGGCGGACTGCTCTACATTTCGGGTCAGGTCTCGTTCGTTGATGGCAAGCTGATGACCGGTAAGGTCGGCGACAGCCGCAGCGAGGAAGCGGGCATATTGGCGGCGCAAGGTTGTGGCCTGATGCTTATCGCGCAGATGAAAAAAGCGCTCGGCTCGCTCGATCGCGTCGAGCGTATCGTCAAACTGGGCGCTTTCGTCGCGTCCACCCCCGATTTCACCGGCCAACCCAAGGTTGCCAATGGCGCTTCGGACCTGATGGAGGCGGTGTTTGGCGATGCCGGCAAACATGCACGCAGTGCCGTGGGCGTTCCCGTCCTGCCGCTCGATTCGACGGTGGAGATTGACGCCATAGTGGCGGTAAAGCCCGCCTGAGGAAAAGGACATGGCGGAAGGCGATACGCCCGACGACCCGATCATAGCCCAAATTGCCGAGGGCGTGTCCGCGCTGGATGCAGCGCAATGGGATGCGTTGAATGCATCCGCCAACCCTTTTGTCTGCCATGCCTTCCTTGCAGCCCTTGAGGATTCGGGAAGTGTTGGCTCGGGAACCGGCTGGTCACCAACGCCGATTTCTATTCGCGATGCAGGCGGGAACATTTGCGGTGCGTTACCTGCCTATTTGAAATCGCACAGCCAGGGCGAATATGTCTTCGATCATGCCTGGGCCGATGCTTATGAAAGGGCAGGCGGGCGCTATTATCCGAAGCTGCAGATAGCCGCACCCTTTTCACCGGTGCCGGGTCCGCGTCTGCTCGCGCGCGATGATGATATAGCGCTCAAACTTCTTCGAGCTACTGAAAGCGTTGTACTGCAAAACGGCCTTTCGTCCGCGCACGCAACCTTTGTCGACGAGGACCAGTTGTATCTGTTTCGAAAGGCCGGATGGCTGATCCGTTCGGGTACGCAATTCCATTGGGCGAATGACGGCTATTCCGGCTTCGATGATTTTATGGCGACGCTTGCTTCGCGTAAACGTCGCGCGATTCGCAAGGAACGGACCGCTGCGCAATCGGCGGTCGACATTCAGATATTGCGCGGTGACCAGATCTTGCCCGCCCATTGGGACATGTTCTGGGTCTTCTATCAGGACACCGGCGCGCGCAAATGGGGGCGGCCCTATCTGACGCGTACGTTTTTTGATCAGATTGTCCAGAGCATGGGCGATAGCATCGTTCTGTTCCTGGCATATCGGGGCGGACAGCCAGTGGCGGGCGCGCTCAACCTGCTCGGGCCCGATTGCCTCTATGGCCGCTATTGGGGTTGTGTCGAAGACATCCCCTTCCTGCATTTCGAGCTTTGTTACTATCAGGCAATCGACTTCGCGATTGCCCATGGCTTGGCGCGGGTCGAGGCGGGCGCACAGGGTGAGCATAAACTGGCGCGCGGCTATCTGCCGGTCACGACCTGGTCGGCGCATTTCATCGCCGATCCGGGCTTCCGCGCGGCCATCGAGGATTTTCTGGTGCGCGAACGCCGCGCGGTGGATCGAGAACAGGAGTTTCTGGCCGAACTCGGTCCGTTCAAACGCGGTTAGCGGATAAGCTCGCCGCCCTTCATCACATGGTCGATCGCTTCCAGAGCGACAATGTCGGCCAGCGGATCGTCTTTGACCGCGACAAGATCGGCAAAGCGTCCGGGTGCGATGCTGCCCAGTTCATGCTCCTTGCCCAGTAATTTCGCCGCGCGGATGGTGGCGGACTGGATCGCCTGCATCGGCGTCATCCCGTACCGCACCATATAGGCGAACTGTCGCCCGTTGACCCCGTGCGGATAGACGCCGCTGTCGGTGCCATAGGCGATCTTGACGCCCATCTTCACCGCCTTGGCAAAGCCCGCGCGCTGGACGTCAGTGGTCTCGCGGTTCTTGCGCAGATATTCCTCGGGCCAACCCTCTTTGGTGCCGATATCGTCGATATAGTCGCCATTATAGATATCCATCACCAGCCAGGTGCCATTGGCCTTGGCAAGCTTGAGCGCTTCGTCGTCGATCAGGCTGGCATGTTCGATTGAGCGCACGCCTGCGGCAATCGCATTTTTGATACCCTGCGCGCCATGCGCATGAGCGGTCACATAGACGCCGCGTTTGGAGGCGGTATCGACCGCCGCCTTCATTTCCTCGACGCTCAATTCGGGTTCACCCGGTTCGGTGCCGATGGCAAGGACCGCGCCGGTCGCAATCAGCTTCAGGAAATCGGCGCCTTCTTCAATGAAATATTCGGCATTGGTCGCCGCCTGCTCGGGCCCGACCGAAACGCCATAGCGCATATCCTCGGGCAGCTTTTCATTGTCGGTGACGCCGTTGAGTTCGCCGCCACCACCCGGCTTGGTGATATAGCCACCTGCGACAAACATGCGCGGCCCGGGCACGCGGCCCATGTTGATCGCGTCTTTCAACGCAACATCGGTAAGCCCGCGATAAGTGCCGACATCGCGGACTGTGGTGAACCCCGCCATCAGCGTATCACGCGCATTTTTTGCGCCGATCAGCGCGGTGGCAGCAGGCGAGGTTTTCAGTGGCAGCGCGAGGTCTGCACTCTGCCCTGCATCGGCAAGGTGGGTGTGCAGGTCCATCAGGCCGGGCAACACGGTGTAGGTGGACCAGTCGATCGTCCGGATGCTATCGGGCTGCGCCTTGCACGGCTCGACGGCAGCAATCTTCTCCCCCGCAATCGTGATGCAGTGACCGGTCAGTACTTTGCCAGCTGCAACATCGACGATGCGACCAGCTTTCAAGTAAACTGTTTCGGCAAGGGCAGGCTTTGCGAATAGCAGTACTACAAACAAAAACCGTAGTGTTGAGCTTGTCGAAGCACGTCTCACAGCCATAGCATAAACCTTGAAGCGCCCTTCGACAGGCTCAGGGCTACGGTGATGGATAAACCGGCAATCGGGGCCCTAGCCCTTCTTGGTGATGCGTTCGATTTCGCGCGCAACCATCGCCTCGACAATGCCGGGCAGGTTGGTGTCGAGCCATTCCTTGAGCATCGGCTTCATCAATTCGCGGGTCAGGCCTTCAAGCGAAGTCTCGCCCGAGCGGACGATCTGCGGCGCTACGCCGGGTTCGGAGAGCGTCTGCAGCACCGAAAAGCTCTGGCGCAGGCTCTGCGCCTTGCCGGTGTCGAGCAATTCTTCTTCGCGCTCATCGGCAGCGGCTTCGGTCAGTTCGAGGACATCCTCGTTTTCGCTGTCATCGCGGAGTGTTTCGCGGGCAGGCCGACGCGAGTTGATGGCGCGCGAGCGGTCTTCATCAGCGATGATCTTCTTGATCGAAGACAGGATCGCTTCCATCGATGGTTCGTTCCGATCAGTCGCCATGTGCCAACGCCCCTAAATGCCCCACTGATTCCCTTAATATTTGGGAAGCGGCTCTATTTCTGCCTTTTGGGCTTGTGTGTCAACCGTGCGGGTGGCTTTGGCGGTGGGGTCGGGTTGGGACGACCAATCGAACCAGCTGCCTTTGACGGCATCATATTCGGCAACCGGATCGTAAAGCGGGCCGCCTTCAAGTCCCAGATCGCGGGCCTCGGCCCGGCCCATCGCAGCGAGCAAGGAGAAACCAGCGACATAGGCGTTGCGCCGTGCGGTGACGAGCTGGACTTTGCTGTTGAGCAGTTCCTGCTCGGCATTCAAAATGTCGAGAATGGTGCGGTTTCCGACGCTGTTCTCGGCGCGGGTGCCTTCGAGCGAGAGTTCGTTTGCCGACACCGCGCGTTCGGACGCGGCGATCACATCCTGTGAAGCCTTCCAGCTGGCATAAGCGGCGCGGGTCTGCGCGATCGCTTCGCGCTCGGCGGCGATTTCCTGCTCGATCGCTTGACCCATCCGCGCCTGCGCCTGACGGATCTGGGCCGCCGGTTGTCCACCCTGATACAGCGGCAAGGTTGCGCGCACACCGACCTGCGCCGAGGTCGAGGTCTTGTCAAACGGGGCAAGTGTCCCCGAATCGATGCTACCGAAATTGTTCGAATAACTGCCCGAGCCAAAGCCGGCGACCTGCGGCAGGCGGCTGGCCTCGGCACCCTTGCGGTCAAAGCGCGCAGCTTCGCGCAGTTCCTTCGATGCAATCAGGTCGGGATTATTCTCCAGCGCAACGCTAACCGCCGCATCGGGCGATTCAGGAAGGTTGGGCAACGGTGGCGGGGCTTCGAGATTTTCCGGTGCCTTGCCGACCAGCTGGATATAGATTTCTTTCGAACGAATAAGGTTCGCGCGCGCCGCCTCCATGCTGCTCGTTGCAAGCGCTAGCCTTGCTTCGGACTGCGCCACATCGGTGCGGGTCAGATCGCCGATTTCAAACCGGTCGCGCGTGGCTTCCAGATTGACCTGCAATACACCGACCTGCGCACGATTGAGCTCGACAATCGCCTCGTCGCGGATCACGTCCATATAGGCGCCGACCACGGCGGAGAAAATCGCGCTCTCGGTTGCGCGCAATCCGGCAATTCCAGCCTCGACCCTATTCTCGGCCGCCCGAACCGCATTTTTGACTGCTCCACCGAGATAGAGCGGCACCGTCACATCGGCGCGCCCGTTCAGTGTCCGGTCGGGTGTGAAGTTGGTGCCGTCCGACCTCGGGAACAATTCGGTATAGGTGGCGCTGGTGCTGACATCGGGGCGGCCATTGGCCTTGGCGATCGGAACCGCCTCGTTCACCACCTTCTGTCCCTCACGTGCACCTGTCAGCACCGGGTTGGTCTGATAGGCTTCAGCCAATGCCTCACGCAGCGTGTCTGCCGACGCAGGCGCGGCTATTGCCAGCGCAGCCGTCGCAGCGAGCAGAATCGCTCTAACTGTCCCCCGATTGTTGCTCAAAACACGAATTCCTTCGCGCGTTCAAAGCCCGGCAACGGGGCAATTTCGATGTCAGCCAAAGCGCGCAATGCGACATGGCCTCCATATTTGGTGCCGCTTGCCAGCCTGCACACTGGCCCTTCGACAATCCCCGTAACGATCCGGCCACCCTCGGCCAGTTGCTCTTCGATTGCTGCGGGAAGCTGTTCAACGGCACCGTCTATAAGGATCAGGCTATACGGAGCGCTTTTCTTGGTGCCTTCGTTAAGCGCGGTTTCGACGATGTCGAGCCCTGGAACATTGGCGCGAGCTGCCGGAGCCAATTCCGCGTCGTCTTCAACGGCAACCAGCTTTGCGACCCGCCCGGCCAGCAACGCAGCCATATATCCTGTGCCAGCCCCAATCAGCAGCACATTGTCCTTCTCTATTATGCTGGCAGCCTGCAACATTTCGGCAGTCGCCAATGGTGGATTGAGCATACGGCCATTGCCGAGCGGAACCGACCGATCAAGATAGGCAAACGCCTCCTTACCCGCAGGCAGGAACTTTTCGCGGGGCAGTTCGCCCATCGCTTTTACGATCCATGCTTCGGTGATGCCGTTGGTTCTTAGCTGGCTGTCGATCATGTGCCGACGGTTGGTTTCCGATTGCGCTGACTGCATAAGACTTTCCGCTGCCGCTATTTTATGGCTCGATTGTTACTGACACAACTGTATTGTAGATGCAATACAGCCTTTCGATTCTCTTCTAGTGAGCGCAGGCGCAAAGTCCAAGCCGCTTTCGGACAAACGCACGAATTTGCCATGCAAGCGGCGTCGCTTTGTTTCCTGCCTGTTGCCAAATCGTCGCGAATCGGATTGCAAAGCGCAAATCCAGCCGCTAGGGACGCGCTCCTGCACCACATGTGACGCTTTTCTGTCGCAGCGCGAGGCCCGATGGCGGAGTGGTGACGCAGAGGACTGCAAATCCTTGCACGCCGG
>NZ_DAOLHN010000004.1:0-88380 GCF_035329025.1 Sphingorhabdus sp. | reverse complement strand
CGAGCGCCAGCACCTGAAGCTGGTGCGTCTACCAATTCCGCCATCTGGGCACGGGATGTCCCGGCAACAGCGCCGGACATCGGGTAGGGGCGCTCCTTTAACGGGTCGCCTGCGGATGTCAACGGCTGCGCGGCCCCGGCGCGCAAAAAATCGGCAAAGGTAAGATGCGGTAAAATTGTGCGCTGGATTAAACCGCTCAATTATGCCAGCTTCTGTTCCGGGTGGATCGCTGTATCCCCGGCGCGAGAAGCCAAAAGACTGTCGCGCGGGCCTGTATTTCTTTTGAAAGGACAAGGCGCATGAAAAAGTCGACAATATCGTTGCTGATCGCCGGTGGCATTGCCGCCGCCACCACCGCCAGCGTTGCACAGACCGACAAGATGGCCCCGATGGGTCGCGGCGAAGCAACCATCTATCGCGATGCAAATTTCAGCGGCCCGGCGGTGTTTGTGGGTGAGGCGAAGACTAATCTGGCGCTGCGCTGGTCGGTCAATTCGATCCGCGTCAAATCGGGTACGTGGGAGCTTTGCTCGCGCACCCGCTATCGCAGCCCGTGCATCACCGTGTCGGCGGACGAACCCAATATCCGTCGTTTCGCCCCGCAGATGATGATGGTGCAGTCGATGCGTCCGCTGGGCTATGCGCCACCGGTTATCGAGCATCCGGCTGCCGGTACGTCGCTGCGCGGCATGGCGGCAGAGTTCTTCCCTGCCCCCGGCAATTCGAACGGACGCCGCGTACTTGCCTGCGGCTACGGCAGCGCGAGCGCAAACTGTGCTGCCGAAACGGCGGATAGCTATTGCAAGTCGATCGGCTGGGCTGGCTCGGCACGGCAGAGCATGGAAACCGTCAGCGGTCGTGTCTATCTGGCCGACGTGCTTTGCACGCGCACAGGCTACTAAAGCCTGTGCGTGCCTTGATCCCCCTCGGCGGGGTTGCCGTCGCTTCTATCGCGGCGGCGGCCCCCGCACACGCCGCCAGTTCAAACAGCTGGATGCAGGTCGACAAAGCCTCGCAGGCCGCCTGCCTGAAGGCCGCCAACCTGAACAATGCGGAAACCGGCCCGCCGATCCGCTATTCGGACCGTCTGTTGATCGACGCGCGGGTCGTCACCGGTACTTGGCCGCAACCCCATATGAAGGGCGCAAAGGCAAAGATGCTGTGCCTCTATCACCGTCGCAGCAAGCGGGTGGAGGTACAGGAACTGGCCTACCCTATACCCCCTGCCCCCGCGATCAGCATCAAGGATGTCTGGTGGCAGGCCGATAGCATCGGCGGCAAGCCGGTTGTCAGCGGCAGCGAAGTGACATTGATGCTGGGCAGCGACGGCAAGGTCGGCGGCAAATCGGGCTGCAACGGCTATGGCGCGAATTACCAGCTGGAAGGCACCGGCCTGAAGGTCTTCCCCCCGATGATCGGCACGATGATGGCGTGCGCCCCTGCGCTGATGGATCAGGAGCAAGTCTATCGCGCGCTGCTGGAGAAAGCCGCGACTGCAAAGCTGACTGCTGACGGCAAGCTGGAGGTCGCATCGGCCAACGGTGCGACAATCCATTATGTCAGGAAATAGGCTGATCGTGCGCCTGTGCGCCCGATTTCAGGATAGGTAAACTCAACCGTCCGGGGCATCACGCCACTTGCCTCGGACGCGCCCATCGTGCAAAGCGCCGTCCATATATTCTCCCTATTGTAGAGACTGACGGGCAGGCAATGAGCGATCTCAACGGTAAATTGGTAACGGTGTTCGGCGGCGGCGGTTTTGTCGGGCGTTATGTGGTGCAGGCGCTGTGCGCGGCGGGGGCCCGGGTGCGGGTTGCGGTGCGCGATACGCGAGGGAGCGTGATCGTGAAGCCGCTGGGCAATCTGGGGCAGGTCTCGCTCTGCGCGTGTGACATTACCAAGCCGGCGACGGTCGCCAACGCGTTGGTCGGGGCCGATATGGCGGTCAATCTGGTGGGCAGTTTCGACAATCTGGATGCGATCCAGCGGGCGGGTGCGGCCAATGTCGCGCATGCGGCGGCGAAAGCGGGCGTTTCGGCGCTCGTCCATATGTCAGCCATCGGCGCGGATGCGGAAAGCACCGCCGAATATGGGCGCAGCAAGGCGGGCGGAGAGGCGGCGGTGCGCGCGGCCTTCCCCAATGCCACCATCCTGCGCCCCTCGATCATTTTCGGGCGCGAGGATGCGTTTATCAACCGGTTTGCCGGGCTGATCCGGATGCTGCCCATCGTTCCAGTTATCGGTGCCGAAACCAAGTTCCAGCCGGTGTTCGTTGGCGATGTGGCGCGCGCGGTGGTGGCGGCGCTTGGGCGTAGTGGCGGCGAAACGCTCGAACTGGGCGGGCCGCAGGTCTTCTCGATGCTGCAATTGAACGAATGGATTGCCAAGGCGACCGGCCACAACAAGCTGTTCGTGCCGGTGCCCGATGCGGCGGCCAAGCTGCTCACCCTCATCCCCGGCGGGCCGATTTCAGGCGATCAACTCAAGATGCTGGCGTATGACAATGTGGTGTCGGGGGCGGACGGGCTTGCCGCGCTGGGCATCACCGCCACACCGATTGATGCGGTGGCGCATGACTGGATGACGCTCTATCGCAAGCATGGCCGCTTTGGTGACGCGGCGGCGGCTTGATTGCTGCAATGCTTTTACTTCCAAATTTTCGTCACCCCCGCGCAGGCGGGGGCCCATCTCCGGTGGTATAAATTTCACCAGCGGGTGATGGATTCCCGCCTGCGCGGGAATGACGAACGAGAGAAATGGGTGCGAAAACAATGAGTGAATTCTGGACCGCCGTGATCCTGGGCATTGTGGAAGGGATCACCGAATTCCTCCCCGTTTCCTCGACCGGGCATTTGATCCTCGCGACCGAGCTGATGGGCTATGATGCCAAGCGCTGGGCGCTGTTCAACATCGCAATCCAGCCCGGCGCGATCCTGGCGATTGTCGTGCTCTACTGGCGGACATTTTGGGAGGTGTTTACCGGGCTGTTCCGTTGGGACGCCAAAGCGGTGGCCTTTACGCGCAACCTGTTGCTGGCCTTCATCCCCGCGGTGGTGCTGGGATTGGCCTTTGGCGACGCGATCGAGATGATGCTCGAAAATGCGGTGATCGTGGCGTGGGCGCTGATCATCGGCGGCTTTGCGATCTTGGTGGTGGAGAAATATGCGAAGACCAGCGATGCCGGCGGGGTGGCCGAAATCAGCTGGCAACGCTCCGCCATGGTCGGTGTAGTGCAATGCCTCGCGATGATCCCCGGCGTGTCGCGTTCGGGCGCGACGATATTGGGGGCGATGGCGATGGGCGTCGACCGCAAGACCGCCGCCGAATTCAGCTTCTTTCTCGCCCTTCCGACACTCACCGGAGCCACCGTGTTGCAGCTCTACAAGCACCGCAGCGAGGTGAGCGCAGACGATATGGGGCTTTTGGCGATCGGCTTTGTGGTGTCGTTCCTCGTCGCCTGGGCGGTTGTAAAGGCCTTCCTCGCGGTGGTTACCCGTTACGGCTTTGGCCCCTTTGCCTGGTATCGAATCATTGCGGGGGTTGCAGCGTTGATGTGGCTCGGAGCGATATAAGTCCGTATCGGCCCTTTTATACTGAAATAAAGTTGCGGGCAGAACTAACTTGGTTTCAAATCCGCTAATTTAGGTTAGTATATCTGCCCTATATGTCCGAATAGGCCTTGAACATAGGTCAGGTGCCTCGCTATGGCCGCGGCATGCCACAAGAACGCATGCTCAAATTCGTCGGCACGGGCCAATCCTTCCCTAAAAAGCGGGAAGCGACCTTGCGTGCCGAAGATTTCCAGGAAATCGCCAACCGTTACGCTCCAGAGGAAGCAACCGAGCAGGCCTCACGCTGCTCGCAATGCGGCGTGCCTTATTGCTCGGTGCATTGCCCGCTCGGCAACCACATCCCCGACTGGTTGCGCCTCACTGCAGAGGGCCGGCTGCGCGAAGCCTATGAGCTGTCGAACCTGACCAGTACGATGCCCGAAATCTGTGGCCGCATCTGCCCGCAGGACCGCCTCTGCGAAGGCAATTGTGTGATAGAGTTTTCGGGCCATGGCGCAGTCACCATCGGCAGCGTCGAAAAATATATCACCGACACCGCCTGGGCTGAAGGCTGGGTCGAACCCATCGAGATCGGTGCGGCGCGCGGCCAGTCGGTAGGCATCATCGGTGCAGGCCCCGGCGGGCTGACGGCGGCTGAATATCTGCGCGTCGCAGGCTATGAGGTCCACATCTACGACCGGTATGACCGCGCAGGCGGCCTCCTCACTTATGGCATCCCCGGCTTCAAGCTGGAGAAGGATGTGGTGATGCGCCGCGTTGAGCGATTGAAGGAAGCGGGCGTCGTCCTCCATACCAATTTCGAAGTTGGTCGTGACGCCAACCTCGATGAATTGCGCGCGAAACATGACAGCATCCTGATCGCCACCGGCGTCTATAAGGCGCGTGACATCAAGACGCCCGGCATCGGCCTGTCAGGTATCCATGCCGCCCTCGATTATCTCACCGCCTCTAACCGCAAGGGCTTTGGCGATGCCGTGCCTGCCTTTGACGATGGCACATTGAACGCAGCGGGCAAGAATGTCGTCGTCATCGGCGGCGGCGATACCGCGATGGACTGCGTCCGCACCGCGATCCGCCAAGGGGCAAGGTCGGTCAAATGCCTCTACCGCCGCGACCGCGACAATATGCCTGGATCGCAACGCGAAGTCGCCAATGCCGAAGAGGAAGGCGTCGAGTTTGTCTGGCTCTCCGCGCCCAAGGCGTTTGACGGCACGGATGCTGTCGAGAAAGTGCATGTCAGCAAGATGCGCCTCGGCGCGCCCGACGCCAGCGGTCGCCGCGCGCCCGAGCAAGACCCGGAAGGCGATTTCACGCTTGATGCCGACATGGTGATCACGGCGCTGGGCTTTGAGCCCGAGGATTTGCCGACACTGTTCGGATCACCGGACCTAAACGTCACCCGCTGGGGCACCATCCGCGCGGATCACATCACCGGCATGACCAACCTGCCCGGTGTCTTCGCTGTGGGCGATATCGTCCGCGGCGCGAGCCTAGTCGTCTGGGCAATCAAGGATGGCCGCGATGTGGTGGAGCATATGCACCGCTGGATGCAGAACCAGATAACTAAATCAAAGGTAGCGGCATGACCCACCACTTCCCCACTCCCGAACATGCCCGCCTCGCCGCAGAAGGCATGTACTATCCCGAAACCGAGCGCGATGCGTGCGGCGTCGGGCTGATCGCCGCGACCGATGGCAAGCCTTCGCGGCGCGTGGTTGCGGCCGGAATCGAAGCGTTGAAGGCCGTCTGGCATCGTGGCGCGGTCGATGCCGATGGCAAGACCGGCGACGGTGCAGGTCTGCATGTCGACTTGCCGGTCCGCTTCTTCGACGATGCCATCACCGCTGCCGGGCACAAGCCGCGCCCCAACCGGCTTGCCGTAGGCATGGTCTTCTTGCCGCGTACCGATCTCGGCGCGCAAGAGGCATGCCGTACGATCGTCGAAGCCGAAATCATCGAGGCGGGCTATACCATTTATGGTTGGCGACAGGTGCCGGTCGATGTTTCGGTTATCGGCCTGAAGGCGCAGGCGACGCGCCCTGAAATCGAGCAGATCATGATCGCCGGGCCGATGCCGGACGCTGTTGATGCAACCGAGTTCGAAAAGAACCTCTATCTCATCCGTCGCAGGATCGAGAAAAAGGTAATCGCGGCGCAGATACGCGATTTCTACATCTGCTCGCTGTCGTGCCAGTCGATCGTCTACAAGGGGCTATTCCTCGCAGAGAGTCTTTCGATCTTCTATCCCGACCTGCAGGACGAACGCTTCGAAAGCCGTGTCGCTGTCTTTCACCAGCGTTATTCGACCAACACCTTTCCACAATGGTGGCTGGCACAACCCTTCCGGGCGCTTGCGCACAATGGCGAGATCAACACGATCCGGGGCAACCAGAACTGGATGAAGAGCCACGAAATCAAGATGGCCAGTATCGCATTCGGCGATCATAGCGACGACATCAAGCCGGTGATCCCGGCGGGCGCATCCGATACAGGGGCGCTCGATGCCGTGTTCGAAACGCTGATCCGCTCGGGCAAGGAAGCGCCAACGGCGAAGCTGATGCTTATCCCCGAGGCATGGCAGTCAAACCCGAACCTGCCTGCCAATCATAAGGCCATGTACGAATATATGGCGAGCGTTATGGAGCCATGGGATGGCCCTGCCGCGCTGGCGATGACGGACGGCCATTGGGCGGTTGCGGGTGTCGATCGAAATGCGCTGCGCCCGCTGCGCTATAGCCGCACGAATGACGGGCTTTTGATCATCGGCTCGGAAACCGGAATGGTCATCGTTCCGGAAAACACCATCGTCGAAAAGGGCCGCCTCGGCCCCAGCCAGATGATTGCAGTCAACCTCGACGAAGGTAAGCTCTATCGTGACGCGGAGCTCAAGGATCGGGTCGCTGCCGAGCAGGATTATGCCGCCCTGGTAGGCGGGTTCCGTACTATTTCCGATTTGCCCGCCGGAAGTGACGCAGCACTCGACTGGACACGCGCCGAACTTACACGTCGGCAGGTCGCCGCCGGCATGACGCTGGAAGATATGGAAATGATCCTCAGCCCCATGGTCGAGGACGCGAAAGAAGCGGTCGGTAGCATGGGCGACGATACGCCACTCGCCGTGATTTCGGACAAGCCGCGCATCATCAGCCAGTTTTTCCGCCAGAATTTCAGCCAGGTCACCAACCCGCCGATCGACAGTTTGCGCGAACGGCATGTGATGAGCCTGAAGACGCGTTTTTCTAACCTCGCCAACATCCTCGACGAGACGGGGCAGAACAGCGACGTCCTCGTGCTTGAAAGCCCGGTTTTGACCAATGCCGAATGGAGCCGGTTGAAGGCGGCATTTGGCAAGGCAGCTGCCGAAATTGACTGTACCTATCCGGTCACCGAGGGACAGGAAGGCCTTCGTGCGGCCATCCGCCGTATCCGCGAGGTAGCAGAGGCAGCGGTGCGTTCTGGCCAGACCGAATTGTTCCTGACCGATATAGATATCGACGCCGAACGCGTTGCGATCCCGATGATCCTCGCTGCGGCGGCGGTCCATACCCACCTCGTCCGTGCAGGCTTGCGTAGCTATGCCTCGGTCAATGTGCGTTCAGCTGAATGTCTCGACACGCATTATTTTGCTGTGCTGATCGGCGTAGGCGCGACCACGGTGAACGCCTATCTGGCCGAAGCCGCGATTGCCGACCGTCATGCGCGCGGGCTGTTGGGCGAACTGGATCTCGGAACCGCGATTGAGAACTACCGCACCGCGATCAATGAGGGTCTCCTAAAGATCATGTCGAAAATGGGAATCGCGGTGATCTCCAGCTATCGTGGCGGTTATAATTTCGAGGCGGTTGGATTGTCGCGTGCGCTGGTAAATGATTTCTTCCCCGGAATGCCGAACAAGATTTCAGGCGAAGGTTACCAATCGCTTTTCGTGAATGCAGCGGAACGCCATGCGGAAGCCTTTGACGCAGCGATTACCCGCCTGCCAGTAGGCGGTTTCTACAAGCAACGCAAAGATGGCGAGGCGCATGCCTATTCGGCTGGCCTGATGCACCTGCTGCAAAGCTCGGTCGCGAAAGACAGTTACTCAACCTATCTGCAATTTGCAGCGGGCGTACGCGAATTGCCGCCCATCTATCTGCGCGACCTTATGGAGTTCAACTATCCACGCGAAGGCGTGCCGCTCGACGAAGTCGAAGCGATCACCGAAATTCGCAAGCGTTTCGTGACGCCCGGCATGTCGCTGGGCGCGCTGTCGCCCGAGGCGCATGAAACGCTGGCTATCGCGATGAACCGCATTGGCGCCAAAGCGGTCTCTGGTGAGGGCGGTGAGGACAGCAAGCGCTTCACGCCCTATGAGAATGGCGACAACGCCAACAGCGTGATCAAGCAGATCGCCAGCGGGCGTTTCGGCGTCACCGCCGAATATCTGGGCGCTTGCGAGGAAATCGAAATCAAGGTCGCGCAGGGCGCGAAGCCCGGCGAAGGCGGACAGCTTCCCGGCTTCAAGGTGACCGAGATGATTGCGCGGCTGCGCCACTCGACGCCCGGGGTAACTTTAATATCCCCTCCCCCGCACCATGACATCTATTCGATCGAGGATCTTGCGCAGCTGATCTACGACCTGAAGCAGATCAATCCGCGCGCGCGGGTGTGTGTCAAGCTGGTTAGCGCTGCAGGCATCGGCACGATTGCTGCGGGCGTCGCCAAGGCGCATGCCGACGTCATCCTTGTTTCGGGCAATGTCGGCGGCACTGGCGCAAGCCCGCTTACCAGCATCAAATATGCGGGCACACCGTGGGAAATGGGCCTTTCCGAAGCCAATCAGGTGTTGACCCTGAACGGACTGCGTCACCGGGTAAAGCTGCGCACCGATGGTGGGCTCAAGACCGGGCGCGACATCGTAATAGCGGCCATTCTGGGTGCTGAGGAATATGGCATCGGCACGCTCAGCCTTGTCGCCATGGGCTGCATCATGGTGCGGCAATGCCATTCCAATACCTGCCCGGTCGGCGTTTGCGTGCAGGATGAAAAGCTGCGCGCCAAATTCACTGGTACACCCGAAAAGGTCATCAACCTGATGACCTTTATCGCCGAAGAGGTGCGCGAAATATTGGCACGGCTTGGGTTCCGCTCGCTCGATGAAATCATCGGTCGCACCGAATTGCTGCGTCAGGTCAATCGCGGTGCCGAACATCTCGACGATCTCGACCTCAACCCGATCCTTGCCAAGGTCGATGCCCCGGACGAGGCGCGCAGGTTCAACATTGCTAGCTTCCGCAACGCCGTTCCCGATAGCCTTGACGCGCAGATCATCAAGGATGCACGGCCGGTATTCGATCGCCGCGAAAAGATGCAGCTGACCTATAATGTCCGCAACACGCATCGTGCGGTTGGCACGAAACTCAGTTCGGAAGTGACGCGGCTTTACGGAATGAAAGGGCTGGCCGACGACCATGTGCAGATCCGATTGCGCGGGTCTGCAGGCCAGTCGCTCGGCGCATTCCTCTGCCAGGGCATCACGCTCGAAGTCTTTGGCGACGCCAATGACTATGTCGGCAAGGGATTGTCTGGCGGCAAGATTGTCGTTCGGCCAACAGTCAGTTCAAACCTTGAAAGCCAGCGAAACTCGATCATCGGCAACACGGTTCTCTATGGGGCAACCTGCGGTAAATTATTTGCTGCCGGTCAGGCAGGCGAACGTTTTGCCGTGCGCAATTCGGGTGCGCAGGTTGTTGTCGAAGGCTGCGGCGCCAATGGCTGCGAATATATGACCGGCGGCACCGCCATCATTCTTGGCGAGACCGGCAGCAATTTCGGCGCGGGTATGACAGGCGGCATGGCTTTCGTACTCGACCCAGAAGGCAATTTCCCTACACGCGCCAACCCGGACAGCATCGTCTGGCAACGCCTCGACAGCGCCTATTGGGAGGCGGAACTCAAGGCGCTTATTGCTGAACATGCAGTTGCCACCGATAGCCAGTGGTCAAACTCGATCCTCGAAGATTGGGAACGGCGGCGCGGAGAGTTCTGGCAGGTTTGTCCAAAGGAGATGTTGTCCCGACTCGCCCATCCTCTCTCGGATGCAATCGCAACAGTGGCCGCCGAATAGCCGTGATTGAGGTCTGAATTTTACAACCATTTACCTTGCTTGCAACTTACTGACAGCATTGTTCAGTGCGCCGTCAGCCGAGCGCTGATATAAGGCCCACGTTCAGGCCGTAATGGGGCTTGTGGTTTGCCGGGCTTAGATATGTCGGCATTTCTGGGGTGATGGGCCATGCGCTCGATTGATTTGCGTGTTCCGGCGGTTGCCGGTTTTGCCGTTCTTCTGCTGGCCTTTGCGCCCGGTGCGAAAGCTGCCGAGGCGCAGAATATCCAGTTCGTCGCTGGAACGGGGGAAGCATCGACCGCTGCGCCAATCGCTCTTGCGAAGAACACGGATGACAGCCGCGACGCCGAAGCCAAACTGAGCGAAATGGCGGAAGATCTGGCGGACCCGCGCGTCCAAAATGGCGTAGCTGCAATGGTCGAGCGCATGGGCGAAACCTTGCTCGACTTGCCTGTCGGCAAATTCGCCGCAGCTGTTGAAAATGCGCGTCCGGGGACGATCGAAAAACCCATCCGCGAAGACGCAACTGTCGCCGATCTGGCCGGCCGCGATACGGAACGTCTTCCGCGCAAACTGGGCAAAGGCAGTCGCCAGATGATGACCATGCTCAGCGGATTTGCATCAGCCTTCGCAACCATGGTGCCAGAGTTCGAGGCAATGGGTCGCGACCTTGAACGCAGCATGAAAGATATCAAAGCTGCGCGCGACTGAGAGATTTCGCCAACAGGGACACCGTTAACGGGGGGCAATTTCGTTAACGGGGGAGGGGCGGTGCCGGGTCGCGCATCGCCCCTTTTCTTTAGCTGTCTTCTAGCGACAACAGCGAGGCGTTGCCGCCTGCACTGGTCGTGTCGATGCTTGTCGTTCGTTCAGCGCAGAAACGATGCAGATAATTGGGACCGCCCGCTTTGGGCCCGGTACCTGAAAGCCCTTCCCCGCCAAATGGCTGGCTTCCGACTACGGCTCCAATCATCGAACGGTTGATGTAGAGATTGCCAACGCGCGCAGTCGCTTCGACCGCTTCCGAAACGCGGGCGATGCGGCTGTGCAGCCCCATGGTCAGGCCAAAGCCCTTGGCGTTGACTGCGGCGATCGTCTCTTCCAGTCTGCCTGCAGGCCATGTTGCGACATGGACGATGGGGCCGAACCATTCGGTGTTGAGGTCATCGAGGCTGTCGAGGCGAACTAGCGTAGGTGGCACATAAAGGCCGTCTGTGGGTACCGGTACTTCAAACACAATTCGGTCGGCCACTTTCTGGCGATAGGCCATCAGCCGGTCATAGGCTGCTTTGTCGATCACCGGGCCGATATCATTTGCGGGGTTGGCGGGATCGCCAACCACCAGTTCGCGCATCGCACCGACGAGCATGTCGATCGTGTGCTCTGCAATCTCCTCCTGCAGCAACAACAGGCGCAATGCCGAGCAGCGCTGTCCGGCCGACTGGAAGCCGGAAATGACGACGTCGCGCACCACCTGTTCAGACAGCGCGGTCGAGTCGACAAACATGGCGTTGAGGCCGCCGGTTTCGGCGATTAGCGGAACCA
Source organism: Sphingorhabdus sp. (assembly GCF_035329025.1). Taxonomy (GTDB): domain Bacteria; phylum Pseudomonadota; class Alphaproteobacteria; order Sphingomonadales; family Sphingomonadaceae; genus Sphingorhabdus_B. Next base: position 77,157 of record NZ_DAOLHN010000004.1, on the reverse strand, counting down.
GCGGTCGGGCATCGTCGGTAAGGAGGTTGCGGGCGATCGCCTTGGCAGTGGGAACCGAGCCGGTGAACACCGTGCCGACAATGCGGCGATCGCCCAGAAGGGCCTGACCTACCTCACCACCACCCGTGACGATTTGGATAGCGCCGGCGGGGACACCTGCCTTTCGGGCAAGGTCTATAGAATAGCGTGCAATATCAGGTGTTTGTGGTGCCGGCTTGGCCACAACGGTGTTGCCGGTGACGAGCGCGGCTGCTACCTGCCCCAGAAAGATCGCCAGCGGAAAGTTCCATGGCGCAATCGCCGCCCAAACACCGCGGCCTTCGTAGCGCAGCACATTGCGCTCGCCAGTAGGTCCGGGCAGCTCGACCGGCAGCATATCGTGCCGTGCGCGCGCCGCATAATAGCGACAGAAATCGACCGCCTCGCGCACTTCGGCGAGTGCATCGGGGATCGTTTTCTTCGCCTCCTGCACCGCAATGGCCATCAACGGCGCGCGATGCTGTTCGAGCAGGTCGGCGAGGCGTTCCAGACAGGCCGCGCGTTCTTCGACAGGCGTTGCCGACCAATCAGGATAGGCCGCCTCGGCAGCGGCAATCGCGGTTGCGACATCCACGTCAATACCAGCGGGCATAGCAGGCATAGCCGCGACCTTGGCAGCGATGTCGGCAAGGACAGCCGCATCCTCAAGGTCCATACCCTCACTATTCGCGCGTTCGGGCGCAAACAGTTCGGCCGGCAAGCGGATGGCCGGATGGCGCGTGCCGCCCACTTCCATCACCTTCTCGACCGGATCAGCCAGCAACTCTTCCTCGCTGACCTCCTCGTCCGCAAGCTGGTGGACGAAGCTGCTGTTGGCGCCATTTTCGAGCAGGCGGCGCACGAGATAGGCGAGCAAATCGCGATGCCCGCCAACCGGCGCATAGATGCGGCAATGATAGCCTTCGTCCTGCACCAGCCGCTCAAACAGCCCCTGCCCCATGCCGTGCAGCCTCTGGAATTCAAAATCGCGCGTCTGCCCTGCCCATTCGAGGATCGTCGCAACGGTCAGCGCATTGTGCGTCGCAAAGGCCGGGCGGATATTGGCCGCGCGCAACATATCCTTCGCGCAGGCCAGATAAGAGACATCGGTTGAAGGCTTGCGCGTAAACAGCGGATAATCCGAAAGTCCGCGTTCCTGCGCCCATTTGATCTCGCTGTCCCAATAGGCACCCTTGACCAGACGAACCTGCATGATGCGCCCGGTATCCTTGCCCAGCGCATCCGCCCAAGCCAGAACCGGGCGGGCACGTTTCGAATAAGCCTGCACCGCCATGCCCAGCCCATCCCAGCCCTTCAGCTGCGGGTCACGCGCAGCGGCCTCGATGATGTCGAGGCTCATCTCCAGCCGCGCCGCTTCTTCGGCATCGACGGTCAACTGCACTCCAGCCGTCGCTGCCTGTCGCGCCAGATCGACCAGCATCGCCGACAGTTCGGGAACATAAGTCGCTGCCTTCGCCGTTTCATAACGCGGATGCAGCGCAGAAAGCTTCACCGAAACGCTATGCCCACGCGCGGGGTTAGCGCCGACAGCCGCAATGGCGCCTTGATAGGCCTCGAAATAGCGCTCGGCATCGGCACGGGTGCGGGCGGCTTCGCCGAGCATGTCAAAGCTGGCAGTGAAGCCGTTGTTCTCAGGCGTATCCATCCGCTTGATCGCTTCTTCAATGGTGCGTCCCATGACGAACACCTGCCCCATCAGGCGCATAGCGGCACCCACCGCTTGCCGTACAAAGGGTTCGCCCGCGCGCGACACCAGCTTGCGCAGCACGCCCCGGCCATCATCACCGACCATCGCCTTGCCCAGCACCAACCCCCAGGTTGCGCTATTGACCAACAGGCTCGCCGATTTGCCGCTATGCGCACGCCAGTTGGCGTCGCCCAGCTTGTCCGCGATCAGAAGGTCAGCCGTATCGGCATCAGGGACGCGCAGAAAGGCCTCGGCCAGCGACAGCAATGCCGTGCCCTCTTCGGTACCCAGCCGATACTCCTGAAGGAACTGATTGACCCAACCGTCGGTCTGCGCTGCGCGCAATTCGTCCAGCAGGCCGCGCGCTCGTGTGACGACACCGTCACGTTCGGAGGGAGAGAGCTGCGCTGCTGCTACCAGCGGAGCGAGGGTTTCGGGTTCGGGTGCGCGAAACATCGGCCGGATGGCCGCACGCGCGGAATCGACTGGATTTGCCATGCCGCCGCATAGCGCCAGTGGCTATGCGGCGACAAGTTTCAAATGTTACCAATTAACGATAGCGGCGACGACAGTTGCTGTCCGACTTGTCAATTGCGCGACCCGCAAGGGCACCTACCGCTGCGCCGATGATGGCACCTTCGGTGCGATTGCCGCGGCGGGCGATTTCACGTCCGGCAAGGCCACCTGCCACGGCACCGATTACGGTTCCGCCCGTGCCCTTATCGCAGCGATAGCCGCGATCACGGCGATGGTAACGGTAATTGTCGCGATCCCGATAGCTGTAATAGCCATCATCGTCATAACGGCCTGCAAAGGCCGGGGTAGCCGAAAAACCGGTAACGAGGGTTGCGGCTGCGACCAGTGCGCCGAGCGACTTTTTCATGTTCATCTTCTTTCTCCTTTGCACTGGCGGATCCTTGTCCCAAGTCCGCCTTGAATTTTGCCCTGTTGAGCATTGGCTAAGCGATTCGGCTTGAGCCTTTGCTGAATGTCGGCGTTATCTTTTGTTCATGTTTGAACTTGTTTTTATGAATGCTATGAAGCCCGCCATGCGCAAGCGCCTACCCAGATTAGCCCTGCTTTTGCTGTTGATGCTTGCTGCTGTCGGTGGCCACCGGGTCTATTCACGCAATTACAGCCAGCAGATCGAACTGGTGCCATTGGAACTGGATGAGAGCGATCCAGACCGCAAAAAAGTAGGCACACTCACTTTCCTGAACGCATGGGAATTGCGCAGCGATAACAGCGATTTCGGGGGTATTTCGGCTTTGGCGGTTATCGACAACAACCGCTTTCTTGCGGTCAGTGACGCCGGTGCCTTGATAGGTTTCACGCTTGGCCAGTCAAACCGGATGGAAGACAGCTTTATCGCTGCCTTGCCAGGGGCGTATGGTGACGAAGCCGACTATCGCGACCGCGACAGCGAAGGCATGACCCGTGACCCGTCATCTGGCCGGATTTGGGTAAGTTATGAAGCACGCCACGCCATCCGGCGGTTTTCTCCATCGCTTGGCCGGATTGACGGCACCAAAAGGCTGACCTTCACAGATGGGTGGAAGGCCAATGGCGGCGTCGAAGCGATTGCGCGGTTGCGCGACGGACGATTCGTGCTGTTTTCTGAAACGCACCATCGGGCCGATAGCAGCAACAGTGCTTTTCTATATTCAGGTGACCCTGTTGAAGCGGGCTCTCAAACAACACCCTTTGGCTATCGCGCGCCGGAAGGTTACCGACCGACTGATGCGACGTTGTTACCCGATGGCCGGTTGCTAATACTCAACCGCCGCATCGGGCTGCCGCAAGGCTTTTCCGCCAAGCTGGCGTTACTCGATCCAGCCAAAATTGAATCCGACAAGGCAATCACCCCGCAAGTCATCGCCACCCTCGCATCCCCCCTGCTGGTCGATAATATGGAGGGTCTAGCTGTAACGGAGGAGAATGGCCGCATCATCGTCTGGATGATTTCCGATGACAATTTCACCCCGCTTCAGCGCACCATATTGATGCAATTCGCGCTGGATTTGCCCAATAAAAAACCGGAGGCGGAAACCGCCCCCGGTTTTGAAACTCTAACGAAGTAAGCGTGATTAAGCGGCTGCAGCCTGCTTTTTCGAAACCGCCTTCTTCACCTTGCGGGCATTGGTGCTCAGTTTCTCGTCCGAAGTCTTGAGCAGCCAGTTGTCGAGGCCGCCTACATGTTCAACCGAACGCAGGCCCGAAGCCGAAACGCGGAACTTGAATGCCTGCTCCAGCGCATCCGAAAGCAGCGTAACATTCTGCAGGTTGGGCAGGAAGGTGCGCTTGGTCTTATTGTTAGCGTGGCTCACGTTGTTGCCTACCATGCGACCCTTACCGGTCAGTTCGCAAATGCGCGACATCTTCAAAATCCCTATAAATTTAGCAGTGACGGGAATCGCTGTTCCCGGAAAGTGGCTGCCCCTAACCTTGTGCCCACCAAAGGTCAAGCCTTTGCGCGGCATTTTGCTCAAACCAGCAGCAAATCCGCCAGTTTTTTGCGGTGCCAGGCGGCATCGCCAAATTGCGAAGCGTGGAATATCGCTGCCCGCCGGTGCAGACCGGCATCGCAATCATGGGTAAAGCCGAATCCGCCGTGAAACTGGATCGCCCGGTCTGCGGCAAAGCTATAGGCGCCGTCCGCCGCTGCCTTGGCCATACGCACGGCGACTTCGCCCCTGCCCTGATCGGAAATGCTGTGCGCCGCGCTGTACAGATGCGTGCGCGCCTTTTCATAGCCGACATAGGCATCAACCATCGGATGTTTAAGGGCCTGATATTCGCCGATCAGCTTGCCGAATTGCTTGCGGGTGCGCAGATAGTCGAGTGTGTAGTCTATAACCGCCTGCGACCCGCCGCACATTTCGGCGGACTGGAGCAGGTTTGCGGCCAGTTCGATCTGGGCCAGCGCGGCGCTGGTGCGTGATCCATCGAGAACAGCATTTTCGGATACCGAAATTCCATCGAGCGACAACGCAAAGCTGCGCTTGGTTTCATCGACGATGGTTTCGCGTCGCAGTGCCTCGGCCGGAATGGCAGATTTTTCGACCAGAACCAGCGCGGGCTTTCCATCAAGCTGCACCGATACGACGACCAGCGCGGCGCTATCGGCCCAGAGCACGAAATGCTTCGTACCAGAAAGCCGGATTGTGCCTCCGGCGCGGGTGGCCGATGCTGTGACATTTGCCAGATCCCAGTCGCCATGTGCTTCGCCAAGGGCCAGCGTTCCGATTTCGCCTGCGGCAAGCCGTGGCAACCATTCGCCCTGCTGCGCAGCCGTGGCACCAGCCAGCAATGCCTGTTGGGTTACAATCGTCGAGACAAAAGGCGATGCGAGCAGATTACGTCCCATCTGCTCCACCACAGGAACGACTTCGGCGAGCGACAGGCTCACACCGCCCTGCGCCTCCGGAATGGCAATGGCCAGCCAGCCAAGTTCGACGATTTCCTTCCAGACATCGGCATCGAAGCCGGTTTCACTTTCGAGAAGCGCGCGCACTTTGGCAATCGGAGACTTGTCCCGGCAAAATTCGCTCGCCACGTCGAGCAGTTGGATCTGCTCCTCGCTATAGCCGATGCCTGCAAATTCCATGATACGCTCCTCCCTTCGAAAGGAGTGTTTGGGTTAATCGCACGATTAAATCAAGGGCAATGCGCAACTCATCCAGGCTCTTTTTCCGGTGGTTGGCTACCTCCAGCGCCAAGCGCTCGCTGCATGTAAACCGAATCCAGCCAACGCCCGAATTTGCGGCCAACAGAACGCATCCGGCCTACATGCTCAAAGCCAAGGCTGGCATGCAGCGCGACCGAAGCAGGCTCACCTCCGCCGATAACAGCCAGCATCTGCCGAAAGCCGGCTGCCTCGGCTGCATCAACCAGCGCGACCAGCAAAAGCTTGCCGACACCTTTGCCGACATTATCGGGATGGACGTAGATCGAATCTTCGCAGGCCAAGCCATAAGCAGGGCGATCCCGAAACTGCGTCGCATAAGCATAGCCGAGGATGACTTGGCCATCGGCGCAGATAAGGAAAGGCCAACCGCGCTTTGCGCATTCAGCTATTTTGGCAACGGTCGCCTCTATAGAGCGCGGTTCGGTATCGAAACTAGCAGTACCATTATGCACATGATGGGCATAAATCTCGGCAATCTGGGTCGAATCCTCTGAGCGTGCGTTTCTAATTATCGGTGGGTTGGTCATAAGCGCAGACTGCCCAATCATGAAGAGACGCGCAATCCGATTGAATCGCATCGACTTCGCACCTAGTCCTCAAACCAACAGGGGAGAAGATGATGACTATATTCCGCACGCCAGATGCGCGCTTCGCAAACTTACCGGATTGGCCATTCACGCCGCAATATCTGGATATCTCCGGCGGGCTGCGTGTGCATTTTGTCGATGAGGGTCAGCGCGATGCCCAGCCTGTACTGATGCTGCATGGGGAACCGACATGGGGCTATCTCTATCGCCACATGATAGGTCCGTTGGCGCAGTCCGGGTTTCGGGCGCTCGCGCCCGACCTGATTGGCTTTGGCCGGTCGGACAAACCTTTGGAGCGTAGTGCTTATAGCTATGCCGCCCAAGTTGGCTGGATGCGCGAATGGGTGGAGGCGCTTGACCTGCGCAATATTATCCTTGCCTGTCAGGATTGGGGATCATTGATTGGATTGCGGCTGGTGGCGGAAATGCCGGAGCGCTTTGCCGGTGTTGCCCTTTCTAACGGAGGACTACCCGCTGGAGAGGACGCCCCGCGTGCGTTCGCCATTTGGCGCGCCTTTTCCCGCTACAGCCCCGTTTTTCCGATCGGTAAGATCGTTGCAAAAGGAAGCAAGCGCGGCCTTAGCCCAGCGGAAATCGCAGCCTATGACGCCCCCTTCCCCACTCGCGCTTCGAAGGTCGCAACGCGCGTCTACCCGTCTTTCGTCCCTTTGGGTGATAATGTCGCGGTGCCCGACCAGATCAAGGCGTGGGTAGTGTTGGAGGCTTTCAACAAGCCGTTCCTGTGCTGCTTTTCCGACGGCGACCCGATCACGCGCGGCGGCGATCGCAAATTCCTTGATCGGGTGCCCGGAACGAAGCGGGTTGACCACCGCACATTGCACGGCGGGCATTTCATCCAGGAAGATGACCCCCAAGGCTTTGTCGACGCCATAATGGACGTCGCCAAAGCCGGGAGCTGATGCTCAATCCGCGAACGGATCGCGCACCAATATCGTGTCTTCACGCTCGGGTGAGGTGCTGACCAGTGCAACCGGTGTTTCAATCAGTTCCTGGATACGCTGGACATATTTGATCGCCTGTGCAGGCAAATCGGCCCAACTGCGGGCACCAGCGGTGGTTTCCTGCCAGCCCTGCATTTCCTCGTAAATCGGCTCGACATTGGCCTGGTCGGCAGCATGGCTGGGCAGATAATCGAGGATTTTGCCGTTGAGACGATAGCCGGTGCAGATCTTGATCGTTTCGAACCCGTCAAGGACGTCGAGCTTGGTCAACGCGATACCGGTGACGCCAGACACTGCGCAGCTCTGCCGCACGATAACCGCATCGAACCAGCCACAGCGGCGCTTGCGCCCGGTTACCGTGCCAAATTCATGGCCGCGCTCGCCAAGGCGTTGGCCGACTTCATCCTCCAGCTCGGTCGGGAAAGGCCCTGAACCGACACGGGTGGTATAGGCTTTGACGATACCAAGCACAAAACCGGTGGCATTGGGGCCAAGGCCCGACCCAGAGGCAGCGGTGCCGCTGACCGTGTTCGAGCTGGTGACAAAGGGATACGTCCCATGATCGACATCAAGCAGCACGCCTTGTGCGCCTTCGAACAGCACGCGCGCGCCTGCTTTGCGTACCTTCTTCAGCCGCTTCCATACGGGCTGGGCATATTGCAGCACAAATGGCGCAATCTCGCGTAGGTCATTGAGCAACCGCTCGCGGTCAACCGCAGGCTCGCCAAAACCGGCGCGCAGCGCATCGTGGTGCGCACAGAGCCGGTCGAGCTGCGCATCCAATGCGTCAAGATGCGCGAGGTCGCAGACACGGATTGCGCGGCGGCCGACCTTGTCCTCATAGGCCGGGCCGATGCCGCGGCCAGTGGTGCCGATCTTGCCCGAACCGGCGGCGGTTTCGCGCAGCCCGTCCAGATCGCGGTGGATCGGCAGGATAAGCGGGCAATTGTCGGCTATCGCGAAATTCTCGGTGTTGATTGTAACGCCCTGCCCTTCGAGCTTTTCGATCTCGGACTTCAGATGCCAGGGATCGAGTACCACGCCATTGCCGATAATCGACAAGGTGCCGGTGACGATTCCGGAAGGAAGCAGCGATAATTTATAGGTCTGGTCGCCAACGACCAAAGTGTGGCCTGCATTATGCCCGCCCTGAAAGCGGACTACGGCGTCGGCGCGGCTTGCCAGCCAGTCGACAATCTTGCCTTTGCCTTCGTCGCCCCACTGGGCGCCGATTACAGTTACATTTGCCATTACGGTTTTCCCGAAACTACACACGCCTGTCGAGGCGTGGTGGCCTTTTTCTGCGCAGAAGGAATTTTCCGCGAAGGGATTCGCCGTGAGCCCCGTTATGATGATGGACGCGCTTCGTCCACCTTAAAAGAAAGCTGAAAGGCCAACTGATGCGCAACTGGATTCTCACCGCCTCGACTATCGCGCTTGTCGCGACCGCATGTCAGGCGCAGCGTGGCGAGCGGCTGAGCCGCGAATGTCGGCGCGAAGTGGTCGAACTATGCGGCATGGATCGCGGCAAGATGCGCGAATGCCTGCAAAGCAAAAGCGGCAATCTATCGGAAAAATGTTCGGGCGAGATCATGGAACGCGTCCAATCACGCCTTGGCAACGACAAGCGCACCGCCAACCCGACCAACGACCGGCAATATATAGCGCTGGGCGGCGTCGAGCATGCCTATGGCAGCGACGCCCTGCAGAAACTGGATTTCTACAAAGCCAAAACCAACGCAGCACGTGCGCCGCTTTTGATCTTCGTCCATGGCGGCGGATGGAAGCGCGGGGACAAGCGCAATGCGACCGGGACCGACAAGGTGACGCATTACACAGGGCTCGGCTATCATATGGCGTCGATCAATTACCGGCTCGTGCCTGCCGCTACCGTCGAACAGCAGGGCGCCGATGTGTCGGCAGCGATCGCCTATCTGCTGAAGAACGCCGAGAAATTTGGGATCGATCGTAACCGCGTCGTGCTAATGGGACATAGTGCCGGCGCGCATCTCTCAGCGCTGGTGGGCAGCGATCCGCAATATCTTCGCGGTGCCGGACTTAAGCTTGACGACCTGTCTGGGGTCATTCCCATCGACGGAGCGGCCTATGATGTCCCTGCGCAGATGAGCGAGGGCGCGAAGATCATGAGCGATACCTATGTGCAGGCATTCGGAACCGACCCATCCCGACAAAAGGCGCTTTCGCCCTATTGGCATGCGCAAAGCCCGAACGCACCGGCCTTCCTGATCCTCCACGTTGACCGCGCCGACGGTAAACGACAGTCGGAAGCGCTGGCCGACGCCCTGCGCAAGGGCGGTAGTAAGGTTCAGCTCAACGCGTTTGAAGGCAAAGGCATGCAGGGCCATGCCGAGATCAACCGCAAATTAGGCGATCTGACCTATCCGGCAACGCCAGTGGTCGATGCCTGGTTGAAAGGGGTGTTTGGGCGCTAATGCTTACCGTCGCCCCAGCAAAGGCTGGGGCCGCAGGAGGTTTACTCAACGGCGAATGCTTAAACTTATATCGGCCCCAGCCTTCGCTGGGGCGACGCCAGAATTCAAACCGCTTCCGGCCGCCCGTTGCGCAGCACATGGGTGCAGATCTGTGCCTCCGCGCTGTCCTCTTCGGTTAGTTGTGCGACTGTAACCCACCCCTCGGCGCGCAATGATGCCGCCTTTTGCGGCATGGTACCGATGGGCAGAAACAGGCGGCGGCGTTCGCCCTGTGCCAGCCCCGCGTCAATCAGCGGATCGATGTAAGCAGAGAAGCCAATCGCCGGCTCCTTGCCTATACGATAGGCCCCGCCCCGCCCGATTTCACCCGATGCATGGGCAGAAAAGAGCGAGAAACCAAACCAGGTCTGATATTCAAAACCGTGCCGCTCGGTGGGATCGAGCGTGACGCGGATATCAGCGGGAACAGCGGCAGCAATCGCTTCGATCGCATCCAGCCGATCCTTGAGTTTGCTCTCGCTGTCAAATGCCCGCATCCGGTCCAGCGCATCGGGCAAGGCGCCCGCCGCTGCAATCAAAGGGGCCAGTGCGGCAGGCACAGCGCCCGCATCCTTGGCATCGAGTGCGGCCTTCAGTTCTTCTCTGTCACCTTTCGGTTTCAGGACATCGAGAAGATCGGGCATGGTAAGGTCGAGCGTGATGTCTTTCACGCCCGCAGCCTTCAGGCCTTCGATGGCAACCGATACCACCTCAATAGCCGCAGCAACGCTGTCTAGACCGATCAATTCTGCCCCTACCTGCATCATCTCGCGTTCGGGGCGCAGCTGGGTCGCGCGCAATTTCACTACCGGGCCGCCATAAGACAAGCGCACCGGGCGGGGATGGTGCCCCATTCGTGTGGACGCAATGCGCCCGATCTGGCCGGTAATGTCGCTGCGCACCGCCATTGTTTCGCCCGAGACGGGATCAACAAAGCGCAGCAGATCGCGGGCCGAAGTGCCAAGGCTGCCGGTCAGGCTGGCCTCATATTCGGCTAATGGAGCCTGCACGCGCTCATAACCATGGCTCGCCGCCGTATCCAGAATGGCCCGTACCAGCCGTGCCGAAGCATCAGCCTCTGGCGGCAGGCGGTCACGAAATCCGGTGGGGAGCAGGCTGTTGGTCATGGCGCGTGCCTTAGCACATCAGAAGCGCAACGCCATCGCGCGCTTCACGCCCGGCAGGTTGTGGATCGCCTCCAGCGTGGCAGAAGGCACCGGTGTGTCGACCGACAGCAACAGCACGGCAACGCCGCCAGCTTCCTGACGACCGAGGTGGAAGGTACCGATATTGATATCGGCTTCACCCAATGTGGTGCCCAGGCGGCCAATGAAACCGGGCGCATCCTGATTGACAATATAGAGCATATTGCCTTCAAGATCGGCCTCAACCTTCACACCGAACAATTCGACCAGTCGCGGCGTACCATTGCTGAAAATGGTGCCGGCAACCGAACGTTCGCCAATATCGGTCTTCACCGAAACGCGGACCAGTGTGTGGTAATCGCCTTCGCGGTCGTGGCGGACTTCGCGAATGTCAAAGCCGCGCTCTTTGGCCAAATATGGCGCGTTGACCATATTCACGGCATCCGAGAAACGGCGCATGAACCCGGCAAGTACGGCGGCAGTAATCGGCTTGATATTGAGTTCGGCAGCCGCCCCTTCAACTTCGATGCTGATCTGGGTCAGGTCGCCATGTTGCAACTGGCCGATCAGCGAACCGAGCTGCTGGGCCAGTGCCATATAGGGCTTCAGCTTCGGCGCTTCCTCAGCACTCAGGCTCGGCATATTGAGCGCGTTGGTGACGCCGCCATTGACCAAATAGTCGGCCATCTGCTCGGCAACCTGCAGCGCGACATTGACTTGCGCCTCGTTGGTTGATGCACCGAGGTGCGGGGTGCAAATGAAGTTGGGGGTTCCAAATAGCGGGCTGTCTTTGGCCGGTTCGGTTTCGAACACGTCAAGCGCGGCACCGGCGACATGGCCGCTGTCGAGCGCCTCCTTGAGCGCGGCCTCGTCCACCAGTCCGCCGCGCGCGCAGTTGATGATGCGGACGCCTTTCTTGCACTTGGCGATATTGGCGGCGGAGAGGATGTTGCGCGTCTGATCGGTCAGCGGCGTGTGCAGTGTGATGAAATCGGCCTTGGCGAACAGCGTATCGAGATCGGCCTTTTCAACGCCCATTTCGACGGCGCGCTCTGGCGTCAGGAAGGGATCGAAAGCGACGACCTTCATCTTCAGGCCAAGTGCGCGGCTGGCAACGATGCTGCCGATATTGCCTGCGCCGATCAGGCCGAGGGTCTTGCCGGTAACCTCAACACCCATGAAATCATTTTTCGGCCATTTGCCCGCCTGCGTCTGCTCATTCGCTTCCGGAATTTGGCGGGCGAGCGCGAACATCAGCGCGATTGCATGTTCCGCAGTCGTGATCGAATTGCCGAACGGTGTGTTCATCACCACGACGCCTTTGGCAGACGCTGCGGGGATATCGACATTGTCGACGCCAATCCCGGCGCGGCCGACAACCTTCAAATTGGTCGCCGCTTCGAGGATTTCTTTGGTGACTTTGGTTGAACTGCGGATTGCAAGGCCATCATATTGGTCGATAATTGCTTTCAATTCTTCAGGCGTCTTGCCGGTGATGACATCGACGTCACAACCACGTTCTTCAAAAATTTTGGCGGCATTGGGGTCCATCTTGTCAGAGATGAGTACGCGGGGCTTGGTCATGATAATGTTCCTAAAATACCGTAGGGCTGAGCCTGTCGAAGCCCGGCTCTCGGCTGAGAAGCGCCCTTCGTCAAACTCAGGGCTACGGTGAATTTTATGCGTTCAGCGTATCGAATGCCCAGTCGAGCCAAGGCCCGAGCGCTTCGATGTCGGCAGTATCGACGGTCGCGCCGCACCAGATGCGCAGGCCCGGAGGCGCGTCGCGATAGCCGGCGATGTCATAAGCCGCGCCTTCTGCTTCGAGCAGTCCGGCGAATTTCTTGATGAAATCCGCATCGGCGCCTTCAACCGACAGACAGACACTGGTCTTCGAACGGATGCCGCTATCGGCCGCCAAATGGCTGAGCCAGGCGCGTTCGGCGACAATCTTGTCGAGGGCATGGGCGTTTGCATTGCTGCGTGCCTGCAGGCCCGAAAGGCCGCCAAGGTCCTTGGCCCACTCGAGCGCGAAAATAGCATCTTCTACGGCGAGCATCGACGGTGTGTTGATGGTTTCGCCCTTGAACACGCCTTCGGCCAAAGCGCCCTTTGACATCAGGCGGAAAACCTTGGGAAGCGGCCATGCAGGTGTATATTCTTCGAGGCGTTGAACAGCGCGAGGACCAAGAATCAGGACGCCATGCGCACCCTCCCCGCCCAGCACCTTCTGCCAGCTGAAAGTGGCAACGTCGATCTTGTCCCACGGAATGTCGTAGGCAAAAACTGCGCTGGTGGCATCAGCAAAGGACAGGCCCTCGCGATCATCGGGGATCCACTCACCATCCGGTACGCGTACGCCGCTGGTGGTGCCATTCCACGTGAAGAGGACGTCGTCCGCCCAATCGACCTTGTCGAGATCTGGCAGCTGGCCATAATCGGCGCGGTGCACCTTTGGCTCCAGCTTTAATTGCTTGACTGCGTCCGTAACCCAGCCCTCACCAAAACTTTCCCACGCGAGCGCGGTTACGCCGCGCGCGCCGAGCATCGTCCACATGGCCATTTCAAAGGCACCGGTGTCCGAACCCGGAACGATGCCTATGCGGTGCGTATCAGGCAGCTGCAGCACTTCGCGCATCAGGTCGATGCAATATTGTAGGCGCGACTTGCCGATCTTGGCACGATGCGAACGACCGAGCGATTCGGTATTCAGTTTTTCTGGAGCCCAGCCCGGCGGCTTTGCGCAGGGACCGGAAGAAAAATAGGGGCGCGCCGGTTTGGCGGCAGGTTTACTCGTCATGTCATTCTCTCCTTGCAGAGAGCTCGCGCGGCGTTGGGACCGCGTGGCCCGGAGCCGCCTTTAGGCGCAGCCCCGGGAATGTCAACGACTGATTAGTAGCCGGGCTTGCGGAACAACACTTCGCCGCGACGCGCGACATAGAGTTTTTCCAGGCTTACCGGGTGGAAATAGGCTTCGACACGATCACCTTCGGGAGTGGTGCCATAGACTTCGTAGCAGCCGCCATCGACTTTCGACTTGCGCACTGTCCAACCTTCCTTGACGAGCTTGGCTTTAAGGACTTCCTGCGTCTTCCAGCCCGATTGCGGCCCAGCCTTGCACTTGATTGCGCCGGTGGCTGAGGCGGGCGCGGAAGGCAAAATGGCAACGATGGCGGCGGCCAACGCCAAAGGGATCAGTTTACGCATATTCAAACTCCTTGGGGTTTCATTTGGGAGAGAGGTTTCTTGATGAAGCGGGCGAGCAGCAAAAGCCCGAGGGGAACGAAATGGGCCAATGCACCCGCATAGCTATTATGCACCCAGATCCAGTGCAGCAACGTCAGCAACGCTGTCGGATAAACGAGTCGCTGCAGCCGTTTCCACCCCGCACGTAACCACCGCATCGAAGCATCATTGCTGGTTAGCGCAAGCGGCAGCATCAGCGCGAAAGCCGCCCAACCTGTCCAGATACCGGGTGCGAGCCATTCGGCGAGGATATCGTCGAGATTACCCATATCGATAAGGTAAAAAATCAGATGCAGCATGGCATAGGAGAAAGCTGCAACGCCAATGGCCCTGCGCCGCATCATGAACCAGTTCAACCAGTGCTTCGGACCGAGGAGTGACTGAAGCGGGCTCAGCACCATCGCAAAAATCATCAGCCGGGCCGACCATTCGCCAGTCGGATGCAGCATGTCCATGCTGTCGATCCGGCCCTGCCACCAGCCGGAAACCAACAGGATAGCTGGCAAGGAAAGCAACAACCAGAATCCAGGCTTATTATTGAGAATCGTTCGCATTAAAAGTCCGGTAGCCGCGTCTCGGTTTGCGGTCAACCGTTTGCGCCGTTTACCGCCTGTTAACCATCCTGCTTACATTTTATTACATATGGTACGCAGCGTATCCGCCTTGCTCCTAGCCCTTCTGGTCACCGCTTGCGGCGGGCGTTCGGATCGCGAGGTGGTGCGCCGCGATAATGATGTGTTCAGCAGCCAGCCGGCACGGCAGTGCTTGTCGACATTGAAATCGGCAAATGTCCGTTTCACGCCCCTGCCCAATCAGAGCTTCTCGGGTGGATGTCAGACAATCGATACTGTGAAACTGATGTCATTTGGCACCGACACAACCAATCTCGGACCGATGACCTGCCCGCTTGCGGCAAACTTCACCGCATGGGCCAAACACGCCGTTGCACCCGCAGCCAAAGCCTATCTGGGCAGCGAAGTCGTCCGTATCGAAACCATGGGCACCTATAATTGCCGCAACATCAATGGCGGGCGCAGCGGGCGATTGTCGCAACATGCGTTTGGTAATGCCGTAGATGTCTCCGCCTTCATCCTGAAAGATGGCCGCCGGATTTCGGTGCTCAGCGGCTGGAACGGCAAACCCGATGAACGCGCCTTTTTGCGCCGCCTGCACCAGTCGGCATGCAAGCGTTTTGGCACCGTATTGGGACCGGATTACAACGCCGCGCATGCCAATCACCTGCATTTCGACATGGCGCAGTCGATGACGGATGGCAGCGCCTATTGCCGCTGAGGGGTGGATATTCACTGCCAATCGTCTATCAGGCGGGCATGACACAAAAAGACTTGAAAGACCGTCGCTTCTACAAAGCGCAACAAGAAGCCAAATTTGCCAAGGACCTGACTCCCCAGACCCTGCAGACGCAGAGCAAATCCTATAAGCTGGCATTTCAGGACAATGAGTTCCTCCTCCGCGAGGAATTACGCCCGGTGCGCTTCCAGCTCGAACTGCTTAAACCTGAAATGCTGCTCGATGAGGCCAAAGTAGCCTCAACTCTGGTCGTTTATGGTTCGGCACGAATCCCGCAGCCGGAAAAGGCCGATGCTCTGTTGGCAGCGGCAACCGATGAGCGCAGCCGGACGATTGCCGAACGGTTGAAAGCCAATTCGCATTATTACAACGAAGCCCGCAAGCTGGGCCAACTCGCCAGCAGCTGCGGCATCAAGGACGAGCATGGCAATCGCCACTTCGTCGTCTGCTCTGGCGGTGGCCCGTCGATCATGGAGGCGGCCAATCGCGGTGCGCGCGATGTGGGCGCCGATACGATCGGTCTCAACATCGTCCTACCGCACGAACAGGCGCCGAACGAATATGTGACCCCGGATCTGAGTTTCCAGTTCCACTATTTTGCGCTGCGCAAGATGCACTTCCTGCTGCGCGCACGCGCGGTCGCAGTATTTCCCGGCGGCTTCGGCACGTTCGATGAATTTTTCGAGCTGTTGACGCTCGTCCAGACCGGCAAGATCGAGCCGATGCCCATCCTGCTATTCGGCAAGGATTTCTGGGAACGAGTCGTGAATTTTGAGGAACTGATGCTCGAAGGCGTAATCAGCCCCAAAGACCTTGATCTGTTCCAATTTGTCGAAACTGCCGAAGAAGCCTGGCGCGAAATATCGATCTTTTACGAGCTTGAGGCTTGTGATTGAGACATAGTCTCCCCTCCCGCTTGCGGGAGGGGCCGGGGGCGGGCCTGTAACGGCGACAAGCTCGCTGCGCTCGCGCCCTCCCCAACCCTCCAGCAAGCGGGAGGGGGATTCAGGTGCTTGTCGAAAAAGTTACTTCTGCTCTTTGAGCCAGGCGATCAGCGCCGTGCGTTCTTCGGCATTGTTGATGCCCGCAAAGGCCATCTTGGTGCCGGGCACAACTTTGCGTGGATTTTCGAGATAGGCGTCAAGTGTCGCCTCGTCCCAATTGCCACCCTTAGCTTTCATCGCGGTTGAATAGGCAAAGCCCTCAGTCGAAGCTACAGCCTTGCCAACAATGCCATGCAGGTTCGGGCCAACGCCATTGGGCGCACCTTTTTCCACCTTGTGGCAAGCAGTGCATTTGGCGAAACTTTTTTCGCCCGAAATTTCGGCGGTCGCTGCAGGTGCAGCTTCGACTGCGTCAGTGGCAGTTTCCGCTTCTGGCGCGGGTGCTTCGCTCTGCTCGGTGCCACCACAAGCTGCCAGCGCCAACAACGCTGGGGTGAAGATTACTAATTTGCGCATAACTTTAGCTCCCTGACTTACTTGGCTGGAGCGGCTGCGGCCTCCTTGGCGGCATCAGCCTGTGCGGCGGCTGCCGCGTCTCCACCTTCTGCCGCGGCAGCACCTTCGGCAGGTGCAGCTTCAGCAGCCGGAGCCGCAGGTAAGGGCAGATTCGAACCCTGTGCATTGAGATAGAGCAATAAAGCAGCACGCTCTTCAGGATTTCCGAGGCCGGCAAAGCTCATCTTGGTACCAGGCGCATATTTTTTCGGATTGGCGAGCCACTTGTTCATGCCTTCCCAGTCCCAATTGCCGGGTACGCCTTTCAGCGCGTCTGAATAGGCAAAGCCTGGAACATGGCCATGCGGCTTGCCCATTGCGGCCCAGAGATTCGGACCAACGCCGTTCGCACCGCCCTGATTGATCGTGTGGCACGCCTTGCACTTGGCAAAAACAGCCTCGCCCTTGGCAGGATCTGCAGTGGCAAGCAGCGTCGCCAAAGGAACTTCGGCAGCACCGCCGCCTTCGCCGCTTTCGACGCCTTGGATTACATAGCCCTGCTTGCCTTCACCGGGCGTTTCGCTGTGAATGATCTTGCCGAAAAGGATCGACGAACCGAGAGCGGCAATACCCGCTGCCAAGGCCCAGCCTGCGATGGTGTTGTTGCGATCTGCCATGATGAAACGCCCTGAATATTCGCTATGGCCCGCACGAACGCGCGGTGCCGGTTGATTCCCCTCGCCCCTCTAGTTTGCTATGCTGGACGGTGCAATAGGCCAAATCCTGCTTGCCCGCGCCAATTGACTGCCCTATCGGCCAGCCCCGATATGGAGAGCTTCCCCAAAAGCGCCCTCGCCCGCGTCGAGGAAATGACCAAGGCCGCTGCAGCCGACCCTGCGCGTGCGGTTTCCTTTCAGGGTGCACCCGGCGCCAATTCGCATCTGGCAGCGCTTGAGGTCGACCCCGATTGCCTGCCTGTGCCGTGCTTTTCTTTCGAGGACGCGATTGATGCTGTGAAAGAAGGCCGGGCTGCCCGCGCCGTCATCCCCATCGAAAATTCACTGCATGGCCGCGTGGCCGACATCCATTTCCTGCTGCCAGAAAGTGGGCTTTCGATCATTGGCGAGCATTTCATGCGCATCCGGCACTGCCTGATGGCCAAGCATGCCGATGCCAAGCTGACAACGGCAATGAGCCATCCCCAAGCGCTCGGTCAGTGCCGCCATTTTCTGCGCGCAAAGGGCATCACGCCAATTGCTTACGCCGACACTGCTGCTGCGGCCGCCTTTGTGGCAGACAGCGATGATGAAGGCGCAGCAGCCGTCGCGCCGCCCATCGCCGCAGGCATTTACGGCCTGGAGATGATCCAGGAAGGCATTGAGGACGATGATCGCAACACCACGCGTTTCGTCGTGCTTTCCCGCGACCCTGTTATTCCAGACGCCGATGGCGGCACCTTGATGACAACATTCATTTTCGAAGTGAAAAACATCCCCGCCGCACTTTACAAGGCGATGGGCGGCTTTGCGACCAATGGCGTGAACATGACCAAGCTCGAAAGCTACCAGAATGGCGCGAGCTTCGCAGCGACCGAATTCTTTGCCGATATCGAAGGTGCACCCGGTGATCCCGCGGTCGACCGAGCGCTGGAGGAACTGGCATTCCATTGCAACAAGGTGCGCCTGCTTGGCACCTACAAGCAGGAACGCAAGCGGGGCTAGAAAATGGCTTCGTCGACCTTGGCGGATTCGGCAAAGTTCATGACCGGCTTTCCTTCCAACTGGTTGGGTTCGGGATAGCCGGTAGCACGGTTTTTATCGCGTTTCTGGACGTTCCATACGAGCCCTAGCTTGCCCAGAGTCTCGATCGTCCAGCCGTTGAAATCCAACTCCCACCAGCTGACATGATTGCTGGCTGCACGCGGCTGCGCATGGTGGTTGTTGTGCCAGCCGTCGCCCAAAGTCAGTATGGAAATGAACCAGTTATTGGTCGCTTTTCCGACGTCATGATAACGGCGATAGCCGAAATAGTGCGCCAGACTGTTCGTGCCCATCACGCCGTTCAGAAAAATGAAGGTGCGCAGGAAACCACCTATAAGAATTGTGCCGACGACATGCTCCGGCCCGCCAAAGGCGAGCGCCCAACCAGCAGGCAGGATGACAAGCGAAAAGGCCACCCACAGCCAACGTGTCTTGTGGCAGAATTCGACAACCGGATCACCCACCAGCCCCTTGCCATAGAGCCGCATATCGGTGTGCGCATTATCCCACAGCCAGCCGAGATGGCCTATCAACAGGCCTTTGACTGGGCCCATCTTGCGGCCATGGCCGTCAATGTGCGGGCTGTGAATGTCACCCACTTCGTCCGAAAAGGCGTGGTGACGCCGGTGGTCCGCCGCCCATTTCTTCACCGACCCCTGACAGGCCATCTGCCCGCAAATACCGATCAGATAGCGCATCCATGTCGAGGTTTCGAACGAACGATGGGTGAAATATCGATGGAAGCCACAGGATAGGCCATAGTTGATGATCAGATAGCCGGAAATGAACGCCGACCATTCGACCCAGCCGCTGGGCTGCGTAAACATCCACCAGATCGCGGCCATGGCGCCGCCGACCTGGAGCACCGCGAGGATGCTGTATTCGATCTGTTTGGCGCGCGCGGCGGGACCGCCGATAAGTACGCCGGGATGCGGTTGCCCCTTACCTTCCAACTCCCACTTCCGGTCACTTGGGTATAAGCCGGTTGTAGTCTGTGGCATGCGCGTCCCCCTTTTTGTGTGCGACTAGGTGTCGCTGGTTGGTGCCACCACTGGCAAAATTGCGTCAATATCGACGTCGCTGTCAATCGCATTAACGGCGTTTGTGCGACGAAGCGAACTTGACCATATTTCCATGCTGTATTATATAGACAATACACATGGAGATTGAACCGATGAAATTTGCCCTACTTGCCTTGCCCCTTGCCTTAGGCATCACAGCCTGCAGCGGTAAAAATGAACCCGAAGAAGGCACGACAATCAACATTGATGCTACCACTGACAAGGGCTCATCCGTCCAGATCACCGCAGACGGCAAAACGGGTAATGTTGGCTTCAAGGTGCCGGGTTTCGACACCAACATCCGCCTGCCCAAAAAGCTGCTCGATGACAGCAATTTCGACATTGACGGGGTGAAGCTCTATCCCGGATCGACGGTCGACACAGTCAACATCACCGCCAGTGAAAAAGGCGGCAAGGATGAACAGACCGACGTCCGCATCGGCTTCACCTCCCCCGCCGATCCGGCGAAGGTCAGCGACTGGTTCAAGGACCAGTTCGGCAAGCAGTCAATCAAGGCTGACGGCGATGCCGCCAAGTTGACCGGAACCACCAAGGACGGCGAAGATTTCACGATCGAGCTGACAGAAAAAGACGGCAAGACCGCTGGATTGGTCAATATACGCAAATGAGCTGGTTTAGAGTTTGTCCTGTTTAAGTAGAATCTTAGTGCTGAGCGCGTCGAAGCACGCCTAGCCGATAAGTGCCCTTCGACAGGCTCAGGGCTACGGTTATGTTTCAACCTAACGAGGACAAACTCTAACTTGCTGGTTGCTTGGTTATCCTGAGCAACCCGACATCATATCCCAATTCGGCGGCGCGGGATTTCATGCGGGAAAGTGTCGCCGCGCCGGGATTGGGTTGGCGGTGCAGCAACCATAGATAGCGTCCGCTCGGTTCACCGACGATCGACCAGCTATAGTCCTCGGCATGGTCGAGCACCCAATAATCACCGTAAAACGGGCCGAAGAAAGAGACGCGCAATTTGGCGTTCTGGCTGCCTTCGACGACCTTCGCCTTTCCATCGGCCTGTTTGCTTTTACCTTGGAGCGATCCCTGCAGGCAGGAGTTGATCACTTTGATCTGACCGGGTGCCGTCAGGCTGTAATCGGCAGTGACGCCTTCACAATCCTTCTGAAATCCTGCTTCATAACGGGCAAGCTCATACCAGCGCCCCAGATAGCGATCGACCTCGACCGGCTTGGCTGGTTCGGGAACTGCACGATTGCCGACCGGGCCCGCCTCAAAAGTTGAACAACCTGACAGAGCCAATATGGCTGTAGAGATGACGAGTGCGTGGCGCTTTTTCATACCAATCAAGGTGGTGCACACCGACCTTGGTTACAAGGCGGGTGAAATCCCCATATGCCTGTTTAGTGTGCAGCGCCCCAGCTTGGCCCTATACCGATTTCGACTCCCAGCGGCACCGAGAGTTTGACCAGCGGCTCTGCCGCGCCTGCCATCACGGCTTCGATCACCTTGCTTGCCGCTTCAACATCGCCCTCTGGCAGTTCGAACACCAATTCGTCATGCACCTGCAGAAGCATCTGCACATTGGTCAGCCCAGCTTCAAGCAGCGCGGGCCCCATGCGCACCATCGCGCGCTTGATAATGTCGGCGCTGGTGCCCTGGATCGGCGCATTGATTGCGGCGCGCTCGCTGCCCTGCCGCTCGGCCTGGCTTTGCGAGGTGATGCGCGGGAACCAGCATTTGCGACCGAACAGGGTCGTGGTGAAGCCAGTTTCTTTCACGCTCGCCAGCGTTTCCTGGATATAGGCGCTGATGCCGGGGAAGCGCTTGAAATAAGCGTCGATCAGCTGCTGTGCTTCTTCCGAGGTCGACTCGAGCCGCTTCGCCAGCCCCCAGCGCGATATGCCATAGAGGATCGAGAAGTTGATCGTCTTGGCGCGCCCGCGCGTGTCGCGGTTCACTTCTCCGAACAGTTCCTGCGCAGTGCGGGCATGGATGTCTTCGCCTTGTTCGAATGCTTCGCGCAAAGGCCCCACATCGGCCATATGCGCAGCGAGGCGCAGTTCGATCTGGCTATAGTCGGCGGACAATATGACATTGCCGGGCTCGGCAACGAAAGCATCGCGGATCTGCCGCCCGATTTCGGTGCGGATCGGGATGTTCTGCAGGTTCGGGTCGGTCGAGGCCAGTCGCCCGGTCTGCGCGCCGACCAGACTATAGCTGGTGTGGACGCGACCTGTTTTTGCGTTGATCTGTTCCTGCAAACTGTCGGTATAGGTCGATTTCAGTTTCGCCAATTGCCGCCAGTCGAGCACCTTGCGGGCGATTTCGACGCCCTGCCCTGCCAGATCCTCGAGCACGGTCACGTCGGTCGAATATTGCCCCGACTTGCCTTTCTTGCCACCCTTGTGACCCAGCTTGTCAAACAGGATCGCGCCCAATTGCTGGGGACTGCCAATGGTGAACGGCCGGCCTGCAAGGCCATGGATTTCCTTTTCGAGTATCTCCATCTGCGCGGCAAATTCGGTCGACAGACGGGCCAGCACAGTGCGATCTACCTTTATCCCGGCGCATTCCATCTGGCTCAGCACCGGCACCAATGGCCGGTCGACGAGTTCGTAGACCCGCGTCACCTTTTCTGGGCTCAATCGCAGCTTAAGATGATGCCACAGCCGCAGCGTAACATCGGCGTCTTCGGCGGCATATTTGGTCGCCTCGGCGAGTGGCACTTCGGCAAAGCTAATCTGGCTCTTTCCGGTGCCGGTCAGCGATTTATAGCTGATCGGTTTGTGTCCCAGATACAACTCGGACAATTCGTCCATGCCATGCCCCTGACGACCCGCGTCGAGCGCAAAGCTCATCACCATCGTGTCGTCGAACGGCGTTATTCGGAGGCCATGCTGGCGCAAAACCGACATGTCATATTTGAGGTTCTGCCCGATCTTGAGGACGCTTTCATCCTCCAGCAATGGCTTCAGTCGAGCGATTGCGGCATCCAGCGGTATTTGGTCGGGCTTCTCTGCGAACATATCGGTTCCGCCATGGCCGAGCGGGACATAGCAGGCCTTACCCGGTGCTGTTGCGAGACTGAAGCCCACCAACCGCGCGGTCACCGCTTCCAAACTGTCGGTCTCGGTATCGAAGCCGACGACACCAGCCTTGGTCGCCTCCGCTATCCAATGATCGAGCCGCTCTACCGTAGTCACGCATTCATAGGTCGAAGCATCAATCGGTGGCATGGGCGCAGGCGCTGCCGACTTGCCTGCTTCAACGACTGCAACTGCTCCGTCGCCCTTGCGTTCGGCTTTGGGCTGACCCGCAATCGCC
Organism: Sphingorhabdus sp.; assembly: GCF_035329025.1. Taxonomy (GTDB): domain Bacteria; phylum Pseudomonadota; class Alphaproteobacteria; order Sphingomonadales; family Sphingomonadaceae; genus Sphingorhabdus_B. The sequence continues at coordinate 54,446 of NZ_DAOLHN010000004.1, read as the reverse complement.
TTGTTGGCTGAGGCCGTATCGCTGGTCTTGCCAATGCGATTCAGCAATGAACGAAAACCATGCTCCTCAAGGAACGGCCGAAGTGGCTCCTCCGGAATTGGCCCAAGCACCATTTCCTCCAACGGGATCGGCAGCGGACAATCTTCTTTCAAGGTGACGAGCACCTTAGACAACCGTGCCAGCTCTGCATTCTCGATCAAATTATCGCGCATCTTCGACGGCTTCATATCGGGTGCGGCGGCAAGAACCGCTTCCAGATTGCCATATTCGGTAATCAGCTTGGTGGCGGTCTTGGGGCCAATGCCGGGCACGCCGGGGACATTGTCCGAACTGTCACCCATCAGCGCGAGGACATCGCCGACCAGCTCTGGCCCAACACCGAACTTCTCAATCACCTCGTCACGTCCGATGCGCTTGTCCTTCATCGTGTCGAACATATCGACACCGTCACCGACGAGCTGCATCAGATCCTTGTCGGACGAGATAATCGACACATTCCAACCCTGCGCGCGGGCCGCCTTGGTGTAGCACGCAATCATGTCGTCCGCCTCGACATTCTCTTCCTCGATCATCGGCAGCGAGAAAGCGAGCGTGGCATCGCGGATCAGCGGGAATTGCGGGCGCAGATCTTCCGGAGCGGGCGGGCGGTTGGCTTTATACTGGTCGTAAATCTCGTTGCGAAAGCTGGTTCCCGCCTTGTCGAGAACCACCGCCATATGGGTTGGTCCGTCGGCGGCGTGCAGATCGCTCGCCAGCTTCCACAGCATGTTCGAATAGCCCGCAACCGCGCCCACCGGCACGCCCGCCGGATTGGTCAGCGGCGGCAGGCTGTAATAAGCGCGAAAAATATAGGCGGAACCGTCAACGAGGTAGAGATGCTTATGGTCTGACATGCCGGACGGATAGCAGCGCCGACCAGCAGAGTCTTGCCCAAATCAGGCCAGCGCCAATGAAGATTCCGGCAAGGGCATGTGCATTTCGGCAGGCGCTCCGCGGTCAATCCGCACAAATTTCGGCACGCCTTCCGCCATATATTGCCAATGGAAGAATCGAACGGTGGTGATATGGCCGACTGTGGCCGATCGCATCCGCCGGTGCGACAACAGTGAAGGCAAATTATAGTCGGCGATCCAGCTCATCGACCAGATCCGTCCCCTGGCCTGCATCCATTCCGCAGTTCCGGCCCATAGGGCGGCAAAAGCGCGTCCGAGGCGGTGATCGGGGTGAATCCACAGGCCGGTATCCCAGATCGCTGTATCGGGAACGACAAAGCGCAAATGCACCATGCTTTCGTCGAACGGGCCGGTTCCCACCCAGGTGACGCCGACAAATTCATCACGGGCATTATAGGCGGCCAGACAGGTCAGGCCTTGCGCAAAGCGGCGGGTTTGCTCTTCGACAGTGGCGTCGATGGTGAACTTGGCGAGCGCGTCGGGCGATATCGGTTCAACACGATATCCTCGCGGCATTTTGGGCATCCCACTCACGGGCACGGCGACCAGTGTATATCGGCTATAGCCAACTACGCCCGCCTTCGTCGCCAGCCGCGCCGTCGCATAAGACAGCACACCGGCAATGCCGAGCAGCTTTATGGCGGTGTAATCGGGCACGCGATGGATGTCCTTTCAGGGCCCGTTGTAACACCGCTTTTCAAATTTTGTCTAAACGCAAAATGCGTCAGGGGATTTCTTCGCCCCAGATGCGGCCTGTCTCGATATAGCCAACCCTTCCAGCAATATCGAGGCGGCACCAGCCCTTTTGGCAATCGTCGATCCGACCCACGACGCCTTTTTCAACGCGCCACGAAATGCGCGCCGTCGCCGCCGGTTGTTCACGCAGCACGGATATGCCCGGAGCGGTGACGATCGCGGAGCGTTCGGGGCTCAACAATCGGACATGCATCCAGCCCTGATCGCCGTCAGGGTCTTCAACCTTGCGCCAGACTTCATGTACTGAAACGACCTTCACAGGCAGATATTGCCGCTTATACACCCACTTCACGGGAAACTCGGTGCTCGGGCCGGTACGCGTCCGCGCCTCCGGTTCGTCAATCGATGCCCAATAAGGTGTCTTTTTGGTCGACTGCGCAATGGCCCCGCCCCCTGCGGCAACCAATGCGACGGCAATCATGAATTTTACGATATTTTGCATATATTCCAGCAACCTGCTGCCCCAGTCCCTTCCCTATAGTGTAAGCAATACCGACAGTTCAAGGGTGATAGCTTGACGTCGCCTTTCTTCGCGCCATAGGGTTGCCGACATGACCCAGTTTCAACGCATCGAACGCCCGCGCGTCGCCGTAACCCGCAAGCTTTTGCCTCAGATCGAGGCGCGTATGGCGGAACTGTTCGATTGCCGCTTCAATCCTGACGATCATGAAATGTCGGCAGATGAAATTGCGGAACTCATGCGGGATGCGGATATATTGGTTCCGACGGTAACCGACCGCATTGACGCAGACCTGATAGCCCGCGCGCCGACTTCACTCAAAATGTTCGCCAATTTTGGCGCAGGCGTGAACCATATCGATTTGGCGGCAGCCAAAGCCAAAGGCATCCTCATCACCAACACCCCCGGCGTGTTCACCGAAGACACTGCTGATCTGACCATGGCACTGATCCTCAACGTCCCGCGACGGTTGGGCGAAGGTCACCGGATGATGCGCTCAGGCGATTGGAAAGGCTGGACGCCGACCGGCATGCTCGGCCACCGCATTGGCGGCAAGACGCTCGGCATTATCGGCTTTGGTCGGATCGGTGAAGCGGTGGCGCTGCGCGCGCGCGCTTTTGGGTTGAACATTCTTTACAACAAGCGCCACCGCCTACCTGCCAGTATCGAGGACGAGTTGGGCGTAACCTTCGAGCCTGACCTCGACCGGTTGGTGGCGAAGAGCGACATCATCACCCTGCACTGCCCGCTGACCACCGAAACCGACAAGCTGATGAGCCGCGAACGCATCGGGCTGATGAAACGCGATGGCTATCTGATCAACAGCTCACGCGGCGAACTTGTGGATGAAGATGCCCTGATCGAGGCGCTGACACGCGGACGGATCGCTGGCGCTGGTCTTGACGTCTATAATCACGAACCAGCCATCGACCCGCGCTTTCTGGCAATACCGAATGTCGTTCTGCTACCGCACCTCGGCAGCGCAACCTTTGAAGGCCGCGAGGCATCGGGCGAAAAGGTTATCGCCAATATCCGGATATTCTCGGACGGCCATCGCCCACCCGATCAGGTCCTCGAAGGTTGGGCGTAATTTCCTGTCGACAAATGGCGCACTTGCGCAATTGGCAATTGCGAGCACCCACCTGCTGGCTTAGAGACCTGCCCAAAATAACGACATATCGGAGAGGTTTGCCGTGCGCGGTTCGTTCAAGATTGCTGCATTTTTCAGCACATTTTTGTTTGCATCCGCCGGGTTCGCCCAGGATGTCGTGGCAGAAGCCGTCCCCGACAGCGGCGATACCGCCTGGATACTGACAGCCTCGGCACTGGTTCTGATGATGACGTTGCCCGGTCTGGCGTTGTTCTACGGTGGCCTGGTGCGGACAAAGAACTTTCTCTCTGTCCTCATTCAGTGCGGTGCTATTGCGGCAATCACATCTCTGCTCTGGATCGTCGTAGGATACAGCCTGGCATTTTCCGCCTCCGACGGCACGGTGATCGGCAATCTGCAAAATGTGATGTTCAGCAACATGTTTGCGATGCGCGACGGCCAGACCATTGGCGAGCTCGTCTTCGGCCTCTTCCAGATGACCTTTGCGATAATCACGCCAGCATTAATTGTCGGAGCATGGGTCGAGCGCGCGCGTTTTGGCTGGGTCGTTGCTTTCAGCGCCTTGTGGAGCCTGCTGGTATATGTTCCGGTCGCGCGCTGGGTCTGGGGCAACGGCTTCCTTGCCAATCAGGGCGTGATCGATTTTGCCGGCGGCATAGTGGTGCATACAACGGCAGGCGTTTCAGCTTTGGTCGTTGCGTTGATGCTTGGCAAACGTATCGGCTTTCCGCGCACCCTGATGCTGCCGCATAGCCCGGCACTGACAGTCGCAGGGGCAGGATTGCTGTGGGTGGGCTGGTTTGGCTTCAATGGCGGCTCAGCGCTGGCAGCTAACGATGATGGCGCAGCCACCGCGATCATTGTTACCCATTTGGCGGCTTCGGTCGCGGCTCTGGTCTGGATGCTGCTGGAGAAGATCAAGGTCGGCAAGGCGACAGCCGTCGGCTTCGCGACTGGCGCGGTCGCGGGCCTTGCAACGATTACCCCCGCCTCGGGTTCGGTCGGACCGCTTGGCGCCATCATCCTGGGCGTGCTCGCGGGCGTGGTCTGCTTTTACGCGGTGCATCTGGTCAAAGGCAAATTGCAGATCGACGACTCGCTTGATGTTTTCGCCGTGCATGGCGTTGGCGGCATCATGGGCTCGATCCTGCTAGCTGTCCTCGTCTCGCCTACATTTGGCGGCAATGGCTATGCCGAAGGAATGGCGATGGGCAGCCAGCTTTGGGCGCAAGTGAAGGGCGTTGGCATAGTCGCGGTTTATTCGGCAGTGGTGACGGTGATCGTCGGCTATATGGTGTCGATGGTGATCCCGATGCGCGTCAGCGAAGAGCAGGAGCGCGACGGGCTCGACATTTCGAGCCATGGCGAGCGGGCTTGGGATCTGGATTGAGCGCCTCTGCGCTCAGTCAAATACCAGTGTCAACGAACGGAAGAGGTCGCGGTCGAGCGGTTCGTCAAACCGGCAACCGAGCTTGCCGTCTTCGCACCACACCGCATTAGCAGCGATCGCCTTGCCACCCGCAAAGCGCAGCCACAGCCTTTCCCCCGACTTGAACAGGCTGTCAACGGCGATGCGGCAACCATAGGTCGACAGATCGTCCAACACGGCTTCCAATGGCTGACGGCCATGGCCGCGAATGCTGGCCCGTTTGATGACGACTGGATGACGCACGGCACCGCGCTGCTCAAGCTTTGCCGGAGCGACTTTTCGATAAGCGGACGTTGCTAAACCCATACCCTGTTCCCCACAGAGTGAAATCTAAGGGAACTAGGTCAACGATTGGTAAATGTAAAACGCCGATCAATCCCCTGTCAGGATGCGATCAATCAATTGTTTGACCGTCGGGACGAAGCCATTGGAATAAAAGGGATCACGACCGAATTCATAGGCCGAATGGCCTGCAAACATCAGGTTTTCATCGATCGGTTCGCCATGCGCGATATTCTGCAGCGCCTTTTGGATGCAGAAACTGCGCGGGTCGGCGAGGCGACCGGTCGAATTATTGTCATGGTCTTTCCACGACGAAAAACCGCAATGCGAAAGGCAGCCCATGCAGTCGGTCTGATCCTTGCGGATGACAGCGCCTTCTTCGGGTTTGACGAAGATCACGGTATTGTCCGGCGTCTTCAGCGCCATCGTAAACCCGCGAGCATCCCATTCGCGCGCACGCTGCAAATCGTGCGGCGTCACCCAGAAATTCTTGCCACGGACCCCGACGTCAAGCGTTGCAGTATGATCGCCCGCCTGCTCGGTCGAATAGGGTATCTGCCGTTCGGAACGGGCCTGCAATTCACGCAGGAACGGATTGATCACCGCGCTCGAATAGAAACCTGTGGGCGAAAATTTGTGCAACAACACACCGCCCTCGGGGATCTTGGTCAGATGGTCTTTCCAACCCTGCGGGATCGGGCTTTCCTGCGTCAGCAAGGGCCGCGTGCCATATTGAAAAGCGATCTGGCCGAGTTCGGGATTGTCTATCCAATTTTCCCAATCGCGCAGATACCAGACGCCGCCTGCCATCACGATCGGCAGCTCGTCGGGAATGCCTTCTTGCCGCATCGTATCGCGCAGCGCCTTCACGCGCGGATAGGGATCTTCGGGCTTGGTCGGATCTTCGGCATTGGAAAGGCCATTATGGCCACCGGCGAGCCAGGGATCTTCATAAACCACCGCACCCAGCCATTCGGGCACCTTGTGATAAGCACGCTTCCAGAGCGCACGGAAGGCACGGGCAGAGCTGATAATCGGCAGATAATAGACGCCATATTGCGCAGCAATTTCCGACAGCTTGTAAGGCATGCCTGCCCCGCAGGTGACGCCGGTGACAAGGCCCTTGGTCTGTTCGAGAATGCCGTGGAGGATGCGCTGTGCGCCGCCCATTTCCCACAGCACATTGATGTTTATGGCACCGGTACTGCCCGCAATATCATAAGCGCGCTTCACCTGCGCGATGCCACCTCTTATGCCATATTCAACCAGCTCTTCATGGCGTTCGGCGCGGGTTTTGCCAAAGAAAACCTGCGGGATCATGTCGCCATTGTCGTCATAGCTGTCGGCGTTGACGGCAGATACCGTTCCGATGCCGCCAGCGGCGGCCCAGGCGCCAGAGCTTGCATGATTGGTTGCGGCTACACCCTTGCCGCCTTCGATAAGCGGCCAGACTTCGCGGCCACCGTAAACAATGGGTTTCAGACCCTTGAACACTCAAACTACCCCTATCATTTTGCGCCAAGCAGCGCGTCTTCCCCGATGCCAGATTCGCTAAACGAATGCCTCAATCTTGTCGCGCAAAATCTGCGCGCCGCATGGTTGCCCCGTAAAGCTGTTGATAGCGCGCCAACATTTCTGCCTCGCCATATTCAGCCAGCGCGCGGGCATAATTGGCATGGGCGAGTTCGGTGCGCAGCTCCACGCTGCCGCCAATCTCACGCAAAGCTGCGGCAAAACCCGCCTCATCCTCACGCGCAACAATGAACCGCCGGTTTTCACGCGAAACCATCGCCGCCACGTCACCGACTTTGGTCGCCACGACCGGACGTGCGGCCGCCATCGCTTCGACCAGCGAGATCGGATATTGTTCGCTATCCGAAGACAGTGCAAAAATATCGAACAGGCCGACAAAGCGTGCCGGGTCTTTAAGGAAACCCGGCATCATCAGCCGGTCGGCGATCCCAACCCGCTGCGCCTCTGCCAATATTACCTCGCGCTCCGGCCCCTCCCCCGCAATCGCCAGCCGGTAATTCGGGCCAGCGGCGGCAACCGCGCGCACCAGCCGTGGCAGGTTCTTAACCGCACGCAGACCGGCAATCGTGCCGACGACAATCTCGCCATCGCGTTTGACATAGCCGGGGAATGCACCCCGCTGTGGTTTCTTTTCATAGCGATGGACATCAACCCCATTGGGGAAACGGTAGATTTTCTCTGCCGGTTGGTGCCAAACCTGTTTGGCAATTTTCTCCAGCGTCAGCGACGGTACGACCAACGCCGCCGAACGCTGCAAGGCAATGGTGCGGAACCAGTTGCGTTTCCAGTTCAGCTTTTCCCATTCATCCTCGTTGAAGCCATCCTCATGATGGATCAGCGGCGGCAGCCCCATGCTCGAACCGAGCAATGTGCGCGCCATCACCCCGTCCATCGCGCCCCAATTATAGCTGAGCACGAGATGGAATTTCTTCATATATTGCGCCAGCTTGCGATAGCGCCCCATGCCCGGTCGCCCGTGCAGCGCCGGTGCAGCATCGCCGGGAAATTCAATCTCGATGTTGCGATCAATCGCCTCACGCGCGCCCAGCGCATCGGGCACGGCAGACAGCACCGTATGCTTCGCCTTACCCCCGAAATGGTTCATCAGGCGCACCGCACGCGCCTCTTTCCCGCCAAGGTCGAAGCTGCTGAAAAGATGGAGAATGCGAACAGGTTTCATAACGCGAGGGTCCATAAATCAGCCATCAGCAAAAGTCGCCATTTTCGTGAAACGGGTCGGTAAGTTGACACAATTTACCGGGAAGTGGGGGGAGATTTGTCACTTATGTCACTTTAGCGTCCCCATCCGCCCAGCTTATCCTCGCTGCGTAGCGCAGCGTGCACCAGCCGCATATCGGCACCACCCTTGATGCTCACTGATCCGCCACGCCGGACATGGATGGTGGTAACGCCGTTGATTGCGCGTTCCATCGCGACATCGAACATGCGCTGTCGCCCAGATTCCAGTGCGCGATCCCAACTGCGCGCAAAGCCCTCTGCCCCCGGCCGGTCGAGCAGGTCATAAGCCGACTTACGACTCATCCCCACTGCCTTCGCCGCAGCGCTGACCGACCCCATCGCCTCCAGCGCCAGTATGAACCGCGCCTGCTGCGGCGGTGTCCAGCCATTGCGGCGTTTGCGCTCTTGCGGAACGGCGGGAAAGGCTAGGCTTTCATCGTCGGCGAGGAGGATGGGGGGAGTTGATTCGGTCATGCGCCGATTGGAGCATAGGCGCCAGGATGTAGGACAGCGGTTTTCGCAAATCTCTACCCCGTCGCCCCGCACTTGATGCGGGGTTAGGAGACAGGAGGCAACGGCGAAAAAGCCAAGCACCGCATCAAGTGCGGGGCGACGGTATGTTCATTGATCGAATCAAAGGCTCACTTCACGCCAGCCAGAAATTCTGCAATCGCCTTTTGCGCCTCAGGCTCGTCCAGCGACGGCGCGTGGCCAATTCCCTTCACCGTGACCAGCGTTGCCTGCTTCGCTTTCTTTACCATCTTGGATGCAGTAGCCTTTTCGAGGATATCTGATTTCTCACCCCGCAACACCAGCATCGGCACATCTTCAAGCAGGTTGAACAACGGCCACAGATCGACCCCTGCTTCGCCACCCGGCAGCTTGAACGGCTCTGATATCTTCATGTCATAATCGAACACAATCCGCCCGTTGGATGACAATTTGCAGGTGCGCTTGGCAAAGCGCAGCCATTCTTCGAGCCGGTAGCCGGGATAGACATCGCCCTGCGCCTCGGCCATCGCGCGGGCGGCGTGCATCCAGGTTTCGAAACTGCGACCCTGCCCGACATAGCCGCGAATACGCTCCGCCCCGGCCTTGCCGATTTCGGGACCGACATCGTTGAGGATCACTCCCGCCAGCCTGTCTTTCCACTGCGCAGCGAGCAGCATGGAAACAAGCCCGCCAAGCGAAGTGCCGCACAACACAAATTTCTTGAGGTCCAGTTCGCGCAGCAGGATGTCCATATCCTGCGCATAGGTCAGCGGGACATAGGTCATCGGGTCCTTGGCAAAGGCACTTTCGCCGCGGCCGCGAAAATCGATGGCGAGCATGCGTCGCTTGCCGCCCAGCAATTGGGTAACCGGCTCAAAATCGCGGGCGTTGCGGGTGAGGCCCGGCATGCAGATGATCGGCGAACGCGATGCGGGGCCGGGATAATCCCGGTAATGCAGCCGCAGTTCGTCGTTCGACCACCAATAGGCGTCTTCGAAATCCGCCATGCTTGCCTTTCTGTTCCGCTGCCCCCAGACATTGCGGACGATGAATGTGAATCCCTCCCCCGCCCCCTACCGCGCTGATCCGAAAATCACCAGCCTTGGCGACAAAATTGGTGACCCTGTACGGCCCGCCGACTTTCCCGATGCCATATTGCGCTATCGCAATGATCGCTGGGCCGCGACAGTCGGGCTCGACGGGCTGAGCGACGCCGAATGGATTGAACATTTCGCCCGTTTCAAGCCGCTGCCCGACAATTTGCCGCAGCCGCTGGCGCTCCGCTATCACGGGCACCAGTTCCGTGTGTACAACCCCGATATTGGCGACGGGCGCGGCTTCTTGTTTGCCCAGCTGCGCGACCATTTTGGGCGTTTGCTAGACCTTGGCACCAAGGGATCGGGTACCACGCCCTACAGCCGCGATGGCGATGGACGGCTGACGCTGAAAGGTGCGGTGCGCGAAATATTGGCGACAGAGATGCTCGAGGCACTGGGCGTTGAAACCTCGAAGACCTTTTCGGTGATCGAAACCGGTGAGGCGCTGATGCGCAATGACGAGCCTTCGCCCACCCGTTCGGCGGTGTTGGTACGGCTAAACCACAGCCATATCCGCATCGGTGCGTTTCAGCGGCTGGCCTATGAAGATGATGCGGTAATGATTGACCGGCTGACGCGCTATGTCCTCATCCACCTGTATGGCCAGGAACCCGGAGAGAACCCGGCGGCCCAATTGCTCAACGGTGCCGTCGAACGGATTGCACAGCAAGCTGCCAGCTTCATGGTGGCCGGTTTCGTGCATGGCGTGCTCAACAGCGATAATATCAACGTCACAGGCGAAAGCTTCGATTATGGCCCGTGGCGGTTCAACCCCAATTGGGATCCGCGTTTCACCGCCGCCTATTTCGACCATCAAGGTCTTTACGCTTTTGGCCGCCAGGCAGAGGCGATGCACTGGAATCTCGCGCAACTGGCCATTTCGCTGCGCCTGATAAGCGAAGCACCGCCTTTGGTCGAGGCGCTCGAAGGCTTCCCAGCTCTGTTTCAGGCGGCGATCGTTGAACGTTTCCTGTGGCGATTGGGAGTAGCATCCAAAGGTATTGAGACGGATCGCGCCCTCGTTGAGGCGGGTGAGCGGGCGATGATTGATGCAGCAATACCGATTGCCGATTTCTTCCACTACCATCGTGGTGGCGTATCATCCGAGCGGGGCTATGGCGGCGAACGCTACGCCGCTTTCACCGAAATTCTGGGCCAGTTTGAACCCGTGGCTTCCCCGCCAACGCCTTATTGGGCGGAGAATGAACCCTGTTCGATGTTGATCGATGAGGTGGAGGCAATCTGGCAAGCGATCGCAACCGACGACGACTGGACGCCGCTATCGCGCAAAATCGACGCGGTGCGCCGCTTTGGCGCTGCGCTGCGAAACAGGTGATTTTACATGCCGGAAGATGGAGTATTTACTTGATGTAAAGCCGGATGCGGCAAACTATGGTAAATGGCCATGAAATGATTGCGCTAGGGCAATATAAGATTTGACTGAACTGGTATCCTACGAACCTGCGACGGGAGCCGTGCTGTGGCGCGGTGCGACCAGCGATGTCGATGCAGCGGTTAGTGCTGCACGCGCAGCCTGGCCCAATTGGGCTGCTGCTCCGCTGAGCGACAGGATTGCGATAGTCCGCTCGTTCGGAAGCCGGGTGAAGGCAGATCTGGAAAATTTTGCCGACTGCATCGCCCGCGAAACCGGCAAGCCGCTATGGGAAGCGCGCAACGAAGTCGAATCCGTCGTCAACAAGGTTGATATCTCGGTCAAGGCTTATGCCGACCGCACATCGCAACGCAGGTTCGACGGCAAGCCGGGGACGCGCAATGCAGTCCGGCACAAACCGCATGGCGTGCTCGCGGTACTTGGGCCCTATAATTTCCCCGCGCATTTACCCAACGGGCATATCGTACCCGCGCTGATTGCCGGCAACGCTGTCGTCTTCAAACCGAGCGAGAAAACACCAGCCGTTGGGGCGATGCTGGTCGAATATTTCCGCAAGGCCGGGATCCCCGACGGCGTGGTCAACATCGTGCAGGGTGGGCCAGACACCGGAAAGGCCCTTTCCGGCCATCCCGGATTGGACGGCCTGCTGTTTACCGGATCCGCGCAGACGGGGATTGCGCTTAACCGGCAATTTGCTTCACGCCCGGACAAGATATTGGCGCTTGAAATGGGCGGGAATAATCCGGTCATTGTCTGGGATACGCACGACATGCACAGCGCCGCAGTGCTGGTTGTGCAATCGGCCTTTCTGTCAGCAGGGCAACGCTGCACCGCCGCCCGGCGGTTGATCATCAAACAGAGCCTGTACGACCAGTTCATTCCCGAGCTGAAACGGCTGGTGGACCGGCTAGTCATTGATGAACCGCATGCAGAGGTGCCACCGTTCATGGGCCCCGTCATCGACAATGAGGCCGCCGATGGCCTGACCGAAAGCTTCCTGGCGCTGATGAGCCATGGCGGTCGTCCGATCCGGCACATGACGAGGCCGCGGCCCGGAAGGCCCTTCCTGTCCCCCGGCATCATCGATGTCACCGATATGCGCGAACGACCGGATATCGAACTCTTCGGTCCCTTGCTTCAGGTCATTCGTGTGGAGACATTTGGCGAGGCCATCGATGAAGCCAACAACACACGCTTTGGCCTATCTGCCTCGCTGATCGGCGGAACGCCGGAGCAATATAACGAGTTTTGGGCGAACAGCCGTGCCGGTGTTGTCAACTGGAACCAGCCCACCAATGGTGCATCCTCCGCTGCGCCTTTCGGTGGCGTCGGGCTTTCGGGCAATCATCGCCCGAGTGCCTATTATGCCGCAGATTATTGCGCTTTTCCCGTCGTTTCATCCGAAGCCGATGTGCCAAGGGCGATGATCGGTATCGGCCTGCGTGATGATATGGTCGCTTTTTCCGATGACAGCGGAGCAGAATCCGCCAAATAAGGGCGGCATGAACAAAGCGGACATTTTCGAATTCTACCGTCGGTTGGCGGAGGATAACCCCTCGCCCGAAACCGAACTGGAATATGGCAATGACTATCAGTTGCTGGTTGCGGTGGTCCTGTCAGCGCAGGCGACCGATGTCGGCGTGAACAAGGCGACCCGCAAATTGTTCGAAAGCGTAAAGACGCCGCAGCGGATGGTCGAACTGGGAGAGAAAGGCCTGAAGCAGCACATCAAGACCATCGGCCTGTTTAACGCCAAGGCAAAGAATGTAATCGCGCTATCCGAAATTTTGGTGCGCGACCATGGCGGAGAGGTCCCCGCCGATCGCGATCTGCTCGAAGCTTTACCCGGGGTAGGACGCAAAACCGCCAATGTCGTGATGAACACGGCATTCGGTGCCGAAACCTTCGCGGTCGACACACACATCTTCCGCGTTGGAAATCGCACCGGCCTCGCCAAAGGCAAAACGCCACTGGCGGTTGAAAAGCAGCTCGACAAAAAGACGCCTGCACCCTTTCGCCTCGGCGCACATCATTGGCTGATCCTGCACGGACGTTATGTCTGCAAGGCAAGAACGCCCGAATGCTGGCGCTGCGCAGTTGCAGACTTGTGCAAGTTCAAACCAAAGACCCCGGCACCAAAAACAAGGTTGGTCAGCAAGGTTTAAGCTGAAACAGGCGATTGTCAGGTAACGACTAAAGAAAGAGAGGCGACATGAAAAAGCGACTTCTATTGGCCCTTGCTACAACCATCGCCGTCGGAGGCGTCGCCACCTCTGCGGTTTCCGGAGGCGGCGCGAGCGAACGACAGGCAAAAGCGCTGGCGGCCTATGAGCCCAGCGGCGAACCGGTAAGTTGCATTACCCTGTCGCAAGTCCGGTCTTCCAATGTCATCGACGATCGCACGATTGATTTCAAAATGGCGGGCGGAAAGCTGTATCGCAACACCCTTCCGCATAGCTGCCCCAGCCTTGGCTTTGAGCAGCGTTTCTCATACCGCACCAGCCTGAACCAGCTCTGCAGTGTTGATGCCATTCGTGTACTGCAGTCTTATGGCGGCGGGCTGCACGAAGGCGCGGGATGCGGGCTGGGCAAGTTCCAGCCGATGGAGAAAGTGCAATCAAAATAGAGCTGTCTGTCGCAAAGCTTTGATCTTGCGCAAAGCGAACCTTGGGAAAGTGGGCCAGACTACTTTTATCAGACCAACGATAAGGACAGAATATGACCCACGTAGCCCATGAATTGCACGCCGAATTTCCCAACGACGCGGACACGCTGCACAAGTTAAAGGTGAACGATCCGCATTTTGCCAAGCTGGCTGACCATTATCACGATCTGAATCGTGAAATTCATCGCATCGAAGCCGGCATCGAAGCCGCATCGGACGAACGAACCGAAGACCTGAAAAAGGAACGCCTGTCGATTCTCGATCAGGTTTCGGCTATGCTTTCGGCTGCAAAGGCAGGAGCATAAGCATGACCGATCTGAAAAGCGTCAAATCCGGGCTCGAGGCAAGGCTGGCCGAACTGGAAGCAAGGGCCGGGCGAATCGAGGCCGACTTGGCCGAACCGTTGAGTGCCGACTTTGAAGAACAGGCGACCGAGCGTGAAGACGACGATGCACTGGAGGGGCAGGAAGCCCTGCTGGGACGGGAAATCGTCTCAGTCAAGGCAGCTTTGGCTCGGGTGGAGGATGGCAGCTATGGCGAATGCACCCGCTGTGGCGAAGCTGTAGGCGAAAAAAGGCTCGAGGCCCAACCCGAAGCCGCTTTATGCATCGCCTGCGCGCGCGAACTTGAAAAACACTGAGCGCTAGCTTGTGCTCGCAACGGCCCTGTTTTCGGTGAAGATTTCCCATGCGGAAATAAACATCGCCGCAATGACAGGGCCGACAATCAGGCCGTTTATACCGAGTACGCTCAAACCGCCCAGCGTCGAAATAAGCACGACATAATCCGGCATCTGTGTATCCTGACCTACCAGGATCGGGCGCAGGACATTGTCGACCATACTGATCACGAAAATGCCCAGCATCAACAAGGTAACTCCTTCCCACATGCTGCCCGTCGCCAGCAGGTAAATCGACACTGGAACCCAGATGATCCCCGTGCCGACAGCGGGGATTAGCGAGAACAATCCCATCACCACACCCCATAATACGGCGGCTCGAATATCGAGAAACGCGAATATCAGCCCGCCCAAAATGCCCTGAACGATCGCAACAACGATGCTGCCCTTCACCGTTGCGCGTATCACCGTGGTGAACTTGTCGAAAAAGGCTTTGCGTTGCTCGGCGCGCATCGGAATGGCTTCGCCGATCCGTCGGGTAATCTGGCGACCGTCGCGTAGCAGGAAATAGGTGAGATAGAGCATCACACCCAGCGCCATTGCAAAGTTGAACGCGCGCTGCCCAACCGAGACAGCCTGCCCCGCAATGATCTGCACCCCACTTGTCACCAGCGCGCTCGCCTTTGACTGGAGTTCCTCAAAATCAGGGGTGAAGTACCGCCCCGCCATTTCCTGCCAGCGTTGCGGAATGACAGCCTGTAGATCCTGCCCCAGCTTGGCGAAATCGATCTCCTTGGTTTGCACTGAATCATAGGTGCGCAAGGCTTCATCGACCATCAGCGAGCCGACGATGAAAGCCGGAATGATGACCAGCGCAATCACCAGCAACAGGGTGAGCGTTGCAACGGTATTCTTGCGCGACGGCATCTTCATCAGCAGTCGATCGTGTACCGGCGCAAAGGCAATCGTCACCACCAACGCCCACAGGATCGCCCCGAAAAACGGCCAGACTATCCACGCCATCGCCAGCGATACCGCGAGCAGAAAGCCGACAAGCACGCGATCTTCGAACTTTGTGTCGTGCTGCAGTTTCTCGGCGCTTGACTGGGGTTTCTCGCTCATGGGCCGAGGGATAACGGCAATTCAGGCAGATGTCATGCCTAGAGTTAGGCGCCTAATACAGCGCCGCATCTTGCTTTGCGCAGCGGCCATGCTAGTTTTTCGCCTTCTATTGGGGAAAATATGCAAGAGATTGCCATCCGTTGAACCGGCGCGCGTGACCTGCTCACGCTGACTGCCGACCGTGAAAGCCGAAGCGCGCATAGCGTTCCGGCTCCTTTTCCGCGTTCAACGGACAGGTTTTCCATGAATGTTTCAAAATATGAACAGCGCGTGCTGCACGCGCTGGCGCAAGGCGGTTCGATCATCCACCGCTTTGACGACAAGGGCCGTATTATCGAGGTCGATTGCATGAACCGCGATGGCTGGCGGCTCGACGACTGCACCCTATCGGTGTTCCAGAAACTGCGGCGCAAACGACTGATCGCCAGCGCCGGCGGCGCGCCTTATCGCATCACGCGAGAGGGTTTGCGGGCGGTGCGGGGACAGTTGGATAATCGCTGAATTACTTCTTACCGTAGCCTTGAGCCTGTCGAAGGGCGGTTCTCAGCCTCAGCGCAAACCTTGAGGCGCCCTTCGACAGGCTCAGGGCTACGGTATTGTTACGTTGCGGCCCCTGCATGCCCCGCAATCAGCCCAATCATGCGATCCACCTGCGACGGCGGCAGGTCGTGCGCCATTTCGTCAATAATCTCCAGCCGCGCACCCGGCACATGGCGGGCGATGTCGATGCTGCCCTCTTTCGGTACTAGCGGGTCGGCACCGCCGTGAACGACGAGCGTCGGCGTGGTGATCGTCTTCAGGCGCGCGACACGACTGCCATCGGCGATAATCGCCAGCAACTGGCGCCGCGTGCCGATCGGATAATAGCCGCGATCAAAGGCGCGTCCGGTCATTTCCACATGGGCATCTTCCGGGCGGGCGGGATCGGGATAGGAAAAGGACTTCACCAACGCGGCCCCAAACGCGACCGCTTCGTCGCGATTGGCACCCGATGGCCGTGCAGCCATCATCTGGCGGCGAATATCCGCACGCGGGCCGGGCAATCCGGGCGCGCCGCTGGAGGACATGATCGACGTCATGCTCAACAGGCGCTCGCGATGGTTCACCGCCATCAGCTGCACAATCATCCCGCCCATCGACGCGCCGACCACATGCGCCTGCTGGATACCCAGCGCATCGAGCAGCCCGATTCCGTCCTTCGCCATATCGGAAAGCGTATAGCCAACGCCCAGCGGCAGGCCGAAACGTGCCTTGAACATCGTCCACAGTAGATTGGGGGTCGCCGCCTGTTCCATACGCTGCGATAGGCCGACATCGCGATTGTCATAGCGGATAACGCGGAAGCCCTTGCCGACAAGGCCATGCACAAACTCGTCCGGCCAGGCAATCATCTGCGCACCCAACCCCATGACCAGCAGAATAACGGGTGCGCCGGTTGGGCCGTGGTCTTCGTAAAAAAGTTCGATATCGTTGGCAGCTATGTGCGGCATGGCCTCCCCTTTCTTGCTTATGCTTATTCAGTGGCATTTATTGCACACTCTTCTTGACGCAACTGTTCGGGACATAAATTGCCCTGCTTCCTTCGAACACGAATTGAATTTTGTCACCTCTTGTACAACCGTCCATTCGACCGCGCGGATGGATCACAAAGGTTGTTTGATCATCTGCATCGTCTTTGACGAGCACGGAAGAGGTAACCTTCGATATTCTAAATCGAGGCGGGTCAATCTCGGTGATAACCCCAGTTCTAGGCGTATCGGTCGGTATCTTCACCCCCATTTGCAATACAAAATGGATGAACACACCCGCAGCTAATAAAATCACAGCAAAAATGAATGGACCTCGTATCCTTTTGGTAACGGGATGAGCTACCATCAACTTTCCCCATGATAAAAATCATACACCGTCTGCGCCACCGCGGCTGATACGCCGGGCGCCTTCTGCAAATCCTCAAGGCTCGCGCTGCGTACTGCGCGGGCGGTGCCGAAGTGGAGAAGCAGCGCCTTTTTGCGCGAAGGGCCGATGCCGGGCACTTCGTCCAACGGGCTGGCGGTGATCGCCTTGGCGCGCTTGGTGCGGTGCGCGCCGATGGCATAGCGGTGCACCTCGTCACGCAAGCGTTGCAGGTAGAACAGCACCGGCGCGTTCACCGGCAGGGTCAGTTCGCGGCCGTCGGGGAAGTGGAAAACCTCGCGCCCCTCACGCCCATGGTGCGGGCCCTTGGCGATGCCAATGAAGGGCACATCTTCGATCCCCAGCCGTTCAAACACTTCGCGCACCGCGCTCACCTGCCCCTTGCCGCCGTCGATCAGGACGAGGTCGGGCCATTCGCCCTTATCCCTATCCGGGTCCTCTTCCTGCGCGCGAGCAAAGCGTCGCTCCATCACTTCGCGCATCATCGCGAAGTCATCATTGGTGGCGGCCTGCTTGATGTTGAATTTGCGATACTGGCCCTTGATGAAACCCTCTGGTCCCGCGACCACCATTGCGCCGAGCGCGTTGCTGCCCTGGATATGGCTGTTGTCGTAAATCTCGATCCGCTGCGGCGGTTCGGACAGGTCGAACAGTTCGGCAACCTCGCGCAGCAATTTGCCCTGCGTTGTCGTTTCTGCCAGCCTTCGGTCGAGCGCCTCCTCGGCATTGCGCTTCGCCTGCGCGACCAGCCTTGTACGGTCGCCACGCTGGGGAACCGCGATTTCGACCTTGCGCCCTGCCCTTTCGCTGAGCGCCTCGGCCAGCAAATCGGCTTCAGGCAATTCGCGGTCGAGCAGCAGCAGACGCGCGGGCGGCACTTCTTCATAGAATTGCGCGAGCACCAGTGTCAGCACTTCTTCGTCGCTGCTGTCCTGTATGTGAGCGGGAAAGAAGGCGCGGTGGCCCCAATTCTGCCCGCCGCGGATGAAGAAGGCCTGGATGCCAATCACGCCCTGCTTGTGCGCCAGCGCGAAGATATCGGCATCACCAATCCCCGCCGCATTGATTGCCTGGCTCCCTTGGATGAAGGTCAGCGCCTTCAGCCGGTCACGCAACAGCGCCGCGCGCTCGAAATCGAGCGCTTCGGCGGCCCCCTCCATCTCTTTCGCCAGCTTCGCCTGCACCGCAGTCGATTTGCCGCCAAGGAAGGCTTTGGCGTCACCCACCAGCTCGGCATAGCCCGCCTTGTCGATCCGCCCCACACAGGGCGCCGAGCAGCGCTTGATCTGGTAGAGCAGACAAGGCCGGTCGCGGTTGTTGAAGAAACTGTCGGTGCAGCTGCGCAGCAGGAACAGCTTTTCGAGCGCGTTCAGCGTGACATTGACCGAACCGGCGCTGGCAAACGGCCCGTAATATTCGCCCTTATGCCGCCGTGCCCCGCGATGCTTCTGGATACGCGGGAAATCATGGTCGGCACGCAGCAGGATGAAGGGGAAGCTTTTGTCGTCACGCAGCAGGACATTGTAGGCGGGGCGGTAACGCTTGATTAGTTGCGCCTCGAGCAACAGCGCCTCTGCCTCGCTGTTGGTGGTGACAATCGTCATGCTGCGCGTCAGCGAGACCATGCGCCGCAGCCGGTTGGGCAGCCGATCAACCTGCGTGTAATTGGTGACGCGGTTCCGGAGCGCCCGCGCCTTCCCCACATAGAGCACATCGCCGCGCGCATCGTGCATGCGATAGACGCCGGGTTTGGCCGGCAGTGTCTTCAGCACATTGCGGATGGCCGCCACCCCGCCCTCCAGATCGGGCTGGTCAGCACCGCGCACGGCATAAGTTGCAGCCTCTTCATTGAAGCGCGATGCGGCGTTGGGCTGATCGGGGCGTTCTGCTTTGGACATTATATTCTGTTGCGCTACTTAAGTCGGCGGAAGAGGAACAGCCTAAATGCAACTGAACGGCAAGACCATATTGTTGACCGGTGGTACCGACGGCATTGGTCGCGAATTGGCCGGGCAACTTAAGGCCAAGGGCGCGACGGTGATTGTCACCGGTCGCACACCCGAACGGATCGAGGCAGCCAAGGCGGCGGGCTATGAAGTCATCGCCGCCGATCTGTCGACGCAGGCAGGCGTCGATGCGGTGTTGGCGGCGGTCAAGGACCTCGATGTTGACATATTGATCAACAATGCCGGTGTCGGCAGCGACCATGATTTTCGTGAAGCGGCACCCGACCTGGCGGATAATGACCGTTGCATCTGGCTGAACCTGAACGCGCCTGTGCATCTGATCACGCATTTGATGGACGGCCTGAAGGCTCGTCCCGAGGCGATGATTGTGAACACCACATCAGGTCTGGCGGTCGCCCCACGCGCGGGTGGACCGATCTATTGTGCCACCAAGGCGGGTTTGCGCAGTTACACCTTGGCGTTGCGCGAACAGCTGAAAGGCACAAACATCCATGTGCTGGAAGTGTTGCCACCGGTTGTCGAAACCAAAATGACCGCCGGACGCGGCAGCAAAAAGATGAGTCCGCAAGATTGCGCTGCGCAGATTGTCGATGCGATGGAAAGCAACGCCACGGAGGCGAATGTCGGGATGGTGAAGCTTTTGCGGTTTGTTTACAGCATCTCACCTGCGCTCGCGCGGCGGATTATGATTAGATTCTGAATTCCTCCCCGCACGGGGAGGGGGACCAGCGAAGCTGTTGGAGGGGCACCCGCTGCAAGTCCCAACAACTAAGGGCACGCGATTACTCACGTGCCCCTCCACCATCCTGCGGATGGTCCCCCTCCCCCATTGGGGGAGGAATTAATTCAGTTTTGCAATCGTCGCATCAACCAGACCGGCATCGGCCTTGGCATCATGATGCTTGGCGATCAGTGCCTCCGCAGCTGCCGCAGCCGTAGCGGCGGCCTTGGCGCGCACATCGGCGATTGCCGCACGTTCAGCGGCGGCGATCTTGTCTTCGGCCGACTTGGCCCGTCGCGCGATCAGTGCGGTTGCGTCGGTCTTGGCCTTGGCAACAATCGCCTTGGCATCTTCTTCTGCCTGCGCCTTCATCGCTTCGGCATCCTTGGCAGCTTGCTTCGCCTTGGCTTCATAGTCGGCCTTGATCGCTTCGGCTTCCTTGCGCAGATTGGTCGCCTGGTCGAGCTGGGCCTTGATGCCTTCAATCTGTTTGTCGAGCGCCGCGCCGATCATCGCGGGCACTTTCTTCCAGATGAACAAAGCGATGACGACGAGCATAGCGAGCGCGACCCACATTGTCGCATCCATACCGAGAGCGGCGGGTGCGGCATGCGCCTCTCCGCTATGCGCTTCGGTTGAAGCATGCGTGTCGGCTACCGGTGCACCGTCAACGGTGGTGTCGTCGATCACGGCCTTTTCGGTGGCCATGGCTTCAGGGGCTGCTGCCTGTGTCATCAGCTCAATACCGCCTTCACTGCAGTCGCTGCCTGGGCAGCGCTGACCTTTGCACCCGAAACCTTGGCGACGATATCCGCCGCAGCTTCGGCTGCTACGCTTTCGATTCCCGCCATTGCCTTGGCGCGCGCCTTGGCGAGGTCGGCTTCGGCTACTGCCAGCTTGGCCGCAACTTCCGCGTCCGCCTTGGCAAGACGTGCCTCGGCATCCTTGGCGCCCTTGGCCTTGGCGGCAGCCGCCTTGGCTTGCGCTTCCCCGCGAGCGGCATTCAATGCATCGCTCCCGCCCGCTACCAGTCCGTCGGCTTCGACACGTGCCTTTTCGGCAGCGGCAAGGTCATCGGCAATCTTGCGATCGCGGGCTTCGACATTGGCGTCGATTTTCGACACCATGCCGCGGCCAATCACGAAATAAAGAATGCCGAAAACCAGCAGCATCCAAAAGAACTGCGAGGCATAGGTTTCCAGTATCTGGGCGATTTGAGGCATTTGATCCGCTCGCTGGATGGAGGGTTATTCAAATTTTCGGGAAAGTGGCCCCCGGCGTCAAAGCGCCGGGGTATCCTCCCCTAAAAACTCTTAGGCAACGAAGATCAGGATCATCGCCACGACGAACGCGAGCAGACCGAGAAGTTCGGCAGCCGCGAAGCCGATGAAGAGACGGCCCTGCTGGCTGTCAGCAGCCGCGGGGTTGCGCAATGCGCCCTGAAGGAACGAACCGAAGACGTTACCCACGCCGCCAGCTGCGAGGCCGGCACCGATTGCTGCGAGACCGGCACCGATCAATTTTGCTGCTTCTGCTTCCATGTTACTAACTCCTGTTAAAACTCAAACTTGGTTGGAAAATAGTCGAAAAAACTCAGTGCAGATTGACCGCGTCATTGATGTAGAGCGAGGTCAAAAGCGCAAAGACATAGGCCTGAATGGCGCACACCAGCAGTTCAAGCAGGGTGATGCCGATCATCAGGATGAATGAGGGCAGCGCAACCAGCGGGGCAACCCACAGCGCTTCAGCATTGAGGCCGTTGATCACGAAGCCTGCAAGCACCTTCATCAGCACGTGACCCGCCGTCATCGCGACGAAGAGACGCAAAGCAAGGCTGAAGGGGCGGATGAGGAACGAGAAGAGCTCGATCAGCGGGATGAGCCAGAGCAGCCACCAGGGCGTGCCATGCGGCACGAACAGGCTGAAGAAGTGCAGGCCATGCTTCCACAGGCCAACGACCAGCACCGTACCAAAGCTGAGCACGGCGAGCACAGCAGTGACTGTCAAATGGCTGGTTACGGTGAAAGCGTGGGCGCCGGGGACGATACCGATCGGCATCATGCCCATGAAGTTGGCAAACAGGATGAACATGAAAAGCGAGAAGACCAGAGGCACATATTTCTTGCCCTCGGGTCCGATGCTCGAGCTCATCATGTTGTTGATAAAGCCGGTGACGCCTTCAACAGCCATCTGCCAGCGACCGGGAACGAGTTCGCGCTTCATGCCACCGGCCATGAAAACCCAGATGGCACCTAGAACGACGAGCATGAACAGCGACGAGTTGGTGAACGAGATGTCGTAACCAAAAAGATCCAGCTTCGCCAAAGGCTCAATCTGGAACTGGTGCATCGGATCGATTTTGCCGCTTTCGCCTGCCACTTTTTCCGTACCCTGCTTATGCCAACAGCCCCGCAAGCGGGGCCGCGTTTATACGACCGAAGCGCCCGTTGTTATTCCGGACGCTCCTGCGAAATCTTGTATATGTTCCTGAAGGCGACTGCGATGCCCAAAAACATGCAGACCAACAGAAGCGCTGGCGCGGTGTCAAACAGCTGGTCGAACAACCAGCCAACTAGAGCACCACCCGCAGGACCGGCGATCAGTTCGGTCAAGACCCGGTTCCCCTGCCGCATTCCTTTGGCCGGAGGCACGTCTTGCCCCGTACGTTCTGCCTCGGCCTTCCGGACCATTTTCAGCTGCATGTCTAACGAATCGAGCCGAGGGTCTTTAGTGCCGTTGCCATCCTGCGCGGGATCTTCTGAAGCCATGCAATTCCTCCTGTTTCGATACTCAGTATCAACTGGGGAGAACCGCCGAGACTCCGGGCAACCCCGCCAAGGCACGCGCGCTTTAGGAGAGCGCCGGAGCGAAGTCAACCGCATGCTGCAGCGCAAAAGCAAAGGCCCGGAAAATTGCTTTCCCGGGCCTTCGATATTCTCAATATCGCCAAGTTACGGGCAGCGCACATCCACAACAGGCGGGCTGGCGTCACGCGTTTTCCAGCTCTTGTCAGGAGCCTGATACATTTCGCCGGGAGCGGTGCGTTCCTTGATCAAACGGCAACCGGTCCGGAAAGCCATTTCTTCGACGGTAGCACCATTGGCGAGCGCCTCTTCGGTATATTTCGCCTTACGCTTGATGTTGAGGTCGTCGACCAGTGCCTTGACGGCAGGCGAAGGCGGCGTGACAAAGCCGAGATAGCCGTCGGTCTTTTCACCAATCAATCCGTCTGCCCGCGCCTGCTGATATGCCGGATCGCGTTGTGCCATAGCTCCGCTTCCGGCAACGGCTGCGCCGATCAGCAAAGCCGCTACGGCCATTTCGATACGGTCTTTCATCTTTTCACTCAAAGCCATCAGAATATCTCCGAATTCTCTTCAATCACCTGCTTTGAAGCCTGATCCAGCCTGTACAGCACTTCCTGCCGGATAGCGATGTTAAGGTTGATCACGATAGGCTTGTCCGGTGCCGATACCTGCACGCAACCCGGAAGGGTCGATGCGGCAATACAAACGAAGAGAAATGCCCCTTTCTTCATGTTTGGACGGATCGCACCATTGCCATCCGTCGTCAATCTATGTCGCATATATCCCTCCGTCGCTTTCGGCAGGCTGAATAGGCCGTTCATTTGGCGGTCGTTTCTGTTCATCTTTTCCCTCCCGAAGGTGGCCCTTCGCCCGGCACTGGATCCTTCTGCCCGTCGATCAAAGTCTTCCCCTGCTGCAAAGCATAGTCGGCATCATACAAGCCGCGGATTGAACCGATCAGCTGGAGGAACTCCGCCTCGATCCTGACGTTGAACTTGATTGGAACTTTCGCGAGCTGTTTCGTGAAGAAATTCTGCTTTGCGAGACTGCCCTGCTGAAGCCCCTCGAACGACACATCGGTGATGATTTCGCCGTCCAGCTTGCCTTCGACACCCAACCGCATTTCGCGGAAGCTGATCGAGCGCAGCGCCTGGAATGCAAAGTTGGCGAACACCCCCATATCCTCATAGGTAAGTTCGCCCAGATAAGAGAGCTGTCCACCGCCGGGTCGCGATACCAGATAGCCGCCGACGATGCGGCCACCTTCCTGATTGAACACCATCGGCAGCGTGCCATCAAAAATGCCCGATACCTGCAGGTTCTGAAGGTCGTAACCGGCGAGGAACTTCTCCGCATCGAGGCCGATCAGGCGGAAAGTCAGCCTGCGTTCTGCTGCGACATCAAAGTCGAGGATCGTTGGCTCCAAGACCAGTTCGCCGCCATGGAAAGGCCAGCGTCCCTCTTCTATCCTTACCCGCTGGTCGGGCAGCAACTGATAGCGGATTACCCCCTCATAAGCGGGCACCCCCGGATTGACCGAGCGGACACGCGCGATCTGCCCCGGTTCGGTGACCATGCCGAGCAGGTCGGTAAAGCGGATTTCGGTCTCCAGCCCTTCGACCGGGCCGAAGGCGGCGGCAAGATCGGTGTTCGCCACGGTGAAACGGCCACTGCTCCGGACGGTTTCGCCATCCCAATCTATACGCCCGTCACCTGACAGCAGGCCCTTCACGGCGGCAATATGCCCGAGCGTCAATGGCGTAATCTTTTCGGGTTGCAGGCGATCATTGAACCGCAAGCCATCAACAGACAGCAAGGCGTTACCTGTGGTGCTATCCAGATTATGGGTGATCTGCGCTTCGGCAACCTTGACGCCTGATTCCGGCTCAAGCAGATTGCCGATGGCGGAAATGACATTGTTCGAGAGCGTCACCTGCATGTCAGGGACGCGGAGCGGGTTGAACCGGTCAACTTGCGCCGCATCCGAAATGAACAGGCTCGAATCCAGCCCCAGCACGCCATCCTGCCAGCTCCATTTGCCGCCGGCTTCGCCGATCAACAGCGGAACCTCCCCTATCTGCCCGGCACCGCCACTGATTGTTCCATACACGCCCGGGCCTTCCAATTTGCCATCAAGCCGGGCAATCGTGAAGCGGCTCTGGGTCCGCGCCCTACCCAGATCGACCGCCACATCCTTGGCACCGAAGCCGCTATCGAGATCAAAACTGATACTGTTGCCGCTGGCCTTGAGAGCTGAGCTGCCCAGAATTCCATCGACGCTGAGCGAGGGTATCAACAGCGCGAAGCGCGTTTCGCCACCCGCAACGCTGAGTATCGAACCGCTTTGCGGACAAGCCCGCAAGCTGCCAGCTGGAAGCCGCAGCGCACCCGTCGCCAATCCGCTGTAACGGACGTTGGTGCATGCGGCATTCATGGAGAAAGCGCCTCCCGAGACGAGCCCGTCTATCGGTAGGCTCAGGCCTGTCACAACGCCGCCCAGCAAGGGGCCGGTGACGGTTGCCTGCCCGGTAAACCGCCAGGGCCTGCGCCCGCCACCTTCAAACGCGAGGGTCGGGATGCTGATAGTCCCGCCGGGGGCCGAATAGGGCTGCAGGTTCAATGTGCCTGCCCAACCGAGGCCCTGCTGACGCAACAGCAGCTTGCCGGTCGGCAGATCACCGCCTGTCATCGTCAGTGACACGGGATCGGCCAAACGGCCATCAGCCAAGGTGAAGGGCGCCTGTTGGCGGAGAATGACGCCACTATCGGAGCGGACGAAGAGGCCGTTCAGGACCAGCTTGCTTCCCGTTGGCGCAGTGGCGATATCAAATGCAGTCGTGCCGTCGAAGCTGCGGATCGCCCGGCGAAGCGCCGGATCGAGGCGGGCGACAACCGGGCCGACAGGGGTAGAGGCGGTGCCCCGCACCAACTGATCCATCGATGGCAACATCGATTGCGGCAGCGATGCACCAGACAGCTGCGCATCGCCGCGTGCTGTCACGGACAAGCCGGCATCGGAGAAACCCAGACTTCCTTCAGCCTCGCCAGCCAGATTGCGCATCGCGAATTCCGGCGCGCGCAATGCTGCTTTCGATAGCGCTAGATTATAGTCCGTCCGCTGTTGGTTGCCGTTGAGCGCGAGTTTTCCGGCAATGCCATCGGCCCGCATGTTGTCCGCTTGCGCCGATTTTGCCATGAACGCAAAGTCACCGATCCAACGGTCAAACGCTTCGGTAAACTGGATTTTGCCGTCGATTGCGGGGGCTGCTACCGCCAGCTTTTGATCGACGCATCCTATCGACGCTGCTGCCAGAGGCCCGATAAATTCGGGGCGGACATTGCGAATGCGCACCGCGCCGTCATAACGCAGCGCTTTCGCAGTGCAGCCACCATCGGCCAGCTGCGGCGAACGCCCTGTCAGCTTGCCGTCAAAGCGGTTGCGCAAATTGCCCCTGCCCTGCGCGGCGATACCGACGCCGCCCCAGGGCGTCGCCAGCGAGAGAATGGCATCTGACAATTGCAGGTTAATATCAGGGAGAGTGATCGGCTCCTTGCTCTCCATATCGCGGAGCTTGTCGAGTTCGCCCAAATAGAGCTTCCCGTCGGCAAAGCGTCCCTTCAGTCGAACACCGTTGGCACGGATCTCTCGCAGCTTGGGCGCACCAAATCCGATAGTAAGCTCAAGCTCGACTGATTTTGCGGTCAAATCCGGATTGGCCGGATCGCCGACAGCAACATTGCGAATCCGTTGGGTGCTAAATCCGAGCTCTTCGATTTCATAGGCCGCGCGAACGCCGTTTTTTTCCAGATAGTCACGCACATAGCCATCTGCGATCTCGGTGCGCTTCCACCAGGCATAAGCAACAAGGCACAGCAAGAATATCAACACCGCGCCAAACAAATGGCGCTTCGACCAACGCCGGGTCGGCTGTGCTTCGGGAAGCTCTTCTTCCATCATTGGTCAAATGCGCCAAAGCCTTGCGCCATGCAACTTGGATTTCTACCAAACGCCTTGCAGCGAAGTCAAAATTGCGGAACAAGCCCGTTCAATGGTTGCATCACGCGAAAAAGACGAAAATTATGGCGAAGGCCATCGCGAACGCCTTCGTGAGCGCCTTTTGGACAATGGCGGTGATGGTTTACTTGATCACGAGCTGCTCGAATATTTGCTGATGCTTGCTATTCCGCGAATCGATACGAAGCCGATCGCCAAGCAACTGATCGCACATTATGGCAATCTCTCTTCGGTATTTACAGCTGATGCGTATAGCCTGCAGAATCAAAAAGGTATCGGCGAAAAGGCCGCTGCGGCGATCAAACTGGTGCAGGCACTGGCCTTGCGCATGGCGTCGGAACCTGTTCGCGAACAGCCGATATTGTCGAGTTGGCAGGCGCTGCTCGACTATTTGCGGCTCGATATGGCGCATCTGACGATTGAGCGCGTGCGCGTACTCTATCTCAATTCAAAAAACATGCTGATCCGCGATGAGGTGGCCGGCGAAGGCTCAATAGACCAGGCCCCGATCTACACCCGTGAAATCATTCGTCGTTCTATCGACCTCGGCGCTGCCGCGATCATCCTGGTCCACAATCATCCGAGCGGCGACAGCGCGCCCAGCCGGCAGGACATATCGATGACGCGCGAAATCATCGAGACCGGCAAGCGCCTTGGCATCTCGGTTCACGATCATGTCATTGTTGGCAAGGACGGCTTTTCGAGCATGCGCAGCGCAGGATTGATCTAGATTGCATCGTAATTTGCTTTTTTTCAGCTCCTGATTGAACGCGATGTACTAGGGCACCATCAAGTCTATGCGTTGTTCATAGAAGATGTAAAATCGCGCCAGGTATCGTTGCAATCTCCTTACCCGGAATATGCTCCCTAGCGATCCCTACGCGCGCTTCCTCCTAGGTTTCTGGGTCGCAAGGAGGCGCGCAACCATAACAGAAGCCTGCCAAGGCTCATCGCAGTGCCTTCCTGCAAACACACCGGAGGTCTAACTTTAGATCGCCCCGCATAATCGGTTTGGCCGTCCCCAATCCGGCCAATAAATTCCCCTGCGGGGCGGTCTGTATATTCGAATAGTGGAACTATCGACGCGCTTTGCTGGCGTCTGCGATGTCATTGAGCAGCGACTTGCGAAGCGTCGACCCATCCTCAAAAGTCAGATCGTCAATTTTCCAGGCGCCACCCTCATTCCTGAATCGGAGTCGTAACGGCGCTCCCTGATCGCCCTCGGGGCCACGCCCCGGCGAAAAGACGATAGTGGCTTCAATTTGGCCTTTGGACCGCAACTTGTAACGCTGCGACAGCAATTTCGCTGTGGCGTTATCATTGTCCTGACACTGGCAATACCAGTCAAAACCATTGAGCCCGTAAAGCTCCTCGCTTTCCTGCATCAGCTTGTCCCAGCGTGCAATCAGCGCACCAAGCGATAAGGTATATGGCGGTTCATAGCCGCTCTCTGCCGATCCCGCCGCATTGTCGGGGGCGTAACTGCCATCATCAGGCGCTTCCGGAAGCGGCTGCGAATAGGGCGCGTATATTTTCGCAACAATGTCCCGAACCACAGCCTCATCTTGTTGTGCAGGCTGCTTGGCAGCGGATGCCTGAACAGGCAGCGCACAATAAAATATCAATGCTGCAAGGACACGCGCCGTATCAGCGCGCATGCTCAGTCGCCCTGACCGGGATCGGGGGAGAAGAACTTCTCGAACTTGCCTTCAACGCCCTTGAAATCATCTGCGTCGGCAGGGGTTTCATGCTTGGTCGTGATGTTCGGCCATTCGGCGCTGTACTGCGCGTTTAGCTCAAGCCACTGCTCAAGACCATTTTCGGTGTCAGGCAGGATCGCTTCGGCGGGGCATTCCGGCTCGCAAACACCGCAATCGATACATTCATTGGGGTTGATGACGAGCATGTTCTCACCTTCGTAGAAGCAGTCCACGGGGCAAACCTCGACGCAGTCCATATATTTGCATTTGATGCAGGCATCGGTGACAACGTAGGTCATTGCTCGGTTTCTCCCCTAGGCAGTTCGGTTTGTTGTCCAACGCCTATTGTGCCTTTGGCGCGCAAGTCAACGGGGGAAATGTTCTGTGCAATCAAATTTCGCTATAACTGGCCTGTGCCTCTTGTGCCGGGCCGCGCCGTTGCGGGATAGAAAGCAGCCGGATAGCGAGCGCCCCCTGCCCGCGCGGCATGGTGATGGTATCGCCCACTTTTACCTCCACACTGAGTTTTTCGACGCGATTGCCGTTGAGCCGGACATGCCCTTCACCGATCAACGTCTGGGCAAGGCTGCGCGATTTGGAGAGGCGCAAATGCCAGAGCAGCTTGTCTATCCGCAGCGACGCGCCAGCCAAGCTTAGCCGCCCATCTTTTCCTTGAGCGCCGCAAGCTGAAGCGCAAGCGCAGACGGAGCCTCGCTTTTCGGCTTGGCCGGAGCTGCGGCCGGTTGCCTGTTTTGCACCGGTTTTCCGCCCTTCTTCGGCTTGCGATCATGCGACTTCGCGAGGCGCGGCGCAGGCTTCGCCTTACGGATACCCACCCAGCGCCAATATGTCAGTTTTACCGCCTGATCGTTGGTCGCGTCGGTTTTGGCAGGCTCGGCCTCAGCGCCATTTTCTTCGGCTGCGTCCACCGTAACAGGCTCTGCAGTGATCGATTCTTCCATTGCCGCTTCTTCGAGCGGGGCTGCTTTGGCAGGCTCATCCGCAACCAAAACAGCATCGGGTTCGCGAGCGTCCGACGCTTCAACGGTATTTTCCACGGTTTCTGCGTCCACATTCACTGCTTCAGCAACCGTCGCAACCGAGAGTGATTCGATGCGCCGGAATCCCGCATCACGCATCAACGCCTGCAAGCCTTCTTCGCTGAGGCCCAACGAGGTGGCAAAAGCCATGTCCATGCCGAATTCTAGCGCTTCGCCGCGCGCCTCATGCGCTTTTTTGATGACACGCTCGGCCAGGTCGATGCGCACATATTCATTGCCAATCCGGCGATAGCCTGCATTTCGGCAATCAGCCGCAGAGGCGAAGTCCCATTCTTTCAGGTGCACCGCGCTTTCGGGCGGCAATTCGGGCATGGTTTTTTCGGTTTGCGCCGAAAACAACGCCGCGCGCCAGCGCGTGGCGGCAGGTTTCAGGACCGCGTGGTGATAAACATCGAGCGCCCCGAACACGATGCCTGCCTTGCGCGCAACACCGCGCGCTTCCTTGGGCAAAGCCGTCAGCGTGTCGGCAAGGAACTGGCGTCCGGCAATCCCGCCAGCATCGGCCAGCCGCGCCGCCAAAGCGCGGACGACGCCATCGGTTGCGGCATCAGCCGCCAGTTGATTGAGCGCTACAAGGCCGCCCATATGCTTGGCAAGCTGCCCTTGAATCCAGCCTTCGGCACGTTCCACAATCGCACGCAGGTCTTCGCCTTCTATGCCTGCCACGGCGCGTGCAGGCTTGAAAATCGGCTGCAACAGGCTGCGTCCGCGCGCGATATGCCCCAGCACCGCGCCTTGCCAGAACAGCGCAGGGCGCCCTTCGCCATCGCGTCCAAGTGAAAACTCTTCGGTTTCGGCCATTGCCACCGCCCTTGCCTTTTCTTTCAGATATGCTGCCAGATGCCGTTCCGCTGCTGCAAGCAGCAATTTACGCTCCCCGACTCGCGCCGTGGAATCGACGCGAAAGGCAAATCCGTCAAGCTCGCCAATATGTTCGCCATCGACGAACACCTGATTTTCCGCGTCGACATGAACCGGCATCAGCGCATCATCCTTGCCGCCCTTGCGCATCAGCATCGATGTCCGCCGGTCGACGAAGCGCTGTCGCAGTGCATTGTGCAATGCGTCCGACAGTTTTTCCTCCAGATGCCGCGCGCGCTCCGCCATGGCTGGCGGGTCTTCGACCCAGTCCGCACGGTGCGCGACGTAAGACCATGTGCGGGCCGCGGCAATCTTTGCGGCAATCGTATCGACGTCGCCCTGTATGGTATCCAGCCGTGCAAGCTCGCCGGCGACATAGCTGTGCGGAAGAATGCCGCCCGTCGCCATATGTTCCCAAAACCCGGCGACAAAGCGGCTGTGATGTTCGGCACCAGTCTGGCGGAAATCAGGCAGGCTGGCGACTTCCCACAAACGTGCGACGCTTTTCGGCCCGGAAAGATGGCGCGTCACCTGCGGCATATCCGCGAGGCGTTTGAGCACAGCCAGATCGATGGCTTCGGGCGCGGCGCGCAATGGCGGACCGTCGGGTTTGGCCTCAAGATCGGCAATCAATTGCGACAGACTGCCGAACCTTGGCACCGCTTCGCGCCAATACATCCAGTCAAGCGCGGGGAATTGGTGGCTTTCGATTGCCAGCACTTCTTCCGCAGTGAATTCCCCTGCTTCGCCTGCCACGGTGCCAAAGGTACCATCGCGCTGGTGCCGCCCAGCCCGCCCGGCGATCTGTGCCATTTCGGCGATCGTCAGTCGCCTTGTTCGATTGCCGTCGAATTTAGATAGTCCAGCAAAAGCAATATGCTGGACATCCAAGTTCAGACCCATTCCAATCGCATCAGTGGCGACCAGATAGTCGACTTCACCTGACTGGAACATCTCAACCTGCGCGTTGCGGGTACGCGGGGAAAGCGCCCCCATCACGACTGCCGCACCACCTCTCAGACGCCGCAGCAATTCGGCGACGGCATAGACCTGCTCCACCGAAAAGGCGACGATGGCGGTGCGCTTTGGCAGGCGCGAAAGTTTTTTGGGCCCCGAATAGCTCAAAGTTGAGAAGCGCGGGCGCGAGATGATCTCGGCATCGGGCAACAAGGCCCGCACCATCGGACGCAGGCTTTCGGAGCCAAGGATCATCGTCTCCTCACGCCCGCGCACATGCAACATCCGGTCGGTAAAGATATGCCCGCGTTCCGGGTCAGCCCCCAATTGCGCTTCGTCGAGCGCCGCAAAGGCAAACTGCCGCTCGACAGGCATTGATTCGGCGGTGCAGAGATACCAGCGCGCACCGGGCGGTTCGATGCGCTCTTCACCGGTAATCAGCGCGACTTCCTTCGGCCCCTTGATCGCGACCACCCGGTCGTAAATTTCGCGCGCCAGCAGCCGCAGCGGAAAGCCCATCACCCCGCTCGAATGCGCGCACAGCCGCTCGACCGCAAGGTGCGTTTTGCCGGTGTTGGTGGGCCCAAGCACGGCCTTCACGGGAACTTTGGGGGAGGACATTATGGCGCCTGCCTATCAGCCCCCTTCCCGCGCGGCTAGACCGGATTTGGGCTGTTCGCTTCGGCTCGCCTTAAATAGTTGCAACTGAAATCTTTGCAGGGCATTTGCGATTGTATGAGCAACCTCCCTACCCTTGATTTCGCGCTTGGCGAAAATGCGGAGATGATCCGCGAGACCACTTACCGCTTTTCCACCGACAAGATTGCACCGCTGGCTGCCAAAATTGACACGGATGACTGGTTCCCGCGCGAAGAATTATGGACTGCGATGGGCGAACTTGGCCTCCACGGGATCACTGTCGAGGAAGAAGATGGCGGCCTCGGGCTCGGCTATCTCGAGCATGTCGTCGCGGTTGAGGAAGTCAGCCGCGCCTCCGCCTCGATCGGTCTTTCCTATGGCGCGCATTCCAACCTGTGCGTCAACCAGATCCGCCGCTGGGCCAATCCCGAGCAAAAGGCGAAATATCTGCCCAAGCTGGTTTCTGGCGAGCATGTAGGCAGCCTTGCCATGTCCGAAGCAGGTGCGGGTTCGGACGTCGTTTCGATGAAGTTGAAGGCGGACAGCGTGCAGGGCGGTTTCGTGCTCAACGGCACGAAGTTCTGGATCACCAATGCGCCCTATGCCGATACGCTGGTGGTCTATGCCAAGACCGCGCCCGAAAGCGGATCACGCGGAATCAGCGCCTTCCTGATCGAGATGGGTGACGAGGGCTTCAGCATCGGCCAGAAAATCGACAAGGTCGGAATGCGCGGATCGCCTACCGCCGAGTTGGTGTTCAACGACTGCTTCGTCCCCGAAGACCGCATCATGGGGCCGTTGCATGGCGGCGTCGGCGTATTGATGAGCGGGCTGGATTATGAGCGCGTGGTGCTCGCTGGTTTGCAGCTCGGCGTGATGCAGGCCTGTCTCGACGTCGTTCTGCCCTATGTCCGTGAGCGAAAACAGTTTGGCAAGGCAATCGGCAGCTTCCAACTGATGCAGGGCAAGATTGCCGATATGTATGTCGCGCTCAATTCGGCGCGCAGTTATGTCTACAATGTCGCGCGCGCCTGCGACGCCGGGCAGACGACGCGCTTCGACGCAGCGGGCGCGATCCTGCTCGCCAGTGAAAGTGCGGTGAAGGTGGCCGGCGAAGCGATTCAGGCACTGGGCGGTGCAGGCTATACCAAGGACTGGCCGGTTGAGCGTTACTGGCGCGATGCCAAACTGCTCGACATAGGCGCAGGCACAAATGAAATCCGGCGGATGCTGATTGGGCGGGAACTGATCGGGGCGGTGGTTTGATAAAATGGACAAAGCCGAACTCAATCGTCCGCTTATTTCTGCACGAATAAACGATGAGGGCTATGCCGACGTCAGGATTGCTGCTTATCAGCTTGAAGGCCCATATAATTTTGGGCGTTTTTTGGCTGACGTCGCCCGACACGGGGCGCTAGCTTATTCAACAACTTGGTCATTGGATGAAAATGTAGCTTTAGAAGAAATTTGTGAGGGGTTGAGCGATCAGCTGCGGGACCAAAGTTCAAATGTCGAAAAAGTACAAGATGGGAGCTTGGATTCATGACGAACGATAGTACCGAATGACTTCTTTCTCGACCATCCTGCGGACGGCCCCCTCCTCGTCTCAACTCAAAGATTTGGAATAGAATGCGTCCCGTCCTTGGCATCATCGCGTGCAACCGCATCGTCGGCACTGAACCGGCGCAGGCCGTTATGGAGCGCTATATTCGCGCGGCGGTGACCTATGCCGATGTTGCGGCGTTGATCGTCCCTTCGCTACCCGACCTGATGACCGCGGCGGAGGTTGCCCCGCGACTTGACGGCATTTTGTTGACGGGCAGCCCATCCAATGTCGCGACCGCGCGCTATGGCGACGATGGCGGTGAAGGACCGTTCGATGAAGGGCGCGACGAAATCGCGCTGTCGATGGTCGACCGGATGATCGATCTCAAAAAGCCGGTTTTCGGCATTTGCCGTGGTTTTCAGGAAATCAACGTCGCTCTCGGCGGCACATTGCGCCGCGATACCAGCGCGAGCGATGAACTGCTGCGCCATCATGCCCCCGATGGCGTCTCGTTTGACGCAATGTTCGACCATCGGCATCCGGTAGCGCTGGCCGATGGCGGCATGCTCGCCTCTGCCTATGCGAAACCCGCACTCGACGTGAATTCGGTGCATTATCAAGGCATCGGCAAGCTGGCCGACGGCCTGACCATAGAAGCCCGCGCACCCGATGGCCTCGTCGAAGCCTATAGCGCCCGCCCCAATGGTGCACCGTTGCTCGCGGTGCAGTGGCATCCGGAATGGGGAACCGAAAATGATCCGGACTCGCAGACCTATTTTCACCTGCTTGGAAAGGCGCTAAGAGGTGAGTTATGAACCGGTGCATCACCCGTTATAACCGCTACCAAGCGCGAATAGGCTTTTCGCCCTGAAATCCGTCGTCCCTGCGAAGGCAGGGACCGCAGCAGGTTTAAGCCGTTCTGGCTGAATAAACCTACAACGGCCCCTGCCTTCGCAGGGGCGACGACAAATATCAGGAGAATCTACATGCCCCGCAATTACGACATCGCCGAACTCCGCCGCCTCGACATCGCCCACCACCTTCCTGCCCAAGCCGACTGGCAGGAGATCGAAAATCTGGGCGGTAGCCGCATCATCACCCATGCCGAAGGCTGCTATATCCATGATGGTGACGGCAACCGCATCTTGGACGGCATGGCGGGCCTCTGGTGCGTCAATGTCGGCTATGGCCGCGACGAACTCGCCGATGTCGCTGCCGAGCAGATGCGCGAACTGCCTTATTACAACAGCTTCTTCAAGACGGCGAACCCGCCGACGGTGCTGCTCGCACACAAGATTGCCGGCCTCACACAAAACCGCCTGCCGCATGTCTTCTTCAACAGTTCGGGCAGCGAAGCCAATGACACCGTCTTCCGCCTTGTGCGCCAATATTGGAAGCTGAAGGGCGAACCCAAGCGCAAGACCTTCATCAGCCGCTGGAACGCCTATCATGGCTCAACCGTTGCGGGCGTTTCGCTAGGCGGGATGAAGGCCATGCACCCGATTGGCGACCTGCCGATCCCGGGCGTCGAGCATGTCCGCCAGCCATATCAGTTCAACGAAGGTCGCGACATGTCGACGGAAGCGTTCGGCACGGCCTGCGCCGAAGCGATTGAAGCCAAGATTCTTGAAGTCGGCCCCGAAAATGTCGCCGCGTTCATTGGCGAGCCGGTGCAAGGCGCAGGCGGCGTGATCATTCCACCCGCCAACTATTGGCCGCAGGTCGAAGCCATTTGCCGCAAATATGGCATCCTGCTGATCTGCGACGAAGTTATCTGCGGTTTTGGTCGCACCGGCAATATGTGGGGCCATGAAACGATGGGCGTGAAACCCGACATCATCGCGATGGCGAAGGGGCTTTCGAGCGGCTACCTGCCGATTTCAGCCGTTGCCGTATCCGAAGAGATCATCAAGGTGATGAAAACCGGCGGCGATTTCGTCCATGGCTATACCTATTCGGGCCACCCCGTTTCAGCGGCAGTGGCGCTGCGCAATATCGAAATCATGGAGCGCGAAGGCTTGGTCGAAAAGGTTCGCAGCGAAACCGGGCCCTATCTGGCAAAAGCTCTGGCAATGTTGAGCGATCACCCCTTGGTCGGCGAAGCGCGCTCGATCGGCCTGCTCGGCGCGGTCGAAATCGTTGCTGACAAGGCGACGGGCGCCCGCTTTGGCGGCGCAGAAGGCACGGCAGGCCCGATGGTGCGCGACATCTGTATCAAGAACGGCCTGATGGTGCGCGGTATTCGCGACAGCATCGTGATGTGCCCGCCACTAATCATTACTACCAGCCAGATTGACGACCTTGTCGGCATCATCCGCAAGTCGCTCGACAAGGCGGAACCGCTGCTGCGCGCACTCTAAAAGGTTGACGTCCATGCCCACCTGATTCATTTAGGTGGGCATGAGCGACACCCCCGAAGACACCCCGCCCGACAACGAAACCATGCGCGAAGTGAAGCGTGCCAAGGCGCGCAAGGAAGCCGCGGAGGAAAAAGGCGGAATCGGCTGGAAGACCGCTGCCGGTATCGGCATCGGCTCGGCAGCGCTCGCCGCTGCACTGATCTACGCGAACAAAGCGCGCAAGAAAGACAGCGAGCAGGATTAAGCGCGCTGGACTTTTCCGGCGCTTCGCCTACCGCCTAAGGCGATGAATAACCCGTTTCGATCCGCAGTGCTTGGCGCTGTATCCGCCGCCGCATTGCTGGCCATCCCCACCCTTCCCGCTTCAGCGGCTACACCCACGCCCGCCAAGCCGGAGCTTACTTGTAAGGTCAAAACGTCCGAGGGTCTGTCCTACACCGTGATCAAGGCAGGCAAAGGCGAGAAACCGGGACCGGACTCCAAGGTCGAAGTCAACTATTCGGGACGGCTGGCATCTGACGGCAGCGAATTTGACTCCGGCGAAGGCGCGAAGTTCAAGGTCAGCGGCGTTATCGCCGGTTTTGCCCAAGGGCTGAAGCTGATGCAGCCTGGGGGAAAATACCGGCTCTGCATTCCTTCCGCGCTGGGTTACGGCCCCGAAGGCGGCGATCCGATCCCGCCCAATGCCGATCTGGTGTTCGAGGTGGAACTTTTGTCCTTCACCACCCCGCCGCCTAAACCCGTCATTGCACCAGCGGACAGAGTGTGTGCGCAAAGCACAACTTCGGGCCTGGGCTATTCAATCGTAACAGCAGGGTCTGGACGGACACCCACGGACGCCGATATGGCTTTGGTCGATTTCACACTGTTCGACGCGGAAAGTGGTGTTGTGCAGGAAAAGCGCGAATGGGAGAAAATCCCGCTCGCCATGGCTACCCCGCTGTTCGCCGAGGCACTCAAAATGATGCCAAGCGGTTCAACCTATCGTTTTTGTATGCCAAAGTCTGATGGCACCATGGGCGCGCCACAAGCCGGCACCAACATCATTGTGACGTTGATCGATGTCCGGCCTGCACCTCCCGCCGAAGATTGAGCTCAGCTCAGCAGCACCACCGGGCTGTCGGCGCGCCAATGCATGCTGACCCGGTCGTCCCAGGTGAAATCTTCCTGATCATGGCGTGACAGGTTGGGGCGCGAGACGCGGATCATCTCTCCGCTATCCAGTTTGATTTCATAGAGGGTGATGTCGCCAAGATAGCTCATGCCCTTGATCACACCGCGTGCGAAATTGTGACCATCGGGCGCGTCCTGCGCCGCGGCGCGCACCGCTTTCCCTTCGCCCGGCACATGCAGATAGATTTTCTCGGGGCGTAGAGCGACCCAGACGTCGGCACCATGCGGGCCGGTAACGCCGTGGTTCAGATACACTTTGCCGATGCCGGGGCAGTCGACTGCCGCCTTGTCAGGCTCGTCCAAAGTCAGCTTGCCCTCGAAAATATTCACCGAACCCACGAAGTCGGCGACGAAGCGGTTAGCGGGGAATTCGTAGAGATCAGACGGCCCGGCTAGCTGCGCGACCTCACCCTTGTTGATCACGGCGATACGACTGGCCATCGAAAGCGCTTCATCCTGATCATGCGTTACCGTGACAAAAGTGATGCCCACCTGGTCCTGCAGGTCAGAAAGCTCAAACTGCATCTGCGCGCGCAATTTCGCATCGAGCGCCGAAAGCGGCTCATCAAGGAGCAGTACCTTGGGCCGCATCACCAGACTACGCGCAAGCGCCACGCGCTGGCGTTGCCCGCCTGACATCTGGTCGGGCATGCGATCCTCAAACCCGCCCAGCTTGACCAGCTCAAGCGCTTCCCGCACCCGATCTTCGCGTTCGCCACGCCCGACACCACGAATCTTCAGACCATAAGCGACATTGTCGGCCACCGACATGTGCGGGAACACCGCGTAGCTCTGGAACACCATGTTCACGGGTCGCTTGTTCGGCGGTACATCGCTGACATCAACGCCGTCGATGATGATCTGGCCCTCGGTCGGCAATTCGAACCCGGCGATCATACGCAGCAACGTCGTCTTGCCACAACCGGACGGCCCGAGCAGGACGAAGAACTCGCCCGCCATGATGTCGAGATTGACGTTATCGACCGCAGTCACCTTGCCAAAGCGTTTGGAGACGTTGCGGATCTGGATGATGGGTTGTGGGTCGGACATATCAATGGGATTCCGCAATGGCTTTCACGCCCTGCAGCTTGAGCGCCACAGCGGTGAGAACGATGGTGAGAATGATGAGGATGGTCGAAGCCGCATTGACCTCTGGCGTGACCGAGAAGCGAACCATCGAATAGACCTTCACCGGGAAGGTGATCGTATCGGGGCCGCTGGTGAAGAAGGTGATGACAAAATCATCTAGGCTGAGCGTGAAGGAGAGCAGCGCGCCCGCAATCAAGCCCGGCTTCATGTGTGGCAGCAAGATGTCGCGAAACGTCTGCCATTCGGAAGCGCCAAGATCCTTTGCCGCCTCTTCTTCTTCCTTGTTGAAGCTTTCCAGCCGCGATCGGACAACCATCGCTACAAAGGGGAAACAGAAGGTGATATGCGCGATCGTGATCGCCGACAGGTTGAGCGGCCACGGCAGGTCGGTCGGCCATTGGATCTTGGCAAAAAAGATCAGGAAGGCAACGCCCAGGCAGATTTCGGGAACAATGATCGGCAGCGACATGGTCCCTTCGACCGCTCCTTTGAACGGAAAGCGGAAGCGCCACAGCATCACGGCCGCCAATGCGCCCAAGACCAGGCTGAATATTGTCGCCAATCCGGCAATAGTCAGCGAATTGACCATCGCCTCTACCAGCGAGTCATTGTTCATCGCCTTTTCGTAATATTTCAGCGTGAAGCCCTTCCATACGACGTTACGCTTGCTGTCGTTGAAGCTGAACACCATCAAGATCAGAAGCGGCGCGTACAGGAAAAACATCGTTGCGCCGACCCAGCCGCGCATCCACGTCTTGCGGGTATATTCTAGCGGCGCGACCGGTGTGCGGTTGAACAAGGCCATTAGTGTGCCTCCCTGCCCTTGTCGCGCCGCATCGATTGCAGTGCGATCAGGATGAACATTGCGTAGATCAGCAGGAAGGATAATGCCGCGCCAAAGGGCCAGTCATTGGCGCGCTTGAACTGGCGTTCGATCACATTGGCGATCATCTGGCTCTCGGTGCCGCCCATCAGGTCGGGCGTCAGATAAGCGCCGAGCGCCGGGATCAGCGTGATCATAACACCCGCCAATATGCCCGGCCCGGCGAGCGGCACGACAATCTTCATCAGCGTGCGCAAATGCCCCGCCCCCAGGTCAAGGCTGGCCTCAATCAGCGATTTGTCGAGCCGGTCGAGCGCTGCATAGAGCGGCAAAACCATGAACGGCAGGTGGACATAGACCAGCCCGAGTATCACGGCGAAATTGTTGTAGAGCAGCTGTACCGGCGTCCATGCCTCCAGCGGCTGCATCCCGACAAGGGTACGCAGCCAGCTTGCACCCTCCCACAACGCCCCAAGCCCCTTATTGGCATAGCCATTGGTGCCCATCAGCATCATCAGCGCATAGGTGCGGATCAACAGGTTGGTCCAGAAGGGCAGCATGATGCCGAGCAGCAACCATGGCCGCCATTTTGCCGAGGCGAAGGTAATCGCCATCGCCACCGGAAAGCCGATAATCAGACAGATGAGTGTGACAAGCGCGGCGACAGCCAGCGATTTCAGGAAGATCGAGAGGTACAACCACTCGGTCGCGCGCTTGTAGTTTTCAAGCGTCCCCGAAATCGCAATATCGGCTGGTCCGGCATTTTCGCCAAAGCTGTACAGCCAGACGATCGCCATCGGTATGAGGAAGAAAAGCAACAGCCAGAAAAGCGGCGCGCCCGCAATTGCTGCGAACGGCCGCTTATGCTGTTTCCAATCCTGTAGCCCCCCTGCCACGGATCAGGCAGCCCGCACGCGGGTGAAGGCCTCCTCATACATCGGCTGCAATTTGGGATTGTACGCGGCATATTCGCACTTGGCGAGTTCGGCGGCCGAGGGGAAGATGACCGGATTGGTTTTATAGTCTTCCGGCATCAATTCCTTGGCCGCATTATTCGGAGTCGGGAACAGGATCGTTTCGGCGATCTTCTTGCCCGCCTCTGCATCGAGCAAATAGTTGATGAAGGCGTGCGCATTTTTGGGACGCGGCGCGCCCTTGGGAATGCAGAGATTGTCCGAATTGAGCTGGCTGCCTTCCTTGGGGATGACAAAGCCGATATCCTCATCCTCGACCATCGCCTGCGCGATATCGCCATTATATTCGAGGACGACGTCTACCTCACCCTTGAGCAATAGGTCCTGGCCATTATCCTCATGGAAGGCCTTGATGTTCGGCTTTTGCTTGATCATCATCGCTTCGATGGTCTTGATATCGGCTTCGGTCAGCGCGTTGACCGACTTGCCGAGATATTTACCATAGAGTCGGAACATGTCGCCCGCTTCGGACAATACGGCAATTCGGCCCTTATATTCGTCGCTGTCGAACAGCACCTTCCAGCTATCGGGCGTGCCCTTCACCTTCGACTTGCGATAGCCGATGCCGAGCGAGAGCCATGTATAGGGCATCGAATATTTGCGTTTCGGATCATAGGGTACATCCTTGAATTCAGGCGCAATATTCTTTTCGAAGTTGGGAATTTGCGCAAAATCGAGCGGCATCAGCAGATCGGCTGCCGCCATGCGCTCGACAAAGTCGTTCGATGGAACGATCACGTCATAGCCCTGATTACCAGCCTTCAGCTTGGCGAACAGTTCATCATTGCTGGCGAACAGCGTCATATTGACGTCAACGCCGCTCGCGCCCTTGAAATCTTCCAACGTGGTTTCGCCGATATAGGTGTCCCAGTTGTAGAAGTTGAGCTTGCCTTCCTCGCCATTGGCGAGCTTCTTCGCTTCCTTCTCCCCGCAGCCTGCAAGCGCTCCGGTAAAGGTCAAGCCGACGGCGGCAACCCCCATGCCCTTGAGCAGCGAACGACGGTTCTGTGCATTGTCGAGAAGTGTCTTGAAATCCATGGCTTTGCTCCACCTGTTTATGCGTTCCCTCGATTCCCGAGACTGACGCAAAACCGGCGATTTTCAAAGCGTTTTTTTGACGTCAGGCATTCCGCAAATACCAGTCATAATCGAGGCGCGGGACTTCGCTGAAATAGCGGTCCTGTTCCACGCGTTTGACGATCGAATACATGTCGACAAACCGCTCGCCCAGATAGTCGCGCATGATGCTGGAGGCATGGAAACGGTCGACTGCGGCGAACCAGTTGCTCGGCGGTTTGTCGTCGCCCGAAGAGTCGCGATCATAACCATTTCCGACGACAGCCGGGCCGGGATCGGTCTGGTTCGCCATGCCGTGATGCATGCCCGCGAGAACCGCAGCAACCGCAAGATAGGGATTTGCATCCGCCCCGCAGGCACGGTGTTCGACGTGGCGGGTCTTGGGTGCGCCTGCCGGAATGCGGAAGGAAACGGTGCGGTTGTTGACGCCCCATGTCGGCGCGACCGGCGCATAGCTGTTTGCCTTGAACCGGCGATAGCTGTTGGCGTTGGGGGCAAACAGAGCGAAGCTGTCCCCCACATTCGCAATCATCCCGCCAATGGCATGGCGCAGCGCATCGGTGCCTTCGGGGTTTTCGCTGGCGAAGATATTGTTGCCATTGGCATCGTTGACCGAAACGTGGATATGCATGCCTGAACCCGCCTGATCGGCGAACGGTTTTGCCATGAATGTGGCTTCGAAGCCATGGCGCTGCGCAGTAGCCTTGACCAGCCGCTTGTACATGATCGCATCGTCGCAGGCGCGGAGCACATCGGGCTTGTAGCAAAGCGTCAGTTCGAACTGCCCCGGCGCAAATTCCGATATCGCGCTTTCGAGCGGCAGGCATTGTGCATCGCAAAAAGCGTAGAGATCATCAAAAAAGGGTCGGAAATCCTCGATTTCGCGCAGGCCATAAACCTCTACATTGCGCGGCCGATCCTTACTGTAGCCCGGACATGCAGGACGAACCATCCCGTCGCGGGTGCGCTTGGGATCGACAAGATAGAATTCCAGTTCAACCGCAACCGCTGGCACAAGTCCTTGCTCGGCATAGCGATCAACAACCCGTCCAAGCACATGGCGCGGATCGAGATCGTGCGGCGTGCCATCCAGTTCGTAAAAATCGACAAGGAACTGCGCCGAATTTTCTCCGGCCCAAGGCGTTTTCACCAGCGTTCCGGGCACCGGTTTCATCGAGCGGTCGGCATCGCCATCTTCCCAGACAAGGCCGGTTTCGACCGTATCCTGACCGGTAATGTCGACAACGGTGATTGATCCAGGGAACATCCGCCCGGTTTCATAAACCGCCAACACCTCATGCTGGCGAAGTCTTTTGCCGCGCGGCACCCCGCCCATATCGGTGTAGATCATATCTACCGCATCGACATGCGGATTGGCGGCGAAGAAAGCTTCGGCTTCGCTCTTCGGCGCGATGACCGCCGAGGATTTGGGATGGCTGCTCAATCTATTTACTCCAGAAATTCGGTAACCGCGTCGTTCAGCACATGGACCAACCGATCAACCTGTCCCTCCTGCGTTGCCGGAGACAGCAACATCATATTGTGGAACGGCGCAAGCAAAATGCCGCGATTGGCGAGATAGAGGTGGATTGCCGCCTCCAATTTGGGATTCATCGCGGCACGCGCCTCGCTGCCATTGGTGGAGGGCTTCTCAGCACAGACAAATTCGACGCGTGCGCCGACATTGACGACGTGCCAGGGCAATTTGTGCGCTGCTATGACGTCCTCGATGCCCTTCACCAGTCGCTGTGCGAGCGCCAGCATGTGGCGGTAAGCCTCATGCGTGATCACCTTCCCGACCATTGCATGCATCGCGGTAATCGCCAGCGCGTTGGCTGACAGCGTGGTGCCGATCCCGCTATGTCCTGAAGGGCGCGACGCGTTCAACTTCGCCATCCGCCCGGCGATTTCCTCACTGAAACCATAAACCGCTGTTGGCACGCCGCCACCGATCGATTTGCCGATCACCATCATGTCCGGCTTGGGTCCATAAGCGTTGCTGTGCCCGCCATAGCCTGATGAAATGGTGTGGGTTTCGTCGAAAACGAGGATCGTACCTGTTTCGGTGCAGAGCCGGCGCAACGTATCCAGATAGCCCGGCGCGTCGCGCACCATACCAACATTGGTCATCACCGGCTCGGCAAGCACGCAGGCGATGTCGCCCTTTTTCAATTCGCGTTCGAGGGCATTTGCGTCATTAAACTCGATAACGGTGGTCGTCGGCAAAATATCGTGCACCTGCCCGATCAGGCTGGTGCGCATTTTGGGTTCCCAACCCGAAGGATGCGCGCGCAGATCGACGAACACATCATCAACCGCCCCATGATAACAGCCGTTAAAAATCAGGATTTTCTTCC
The DNA here is from genome assembly GCF_035329025.1 of Sphingorhabdus sp. GTDB lineage: Bacteria > Pseudomonadota > Alphaproteobacteria > Sphingomonadales > Sphingomonadaceae > Sphingorhabdus_B. The sequence goes on along the minus strand of NZ_DAOLHN010000004.1, from coordinate 11,254 downwards.
GGCCCGATATTCCCCGGCACCAGCGGATGACGGCGCGGTTGGCTTCGCTGGCCGTCGTTGTCACTTGCCAGCGCGGCAGGCCAAACATTGCCGACAGCATCGCGCCGAGTTCGACGCCTTTTTCGGTGGGCAGCATATAGCTCAGCCCCGCCCCCGCCTGCTTGGCCAGTGGTTCGGCGAGCGGCGCTGGCGAATGGCCAAACATGCTTGCTGTATCGCCGAGGCAGAAATCATCGAGCGTGCGGCCATCTACCGTCATCAGCATCGCCCCCTTGGCCCCGGCTGCCACCAGCGGCACCGGGCTCGGCCAATCAAGCATCCAGTGGAAAGGTACACCCTGAAACCAGTTCGCAGCCGCTTGGCAACCTAACTCAAGGGAAATGGGGTTAGCTTTGCGAAAAGCTGCGACCTCACGCGCGGCGATCCGATCTATTACAGCGTCTGAAATCATAACCGGTCCCTTAGCGCGTACCAGAGCAATCCCAAAGTCGCGAGCGGACGGGCGAACAAGCGACCACCCGGAAATGGCCGGCTGGGAAGTTTGGCAAAGACATCGAACCCACCCATCGTTCCCGTGGCAGCCTCAGCCAACAATTCCCCCGCGAGCGTCGTGACCAACGCGCCATGCCCCGAAAAGCCATGCGCGAAAAAGACATTCCCTTTGCGCCCCAGATGCGGAAGCCGGTTCATCGTCACTGCCACTGCACCGCCCCAGGCATAGTCGATGGGTGTTTCGGCAAGCGACGGAAAAACATCGACCATATGCTTGCGGACAAAGGCCGCAATGTCGGCGGGCGGGGTCGGCGCATATTTCTCGCCACCGCCAAAGATCAGGCGCTTGTCGGCGGAAAGGCGGAAATAGTTGAGAACAAAGCGGCTGTCGGCAACGGCGGCGTCGCTTGGCAATAATTGGTCCGCATCGGGCAATGGCGCGGTTGCTATGTTATAGTTCATGATCGGGACAGTGAAGCCGCCCAACTCACGGTCAATATCGCCCATCCAATTGTCCGCTGCCAACAGGATATGCTGTGCCCTTGCACTGCCCTGTTCGGCGATAATCTGATTGCCGTCGATCCGCCTTACCGGCGAATGCTCGAAAATCGTAACGCCTGCTTTCAGGGCTGCCCCTGCCAGCCCCAGCGCATAGTTCAGCGGATGAAAATGCCCGCCACGGGCGTCATAAAGGCCGCCATGATAGCCGCCACCGTTGATGTGCCGGCCCAAATCGCGCGGTTGGACAACCTCAGACTCCCAGCCAAAATTGCGCGCTAGAAAATCGGCTTCGCGCTGCATGTCCGCAAAATGCTCTGGCTTGTAAGCCGCCTCCAAATGGCCGGATTTCAGGTCGCAGGCGATACCGTGCTGCGATATCCGGCCGTTCACCCGTCCCACAGCGCCATAGGCCAAATCGAAAATCGCTTGCGCCCGTTCGCGGCCAAACTCCGCGTCGATTTCGCGCATTGACCAGCGCAGGCCGGGGATTAATTGCCCGCCATTGCGGCCAGAGGCGCCAAATCCGATGGACTGCGCCTCGAACAACGCAACCTTCAGCCCCTTTTCCGCGCAAGCCAAGGCGGCAGAAAGCCCCGTAAATCCGCCACCGATGACAGCAACCTCATAATCGCCCTCGCCGGCAAAGCTGGGCTGCGTGTCCCACGCATTGGCGGACGCTTGATAATAGCTGTTGTTAAGCGGATCGGTCATGCCTCTCTACTCGTCGTCATGCTGAACTTGGTTCAGCATCCATCGTGCAACCGAGACCGAAGGGTAGAGAGGTGAAATGGACCCTGAAACAAGTTCAGGGTGACGGTACTGGGATAGTAACAGAAGCCTCAACCTTACACCCGCAGCAGCAAATGCTCGCGTTCCCAACTGCTCACCACTGACTGGTAGTTGAACAGCTCATAATCCTTCACCGCGTAGAAGATTTCGAAGAAATCCTCGCCCAGCAGGTTGCGGACAGGTTTACATGCCGAGAAGCGATCGAGCGCGGCCTCCAATGTGCGCGGCAGGGTGCGGGCGCGGTTGTAGGCGCTGCCGGTAATCGCTTTTGCGGGCACCATCCGGTCGACCATGCCGATATAGCCGCAGACCAAAGAAGCGGCCATCGCGAGATAGGGGTTGGAGTCTGCCCCCGGCAGCCGATTTTCAACGCGGCGATTATGTTTATCCGAAATGGGCACGCGGAAACCGCATGACCGGTTGTCCTCTCCCCATTGCACATTGATCGGCGCAGCACTGTCGGGCCGCATGCGGCGGAAGCTGTTCACATTGGGGGCCCAAAGCGGCGAGATTTGCGGCATGAACTTGACGAGGCCCGCAATATAGCTGCGGAAAATTGCGCTATCCTTGCCGTTGGCATTTGAAAACAGGTTCTTGCCGGTTTCGGCATCGACCACCGATTGATGGATGTGCATCGCACTGCCCGGCTGCCCTGCCATTGGGTTCGCCATGAAAGTGGCATAGACGCCGTGCTGTTTCGCCACCGCGCGGACGACGCGTTTGAACAGGAATACCTGGTCGGCAAGCTTTAGCGGATCGCCGTGAAGGAAGTTCACCTCCAACTGCGCGGCACCCATTTCATGGATCATCGTGTCGATATCGAGCCCCATCAGCTCGCAATCGTCGTAGATATGATCGATGATATCCTCATATTCGTTCATCGCCTCCAAGCCATATGGCTGGCTCGCGGTCTCTGCCCGTCCGCTGGAACCGGTCGGCGGCACGAGCGGAAAGTCGGGATCGACATTCCGGCTGACGAGGTAGAATTCCACCTCTGGCGCGATGATCGGTTTCCAGCCTTTGGCGGCGTAGAGACCCAGGACTTTCTTCAGGATGGCACGCGGGGCCAATTCCACCTCAGTGCCATCACCATTATAGGCATCGGCAATCACAAATGCGGTGGGCGATTTGAAGCCGGGCGCGATGCAAATCGTGTCCGGATCGGCGATCAAAATCTTGTCGGGGTCTTTGTCCCAGATATCCTCGATATCTTCGGGATAATGCCCGTCGATCGTGCAGATAAAGACGCTGCCGGGAATGCGGAGCGACTTGTCACTGACCGAGGACAGGAATTTCTTGGCGGGCAGAACCTTGCCGCGTTGCACCCCGTTAATATCGGGAACGATACATTCGACTTCGTCGATTTTGTTTTCGGCGATCCAGTTCGCCAGATTGACAGACATTGTTTTTCACCGGTTTAGGGCCGGAAATGGGCCTGCCACATAAGGACATGCCGGGCTTGAACAGTCAAGCCCGGCATGCATTTTCGATGGTACTGGCCTTTCGGCTAGCAAAAAATCAGAAGCCGTAGCTGATCGAGAAGACCGCACCAGCCTTGCCAAGGCCACCAACGAAACGGTTGGTATCAACATAGGATGCACCGAGAGTAAAGCCCTGTACTTCAGCAGTCACGCCCAGCGACCAGTCGATCTTGTCATCGCCGAACGCGCCATCTTCATAGCCAACCGAACCGGTGAATGTCAGCGGAGTGTCTGGAATGCCGATCGAAGCGTTGGTGCCGATATAGACATTGTCGGTGTTGCCCGTGCCGTCCTGACTCGGTGCATAAGCGAGCGTGGCGCCAACCGTTGCCGGACCAACCGTTGTACCAACTTTGCCGATGAGTTCAGCATAGTTGAACGACGAAACACCGGGGTAGATGTAATAGGTCACGCCAAGATCGTAGGTCACGGCATCACCACCGGCAAAACCTGCGTAGAGGTCAAGTTCCAGATCATCGCCAGCATTGTCGGCGATGTTCGAACCCCAGGCACCAACATAAAAGCCCGATTCATGGCTGATGGTGATAGTCGGCTGAACCGCAAAATCCTTGTCCGACAGCGAAACGCCGCGGAAGCGATAATCGGAAACAACCGCGATGCCACCCGAAACGGTGATCGGACCTTCGGCTTCTTCAGCGGCTTCTTCCTGCGCGAATGCAGGGGCTGCGGCCGAGATGCTGCCCAATGCAACGCAAGCCGCGGCCAGCTTGAAAACAGATTTACGCATATTTTGACCTTTCTTCACTTAAAACTCGCTGACAGTCGGCACAAAGGCCCCTGCCCCCAATATGGCTGTTCGTTCCCGCGAGTTCTGCCAGCTTCCACTTGTTATATGGTTAACGATGCTGTCAGTGTGCAGGTGCACAAAAACAGCAAAGCATCGCCGCTTCAAGCAATTTTATGTCTGCAACATTGTCCTTTTTATAAGTTGTGGCATATCGGTCACAGTTAATCGGCACCAAACAGTGTCAAACAAGGACCGAACCGATGCGTGAAAACGACCCTTTGGCGGCATTCTGGATGCCTTTCACCGCCAACCGCGCCTACAAAGCGCACCCGCGCCAACTCGTCGCAGCCAAGGACATGCATTATTGGGACGCCGCCGGAAACCGCATCCTCGACGGCACCTCTGGCCTCTGGTGCAACAACGCAGGCCATTGCCGCGCGCCGATTGTGGAGGCGATTGCGAAAACTGCGGCGACCATGGATTTCGGCCCGACCTTTCAGTTGGGCCATCCGCTTGCCTTCGAACTTGCATCTCGTGTCGCCGCACTGATGCCCGACGGGCTCGACCGTATCTTCTTCACCAATTCGGGCAGCGAGTCAGTCGACACCGCCTTGAAAATCGCACTCGCGGTGCAGCGATCGCGGGGACAAGGCACCCGCACTAGGCTGATTGGGCGCGAACGCGGCTATCATGGCACCGGCTTTGGTGGAATATCCGTGGGCGGCATCGTCAATAACCGTCGCTGGTGGCAGGGGCTACCCGGCGTCGATCATCTGCCGCACACGCATGATCTGGCGCGTAACGCCTTTACAAAGGGATTTCCGGCGCATGGCGCGGAACTGGCGGACGACCTCGAACGATTGGTCGCGTTGCATGGTGCGGAAACCATCGCGGCTGTCATCGTAGAGCCGATGGCAGGCTCCACCGGTGTGCTGGTCCCGCCCGTCGGGTATCTGCAACGGTTGCGCGACATATGCACCAAGCACGGCATCATCCTGATCTTCGACGAAGTGATTACCGCTTATGGACGCGTCGGCGGCGCAACCGCTGCCGGAACATGGGGCGTCACGCCCGACATCATCACCATGGCCAAGGGCCTGACCAACGCTGCTGTGCCGATGGGTGCGGTCGCGGTCAGCCGGACGATCCATGACCATGTGGTAAACAATGCGGCGGACGGCATCGAGCTTTTCCACGGCTACACCTATTCGGGCCACCCCGTAGCCTGCGCGGCGGGGCTGGCGACGCTAGATCTTTACCGCGACGAAGGGCTGTTCAACAAAGCCGATGAACTGGCCACCTATTGGGCCGACGCCGCGCACAGCCTTCGCGGCAAGGCCCATATCATCGACATCCGCACCATCGGACTGGTCGCCGGTATCGAACTCGAACCCCGCCCGGGCGCACCCACGAAGCGCGCCACCGAACTCTTCCATGCCTGTTTCGACAATGGCCTATTGGTGCGTGCAACGGGCGATATTATCGCCCTCAGCCCGCCGCTGATCTTGGAGAAGGCGCATATAGATGAGATGTTCGGGAAGATCGGGGAACTGCTCGAGACGATCGGTTAGCGCCGCCCAAACAGTCTCCTGAAGAATCCCGGCCTCTCTTCCTCAGCCTCGACAAGCACCTTCTGGCGCAGGCTGCTGCCTGAAAATTCCTCGGGGATTTCTTCCATGTTGCGCTTGATGGTCACTGCAAGCTTCGGGATCCGCGCCATTTCAACAATGACCGCCGATTTCGCCATATAGACCGAGCTGATCTCGGGCTTCATATTGTGCATGCCGACCAGAACGGGCACATTTTTGCGAAGGCCAAAGCCTTCGACCAATGCCTTGACCGCCTGATGATAGCGCACGGCGCGCAGCATTGAAGCGAGACGGAACTCGACATAGAGCAAGGGCGCGGTGTCGGCGGCCAGACCGTTCTTCTCATCCAACACGTGCATCTGGTCGCGGAAATAATATTGGCGCTTGTGGTGCAGCAGCGCGGTGTTCAACTGGCTGAGGCCGTTAATCTCCAGATAGGCCTCCATATCCTCACCCTGCCCCCACCAGCTTTCATCCTCTTCAAGGCTGGCTGAGAGAATTTCGTCGCGCGCCATTTCCGAAAAGGCCAGATGCTCGTCGCTGTAAAACATCACTTCGATCATAGGGTGGTGCGTGATGCTCTTGTCTTCAAACACCAGATCGGGCTCGTTCGAGATCATGATATGCACGGCAGTGATCGGCTCACCTTCATATTGCGCGATGGAATCGCCCAACTCTTCCCAACCCGCAATGTCGACGGCTTCTTCGCTCAGATCGCGGCACAATTGGCCGAGCGGCGTATCGAGGCTGGCGAGATCTTCCTCAATTATTGCGGAGGCGGCATCCAGATCGCCCGCATGCACCATCGACTCGATGCGCTGGAAATAGGCATTTTCGACCGTTTCATCGGCCCATGCCTTTTGCAAATGATGTTCCATCGGGCCCCCGCCTCAAGCAAAATCCAAGACGGCAGGGTTAAGGTGGAAAGCTTGTTATATTGTAAATCAGCCTAAAAGCCGAGGCGGGACTGTGCGGTTGACGACTTCCCGCAAGGCAAAAGCAGTCTCTATGCGTGCCACACGGGGCAGTCGCGCAATCTCCTGCCGGTGCACCCGCTCATAATCCTCAATCGATGTCGCGCGGACGGTCAGGTGATAGTCGTTGCGGCCACTCATCAAGTGGCAGCGCAGGATGGAAGGGCTTTCGACAACCGCGCTTTCAAACGCCTCCATCGCTTCCTCGCTCTGGCTATCGAGCGTGATCGTTACCATCACCGTAGCGCCCATCCCCAATTTGCGCAGATTCACATCGGCGCGATAGCCGCGCAATATGCCCGCATCTTCCAATGCCTTTTGCCGTCTGGACGCCGCACTCGGCGAAAGGCCTGCGGCCTCACCAAGCTCCTGCTGCGTAGCTCGACCGTTAGCCACAAGCGCGCTGAGGATTTTGCGATCCAACTTGTCTATATGCATATTTTAAGCGCCTTTTACTCAAAAAAGATGATTTTATGCATCATTCAGGCATATCAGTCCAGAAATTGCGCATTATATCCGCGCCCGACATGTTAAAAGCGGCGCAACACCGCTTTTATGCAGGAGAGATTTATGCGCGTTGGCGTCCCCACCGAAATCAAGGTCCATGAATATCGCGTCGGCCTGACCCCGTCTGCCGTCCGCGAATATGTTGCGCGCGGGCACCAGGTGATGGTGCAATCGGGCGCTGGTGCGGGCATCATGGCGACCGACGAGGCGTACAAAAAAGCCGGTGCCAAAATCGTGAAAACCGCCGAAGAAATCTTTGCCAAGGCCGATATGGTGGTCAAGGTGAAGGAGCCGCAGCCGAGCGAATGGGTGCAGCTACGCGAAGGCCAGATCCTTTTCACCTATCTCCATCTCGCGCCGGATCCCAAGCAGGCCAAAGGTCTGGTCAAATCGAAATGCACGGCCATCGCCTATGAAACCGTGACCGACGCACGCGGCACCCTGCCGCTCCTTGCACCGATGAGCGAAGTCGCTGGGCGCCTTGCGATCGAGGCTGCAGGCGAAGCAATGCGTCGTTCGGAAGGTGGCGCTGGCATTCTCCTCGGCGGCGTTCCGGGCGTTCCGGCTGGCCGCGTTTGCGTGATCGGCGGCGGTGTTGTCGGCACCCATGCCGCGCGCATGGCGGTCGGGCTAGGTGCTGATGTCACCGTCGTCGATCGTTCGATCCCGCGCCTGCGTGAAATTGACGAACTGTTCCACGGTCGTGTGCGCACCCGCTATTCGACCCTGGACACTATCGACCATGAAATCAGCATTGCCGATGCCGTTATCGGCGCGGTCCTGATACCGGGCGCCGCTGCACCCAAGCTGGTCACGCGCAAAATGCTCAAGCACATGAAACCGGGCTCGGTTCTGGTCGACGTAGCGATCGATCAGGGCGGTTGTTTTGAAACCTCAAAGCCCACAACACATGCCGAGCCCACCTATGTCGTCGACGGCATCATCCATTATTGCGTCGCCAATATGCCGGGCGCGGTTCCGCAGACCAGCGCCGCTGCGCTCAACAACGCCACCCTACCTTATGGCTTGGCGCTAGCGGATAAGGGGCTGGAGGCTTTGCACGCGCATAGCGAAATCGGTCGCGGGCTTCTCGCCGGCCTCAATGTCCACAAGGGCAAAGTGACCAGCAAGGCGGTGGCCGAAAGCCTGAACCTGAAGTTTGTCGACCCCGAGGTTGCACTGGCTGAATGATTGCGCCATCCTCCCTCTTGAGGACATAAGAGGGAGGGGAACATGCCCAAAAAGGCGATTATTGCAGCGACGGCACTTGCAGTTGCAGCGTCAGGTGCGCAGGCACAGAGCGAGCACAAACAGCTGGATGCAGCCGAAAGCGATCCGGCCAAGCTGGGCTGGATGCAGGGCACACCTCCGCCTGCGGACAAGCAGATCAAGTTTGATGACGGCAGCTATTTCCGCTTCCCGCAGCTGCGATGGAGCTTTTCGAACTGGCGGCAGTTCTTCCCGACCCTGCCGCTGCATCGCGGTGACACCTCGGCTCATGCTTTTCCGCGCAAAGAGCGCGATGATATTGACGCGCTGGCCTTTACGCCGCTGGGCAGCGACAAGCCGATGAGCTGGAAAGACGCTCTGGATGCAAACTATACCGACGCCGTCATCGTGCTGCACAAAGGCAAGATTGTTTACGAGCGCTATATGGGCGTGACCACACCCGCGTCGCAGCACATCGCTTTTTCTGTCACCAAATCCTATATCGGCACACTGGCCGCCAGCCTCGCTGCAGAGGGCAAGCTCGATCCCGATAAGCTGGTTACCGATTATGTCCCCGAACTGGCGGGCAGTGGCTTCGCGGGGGCAACCGTCCGCCATGTCATGGATATGACGACCGGCATCGCTTTCGACGAGACCTACACCAATGCTGACGCAGACATCATCCGCCATGCCCGTGCCGGTCGTGCCGCGCCGAGACGCGCTGACTATGATGGGCCCGACGGCTTCCTCGCCTTTCTGCCCACCATTGGCAAACAAGGCGAACATGGGGAACGCTTCACCTATCGCACCGCCAATAGCGACGCGCTCGGCTGGATCATTACCCGCGCAACCGGCATTCCGGTCCGCGAGCAGTTGGAACAGCGTTTCTGGTCAAAGCTGGGCATGGAGCAGGATGCCGCACTTGTCGTCGACGCGCAGGGAACGCCCTTTGCAGGCGGCGGGCTGATGCTTTCGCTGCGCGACATGGCGCGCTTTGGCGAAATGATGCGGCTGGGCGGAAAATGGAATGGCCAGCAGGTCGTCCCCGCAACAGCCATTGCCGACATCACCAAGGGAGGCGGCAAGGCGGAGTTCGCTAAAAACGGCGCATACCCGACCCTGCCCGGCTGGTCTTACCGTAACCAATGGTGGGTCCGCCATAACGACCACGGCGCCTATATGGCGCGCGGGATCCACGGCCAGGCGATCTATATCGACCCCAAGGCCGAAATGGTCATCGCCCGTTTCGCCTCGCATCCGGTCGCAGGCAATGTCGCGATCGATCCGACCTCCATCCCGGCCTATGAGGCCTTGGGACGATTGCTGGCTGACGAGAAACGCAACTAGCGGATAACGCCAATCGCATCAGGCGTCGGCATATTGTCGTCGGGGGACGGGATAGGCCCTCCCCCCATCCAGACCGCCAGATTGGGCGACGTCTTTTCAACGACCGACGGGAATTTGATCAGCAGCCATGCGGCATCCGCCATCACGCGCGGACCCGGATAGATCGCCTTGAATTCGGCCATCGTCATTCGACCGGTCTTGAAGCTCCAGCCGCTGCCCGTCCCCGGAACAGACGCCCGGGTGCGGCTATCGTAAACGGTCGAGACCATTTTCTGCATATCCTGCACCATCCACATCGACCCATCAAAAAAGGCACCGGAGCCGGGCGCTTCGCTTTCAAACACGATCAGATCCCATTTGCCAAGTTCGCCTGCGGGGAGCTTCATAGCCTTTTCGAGTTGCACTGCGCCCACTTTGCCAGCTTTGAAATCGCGGACATAAACCGAATTGTAGAATCCAACCGCTGTAGCGATCCCATCAGGCTGCCCATGCACCGCAGCGCTTGTCACGACTGCATCATCAGCTTGTTTCGAAGCCCATTGGACATTTTGCGCCGCTGCATTTTGCGAACCCAGCGCCAACCCCGACGCAAAGGCCAATATCCCAATCAATCGCATACATCCTCCGGTCATTTTTGCGGGTTCAGAAATAGCCAATCGGGAAGACCCATTCGCTACCCGTTTGGGTAGTCAGAAATAGAAACCTAAAGCGGTGTGCTGATGCAGCATGATGCAGCGCAGTTGTCGAATAATATTACTTTGGTAATATCCACGACAACGCAACGGAAGTTGGGCTTTTGCAGAATTCCTGACTGCTCTGTTAAGTGATTATCGTTGTGCGTTGGTCATTTGCCAATTGACTTGAATTGCACACCTTATCGCTTCATGAAGTTATTGATAGGCGACGTTGCCTGTTTTCATATCTGTTCGCTGAGGCAAAATCGAATGAATGAAGAGCAACCCTTCGTCGACTATTACCGGATTTTGCAGGTTAGCCCGAACTGCGACTCCAAGATATTGGAGGCTGCCTATCGCCATCTGGCGAAAATCTATCATCCCGATCATCCGGAAACGGCAGATGTAGCGCGGTTCAAGGAAGTCGTTGAAGCCTACAGGATGCTTCGCAACCCCAAAAATCGGCAGATGTATGACATATTGCACAAGGAAAATGTCGTAGCCGATGAAGCGGAAGCGACCGAAGGCGAAGGACAGCCCATTGACGGCAGCGCGGCGCTGACGGATGCGGAAGCACATGAGAAAATTCTGATGTCGCTTTACCGCAAGCGGCGGGAAAATGGCCAAAATCCCGGCGTTCTTGAATATTATATCAAAGAATTTTTGAACTGCCCTGACGATATTTTTGAATTCCATATCTGGTATCTGAAATCAAAGGGCTTCATCGAACGCACCGAACAGGGAACCCTGGCAATCACGGTTGAAGGCGTCGATCATGTGATTGCAATGTCGCGGACCAACATGGTCCAACAATTGCTGATCGCCAACCAAACCGCCAACGGCAACGACGCCGATTAAAACCAAAACGCATCAAATACTAAGCCTTGCGGCCTCGCATGGGGATAATCGCTGCAGCTGAACAAGATAAGTGGTGGACAGGGCT
>NZ_DAOLHN010000003.1:0-94962 GCF_035329025.1 Sphingorhabdus sp. | reverse complement strand
ACGTCGGCACGACGTATAAGCGCGCCCTCCCATGATAAAATCCTGCTCGGGACTAGGTGGTTCCAGACTGTCCCGACGACCCTGAAGCAAACGGCGCGGCGCGATATTATGATCGGCGCATCACCTCTCGATGGAGACACAAGATGCGCAAACCCCGCGATATCGATTCCGAACTGAAAGCGCTGGCCGACAAGGCGAAGCACCTCAAGGAACGCCGCGTTCTGCAACTCGGCGAGCTGGTCATCGCGACCGGGGCCGATGCCAGCGACGCCGAAACGCTGGCAGGCGCATTGCTCGATGTCGCCGGAAACGCTGACGCCGCGCGAAAGGAGAGCTGGCGCAAGCGCGGTGCCGCCTTCTTTCAAGGGACGGCGCGCAAACGCGGCAACGGAGTTGAGCGCCAACCGGACAGCGCTCGCGCGGCTGACGGCGGCGCGGCATCGGCTTGAGGCACGAAAGGCGCGAACCGGCATGCGCGACTGGCAGGTCAAACGCCGTGAACGCACGCGGCAACTCATCGAACTGGGCGGCCTTGTCGCTAAGGCTGGACTGGTCGAGCTCACCGACGATGATCGCGCCACGCTCTACGGCGCGTTCCTAACGGTCGCCGTCAAACTGCGCGGCGAAGATCGCGAGCAAGCGCTGGTGCTCTGGAAGCGTAAAGGGAAGCGCGCGTTTGAGTCGGAGAGCGAAACGTGACCGTTGCGACGGTCGCTGCATATTCAATGTCCTATCGTCATGCCTCCCGACTTCTTCGGGCGTGGGGCTAGCCAGATCAGGGCGGCGGCGATGAGAAGCATGGCGGAGGTTGCCCAGAAGACGTGAATGACTGCGAGCGTGGTCGCCTCCATTTCGACCATGTTGCTCAGCACTTGGCGGACCTGTTCGGGTGAGAACCCCATGCCAGACAACTGCGTTTGCACTGCTTCCGGCTGAAGCGCGCCGACAACATCGTTGCGCGCGGCGCGCTGGGTATCGCCCCAGTATGTCAGCGATACCGACGTGGCAAAAGCCGTGGCGATGGTTCGAACAAAGCTTTGGAGGCCAGCAGCGGAAGCGACCTCATGCTCTTCCACCGTGTTGAGCGTAAGGCCGATAAGCGGGATCATGAAAAAGGTCATGCCCAGTCCCTGCACGAATTGCGGGATGGTCAGTGTCCAGAAATCGGAATCGGTGGTCCAGAATGTCCGGGTGAGCGCCAGCGCCGCGAGCCAGACGATGCCGCCGGAGACAAGCAGACGCGGATCGAAGCGCGGAGCCAGCATCGCAACGAGGGGGGCCGTCAGCAAGGCGGCAATGGCGGTAAATGAGGAAGACATGCCGGCTTGCGTCGCGGTATAGCCAAGCCATGCCTGCTGCCACTGCGGGACGATAACGAACCCGGCGAAATAGGCGCCAAAGCTGATGCCGAGCGCAAGCAAGCTGACACTCAGACCGCGATGCCGCAATACGCGCAGATCGACGATCGGATGATCTTCGGTCAGCTCCCATATGACGAAAAACAGGAACGAAATAGCCGAGACGACCGTGAGCGCGACAATCATCGGATCGCCAAACCAGTCATGCGTCCGCCCTAGATCGAGAACAAGCTGGAGACAGCCGACCGCAAAGATGAGAAGCACAAGACCGATGACATCGACCGGAAGGATACTGCGCTCGGTTTCCAGCGGACGGACAAGCCGCCAGCAGGCAAAAAGGCACAGCAGCACGACAGGGATATTGATCAGGAATATCCAGTGCCAGCTGTAATTGTCGGTCAGATAGCCACCGAAGATCGGGCCTAGGGCCGGGGCCAGCAGCGTCGTGACGGCCCAAAGGCCCATCGCGTAATTCTGCTTGTCCGGCGGGAACACCTTGAGCAGCAGTGTTTGCGACAGGGGCATCATGAATGCACCGACGATCCCCTGGCCGATCCGGCAGATGACCAGCATTTCAAGCGATACCGAAATGCCGCAGAGGAAGGAGAAGGCACCGAAGCCTAGCATACTGGCCATGAAGGTTCGGACCGAACCGAACCGGCCTGCCATCCATCCCGTCAATGGCACACAAATGGCTTCGGCAACGGCATAGGAGGTGATGATCCAGGTGCCTTGCTCCAGCGTGATGCCAAGGCTGCTCGCGATATGCGGCACGGCGACATTGGCAATGGTCAGGTCGAGGATGACCATGAAATTGGCAAAGGCGAGTGCAATCGCCGCAATCAGGCGCTGCGACGGAGACAGTCCGCTATAGGCGGCCGCCACGGCCGTCATCGCGGGTCAGTTTCCCGAAACATCGATTTCGACTTCCATCGACAGCCCGACGCGCAAGGGATGCTGGCGCAGGTCTGCGGGATCGAGTTCGATCCGTACCGGCAAGCGCTGGACGGTCTTGATCCAATTGCCGGTTGCATTCTGCGCCGGGATCACGGCCATAGAGGAGCCGGTGCCGCCTGCCAGTCCGACGACTTTGCCGCGATAGACCACATCGCCGCCATAGAGGTCTGAGGTCAGTTTGACCGGCATATCGACGCGGACGCGACCGAGCTGCCCTTCCTTGAAATTGGCATCAACATAGAGCTTTTCGAGCGGAACGATGGTCATGATCGTCTGGCCGGGATTCAGGCGCTGGCCGATCTGCACCTGCAAGCGGCTGACCACGCCCGAAACAGGAGCGCGGATTTCGGTGCGTTCAAGATCGAGCAAGGCCGCATCGAGCCGGGCCTTGGCAGCGCGCACGGCGGGGTCGGTCTCGACGCTCGAACCGCGCACAAGTGCGTCGTTCGCGGCGAGCTGGCCTTGGGCGACACGGCGGACCGAGCCGACTTCGGAAATCCCGCCGCGCGCGGCGTCGAGCGCAGCGCTGGCGGTGGCAAAAGACCTGCGCGCCTGTGTCAGTTCCTCGCCCGAAACCGCTCCGCTGGCGGCGACCGCCTCGCGGCGCTGCAAGTCGATCCGGGCCTTGTCTAACTCTGCCTGTGCTGTCCGCAGCCGCGCCTGAGCCTGCACCAGACCGGCGCTGGAGCTGTCGACCTGCGCCGAAAGCGCGCTATTGGTCGCGACCGTTTGGCTGAACCGGCGGCGCGCGGCGGCAAGATCGGCCTCGGCCTGGGCGACAGCAATCTTTGCATTCGCCTGATCGAGCCGGACCAGTACGTCCCCCGCCTTTACTTGCTGCGTGTCTTCAACCAGCACTTCGATCGCCGAACCGGCAACAAGCGGCGTGACCTGCGCCATCTGCGCGTTCACATAGGCATTGTCGGTGCTGACATGGTTGCGGGCAACCAGATAGTACCAGGCACCCCAGCAGAGGCCAACAATAGCCAGCACGACGACTAGCCGCCGCAGCCACTTCTTGCGCGTTGCCTTGCGGGAAGCGGAAACGTCCGGATCGACAGCGGGGGCTGTGTCTGCTGCGTCGGTCATCGGTCGGCATTTCCTGCTGGGGGCGTTTGACGCGCGTCGAACCCGCCGCCAAGCGCGCGGATCGTCGCCAGCGTTGCGCCGCGTTCGTAAGTTTCGAGGGCGATGACGGCGAGGCGCAGTTCCTGGACTCCGCGCTCGCTGGCGAGAACTTCGAGATAGCTGGACAGACCTGCGCTGTAACGCTGGCGCAGCAGCGCAAGCGCATCCTCGCTTGCCGCAAGGGCAGCGCGCGCGGCTTCCAACCGTTTGTCCGCCGCATCGCGCTGGGTCACGGCATCGGCAACCTGCTGATAAGCGGTGATCACGGTCTGGTTATAGTTGGCAACCGCCTCGTCATAGGCGGCGATCGCGCCGCGATATTGCGCCTTCAGCCCGCCGCCGTCGAAGATTGGCAAACTGATTGCAGGACCAACCGACCCGAAAACTGATTGCGAATCGATGAGATTGCCAATGCCCAGCGCCTGCAAGCCGATCAGCGCCCGTAGGTTGATCGAGGGGTAGAAGCCCGCCCGTGCCTGCTCGATCTTTGCAGCCGCCGCTTCGACCCGTTCGCGCGCGGCGACAATATCGGGCCGCCTGCCCAGCAAATCGGTGGTCAGGCCTTCGGGAGCCCCGGCGGGCGTTGAGGGCGAAAGCGGCGGACGGGTGATCGTCAGTCCGCGATCCGGCCCCGCGCCGACAAGCGCGGAAAGCTGGTTGCGGCGAATAAGTATGGTCTCTTCGGCGCCAGCGAGCGTCTGCTCCGCGCTTGCGACTTCGACATCGGCGAGGCGCAGACTGGCGCGATTGTCGAGGCCGTTGCGCTCGCGCTGCGCCACAAGGTCGCGCGTCGCCCGTCGGTTGGTTAGCACCGCTTCTGCATTGTCGCGTTCGCGGTGGGCGCGACCCAATTCGGCATAGGCGGCGGTGATTGACACCGACAGCACCAGTCGCGCCTGCGCCGCGTCGATTGTCGCCGCGCGCAGTTCGGAAGTTGCCGCTGCCAGCGCGGCACGATTACGACCCCACAGATCGAGATCATAGCCAAAGCTCAGCGAGGCCTGCCCGTAATCGGTCCAGCCACCGGGGAGGAACTGCGCGGGAATGCCAAAACTGCCGCTTTGGCGACGCGCCCCAGCTTCCGCCTCCGCGCCAATGTTAGGCAGTCGCGCCGCGCCTATGCGTTGCGCTTCGGCCTCCGCTCTGCGGATGCGCGCGACGGCAACGGCAACCTGCGGCGCATTGGTCAGCCCTTCTTCGATCAACGCGGTGAGTTGCGGATCGCCTGCCCGCCGCCACCATTGGTCCGGCGGCCAGAAACCAATGCCACGCGGCGCAAATGTCTGGCTGGCAGCAACCGTCTCGGCGGTCTGCATTGCCGGTCTGATTCCGGTATCGGGGACTGACGCGCAGGCCGAGAGAGCCAGCAAAGTCAGCGGAATGCCGCGCCTAACCGACATAGGCGCCCCGTCCACTCGCCAGCAGCCGACCCTCGGCATCCTCGATCCGGGTTTCCGCGACGCTTAATTGCTTACCCAGTTTCACCACCCGTCCGATCGCGCGCAGCGGTCCCGATGTCGCCGGACGATGGAAATCGACCCGCATGTCGGCGGTGGCGCGCGCCGATCCGCCCAGCGCGTTGATCGTGTAGAGTCCAGTCAGATCGATCAGCGCCGAGAGGATGCCGCCATGCGCCGAGCCGATCATCGGGTTGGAAACGATCTCATCCCGCCAGGGCATTTCGAGGGTCAGCGCGTTTTCGGTGAGCGCGGCAATCTCCAGACCCAGCCATTGGTGGAAAGGCGCAATCAACAGCATTGCGCGCAGCTGCTCGATGTCCATTAGCGCTGCCTGCTCGCTCATGCCGCGATCCCTTTTCCGTGCATCCGCACCAGAAAATCTAGGATCGCATCGCCAAAGGCATCGTTCTGATCGCCGACCACCATGTGCGTCGCATCGGGGATGGCGCTATGCTCGGAGTGGCCGGTTAGTGAAGCATGGGGATTCGACATGCGCCCTTCATAATGTAATATATCTTACAGTGAAGTCTTTTGATGCATCGGCGTTACGGTTGGGGCGCAAAAAATGGCCAAACCACCATCCAACTCAGTCGGATCGTTCCCAAATGCGAATTGAGGAGCAGCCTTCAGCGACCGTTCTTGCAATCCAAAATTGACCATGCTCTCTGTTGATTGCCCCCGCTATCCAACGTCGATAACCGTCAGACCGCTTCCCGAAGTTTATCCTGCACTTCGAGAAAGTCGATGATCGCGCGGCTGAACACGTCATTATCGTCACCGACGACCATATGGCCTGCGCCTGAGACATCGGTGAAATGCGCTCCGGAGACGAAATTTATGAACCTCTCTGCCGCCTCGAGCGAAATGAGATCGCTGGCTCCGCCACGCACGAGATGGACGGGAAGTGAAAGATTGCCCGCAGCGGCTTTGGCCAAGGCATAGTCATGCTCGCGCCGATCGTTGATCCGACTGAGAAATCCGGGATCCCAATGCCAGCGATAGCGATTGTCTGGACCGAGGCGAAGATAGCTCTTGAGGCCCTCGCTGGCGCCGCGTTTGGGCCGGTTGGGTAGATAGTTTCCAATCGCCTCGGCCGCCTCCTCAAGCGACGTAAAGCCGGATTCGATATGCGCGCTCATGAAACCGACTATCCGTGAGACACCGTCGGGGGCCATCTCAGGGGTCACATCTACCAGCGTCAAGGACGCGAAGCTGCCGGGTCGCAGCGCACCTTCGGCCACCAAAGCCGCCAGGCCACCGAGGGACGCGCCGATCACATGCGGTCGTTCATCCAGCGTGTCGCAGACGGCGAGAATATCTTTGCCGAAATCGGCAAAGCGGTATTGGTCGGGGGGCGCCCATTCGCTTTCGCCATGACCGCGCATGTCGATTGCGATCGAGCAGAAACCTTGCTGCTCAAGCATGTGCATGGTTTTGCGCCAGGTCCGCTTGGTCTGCCCGCCGCCGTGTGCGAGGATGACCGGTCCGCGTCGGCTATCTTCGCCGATCCGGCTTGCCGCGATGGCAATACCACCGCTATCTACAAACATCGTTTTCACACATTTGCCTTCAGTGTTGCAGTTCCGGCAAGTGCAGGATCAGTCCGTCCAGCTCGGTAGCCATGGGAATCTGGCAGGCGAGCCGGCTCGTGGCGGTTGTCCCCTCGGCAAACTGGATCAGATCGCTCTCCATGCTGCCTTCTTCGGGCAGGCCAACGCGCTCAATCCAGGCATCATCGACATGCACATGGCAGGTGGCGCAAGCGCAAACCCCGCCGCAATCGCCATCGATCCCGGGAACGCTGTTGAACAGCGCGGCCTCACGGGCGCTCAGGCCTTCGTCAGCTTCAACCGTACGCCGAACACCATCGGCCGAAACAAAGGTCACCTTGATCATCTTGAAATTCCGTCTTTCCTGCGACGTCGAGAAAGTCAGTGCGCGTGAAGCTTCACCGGAAGCCGGGTGATCCCTCGCACCAGATTGGACAACAGCCGTTCCGGTTCGCCGACCATTTCAACAAAGCTGAAGCGCTTGAGGATTTCCTCCCAAACGATCCGCAGCTGCAATTCAGCCAGCCGATTGCCCATGCAACGGTGAATCCCGAACCCGAATGACAGATGGTGACGCGGGTTTTCCCGATCGATAATGAACTCGTCGGCGCGATCGATCACGGTATCGTCGCGGTTGCCCGATAGATACCACATCACCACCTTGTCCCCCTTCAGGATCTGCTTCCCGCCGATTATCGCATCCTCCAGCGCAGTGCGACGCATGTGGGTGAGCGGCGTCTGCCAGCGGATGATTTCGGGGATCATGCTCGAAACGAGCGCCGGGTTTTCGCGCAGCTTGCGATATTCCTCCGGATTCTGATTGAGCGCCATCACCCCTCCGCTAATTGAATTTCGGGTGGTGTCGTTGCCGCCCACAATCAGCAGCAGCAGATTTCCTAGGAATTCAAGAAAGGGCATGTCCCTGGTCGCGGGCGAATGCGCCATCATCGAGATCAAGTCATTTCCACCGGGGTTGTTGACCCGCTGATCCCACAGTCCTTTGAAATACATGGCGCACTGGATGAGCTCTTCCCGACGCTGTTCAAAGGATTCAACAATGCCAGTTTCAGGCGAGGCAGTCGTAACGTCCGACCAGCGGGTCAACTTGGCGCGCTCTTCCCAGGGAAAATCGAAAATCGTCGCCAGGGTCATCGTGGTCAGCTCGACCGAGACCAGCTTGACCCAGTCGATTTCCTCCCCGACCGGCAGCTCATCAAGGATAGCACCGGCCCGTTCGCGGATGATCGGTTCGAGCAACAGCAGATTCGAAGGTGCGACCACCGGGCTTACGGCCTTGCGCTGCTGATCATGCTTGGGCTGGTCCATGGCAATGAACATTTCCAGCTCGAGCGCACCTTCAACGCCGTGCATGTCTTGAACCGCGATCCCACCCAGCTTGGCCTCTGACGAAAAAACCTTGTGGTTGGTATCGACCGCTATGATGTCGTTGAATTTAGTCACCGACCAATAGGGGCCAAAGCGGCTTTCGCGGCAAAAATGGACCGGATCCTCACGCCGCAGGCGCGCAAAATATTCGCCTACGGTGTCATTCTGGAAGAGATACGGATTCGCGACGTTGATTTCATCAAGCGGGATGGTGTCGATATTTTCAAACTGGGCTGCTGCGGTTGCCATTCGTCCCACCTTTCCTAAGTTCGCTGAAAATAACGGTTCAAGGCATAAATGTCAACAATCATTATCAGCTTTATGCCGAAATCGTTGCGAGGCTAGCGAGCAGAGCAAGATGGCGAGGTGCACGAAGGTCGATATTCCGGCATTCCTACTCGCCCTTCTCCAGCGACGAAATTATGACTAGACTCAGGTTGAGATTATTGCTTATACGCATTTATGACCTCCACTGCTCAGCAACCCGTGACGGCTTTTGCAGCCGCACCGACCAAGGCAAAACGCGCACTTCAAGTTGCTCAAGCGATCGTATCTGATATCCAGATGAATGCCCGCGAAGCCGGTGATCGGCTCCCGCAGGAAGAGGATATGCTTGCCCGCTATGAAGTGGCGAGGGCAACTTTGCGCGAAGCGCTGAGATTTCTAGAGCTTCAAGGGGTCATCCACCTTCAGCTAGGTCGGGGTGGTGGCCCGGTCGTGTCGCGGCCGCAAACCCGTGATTTCGCCAGTTCGCTTTCCTTGATCCTGCAGTTCATGGATACCGATCTGCGGGCTCTCCTCGAACTGCGCGAAGCGATAGCACCGGACACCGCCGCAAGAGCGGCAGAGCGGGCAACTAATGCCGATTTGGCCGCGCTGACCGATTGCTATGCCCAACTCGAGCGCGATAGGGAAAGCGCCTCGTTTGAAGAGACCAACCGGCGCTTTCATGACCTGCTTGGCTGGGCAAGTGGCAATCCCGGGTTCGGGTTGCTGACCTCCGCCTTGCACCTGCTTACCCGCGATCTCGCCATGGAACTGGGCTATTCTGCTCAGGAACGGTCAAACCAGTTACGCTGCCTGTTCCGCGTACTGAGCGCCGTGCGCCTGCGCGATGCTGAAAATGCGCGTCGCCACATGGAACGGTTGGTCAAGGGTTCCTCGGAGTATCTTGCGAACCGCAGTCCCGATCTCGTGTCACAAAAAATTTCATGGGGAGACCCATGCTAGGCCTTTGAAGCCGACAAAATGGAGAGAGTGATGGCGCTGAACAGCCGCATTTGCGAAATGCTCAAGATTGAATATCCGATAGTCTTGGCCGGTATGGGCGGCGCGAGTGTGCCGGCACTGGCCGCTGCGGTTTCAAACGCAGGTGGCCTTGGAGTCCTCGGCGCGGCGGCCTGCTCGCCTGAGCGACTGCGCAGCTGGATTCGCGAAACCCGTGCGCTCACCGACAAGCCGTTTGGGGTGGATACCTTGCTGCCAGCATCGGTGCGCCAGGGCAAGGCGCCGCAAACCGGGGCGGCTCCCACCGATCCGATGTCGGTATTCGGCGAATATCAGCAGTTCGCCAAAGACTTCATGTCTCGTGAAGGTCTGGGTGAAGTGGACGCAGCGGCGGCGATGCGCGCGGCGGCAGGCGCGGAAAGCGAAGGCGGGCCTCCGCTTTTTTCGAAAGAATTCTTCGAAGCCCAGATGGAAGTTGTGATCGAGGAGAAGGTTCCGGTCTATGCTGCGGGCCTAGGCAACCCCGGTCCGTGGATGGACCGACTGCATGCCAACGGAACGATTGTCATGGCAGTGGTCGGCAAGGTCAAGCACGCGCTGCAGGTGGCCGATTCCGGGATCGACGTGATTGTCGCCCAGGGCCATGACGGCGGCGGTCACAATTCACCGATCGGCACCATTTCGCTGATCCCGCAAGTAGTCGATGCCGTGGGGGACCGGGTTCCGGTGCTGGGCGCTGGCGGGATCACCGATGGCCGGGGTGTGGCTGCGACCTTCATGCTCGGAGCCGATGGCGCTTGGGTAGGAACGGCCTTTCTGGCGACCGAAGAGGCCGGGATCGAGGATTTCCAGAAGCAGGCAATCGCCGAGGGCGGCGATGGGGACACGGTGGTGAGCCGCTCGATAACCGGCAAGCCTGCCCGGATGATCGTCAACAAGTGGGCAAACGCTTGGATCGATGCTGGCAAGGAACCGCTGCCGATGCCTTACCAGTCGATGATCGCGGGTCCGGTGATGGCTGCAGCGATCCGCGACAAGCGGATGGACGTCCTACCCGGTTTTGCTGGCCAGGGGATCGGGTTGATCAAGTCGGTTCGTCCTGCCGCCGATGTCATGCGCGATCTGGTGTCGGGTGCCGAAAAAGCACTGGCTCGTGCGAAACGGTTTGGCTGATGCCGACTGGGCCGGTCGCGAAGGGAGGCATCCATGAAGGGACTTGAACTGAAACGGAGCATTCGCCTGCGCGAAGCCTTCGCTGCGATGAAAACACTCCTGAAGGACAAGGAGGATACCGCTCAGGTCTTCCGGATTGTCGATGCACTCGCCGGAAACAGCTATTTCCGGCAATTCAAGCGGTTTGCCAGTTCGGAAGGCGGGAAGCGCATTCTGGCCAGCCGCAGCAGTCTGCTCGAGCACCTGCGCGACCGTGAGCGCCTGGCCCGGTGTCCGCCAGGAAGCCTTGGCCGACGCTACCTGGAATTTGTCTATGACGAAGGGTTGAGCGCGGACGGGCTGGTCTCTGCCAGCGAACAAGGCGGACTGCGCGCCTTCACCGATCCCGACGTCGCGCTGTTCCGCAACCGGATGCGCGATTCTCACGACCTCTATCATGTCGTCACCGGCTACGGCCGAGATGGCCTTGGCGAGTTGTGTGTGCTGACTCTGGGCAACGCGCAAGCGCATAGCCACGGGATAGCATTCTTGACCTTGCTCGGCCTGGCCAAATCTAGGCGAGAGGCTCCCGAGATGCCCGTTTTGGGGCCGATGATCGAAGCGTGGCGGCGTGGGCGCGCAGCGCGACGCTTGTCCGAGACATATTGGGAGGAACTTCTCGATCGCCCGCTTGATGAGGTCCACGCCCTGCTGAGGCTGCCACAAGCACCCCGTTATCGCGCGGCCGAACCGATCGCCAAACGGATCGAAGTCGAATTCCAGGTTCGGCGCGAGCTTTCCCTATCACTGCAGAAGGACGCAGCGTCCGCATGACTTTTTCCGACAAGACAGCGATCACCGGCGTTGGCGAAACTGATTTCGTCAAGGGAACTGAACGCACCGCCGTTGACATGATGCTGGAGGCATCGCGCAAGGCGATTGCCGATGCCGGGTTGAAACCTTCCGACATCGACGGAATGGTGCCGCCGCCGATCTATACGACCAGTGAGGAGCTGGCCGCAAATCTGGGGATCGACGTGCTGCGCTATGCCGCCACGGTGCATATGGGCGGTGCCAGTCCGACCACCGCCTTGCAAAACGCGGCAATGGCGATCTCTGCGGGGCTGTGCAATCACGTGCTCGTGACACTGGGGTGGAACGGCTTTTCGGCGTTACGGCCCAAGGCGGGAGCGCCGCCGACCCGGTCGATGAACATGAATACCCTGACGAACACCATCCAGGGCTATTACATCCCTTATGGCGTTTTCCTTCCGGTCCAGATGTATGCCTGGCTGGCAATGCGCCATTCCCGGCTCTACGGGGTCGGCCCGGAAGCGATGGGTGCCGTCGCAATGGCCTGCCGCAAGCATGCCCAGCTCAATCCCAAGGCGTTTACCTATGGCAGGCTGCTGGATTGGGAGACCTACCATTCGGCGCGCTGGATTTCCGAACCATTCAAGCTCTACGACTGCTGCCTGGAGACCGACGGTGCCTGCGCAGTGGTGGTATCGCGGGTCGATCGTGCCCGCGACATGCCGCATGTTCCGGTAACGATCGCCGGTGCGGCCGAAGGGCATCCCTATCCGGCGGACGATATCCCGTCCCGCCCTGATCCATTCAAGATCGGCCTGTCCTATGCCGCGCCGAAGGCGTTTGAGATGGCCGGGGTATCGCGCGCAGACATGGATTTCCTTCAGGTCTATGATTGCTTCACCTATGTCGTCCTGCTGCAACTCGAAGCCATGGGCTATTGCGAGCCAGGCGGCGCGCACGATTTCGTCAAGGATGGCCAGATCGAGCTGGGCGGCAGGTTTCCCCTCAACACACACGGCGGCCTGCTCAGCGAGGCGCATGTCTGGGGTCTCAATCATGTTGTCGAAGCCGTCCGGCAGTTGCGGCACGATTGCGGAGCCCGGCAGGTCGAAGGTGCCAGGACCGGGCTTGTCACCGGCTGGGGCGACCTGGGTGACGGCAGCATCGCGATCTTGCGGAGATTTGACTAGATGGACGACAATCTGCCACCGAAGCTGCGCGCCCAAGCCGCCGCTCCGCCCAAACCCCGGCCGCGACCGCAGGACCCGGTCGAACAGGAATTCTGGTCCCGTTGCCAGGACGGACATCTCCATTTCCAGAAGTGCCGGGAATGCGGCACCTGGCGTCATCTTCCCCGTTACATGTGCGCCCGCTGCGGCTCACCGGACTTTTCATGGGAACAGAGCTCTGGCCAAGGCGTGGTATTCTCCTGGACGGTCGTGCATCAGGCGCTCCATCCGGCCTTTGCTTCAGACATTCCTTATGTCGCGGCCGTAGTCGAGCTTGAAGAAGGTGTCCGGATGGCGACGCGGCTGATCGATTGTCCGGCCGGCGATGTCCGGCTCGACCTTCCGGTAACTCTCGATTTCGAGGATTTTTCGGACGGTTTCCGCCTCCCCGTGTTCCGGCCGGTCTGAAAGGGCACTGCGCGATGGATCTGAGCTATAATCCGGAATACGAGAGCTTTCGCGATGAGGTTCGCGGCTTCATCACGGCGAACCGCCATCTGGCTCCGAAGGGCGCAGGACGCGCTTCTCGCCCATCACCGGAAAGCGTGGTCTGGCAGAAGCTGCTGATCCGGCACGGCTATACCGCGCGCACCATCCCGCGCGAATATGGTGGCTTCGGGGCCGATCCCGACATCCTCAAGTCCCGGATCATCGCCGAAGAGTTCGCCCATGCCGGGGTGCCGGGAGGCCTAGCCAATCAGGGCATTTCGATGCTCGTTCCGACCCTGCTCGAACTCGGTACCGAGGAGCAGAAGCGGCGCTGGATCGAACCGACGCTGGCCGGCGATGTGGTTTGGTGCCAGGGTTATTCCGAGCCGGGGGCCGGGTCGGACCTCGCCAGCCTGAAGACCAGCGCCCGGATCGAAAATGGCGAGTTCGTGATCAACGGACAGAAGATCTGGACGAGCACCGCCAAGGAAGCGGATATGATCTTCTGTCTGGTGCGGACCGAAGGCGATGCCGCCAAGCATCGCGGGATCAGCTATCTGATCTTCTCGATGCAGACCCCGGGAATCGAGGTCCGTCCGCTCAAGACGATGACCGGCAACGCCGAATTTAACGAAATCTTTTTCACCGATGTCCGCGTGCCCATAGATCAGATTGTCGGGCAACGCGGGCAAGGCTGGTTCGTGGCCAATGCCACCCTTGGCCACGAACGCGGAATGCTCGGCGATCCTGATGCGCTTGAGAACCGGCTTTTGGCCCTTATCGACCTGATGCGGCAAGAACAGGTCGATGGACATCGGGTGATCGACTTGCCCGCGTTCCGGGACCGACTTGGCTCGCTGCAAGCAGAAGTTGCGGCGATGAAATACAACGGGATGCGGGTCCTCTCGAGCCAGATCAAGGGCGAACCGGGGGGTATGGCCAAGTTGATCGTCAAGCTTCAGGCCTGCGAGCTGGCGCACCAGATTTCGGCGCTGGCGATCGATGCGCTGGGTGAACTCGGCCTGCTCTATCACGGCAGCCCCCACGAACGCGCGCACGGAAGCTGGCAATGGAACTACATGTTCCAGCTCGGCCTGATTATCGGCGGGGGTACTGCCCAGATCCAGAAAAACATCATTTCGGAACGCGGCCTGAACATGCCGCGCGAACCGCGTCTGGCTTCGCAGGGAGAGCGGTAATGGATTTCGGACTTTCCCAGGAACAGCAAATGCTGGCCGAGAGCGTAGCCCGGCTGCTGCGCGAACTGTGCCCTCTGAATCACGTCAGAAATGTCGTCGAAAGCGAAAGCGCGGTTAGTGCACAAGCGGAGGCAGCACTTGCGGAATTGGGGCTGAACGGCCTTGTCGTGCCCGAAGCCTATGGCGGCCTGGGCCTTGGGATGCTGGATGCCGCCGTGGTTGCAACCGCACTTGGCGAAGCGGTGGCCCCTGTCCCCTTCGCTGGCCGCAAGGTCCTGGCCCCGCTCGCGCTGATCGAGGCGGGCTCCGACGCGCAAAAAGCGAATTGGCTCCCGCGCATCGCATCGGGTGGCGTGTGCTTCGGCGTTGGCTTGCAGGGCCTAGTGACGCGCCGCGATGGTTCGGGCGTGTCCTGCGCCGATGGCAGACTGACCGGATTGGCACTGTTCGTTCTTGATTGCGAGGAGGCCGATCACTTCCTTGTCGCCGACGACAACGGACAGCTTTACATCATCCTGGCGCAGTCCGAGGGCGTGGAGCAGATTGCCCTAAGGACCATTGACGCGACCCGCTCGATTTGCGGACTGCGGCTGTCATCGGTTCCAGCCGAAGCCTTGCGCGATGACGGCGGCAAGGCGGCCCAGCGGATCATCGCGGCGGGCCGGATCCTGCTGGCGGCGGACAGCCTCGGCGCGGCAGATGCGATGATCGCCCAGGCTGTGGCCTATGCAGGGCAGCGCGAACAATTCGGACGGGTGATCGGCAGCTTTCAGGCCGTCAAGCACATGTGCGCCGAAATGGCGGCGCGCAACGAGCCATGCCGGTCGCTGGTATGGTATGCTGCCCATGCCTTCGATGCGGTACCGGAAGAGGCGCCCCTGATGGCGTGCCACGCCAAGTCTCACCTCGGCGAGACCGGGCGGATCATCGCCCGCACCGCAACCGAAGTACATGGCGGCATGGGCTTCACCGACCTGCTGGGGCTGCATTACTGGTTCAAGCGGATCGGTTTCGACCGGCAGATCCTGGGAGGGCCCGAGACTGTCAGGGAAGAGGCGGCACTTCTGCAAGGCTGGATTGCAAGAGCAGCGTGACTGTTCGCGAGAGGAGAGTTCGAATGGCGCAATGGAATCTGGGCGACATTCTCGATGCGATCGAGTCGGTTCTGCCCGCGACTGCCCCAGCCCTGATCCACGGCACACGCATGATTACTTGGGCGCAAATGGGCGCCCGATCGAACAACATTGCCCGAGCCCTTGCTGCTCAAGGACTTGCACCGGGGACCAAGGTGGCGTTTTACATGCGCAACCGGCCAGAATACGGCGAACTGATGGCCGCCTGTTTCAAGGGTCGTTTCACTCATGTGAACATCAACTATCGCTATCGCCCGGATGAGGTGTTCTACATTTTCGACGATTCCGACAGCGAAGTCGTTTTCTACAGCTCCGAATTCCGCGATTGCATTGTCGAACTCAAAGACCGGCTGCAAAAGGTGCGGTTGTTCGTCGAAATCGGCGAGGAAGCGGCGAAAGCTCCGTTTGCGATTGCCTATGAACAGCTTGCCCAAACGGGCGACGGCTTGCCGCTGGGAATCGAACGGTCGCCGCATGACGAGCTGTTCATCTACACCGGCGGAACGACCGGCATGCCCAAGGGCGTAATCTGGCGCCACACCGATATGCGCGAGGCCCAACTCGATGCGCAACGTCTGCTCGGTCCGACGCCGGACAGTATTGAGGCGGCGCTCGCTCTGATCCGCGCCGACGGGCCTGGACGGATGACCTTGCCTGCCTGTCCCTTGATGCACGGAACTGGCTTCATCACCGCGATCGGGACTCTTGCTTCTGGCGGGTGTATCGTAACGCTGGACAATGCTTCGCTGGACGCGGACGAATTGTGGCAAGCGGTTGAGCGGAACAAGGTGCAGTCGATTGCGATCGTCGGCGATGCCTTCGCCAAACCAATGCTCAAGGCCCTGGACGCCGCACCGGGCAAATTCGATACGTCGAGCCTGATAACCATCGTTTCGTCTGGCGTGATGTGGAGCAAAGAGGTCAAACAGGGCCTGATCCGCCACATTCCGCAAGTGGCCCTGATGGACAGCTTCGGAGCCTCCGAGGGACTCGGTTTTGGTCGTTCGGTGACGACCGCTGCCGGCAGCACGGAAACCGCAAAGTTCACCATCGGCGGAATGTGCGATGTGTTCGATGAAAAGGACCAACCCGTCCCACCCGGCAGCGGCGTGCCGGGCTTCATCGCCCTCAAGGGACCGATCCCGCTGGCCTACTACAAGGATCCCGAGAAATCTGCGCGGACGTTCAAGACCATCAATGGGGTTCGTTATTCGATTCCGGGCGACTGGTGCACGGTCGAAAAAGATGGCAGCCTGACCTTGCTAGGCCGGGGCAGCGTGTGCATCAATACGGCGGGCGAAAAGGTCTTTCCCGAAGAAGTGGAGGAAGTGCTCAAGACCCATCCGGCGATCGAGGATGCTCTGGTTGTCGGCGTACCCGATGACAAGTGGGGTCAGGCGGTCACCGCCGTGGTTCATCTCCGCGCAGGAGCAACGCTGGATGAGCAGGCGCTCAAGGATCATGTCCGGGGCAAGCTGGCCGGCTACAAGACCCCAAAGGCGGTTTTCGCAACCGATAGCGCGCTGCGCGCGCCCAATGGCAAGGCCGACTATAAGGGCGCGGCCGAACTTGCAGTCGCATTGAGCAACGCCCGATGAGTGACAAGAACGCAGAACTCGATGCACTCATCATCGGTGCCGGTTTCAGCGGAATCTATCTGCTGCACCGCCTGCGTCAGGCCGGGTTCCGCGTGAAACTGATTGATGCTGCGGAGCAGCCCGGCGGCATCTGGTACTGGAACTGCTATCCCGGTGCCCGAGTCGATTCCCACGTCCCGATCTATGAATTTTCGCTGCCCGAGCTTTGGCAGGGTTGGACGTGGAGCGAGCGATTTCCGTCTGGCGCCGAATTGCGCGCCTATTTTCAGTACGTCTGCGACAAGCTCGACCTGTGGCCTGACATGACCATGGGAACCCGCGTGTCGGGCGCGCGGTTCGATGCTGAAAGCAATCAATGGCATGTCGAAACCGCAAACGGAGAGGAACTGCGCACGCGCTTCCTGTTCCCCTGCGCCGGTTTTGCCGCCAAATCCTATACCCCTGACATTGCGGGCAAAGAGACCTTCGAGGGCGAACAGCATCACACCGCGCACTGGCCCCAAGGTGGTCTTTCCTTTGCCGGAAAACGGGTTGCAATCATTGGCACTGGCGCGAGCGGCGTTCAGGTCGCACAGGAAGCGGCACGCGAGGCCGCCCAGCTGACCCTGTTCCAGCGCACGCCGATCCTTGCCCTGCCGATGCAGCAGCAATGCCTGACAACTGAGCAACAGGTGCAGGAAAAACCCGGCTATCCCGCCATCTTCGATGCACGACGCCACACGAGCGGCGGGTTTGATGCCAATCGTCTGGACGCAAACACGCTCGATGTTGACGCAGCCGAGCGCGAAGCGAGCTATGAGCGTTTGTGGCGAGCCGGTGGCCTTCGGTTCTGGTTCAACAATTTCGCCGACCTGCTGACCGACGAACGGGCCAATCGCTTCGCATATGATTTCTGGCGCGACAAGGTCCGCGCGAGGATCACCGATCCATCGTTGCACGAGGTTCTGGCACCCACCGAACCACCGCACCCCTTCGGCACCAAGCGCCCGTCGCTCGAACAGAATTATTATGAAATTTTCGCGCAGGACAATGTCTCCCTGGTCGATCTCAAGCAGGATCCGATCACGCGCATCGCCCCTGAGGGCATTCAAACCGCGGCCGGATTGGTCGCATGCGATATCATCGTCTTTGCCACCGGGTTCGATGCGGGCAGCGGCGGACTAATCGACATGGACATTCGCGGCCTGCAGGGCCTCAGTCTTGGAGAGGCCTGGACCGATGGTGTCCGTGCCTATCTTGGCAACTCGGTCTGCGGGTTCCCGAACATGATCTTTCATTATGGCCCGTTGAGCCCATCCGGCTTTTCGAATGGCCCGACCTCGGCCGAGCAGCAGGGTGACTGGACAACCGGATTTCTTGTTTATCTGAGAGAAAATGGGTTTTCGCGCTTTGAGCCGGATGCGGAGGCGGAACGCGAATGGACCGGAATGGTCGAACAAATCGGCGCTATGACTCTCTTCCCCAAGGCCAAGTCCTGGTACATGGGCGATAACGTTCCGGGCAAGAAGCGCCAGCTCATCAACTTTCCGAGCGTCGCCGCCTATTCCCAGATCTGCGACGAGGTTGCCGCGAACGGCTATCGCGGATTTGTTTTTACCCCTTGATGATTTCGATTGGAAGAATTCTTGCCCACTGATGCGATCAACGGCCTTGGCGATATCGACCCGACCTGGGCGGGCGATCAGAACAGTTTGCCGAAGTGGTTTGTCGATGCCTTGGCGGTTCCGCGCGAGGAAGGATTTGTCGAGGTTGATGGCATCTCCATACACTATTTCCGGTGGGGTCAACGCGGGAAACCTCCGGTACTGATGACCCACGGCTTTCTTGCCCACGCACGCTGCTTCGCTTTCATCGCGCCATTTCTGGCCGAAGATTTCGACGTTGTTGCCTACGATCTTTCCGCGATGGGCGACAGCGGCGTGCGCGCGAACTGCGATATGACAGCGCGCGGTGGCGAGATGATCGGGGTGGCACGAGCGCTTGGCTTGCTCGACAATGGGCGCAAGCCGTTCATCGTCGCTCACAGTTTCGGGGCCAGCGTCGCGCTGGAGGCGCTCGATCAAGCGCCAGGGCTTTTCGCCGGAGCAGCCATCTGCGACATGATGACCTTGCGTCCAGCGATGCTCGAGGCATTCTGGGCGGGCGGTCACACCAGCCCCGGCTCTGGCGATCCCGACAAGCCGCTCCGTATCTACCCCGATTTCGCTGCGGCCCGCGACCGCTTCAGGCTTTCGCCCCCCCAGCGAGTCGGGCAACCCTTCTTAATGGACTATATGGCCTATCATTCGTTGCGCCGGGTGGAGCAAGGCTGGACCTGGAAGTTCTCACCCGACGTTTTCAAGCGCGACAATGCGCGGGCCGACTGGCTAAGCATTGGCCCAAAACTGATCAATGCCCCAGGGCGAAAAGCGATCATTCACGGGGAGGATAGTCTGCTCTTCACCCGTGATTCCCGAGATTTTGTGCAAGAGCTGGGCGGCGCGGATATCCCGATCATCGCCGTACCCGGCGCGCGGCATCACCTTATGCTTGATGAACCACTCGCTTTCGTGGCGGCAATCCGGTCGGTGCTGGAAATGTGGACCTGTACGTCGAGCCGGAGGAGAGAATGCTAGCCAACGATTTCAACAACGGATCCATAGCCGGCATCCTCAGGAATCACCAGAACCCGTCGGCCATCGCGTTCCTCAAGGCGAGGAAGTACAGGAACCAGCGGCCGTTCTTCTGCGCGCCGCATGCAATCCGCTGAATCGCACGCTTCGGCCAGCAATTGCACATTCATCCGGGTCGGGAAAATAACAGTGCGTTCTCCGCTCTCAGCTAGACGTAAGACCTCTTTCGGCGCGATCCATTCTGCATCGACAGTTTCGTGTCCATCGCAGGCTGCGAGCTGGTTTGCGGGGGCGTGAGCAACATAGAAAAAAGTGTCGAACCGCTTGGGCATGATTGGCGGAGTGATCCAACGGGCAAAAATGCCAAGCGAATCAAGCTGCAGCTGCACATCCAAGTCACGCACCACCTCGATGAATTCAAGCTCTCCTCGATCGACCTTCGCGCGAACATCCGGGTCGCAAACCATTTCGAAGAGTGTCCCATTGCGATGGTGCGCCAGCAGAATCCCGGCCTCTTCGAACACTTCGCGGATCGCGGCGATGCGCAGCTTTCGCTGAACCTCGTCGAACAGCTCCCAGCCGCTGGCATGGTCTGCCCAGGCAGGGTCGGCATCCCCCTGGTGCAGCTTGCCGCCCGGAAAAACCAGCGCGCCCGAAGCGAAATCGATCTGCTGGTGCCGCTTGACCATAAGCACCTGAAACTCAGGGGTATCGCGGAGCAGGAGGATCGTGGCAGCCGGGCGGGGTTCGGACGCACTTGAGTCGTTCTGCATCATTTTCTCCAATTGACATAAGTCTGAGATTGTCGTGCGTTACTTCGATTAGAGGGCGCACATGCTAACCGACATAGGCGCCACGTCCGCTCGCAAGCAGCCTGCCATCAGCGTCCTCGATCCGAGTTTCCGCGACGCTAATCTGCTTTCCCAGTTTCACCACACGCCCAATCGCGCGCAGCGGACCCGATGTCGCCGGACGGTGGAAATCAACCCGCATATCGGCGGTTGCCCGCGCCGATCCGCCCAGCGCGTTGATCGCATACAGGCCGGTCAGGTCGATCAGCGCCGAAAGGATGCCGCCATGCGCCGACCCGATTACCGGATTGGAGACGATCTCATCCCGCCACGGCATTTCGAGGATAAGTTCCTTGTCGGTGAGTTCAGCGATATCCAGCCCGAGCCAGCGATGGAACGGTGCAATCTGCAACATGGCGCGGAGTTGTTCGATATCCATTCCTGCTGCCTGCTCGCTCATGCCGCAATCCCATTCCCATGAGCGCGTCTCAGAAAATCGAGGATCGCATCGCCAAAGGCGTCATTCCGATCGCCGACCACCAAATGCGTTGCATCGGCTATGTCGCCATATTCAGCGTGGCGTACTAACTCGCGGCCGTTCACAACCACTTCAGGCGAAACGAGGTCGTGCGATCCTCCGCAGATTAAATGGGCCAGCGTCGCCGAGAGGCGCTTCCACGCCCGCTTGGTTTGACCACCGCCATGAGCGAGCAAAAGAGGCATACCGCACTCGGCCCCTTCGATCAGCGCGGCAATGGCGTGATCGGAGTGTCCAAAATGGGTAACGGGTAAACTCGACATGCGCTTATCATAAAGTAAGATCGATTACAGTAAAGTCTGTTCACTTGCGTCAATTGCGTATAGGATGCGCGCAATGCCTCACCAGTTCGACCCGCTCAGTTATGTGACCGATGCCGACGAGCTAGTGTTCCTCGTCGAGGAAGTGCCGCGCAAGCTCCGCCGCTTGTTCGACGCCTCGACCGCCAGGTTCGGTCTGACCCGCACCCAATGGCGCGCGCTTGCCTACATCTTTCGAACGCCGGGTCTTACCCAGACCGAGCTTGCGAAGTGTCTCGAACTGGAACGCGCTAGCGTAGGCCATGTCATCGACCAGCTCGAAAGGGCGGAGTATGTCGAGCGCCGCGCCGTTGAAGGCAATCGCCGGGTGTGGACGCTGCACCTGCTGCCCAAGGCAGTGAGCATACTCCCTTCGTTGCGCGAAGAGGCGGACGCCATTTACGAACGATTGCTCGCAGGCTTTTCAATAGAAGAGATTGCAACCGTGCGGCTTCTGCTAAGCACAATGACCGCAAATCTGGATCCCTAGTCTTAATTGGTAAGGACATCTCGCTGTAGCATCGCGGCCTCAACACGAACCGTCTGCCTTCTGCCGATTCGCGCGCAAACGTCGCTCGGTGTGACGCAAATATCCGCCGCTTGTGCGCAGATTTCCCAACTTAACACCGCGTCGGCTCCGATCACCTCACAGAAACTCGGCCTGAAGGCACCCGGTGCTTGCGTCCGTTGTCTTCTCTGCTCTTCCGTATCCGTTTCTATCCTTCCGCAAGTTATTCTATCCGCTCTTGCGATGGCCATACCAGAGACGGCGAATTTTGTTGCGCTTGATGCCTTCTGGCGAAATTCTTGGGTCAGGGGGCACCAGTAACTGCCAACGAATGGAAGCAAGTCCCATGTCCAACTCTGACAAGATCATCCGCCTGAAGACCGTCCTCGCTCGAACCGGGCTGTCCCGATCCACCATGTATCGCAAGATCGCCGAGGGAACTTTCCCGTCCCAAGTGAAGATCAGCGTGCACGGCGCGGGCTGGCGGGAATCCGCCGTCAATTGCTGGATCGATGATCCGGCCTCATATCGGAATGAGGGTGCGACACAGTGAAACCGCCGCCCCCGGTCGAGCCGATCTGCGTTAAGGTCAATGACGCAGCCCGCATGATCGGCGTCGGTCGCACCAAGCTCTACGAACTGATTGCGTCGGGCGAGATCGAGGCCATCAAGCTTGGCAAGTCGACCCGCATCATGACTGTCAGTCTGCACGAACTGGTCATGCGGCAGCGCGAGCCTGAATAGGCTCGGCTGCCCCCGGTTTCGCTACCGGGGTGCAATTGCCCAGATAATCCGCCCATTGCTTCATCAAGCTGCGGCGCTTCGCGAAGAAATCGGTTCGGCGGTAGGCGGCTTCGACCTTGTTGGGCAGCTTGTGGGCGAGGGCCTTGTCAGCAACCTCCTTGGGGCAGTCGGTGCATTCGGCGGCCCAGTCCGTGAAAGTGGACCGGAAACCGTGTACGGTGATGCTGGCAAAGCCATCGTCGCGCAGCAGCTTGGTCATGGTCATGTCGCTGATCGGCTTCTTGCCATCATTGGAAAAGACCAAGCCAATTTCACTGGTTCGCTCATTCCAGCGTTTGCGCAGCAGTACCACAACCGGCACCGAAAGCGGCACGACGTGGGTTTCGCCAGCCTTCATCCGTTCGGCGGGAATGGTCCATACCGCATTTTCCAGGTCGAACTCGGTCCATACTGCAAGGCGCGTCTCGTTGGACCGCACGGCGTTGTAGATAGTGAAGCGCAGGGCATCGCGTCCGGTCGTTGGGGACGCGGCGGCAAGCTTCCGCATCAGCGCCGGGACATCGGCATAGGGCATGGCCTCCATGTGCCCGCGTTTGTCGTTTTGACGCGGCAGGCCCTTGCGCACCGAACGCAACGAGACCTCTTCCGGCACCCAGCCTTTCACATGCGCGAAATCGAGCACTACGCCGATGCGCTGGAGCAAGCGCCGCGCTGTTTCCGGTATCTCCAGCCATATCGGGGACAGCGCCTCAACGACGCAGGCGCTGTCCACCTTGTCGACCGGCTTCTTGCCGATGCGCGGAAAGAGGTGTCGCTCAAAGCCAGATAGCCAGCGGACATGATGTCCGTCCTTCCAGCCGTCACCCAGGGTTTCATGGCAGGTGCGGGTTGCAGCTTCGAAGGTCGGAATGACTTTGCGCGCCTTTCGCCGCTCGGCGACAGGATCGAAGCCTTCACGAACCCGGCGGCGCAATTCGGCTGCCGCTGTTCTGGCATCTGCCAGCGAAACATCATGCGCCGATCCCAGTCCATAGTCGCGGCGGTGGCCTTTCAACTGCATACGCAGCACCCAGGTGCGCGCGCCGCTGGGCTTCACGACCAGGCACAAGCCCCTGCCATCGACATGGCGACCGGGCTTCGCATTCTTCACTTTCAATACTGTCAGCGCCATCAGGTTCGAGTCCCTGTCAGGGATTCATACCGCCAAAATCAGGGGTATTTGGTCCCACAATCGTTCCCACATTTCAGCGGGAATTCAGGCGATTCAGGGCGACCGACCGCGAACACGTTACAAGATAAATCGCTGATTTTACAGAGTAGTTGGAGACGCTCTGAAATTGCCTGAGACGAAAGTTATAGCGCCTCCTCCGCTACCATTACCCGAAATAGCAAACGGCGTAAGTCGCGGCCTTATGCCCTAGGCTTTGTCCGGCCGCGCGCCGCGGGTGATCAGCCGCATGGCGGCGTGGCGCAATGCGTCAAAGCCGGGCGATGTGTCCAGCTTCCCC
This sequence comes from Sphingorhabdus sp., assembly GCF_035329025.1. Lineage (GTDB taxonomy): Bacteria > Pseudomonadota > Alphaproteobacteria > Sphingomonadales > Sphingomonadaceae > Sphingorhabdus_B. Next base: position 71,343 of record NZ_DAOLHN010000003.1, on the reverse strand, counting down.
GCCATGCGCAACACGATAAGGCCGTGGATTGTTGCCCAATAGGCATGGGCGATCATGTCCGGATCGCCCTCCAGCAAACCCGCGTCGGCCATTTCGCGAACATAGGTGATCAGCGTCAAATGCGACCGCCGCTCGGCAGCGCGCAGTTCTTCAGACTTTTCACCTTCTTCCTGCTCGTAAGCGAACATGACCTGATAGGCTGCGGGTTCGCTCATGGCGAAATCGATATAGGCATCGCCAATGGCACGCGACCGCTCCCACAGATCGTCGGTGCTGTCATGCGCAGCCTCGATGCGGTCGGAAAAGCGATTATGCGCCGCCACCCGCAACGCATCGAGCAGGTCTGCCTTGCTGGCGAAATAGCGATAGAGCGAGGCGGCGGTCCAACCGAGCTCGGTAGCGATCGAGCGTAGCGACAGCGCGGCAATGCCATGTGCCGCAATCTGGTGTTCGGCAACCTCGCGAATGCGCTCCCGCACATCATGAACCTGTTCGTCTGTCAGCAGCACGGCCATGGCTCTTGCCATAGTAAACACTGTTCGTTATGCAAGTGCTAAACAGTGTTTAGCATGAGGAGAGCGGAGCATGTCGGAAGGGTATAAGACGATCACGGTCGAAAAGCGCGGGCAGGTGGATTGGCTCACGCTCAACCGGCCAGAGGCACTGAACTCGATCTCGGTCGATATGGTCGGCGAACTCAACGACTATTTCGGCAAGCTCTATCATGACCGGACGGTCCGCGTCGTAGTCATGCGCGGCGCGGGCAAGGCCTATTGCGCCGGACTTGATATCAAGGAACATGGCGGGCGCGATCCGGGCGCGATTCCCTTTGGTGGCGGCTTCGGTTTTCAGGGCTGGCTCGCCGATGTCTATATCAAGATGCGCCGCTGCCCGCAGCCGATCGTCTCGCTGGTGCATGGCCCGGCCTGTGGCGGCGGCTTTGCCTTTGCGCTCGCCTCCGACATCCGCATTGCCGGCGAAAGCGCGCGCATGAATGCCGCCTTCATCCGCATCGGGCTGTCTTCCTGCGACATGGGGGTCAGCTATTTCCTGCCGCGCTTGGTCGGTGCGTCGATCGCATCCGAACTGATGCTGACCGGGCGTTTCATCCAGGCGCAGCGCGCATTGGCTGTTGGCTTGGTCGCAGAAGTTGTTCCGGACGACCAGCTCGAAGCTGCCGCCCAGCCTTGGGTTGATGACCTGCTCAACGCCTCACCCATGGGGCTGCGAATGACCAAGGAAGGCCTCAACATGGCGATTGATGCCGGCAGCCTTGAGGCTGCGATGGCCGTCGAAAATCGCAACCAGTTGATGACCGCCGGCAGCAAGAATTTCGCCGAAGGGATGCGCGCCTTCATCGAGAAGCGCAAACCCGAATACGCCCCCGAATAAGCCATTCAGCAGGATCAAACCATGAGCCACGCACGCTACCCCCATGTCTTTTCGCCGCTGAAAATCGGCAACACCACGATCAAGAACCGCATCCTGATGGGTTCGATGCATACGGGTCTTGAAGACCTGCCCGATGCCGGGCCGCGCCTTGCCGCTTACTTTGTCGAGCGCGTAAAGGGCGGGGTCGGCATGATCATTACCGGCGGCATTGGCCCGCACGACACCGCCGGGATGGGCGCAAAGCTGATAACGCCGGAGGATGTGGCGCTGCATAAGCAGGTTACCGAAGCAGTCCATGCCGAAGACCCAGACGTGAAGATCTGCATGCAAATCCTCCATACCGGTCCGCTCGCGGGAACGCCCGATTGCGTCGCGCCTTCAGCGGTCAAATCGCGCATCGGTCGTTTTGCGCCGCGCGAACTGGATGAGGCAGGGATCGAGGAGCAGATTGCCGCTTTCGCCCGTTGTGCGGCGCTCGCCAAGGAAGCGGGTTATGACGGGGTCGAGGTTATCGGCTCCGCCGGTTACCTTATTTCGACCTTTCTTGTCGAAAAGACCAACCAGCGCACTGACCAATGGGGTGGTAGCTGGGAAAACCGGATGCGTTTCCCGGTCGAGGTGATGCGTCGCACGCGTGCTGCGGTCGGCCCCGATTTCGTGCTTATCTTCCGCATTTCCGCGATGGACATGCTGCAAGGCGGGCTCGCCTGGGATGAGGTGGTGAGCCTTGCCAAAGCGCTGGAGGCCGAAGGGGTCGATGTCATCAGCACGCATTTCTGCTGGCATGAGAGCTTTGTGCCCACCATTGCCACCATGGTGCCGCGTGCGGCTTTTGCGCAGGTGACGGGGCGGTTGCGCAAGGAACTGTCTATTCCGCTGATCACCTCGAACCGGATCAACATGCCCGATGTGGCCGAAGAAGTGCTGGCGCGCGGCGATGCCGATATCGTCTCGATGGCGCGCCCGATGCTGGCTGACCCTGACCTTGTCAACAAAGCCAAGGAGGGGCGGGAGGATGAGATCAATACCTGCATCGGCTGCAACCAGGCGTGCCTTGATCACACTTTTACCGGCCAGCTGACAAGCTGTCTGGTCAATGCCCGCGCCTGCCGCGAGGTCGAACTGGATTATCCGCCAGTCACAGCGGCAAAGCGGATTGCGGTGGTCGGTGCAGGGCCTGCCGGTCTCGCTTTTGCGACCCTCGCTGCCGAACGCGGGCACAAGGTGACCTTGTTCGACGCAGCAGACGAGATAGGCGGCCAGTTCAACCTCGCCAAGCGCATTCCCGGCAAGGAGGAGTTTTGCGAAACGCTGCGTTATTTCGGCAGGCGGATCGAAACCACCGGGGTGGAATTGAAGCTTGGCAAGCGCGTTGGGCTTGAGGAACTCGAAGGCTTTGACGAAGTGGTCGTTGCCACCGGGATCGAGCCGCGCAGGCCATCCATCCCCGGCATCGCTCACCCGAAGGCTGTGCGCTATATCGATGTCATTCAGGGCAAGGCGCAAGTCGGCAAAAAGGTTGCAATTATGGGTGCCGGCGGCATCGGCTTCGACGTCGCCGAACTGATTACGCACGAAGGCACGTCCGCTGCACTCGATATCGATATATTCGCCCGCGAATGGGGCATCGATTTCAAGAATCACCCGCGCGGCGGCGTGACTGGCGTTGAACCCGTGGTCGCGCGTAATGACCGGCAGGTGACGCTCCTTCAGCGCAAGACCAGTGCTGTCGGCAAAAACCTTGGCCGCACGACCGGCTGGACGCACCGCATCACCTTGCAACGGCGCGGGGTGGAGATGATAGCCGGGGTCGAATATCTGTCGATCGACGATGACGGGCTGCACACGCTGGTCAACGGCGAACCGCGCACCTTTGATGTCGATACCGTCATCATCTGCGCAGGGCAGGAACCGGCGCGCGGTCTTTTCGATGCGCTTGAAGCAGGGGGCGTGAAGGCGCATCTGATAGGCGGCGCCTATGAGGCGTCGGAACTGGATGCAAAGCGGGCGATCAAGCAGGCTTCGGAACTGGCAGCGATCGTCTGACCGCTGCTGGCAGGGCTTGGCGGGGCTTGGCTTTGCTGGCATGAACCTCTCGCGCCCAAACGGCGCGTCTTGGGAGGGACATGCAATTACCTGAAAGATTGAAGCCGCTGCTGCGCGAGCCGTTGGTGCATTTCCTGCTGTCAGGTCTTGCAGTGTTCCTGTTTTCCGCCTGGCGGGGGGAGGAGGTCGATCCTGCTAGCAGAACAATCGTGATCGATGAGGAACAGGTCTCGCGGCTAGTCGCCAGTTGGCAGCAGACTTGGCAACGCCCGCCAACACAGGCCGAAATTGATGGTCTGATCCGCGATCATATCAAGGGCGAAATCTATTATCGCGAGGCGAAGCGGCTTGGTTTGGACGAAGACGACACCGTCATCCGCCGTCGTCTGCGCGCCAAGATGGAATATCTCGCTGCCGCGCAGGTCGAGAATGCGACGCCAGACGATGCCACCTTGCAGAAATGGCTCGACCGCAATCCGGCGCGCTACACCGCATATGCCACCTATAGTTTTGACCAGATCTATCTCGGGCAAGATCAGGGCGCGGCGGAACGCGTCAAAGCCGCGCTGGCAGCGGGGGGGGATTGGCGAAAATTGGGAGCAACGATTTCACTTCCCCGTTCGCTCGAAAATGCGCCGCAGAGTGACGTGGCACGTGATTTTGGCGAAGGCTTCGCGGAGGCACTTGCCAGCGTAAAAGCTGGGCAATGGGCAGGGCCAATCCAGTCAGGCTTCGGCGCGCATATCGTTCGCATTCGTGCAGTGCAGACCCCGCAAAAGCCCAAGCTTGCCGATGTCCGGCAGGCAGTCGAGAATGATTGGCGGGCGACGACCACCAAGGCCCGCGAGGCGGCTGCCTATCAGGCGCTGCTCGACGGCTACACGATCAAGATCGCCCAGCCGTGATCCGCGTCTTGTTGTTACTTGTCGGGCTGTTGCTGTCGGCACCGTTGCAGGCCGATGAGCTGCGCCCCGGCTATCTCGAATTCACTGAGAAGACACCGGGTGCGTGGACACTGGTGTGGAAGGCGCCGATGCGCGGCGGTCTGACGCCGCAGACCCAGCCGCTGCTTCCCACGGGCTGCAAAGTTACGGGAGAACCAAGCCGCGAAATTTCCGGCATCTCGCTGGTCACAACTTCTGCGGTTGCCTGCCGGAGCGATGTCTCGGGCAAGTCCATCGGCCTCTCGAATTTCGAAGCGTCACAAACCGATGTGCTCGTGCGCGTCCAGCCATTGGGCCGGCCGGTGCAGGCGTTGCGCCTGACACCCGCCGAGCCAAATGCGGAGATCAAGGCGAAACCTGATCGTTGGCAGGTCGCGCGCACCTATTTCGTAACAGGCGTCGAACATATCCTGTTCGGATATGATCATTTGCTGTTCGTTGTGTCGCTCGTCCTTCTGCTCAGTGGGTTCTGGACGATTGCCAAAGCGGTGACAGCCTTCACCGTGGCGCATTCGATCACCTTGATCGGTACGACATTGGGCTTTCTCGGCCTGCCGCAACGTCCGGTGGAAAGTGTGATTGCGCTGTCGATCCTGTTCCTTGCGGTCGAGATTGTGAAGAAGCGACCCGATCAGCCGCGCCTTTCGGAACGGATTCCCTGGGTGGTCGCTTTCGGGTTCGGCCTGCTGCACGGCTTCGGTTTTGCAGGCGCCCTGAATGAAATCGGTCTGCCCGAAAGCGATGTGCCGACCGCCTTACTGACCTTCAATCTGGGTGTTGAAGCGGGGCAGCTGGTGATTGTCGCGCTGTCGCTCGCGCTGCTCGAACTGCTTCGCCGCTTTGCTGCGGCCCTCATGCATCCGGCATTGCAGATTGCCGCTTATGGCATAGGCACGATTTCGGCCTTCTGGTTCATCGAACGCACCTTCGCTTAGGCTTTTTGAAGCTCATTCGTTTAGGCAGCACCGTAGTGCTGAGCCTGTCGAAGCACGCCGAGAGGTTTGTGCTGTTGCTGATGGGCGCCCTTCGACAGGCTCAGGGCTGCGGTGTTGAGAAAGAATTCTAAGCTACCAACGCCGCTTCTATCTGCTCCCGTAGCCACACCTTGGAATCCGCATCGGCAAAGCTGTGCGATGCGCTGTCCAAAGTCTGCACGTCGATATCGCCTCGACCACGCACGTCATCGAAGTCGCTGCCCTTCCACGCCGCCATGAAGGCCATCGCTGTGTTGTCACGGCTGGCGAGCAATATCGTCAGCGGCGCGTCACTGGTTGAAAGCGCGCTAGCTATTCGTCGGGCCAGACCGGTCGGCGCCTCTTTCTGCGCTGCACGTGCAAGACCGCCCGCCAGTTTCCTTAGGTCGATCTTGCCGGAGAGCAGGTCAATCAGGCTGCGCGGATTTTTGAGCCTCGCCCAATAGCGGGCGCGGATTGTGGCCGCTGAAAGTGGCGCGGATGCATCCGCTTCGGGGCCCGCCTCAATCACCCATGGATTGGCGAGTACGAGGTGATCGATAGGCAATCCCGCATGGAAGAGGGCGAGCGAACTTGCGGCATCGCAATTGCCAAAGGCAACGATCCGCTGGATATGCGGCGCTTGCGCCCGGAACGCAACGACTGCAGCTGCAATATCCGCCGCGCTGCTTTCGAAGCCGCGATTTTCGCCTTCGCTCTCGCCAACGCCGCGCCGGTCATAGCGAAACACCGGATAGCCCAAAGCGGCGACATGCGCGGCCAGTGCCGCTTGTCCGGCATGCGCACCGCTGCGGATTTCATTGCCGCCGCTGACGATCAGCAGACCGGTGGTCTTGTCACCCTCATCGAGCGTTGCGGCACACCACGCACTTTCGCAGTCAAAGCCCATCAGCCGCCGCATGAGGCGCTCCATTTATCGAGGTCGGCGGCGATTGCGGCGGACATGGCGGGATCATCCTGCGGCTCGGCGCGGAGCCACAACGTGGAGCCGGCGATGTCCTGCCCCAAGGCGCGTAGTCTCAGTTGCGCGACTTCGGCAGGCTCGGTGCTTGCAAGTTCCTCCACCATCGCGGGGCCCAGCATATTGCCCGCGAGCTCGATGGGCCCGGTCTTCGCAGCCTCCATCAACCCCGCTTCGCTGGTCGTTTTATCCGCTTCCTTGTCGCCGGCAATGCGGGTGCGGATCATCGTCTTCAGCAGGCTGGAACCCTTGGCAGGGGTCAGTCGCCAGTGCGGCAGATTCGGCGCGCCATCGTCAACCAGTGCACCACCGCGCAAGGAAGCGATGTGTGTTGCACCCAGTTGCGCAGCGGCAGTGCTAACCGCCTCGCGCCATGTTGAAAGGTTTTGGTTTTCAAGCGCTGCTAGGCTCTCGTTGCAGCCCGGAAGATCGAGCAGAAAACTGCCCGTGCGGCGCTCTGCCAGCCCGCGCATCGCCTGCACCAGCATCCTTCGGCACCGGTTCATTTCGTCGAACAGCGGGGGAATTATCAGTATTTGCCGCGATGCTTCCGCGCCAAAACACAAGACATGCTCGTCATGCCCAGCAAAATGGTAGGTCCGATATTCGGGGCGCAGGCTCACTCCCCGACCTTGGCCTTTGCAAAAGTGACCAGGCTACCAAAACTTTCGAACAGATCCCCATCGATATCATCATCATCGATCATGATGTCGAGCCGGTCTTCCATTTCAGTGAGAAGCCCCGCCACTGCCATCGAATCGAGCTCGGGCAGTGCGCCGAACAGCGGTGTATCGTCGGTCATCGCGGCAACGGTGGCAGGCGCAACGCCGAGGACATCGACAAGCAGTTCGCGGATCGTGGTTTCAACGCTGTCAGGAACGAAAGGCATCTCTTCTCTCTTCTTGGTCAGTTAGAGGCGCGATAGGCGCGCCATTTGCGGATGGCAATGTGCGGCCAGTTGGCGGGATGGTTCGGCCAGAACATCTCGAGCCGGTAACGGTCGCGCACATCCTCCATCCATTCGGCCTTATAGGCATCGTTGCCGGTGCCGAAATCAATAAGGTCGACGCGATCCACGTCGATGACATGCTGGAACAAGGCTGCCGATAACAGTGTCCCGGGTGAAGCCTGCATATGCCGCTCGTCATGCGCGAGCTTGTGAATGAGCGCCGCCCCGTTTTCGACCGTCCAGAATTGCGCCGCGACCGGCTGTCCGTCGATATAGGCAAGGCCCAGCCGTAGCGCCCCGGCGACGCTTTCGCGCTCGGCAATCTGGCGCAGAAATTCGGGGCTGCCTTCTTCGGGCTTCCAGCTGCGCGCATAAACCCGCTCATAATCGCGCCAGCTTTCCGGTTCATATTCGCTGTCGATGCGGATGGTCACCACTCCTGTCTTGCCCTTGCGCTTGACAGTGTTTTTGAGGCGGCTGGGGCGGGTCTCCCAATAGGCATCGAAGCTGCGGCCTTTGACCTCGAGTATGTGGTTCTGATCGCAAATCTCCCGGAAAACCGACCAGCCCGCCGTTCTGAACGCGGCTTCAAGTGCGCTCGCGCTGCCTTCCTCATCGGGTACAGGCGACAAGGTAAGCCGACGGGCATGCGATTTGGCCTGCTTGGCAAGCAGCCTTAGCAAGGCCATCCGTTCGACTTCGCTCTCGGCATTCGCAAAAATGGGCCGCCAGGTGAAATTATACCAGTTGGCCAGCGCGACCAGATGGCCGCTTTCTGCCTGCATCAGCGGCAGCCAGCCTTGCGCGTCGCCGCCACAGGCTTGCAGCAAGGCTGGGGTCTTGTCGCGCAACGCGATGCGGTGCAGGCTTTCGAGCCAGTCGAGCCGATCAAACAGGCAGGGCTGCGCTTCGCGGTCAAGCGCACCGGCGGCGGCAGCTTGCGCAGTCAGGAAATTATCGTGATATTCACACTTAACTGCCAATTATCGCCCCCGATTAACCCTTTACCCAGTGACTTTTGACCCAATGACTGACGATTTGCCAGCCTTTCCGCTCGATCACCTCGCGCTTCGCGGGGCAGTCGATGCACCTGCGCTACGCTTCAAGGACAAGGTCTATAGTTATCAGGAGTTAAATCATCGTATCGGTCGGCTGGCCGCGACATTGGCCGCACATGATTTTACAGCGGGGGACAGGATCGCCACCTGGCTGCCCAAAACCGAACTGGCCTGCCTGATGCCGCTTGCGGCGGTTCGCGCAGGGCTGGTGCATGTGCCGATCAACCCGCTGCTCAAGCCTGCGCAGGTTAAGCATATATTGGGCGATAGCGGGGCGAAGGCATTGCTGACCGCGAAGGCGCGGGCTGGACAATTGGGTGCGGGTGACGTGCCGGACGGTGCACTGCTGCTCGATGAAAGCGAAATCCTCTCCGCAATCGACCAGCCTGGCGACGTCATGCCGCCGCTCCCTGCCGATATCGATACCAACGGGCTTGCTGCGATCCTTTACACCAGCGGATCGACAGGGCGGCCCAAGGGGGTGATGCTCAGCCACGCCAATCTGGCAATTGGTGCTGTCAGTGTGGCGAGTTACCTCAAGCTGGCAGCGGACGATGTGACCCTCGCAGTGCTCCCGCTCAGTTTTGACTATGGCCAGAACCAGCTGCTCTCCACCTGGCAGGCGGGCGGCTGTGTGGTGCCATTGGACTATCTAACGCCGCGTGATGTAATCAAGGCCTGTGCCAAGCACGGTGTCACCACCCTCGCCGCCGTGCCTCCGCTCTGGGTTCAACTGGTCGAGCAGGACTGGCCCATGGAAGCGACCGCGGCGATGCGCCGCCTGACCAACAGCGGCGGCGCGCTGACGCCCTCGCTGGTCAAGGCGCTGCGCGGGATATTCGGCACGACGACGGATATTTACGCGATGTATGGGCTGACCGAGGCTTTCCGCTCAACCTATCTCGATCCGTCGCTGATCGACGCCAATCCGACCAGCATGGGTAAAGCCATTCCCTATGCCGAAATCATGGTCGTCGCAAAGGATGGCAGCGAGGCTGCGCCGGAAGAACATGGCGAACTGGTCCATGCAGGGCCGCTGGTGGCGCAAGGCTATTGGCAAGACGCGGAGCGCACCGCGCTGCGTTATAAGCCCGCGCCAGCCTTCTCCCGCTATGGCGGGATGGCGGTGTGGTCGGGCGATACTGTGTGGCGCGACGCGGATGGCCTGCTCTATTTTGTCGGGCGCGACGATGCAATGATCAAAACCAGCGGCAACCGGGTCTCGCCCACCGAGGTGGAGGAAGCCGCCATCGAAAGCGGATTGGTCGCAGAGGCCTGCGCGCTCGGTCGCAAGGATGAGCGGCTGGGCGAAGCGATTGTGCTGTTTGTGCGGGCAAATGGCAAAGCGGAAGAGGCCGCGCTGATGGCGCATATGAAGGCCGCGCTGCCCAATTTCATGCAACCTGCTGATTATGTCTGGCTCGAAGAATTTCCCAAAAATGCCAATGGCAAGCTGGACAGGGACGGGCTGAAGGATAGGTTGGCGGCATGAGCGAAGTGAAAGCCAAGCCAACCGGGCCGATTCCACCCTATTTCGAAACGATCGATGGTGAACTGGCTGTCGGCGGCAGGACAGCCTCTGCGCTCGTTGCGGAGGCAGGGGACACACCGCTGTTCGTCTATTCAACTTCGGCGCTGGAGGCGCGGATCGGCGAACTACGCGCGGCGATGCCGGATCGACTCGGCATCCATTATGCGATGAAGGCCAACCCGTTTGCGCCTTTGCTCGGCTGGATGAAGGGCCGGGTCGACGGGTTTGATGTTGCATCGGGTGGGGAGTTGAAACTCGCGCTCGACGCGGGCGTCGCTGCCGAAAAGATCAGCTTTGCCGGCCCCGGCAAGCGTGACCGTGAGCTGGAGTTTGCGATTGCGAACGGTGTCACGCTCAACTGTGAGTCAGAGGGCGAGGCAGAGCGGGCTTTCGCGATAGGCGAGCGAATGGGCGTCGCGCCCAAAATCGCCGTGCGGGTGAACCCCAGTTTCGACCTCAAAGGCAGCGGCATGAAAATGGGCGGTGGCGCGAAGCCCTTCGGCGTCGATGCCGAACGGGTGCCTGTTTTGGTGCAACGCATCATCGCGGCAGGTGCCGACTGGCGCGGTTTCCATATCTATGCGGGGTCGCAAGCGCTTGATGCAGAGGCGATCATAGCGATGCAGGCGCAAACGCTGGGACTTGCAGCGGAACTGGCGGAGGCGGCGGGTGCTGCACCTCCTATGGTCAATCTCGGCGGCGGTTTTGGCATTCCCTATTTTCCGGGCGATACCGCCTTTGATCTGGACGCCGTCGGCGGCGCATTGGGACAGGCGCTGTCGGCCTTGCCCGCTATCCTGAAAGACACGCATTTCTGCATCGAACTGGGCCGCTATCTGGTCGGCGAAGCGGGGGTCTATCTGTCCCGCGTGATTGACCGCAAGGTCAGCCATGGCGAGACTTTCCTCGTCACCGACGGCGGCTTGCATCACCAATTGGCGGCGTCGGGCAATTTCGGCACCGTCATCCGCCGCAACTATCCGGTAGCGATCGCGTCGCGCTTCGATGCGCCTGCCGACGAGGTGCAATCGGTGGTCGGGTGTCTGTGCACCCCGCTTGACCGGCTGTCTGACAATGCGCTGCTGCCGCACGCTGAGGTCGGCGATCTGATCGCGATATTCTGTGCCGGGGCCTATGGGGCGAGCGCAAGCCCGGCCAATTTCCTCGGCCAGGGGGCTGCGCTGGAGATGCTGGTCTAATTAAAGAACGCATCGTCATCCTGAACTTGTTTCAGGATAACGAACCGCCGCTTGTTATCCCGAAACAAGTTCGGGATGACGAAAACAGGGGTTCAGCCGACTTTGGTTTCGGCGCCCAAAATCAACGGATCGGTCTTGCTGATGTCGATGGTCGCCTTGCCGATATTGGGCACATGGCTGCCACGATGCTTGAATTTGCCTTCAACCATGCCACCGGGTGCGATAGTCAGGCTTTGATAGACAACATCGCCCGAAATGCGTGCGCTTGCCTCAATCACCAGATCGCCGGCCTCGATTGAACCATCGACCTTGCCCGAAAGCCGCGCGGTTTCAGCGACAACCTTGCCGCTGATCACGCTGCCTTCGCCTTGAACGAGCGAACCGCAGGTGACATCGCCATTGATCTTGCCGTCGATATGCAGATCGACCTTGGCCGAAAGATTACCGGTGATTTCAACATCCGATGCGATCACCGAAAAAGTATGTCCGCCGCCACGCATGCTGTTACGCCCCTGCGTCGCTGCGACCGGTGCGGCTTCCGGCGACGGCTTGGATTTCGAGAACATCGGGATTGGCCTCCAGAAATTTAAGCGGGTTGATAGCGGACCCGTTGATACGCACTTCAAAGTGCAAATGCGAGCCGGTTGAACGGCCGGTTGAACCCATACGACCAATCTGGTCGCCGCGTTTCACGTCCTGCCCGAGCGATGCGGTAAAGCCGCTCATATGGGCATAGCGGGTGACAAGGCCATTGGCATGGGTGATTTCGATGCAATTGCCATAGCCACCCTGCCATCCGGCGGAGGTGATCTTGCCGTCGGCTGCTGCCAGGATCGGGGTGCCGATGGGGCCTTTGAAATCAAGGCCAGCATGCATTGCAGCACTGCCAGTGAAGGGATCGGAGCGATAGCCGAAACGGCTCGACATCAGGCCGACCGCTGCCGGCATGCTGGTGGGGATGCCAGCCAGCGCCATCTCCATCGCTTCCATCCGCTCAAGCGCGGTCAGCATGCGGGTGAAGCGCGGGTCGCGGACCTGCTTTTGCTTTTTGCCGAAGAAGGGGATGAAAGGGCCGCCCATGCCTTGCTTGGCTTCGCGGGCGAGCTGGTCCGGATTGAGGCCGAACTGGCGGATTGCACCTTCGGCTTTTTGCGACCGCGCCACGGCAATCTGCGTCATGCGTTCGGCAAAGGCGATCTGGCGGGCTTCGAGCTGTGCAAGCTGAGCGGCTTCGGGAACGGCAAGGCCAATTTTCTTTGCGGTTTCCGCAGCTTCACCTTGGGCAGGCGCAGCGGCATCCGCAGCGGGCATGTCACCAAAATGTTCTTCAAATGCGCTTTCCATGACCTTCTGGCGCGCTTCCAGATCGCTGGCGACCGCTTCCATATCGTCGCGATATTTGGCGACGCGTTCTTCGGCGGTTTCGATCTTTTCCTGCTTGGCAGTCAACATCATGCGCTCTGCCGACACGCTAACCTGATTGATCATCATGCCGAGCGTAACGATCAGCCACACGCCTACGACGCCCGCAATTGTTCCTGCGACCCGGCGCTGCAATTTTGCACTGATTTTGATGAACCGGACTTGCCCGTTCGACCGCATGAAAAACTCACGATCAACGAACCATCCGGCCACCCGGTTTTTCCAACCGGTGAACTTGGCCATTTGCGACACGACCCACCCCGTTTTTATTTGCTGGCGGGCGCTTAGCAGAGCGATTTGCCGCTGACGAATCGCTTTATTGTGACTCGTGCCGAGTTGGTGGAGTCGTGCGGTGAGTTGTGAGTTTTTACATGAAATCGGATTCTAGCCTATGCTGAGCACCCGGCAAGCACTCGCCAGAATCGAACAAAAACATAAATTTTACAGATACATATTACGAATCAACGCAAGACGCGTAAAATTCCGCCGGAAATGCAGGATTCTGCGGCTTTCGCTTCGCTGTCGGGCGCTCTAGGAAGCAAAACGATGAGTGAAGATGCCACCCAGATTGTCGCCGCTATGACGGCTAAAGCCCGTGCGTCCGCGCGCATAGTTGCGCGTGCCAGCGATGCGCAGAAAGCCGAAGCGTTGTTGGCTGCTGCTACAGCTTTGCGTGCCGCTGCACCGACGATTTTGAAAGCCAATGCGATCGACATGGAGGCTGGTGCGGCAAACGGCCTGTCGGCGGCAATGCTTGACCGGCTGAAACTGGATGAAGGCCGGATCGAGGGTATCGCCTCGGCTGTCGAGCAGGTCGCGCATCTGGCCGATCCAGTCGGGCAGGTGATTGACCGTAGCGAACGGCCCAATGGCCTTGTCATGGAGCGCGTCCGTGTGCCCGTCGGTGTGCTCGCGATCATCTATGAAAGTCGCCCCAATGTGACTGCCGATGCCGCTGCACTCGGGCTGCGTTCGGGCAATGCGGTGATCCTGCGCGGTGGCAGCGAAGCGGTGCACAGCAACCGTGCGATCCACGCGGCGATGGTTGAAGGCATTGTCAAAGCGGGTCTTCCCGCCGATGCGGTACAACTCGTTCCAACGCAGGACCGTGCGGCTGTCGGCGCCCTCTTGAAGGCGCAGGGGCAGATTGACATGGTGATCCCGCGCGGCGGCAAGTCGTTGGTGGCACGCGTGCAGGATGAGGCCCGCGTTCCCGTGCTCGCGCATCTCGATGGCATCTGCCATACTTATATTCACGCCAAGGCCGATCCGGCGATGGCGGAGGCGATAGCGGTCAACGCCAAGATGCGTCGCACCGGTATTTGTGGAGCGACCGAAACGGTGCTGATCGATCAGGATTATCCCGAACCCGCGCGGCTGATCGGCGCTTTGCTTGACGCGGGCTGTGAAGTGCGCGCCGACGACATGCTGATGGAACTTGATGCCCGCACAGTGCCGGTGAGTGAAGAGGATTGGGGTACTGAATATCTCGACGCCATTGTATCGGCAAAGATGGTGTCGGGCGTCGATGAGGCGATCGAACATATTGCCCGCTATGGCTCGCAGCACACTGAAAGCATCATCACCAATGACTCAGCGGCGGCGGCAGACTTCCTTTCGGGCGTGGACAGCGCGATTGTGATGCACAATGCCTCGACGCAATATGCCGATGGCGGTGAATTCGGCCTGGGCGCTGAAATCGGCATTGCCACCGGTAGGCTGCACGCACGTGGCCCGGTCGCACTCGAAGGGCTGACCACCTATAAGTGGCTGGTACACGGCTCGGGACAGACGCGGCCCTAAATGCTGACCGGCCTTCTCGGCGGATCGTTCAACCCGGCGCATGGCGGGCATCGTTCGATCAGCCTGTTCGCGCTCGACGCGCTTGATCTGGATGAAATCTGGTGGCTGGTTTCTCCCGGAAACCCGCTAAAGGCCCATGCGAAAGACATGGCCTCGCACAAGGCACGGCTTGCTTCGGCCAAAAAAATGGCCCGCCGCGCGCCGATCCGCGCCACCGCGGTCGAAGCGCAAATGGGAACGCGTTACACCATCGATACGCTGCGCAAGCTGGTTCGCCGCTATCCCAAGCGTCGCTTCATCTGGATCATGGGAGCGGACAATGTGGCAAATTTCACACGCTGGCGCCGCTGGCGCGACATCGCCCGTTTAATGCCGATTGCGGTTATCGCCCGTCCGGGCTATGAGATGCATGCTGTTGCGGGCCCCGCAATGGCCTGGCTCAGGCGGTATGTCCGGCGTCCGGACCAGCGGCTTAATTGGACGATGTGGAGCACACCGGCGCTTGTATTCCTGCGCTTTCGCCCCGATCCACGCTCGGCCACGGCGGTTCGCCAGGCCAACCCTCTTTGGCATCGCGACTATGACGGCAAGCGCGTCATCGACGGCGTTACCCACAATGTTTTGTATTAAGGAGCAATTTTGATAGAACTCGCTACAGTCCCCGGCGGCAAGGCCGCAAAAAAGGGACCTGTCCTGCAGCCTGACGAACTGCACAAACTCATCCTCCAGTCGCTCGACGACGATCAGGCGCAAGAGGTCGTTTCCATCCCGCTTCAAGGCAAGAGCAGCATCGCCGACTATATGGTCGTGGCGAGTGGCCGTTCGAGTCGACAAGTGGCTTCGATGGCGCAGAAGCTTGCCGAAAGAATCAAAAAGGCAGGGCGCAACGCGCATATCGAGGGCTTGCCGAGCGCCGATTGGGTGCTGATCGATGCCGAAGATGTTGTCGTGCACCTGTTCCGGCCCGAAGTGCGCAGCTTCTACAATCTTGAACGGATGTGGGGCTTCGGCGACGCGCCCGAGGCACTGAACGCCTGATTAAATAGGGACTGTCCCTATTTATCGAGAGGGGACCGCCATGCGGCTGCACATTATCGCGCGCGGCAAGATCGGGCGCTCCCCCGAAAGCGAGCTTGTTGACCGCTATCTAAAGCGCCTTACATGGCCGTACAAACTCACAGAATTGCCGGATCGCGGTGGAAATGTGCCACCTGCAGAACGGGGCAGCCGGACAGTGCTGCTCGATGAAAAGGGCGACCATCTCTCTTCAATGGATCTCGCCAAATTGCTCGAACGCTGGCGCGACGAAGGCGTCGCCGAAGTACGCTTTTGCCTTGGGGCTGCGGACGGTTTTGACGATGCAGACCGTGCTGTTGCCGATAAGCTGATTGCTTTTGGCCGGGCAACATGGCCGCACCTGATGGCGCGCGCGATGCTCGCTGAACAGCTCTATCGGGCAACATCGATACTTGCCAACCACCCCTATCATCGCGAAGGATAGCTTCATGGGGTGGCAAAGGCTTTTCTTGGCGACTTTGGGTTTGAGCGGGTTGCTGACCGCAGCCGCTGCCGGGCAGAGCGATGTCGATGCCCTGCGCGAAGCCAAGAAGCGCGCGGCCGCGGCCGAAGCGCGCAGCGAAACGCTGCGTCAGGAAGCTGCCAATGCCGAAGCAACCGCCGACCGGTTGGTCGCCCGCCGTGCCGCGCTCGGGGCTGAAATCGATGCGGCCAGTGCACAGATCGCTACCGCACGCGCCAGAATCGCCGTCATTTCCAGACGCCAGCGTGCGCAGGCTGCCCTGCTCGGCGAAGCCAATGCGCCAATGTTGCGCCTCAACGCATTGTTGCAGAACATGACCCGTCAGCCGGTGTCGCTGTTGCTCGCACGGCCCGGCGACCGCCGCGATTATGTCCGCCTGCGTGCGGCCATGGCGTCGATCGAGCCTGTCATAGCCAGCCGAACTTCGGCCTTGCGCGATCAGATGGAGATCCAGCGCGAATTGCAGAAGCAGGAGCGTGTCGCGATAACCGCACTCGGCAAGGCGCGTCTGGACCTTGCCAGCCGCAGTAAGGCGCTGGCTGCACTCGAAAGCGATAGTCGCGGCAAGGCGCTCAGCCTCAATGCAGACGCTGCCATCGAGTTCGAGCGCGCCATTGGGCAAGGCGAACGTGCCCGCGATCTTGTCGAGCGCATCGACGCTGATCGGGAGAGCGGCCAAATTGCGGCAGAGCTCGCTGAATATTCCGGTCCGCAGCCGAGGCTGGGCGGTGGCAAAGCCCGATCCGAATCTGCCGGAGCCTTCATCCTGCCCGCTCGCGGGCGCGTCGTTTCGGGCTTCGGTGAACTCAACCCGACTGGCTATCGTGAGCGTGGCATCCGTCTGGCAGTCGAACCGGGCGCGCGGGTCGTCGCTCCTGCTGCAGGAAAAGTGACATTTGCGGGCCGCTATCGCAGTTTCGGCAACATCGTGATCGTCGAACATGGTAATGGCTGGGCAACCCTTGTTACCGGGATTGAGCGGCTGGGCGTTGAAGCGGGATCGCAAGTGCGCCAGGGCAGTATAATCGGTAAAGCGGGCGACGAAGAACCTGAAATCATGGTGGAATTGCGCCGCAACGGACGGCTTATCGATATTGCAGCGCTGCTCGGCTGACCCGCAGGCGGCTGTCAGCAAAGGTTCATGCTATCGTCAGCAAATTGTCGCTTGTCGGCAGTTAACCCTCTTTCGTGGTAAATAGGCTTTCACCATATAGCGGGGGCACGATATAGCCGACGCTACCGAAATGGACTCGGTTTGGCAGGAAAGAACGCGATGAAGAGCAAGCTTCTCACCACCGGAATTACCGCTTTTGTTGTGGGCGCGCTCGCGTCAACCTCAATCGGTGCACAGCAGCGCAAGGACGATCCGCTGCGCGATATGGACGAGTTCATCGCGGTCTATAAAAAGGTGCGCGCCAATTATGTCGACAAGGTCGATGACGAGCAGCTGATGAAGGGCGCGATACAGGGGATGCTCAACACCCTCGATCCGCACAGCGCATTTCTGGATGAAAGCAATTTTCGCGACCTGCAGACCCAGATCGAAGGCGAATATGGCGGCCTCGGTCTGTCGGTGACGCAGGAGGACGGCGCGATCAAGGTTATCGCCCCCACCGCAGACACTCCGGCTGACAAGGCCGGTATCAAGGCTGGCGACTATATCACCCATCTTGACGGCGAACTGATTGTCGGCGGAACGGTCGACGATGCGGTCAACCGGATGCGCGGCACGCCCGGCACGTCAATCAAGCTCACCATCTTTCGCCCCGGTCGCGACGAGCCGTTCGACCTTACCATCACCCGTGCGATCATCGACCTGAAGCCGGTGAAGTGGGAGGTGAAGGACAAGATCGGCGTAATCACCATAACCGGCTTCTCGGAAGAAACCGGTGAGGATGTGGTCGCCGCGATCAAGGGCATTGAGCGTCAGCTGGGCGGCAAGCCGCAAGGCTATGTGGTCGATCTGCGTTCCAACCCCGGCGGCATCTTGGAAGAGGCCGTCAAGGTGTCCGACGCTTTCCTCGACAAGGGTGAAATCGTCTCCGAACGTGGCCGCGACAAGGTGGTCGTCAACCGCTGGTTCGCCGAACAGGCGGTCAAGGGCGATGTGACGGGCGGCAAACCGGTGATTGTGCTGGTCGATGCCGGATCGGCCTCGGCCTCCGAAATCGTTGCGGGTGCATTGCAGGATCATCGCCGTGCGCTGGTCATGGGTGAGCGCAGTTTTGGCAAGGGCTCCGTGCAAAACGTGCTGCCGCTCTCGCGCGAAACCGGTCTGCGCTTGACGGTTGCCCGTTATCACTTGCCGTCGGGCCGCTCGGTGCAGGAAGGCGGGGTGAAGCCCGATGTGGCAGTGCCGCAGATTTCCGATCCCGATTACCGCAAGCGCGTCGCCGTGCGCGAATCCGACCTGCGTCGCCACTTGGTCAACGAGAATTTGGCCGATGACAAAAGTCTGGAAAGTGATGGCAAGGACGATCCGCGCTTTTCCCAATCGGCGGAAGAGCTGAAAAAGCAGGGCATCGAGGATTTCCAGCTTCACTATGCGATGCAAACCATCGCGCGTCTGGGCACCAGTACGCGCCTTGCAAACACCCAAGCCAAGACTGGCAAGCGCAATTAGGATATCCGCATTCCTTGCCATTCGAATGTCGTCACCCCCGCGAAGGCGGGGGTCCATCACCGTCCGTTGAAATTTGGACAGCAGGTGATGGATTGTTCTCCGATCACTTCGTTTCCCGCCTTCGCGGGAATGACGATTTCATTTCATAAAATCTTGGTCTAATCACCAACCCATGACCGGTTTCGATCGTGCGCGCTGGCTGGCGCTTCTGCTTCCATTGGGGCTCCTCGGCGGGGCCTATGCATCGCAATATATTGGCGGGCTCTATCCGTGTGAGATGTGCTGGTGGCAACGCTGGCCACATTTTGCCGCCTTGCCGCTGGCGCTGGCGGCGTTTGTTGCGAGTGGCCAAGGGCTCCGCAAAACATTGGTCCTGCTCGCAGCACTCGCCATCCTGACCAGCGGTCTGATTGGCGGCTATCATGCCGGGGTCGAATATGGCTGGTGGGAAGGAATCACCACCTGCTCCTCCACAGTGGCACCGGGCAGTGGCAAGGAAGTGCTGGACGCCATCCTCAACGCCCCGCTGATCCGCTGTGACATTGCACCGTGGACGCTGTTCGGCATATCGCTCGCAGGATATAATTTCCTGATTTCGACATTTGGCGCCTTCGCCATTTTCGGGCTTTTACGTAAGGGAGCGCAGGCATGATTGCCAATCAGGCTTCGGCAAAGGCCAGCATGATCCGTGTCGATCAGGCGGGCGAATATGGTGCCACCCGCATTTACGCCGGCCAGCTGGCGATGTTGGGTGATCGCCACCCGATGGGCCGCGAAATCGCGCATATGGCCGAGCAGGAGCGGCGGCATCTCGACGCCTTCGACCGCATCATGGCCGAACGCGGCGTGCGCCCGACAGCATTGCAACCCTTTTGGAATGTCGCGGGTTTTGCGCTGGGGGCGGTGACCGCTGCTATCGGGCCTGAAGCCGCGATGGCCTGCACCGTGGCGGTTGAGACCGAAATCGACGCCCATTATCGAGAGCAGCTTGCCGAACTGGGGGATAGTGATCCGGCGTTGTCCAGCATGATTGAGGAATTCCGGCAGGAAGAAGTCGAGCATAAAGAAGCAGCACTCGCGGCCGGGGCCGAACGGGCCCCTGTCTATCCATTGATGAGCGCTGCAATCCGCTTAGGCTGTCGCGCGGCAATAGCCCTTTCAAAACGGATTTGACCCTGGTCAATGCATGGCCCGATTTCATTTGCCATTCAGACTACAGGGCCTAAGCCCAAGGCAGATATTGGAGTAAATTGATGACTTTTCGCTCGTCCCTGATCCTTAGCGCTGCCTTGGCGCTGATGGCTGCCCCCGCTTTCGCGCAGGAGGCCGAGGCCCCTACTGCATCACCCGATGCCGAAAAGATCAACATGGTCATCGTCTATGGCGAGGATAAATGCGAGGAAAGCAGCGCGGATACGATCAATGTCTGCGCACGACTTTCCGAAGGCGATCGTTATCGTATTCCGACCCCGCTGCGTGACGATATCAACGATCCCCGCAAAGAAGCCTGGACCAACCGTGTGATCGCCTATGAATATGTTGGACGCGAAGGCACGATGAGCTGCTCGCCCACTGGCGGCGGTGGGTTCACCGGCTGCGGGCTCAAGGAAATCGACCGGGCTTATGCTGAAAAAGAGCAAGATCCCGGTTTGGCCTTTGGCCGCATGATTGCCGCCGAGCGCAAAAAGCGCCTGTCTGCTATCGATGCCGAGGCAGAGTTGGTTGAGCAGCGTGTACAGCAGTTCGAAAAGGAACGCGCGGAACGCGAGGCACGTATGCAGGCAGAAGCTGACGCCGCTGCTGAAAAAGAATTGCAGGACAGCGCGCTGCCGCAGCCGAAATAAGCGCTGCGGCCCTAGTCCGCCAGCAAGCCCCGCATGATCAGCGCGATCGTATGCTCGCGATAGGCGTCGCGCATCTCGGGAGAAATGTCGTGTTGGTCATAGCAATGGCGTAAAACCAACCGTGCCGAGAAAAAGCGGTCGGCGGCCCCCGTCACCGAGAAATAGAATAGCTGTGGATCGACAGGGCGGAACTTGCCGGCCTTCACGCCTTCCTCGATCAGCACGTCATAAGCATCGGAGAGCGGCTTCAGATAGCGCTCGGCGATCCTTGCGGCCTCAATCGGTGCGGCATCGCGCACCATGCGCATCATCAGGCGGTTGAGATAGGGGAAGGTATAATAAGTGTCGATCACCCCGCTGATATGGCGGCGAAGCTTTTCCTCCGGCGGCATGTCCTTTGCCACGAGCGCATTGAGTTCGACCACAATCTTGCCCATGTCGCGATCGAGCAGGGCCAGCATCAGCCCGTTCTTGTTGCCGAAATAATATTTGACCAGCGCGCTGTTCAGCCCGGCACGTAAGGACAATTCGGACAGCGAAAGATCGATGGTATCGCCTTCGCGCATGATCTGGCTTGCCGCTTCGAGCAGTTGCTCACGCGCGCCGCTTTGCGCTTCATTGGCGCTGGCTAGTTTCTGACCGTTTGTCGCCACGGCTTTACTCCCCCGGGGTAGAGGGTCGGGCTTGATATCCCGACCCCTTAATCAATCATTTATATACCGGTTCTTCCCACCAAGGGAAGAAGTCTGGCATGTCTGTGGATACTTTGTCCGGATAATTGGGCGGGCGCTTTTCAAGGAAGCTGGCAATGCCCTCTTTGGCATCACCCGAACGCGACCGGCGATAGATGGCGCGGCTGTCAATCTTGTGCGCTTCCATCGGGTGCGGCTGGGCGGCATTGCGCCACAACATATGACGGGTCAGCGCGACCGAAACGGGTGCGGTGTTGTCCGCGATTTCACGGGCCAGCTTGCGGGCCTCGGCGAGCAGTTCATCTGCCGGATGCACCGAGCGGACGAGACCGCCCCGTAGCGCTTCCTGCGCATCAAAGATGCGGCCGGTGTAGCACCATTCCAGTGCCTGTTGCGGGCCGACTAGGCGCGGCAGGAACCAGCTTGAGGCAGCTTCGGGCACGATGCCGCGACGGGCAAAGACAAAACCGAAACGAGCGGTTTCGCTGGCAAGGCGGATGTCCATGGCAAGCTGCATGGTAACGCCGATGCCTACGGCTGCGCCATTCACGGCGGCGATCACCGGTTTCTTGCACTGGTAAATGCGCAGGGTCAGCAAACCGCCGCCATCGCGCACGCGGGCATCAGAGAGGTCGCTAACGGCTTCGCCACTGGCAAAGACATGCTTGCCATCATCAGGCGTCAGGTCCGCCCCGGCGCAGAAGGCGCGGTCGCCATGGCCGGTGACGATGACGGCGCGGACATTGTCGTCAGCGTCGATCTCGTCAAAGGCCGAAATCATCTCGTTCATCATCGTGCCGGTGAAGGCATTCATCTTGTCAGGCCGGTGCAGCGTGATCGTCGCAACGCCATTGTCCACTTCGTATAATATCTGGGTGTAATTGCTCATTCGGGCATCCTCTTGGAAAAAAGAAACCCCCCTCGCAGCGCGAGAGGGGTGTCATGGAAAGCAGGCCTGTCGGCTGCTTTCGAATCTCCCGCATGCGGGAGCAAAAGGTAAATCAACGCGGAGCCATGCGGATGGCGCCGTCGAGGCGGACGTCTTCGCCGTTGAAATAGCCATTCTCGATCATCAGCATGGCGAGAGCAGCATATTCTTCCGGGTTGCCGAGACGCTTCGGATAGGGAACCGATGCACCCAGAGCATCCTTCACCGGCTGCGGCGCAGCGGCGAGCAGCGGGGTGTTGAAGATACCCGGCAGGATGGTGTTGACGCGAATGGCTTCGTTCGAAAGGTCGCGCGCGATCGGCAGGGTCATGCCGACAACGCCGGCCTTCGACGCCGAATAGGCAGCCTGACCGATCTGGCCGTCTTCAGCCGCAACCGAAGCGGTGTTGACGATGGCACCACGATCGCCATCAGCCTGCGGCTCGAGTGTCAGCATACCGGCAGCCGACTTGGCGATGCAACGGAATGTGCCGATCAGGTTGATCTGGATGATCCATTCAAAAGCCGAAACCGGGAAGTGCTTGATCGAGCCATCTTCCTTTGAACGGCTGGCGGTTTTGATCGCGTTGCCGGTACCGGCGCAGTTGACGAGGATGCGTTCCTGGCCGTGCGCTGCACGTGCCTTGGCGAACGCGGCATCGACTTCTTCTTCGCTGGTCACATTGACCTTGCAGAATACGCCGCCCAGTTCGGCGGCCATGGCGTTGCCCTTTTCTTCGTTAAGGTCGAAAATCGCAACTTTGACGCCCTTTGCAGCGAGCGAACGTGCGGTTGCAGCGCCGAGGCCCGATGCGCCGCCGGTTACGACTGCTGCGACGGATGAGTCGAGTATCATTCTAATTTCCTTCTAGATCGTCGCCCCGGCGAAGGCCGGGGCCGTTGGAGGTTAATTCAATGGGTTTTGGGTAAACCGATAGCGGCCCCGGCCTTCGCCGGGGCGACGACGGTTAAAGCCGTTCGATGATTGTGACGTTGGCCTGGCCACCGCCTTCGCACATTGTCTGCAGGCCATATTTGCCACCCTTGGCATCCAGAACGCCGAGCAGCGTTGCCATCAGCTTTGTGCCCGAAGCGCCGAGCGGGTGGCCGAGTGCGATCGCGCCGCCATGGACGTTGAGGCGATCATGCGATGCGCCGAGATATTTCAGCCATGCAAGCGGAACCGGGGCAAAGGCTTCGTTGACTTCATAGGCGTCGATATCTTCGATTTTGATGCCGGCTTTCTTCAACGCCTTTTCGGTGGCGAACAGCGGCTCTTCGAGCATGATGATCGGGTCACCTGCCGTCACCGAGATGTGGTGGATGCGCGCGCGCGGCGTCAGGCCATGATCCTTGAGGGCCTGTTCCGAAACGATCAAAGCGGCCGATGCGCCGTCGCAAATCTGCGAGCTGGTGGCAGCCGTGATCGAGCCACCTTCCTGCAGCAATTTGACGCTGGAGATGCTCTCCATCGTGGCGTCGAAACGGATGCCTTCGTCGACCAGATGCACTTCCTTGCCTTCGGGGGTTTCGATTTCGATGCCGACGATTTCATTCTTGAAATGGCCTGCTTCGGTCGCCGCCTTGGCACGCTGATGGCTGGCGAGCGCAAAAGCGTCGAGATCGTCCTTGGTAAAGCCGTGCTTCTTGACGATCATTTCAGCGCCCGCGAACTGGCTGAACATGATGCCGGGGAATTTCTCTTCGAGGCGCGGCGACTTATAGTTGCCGAGGCCTTCCTTCATGAACAAGGTCGCGACCGACCCCATCGGCACGCGGGTCATGCTTTCGATGCCGCTGGCAAGCACGATATCCTGCGTGCCCGACATCACGGCCTGGGCCGCAAACATCATTGCCTGCTGCGAAGAACCGCACTGGCGATCGATGGTGACAGCGGGAATGCTGTCGGGCAGTTTCGACGCCAGAACCGCGTTGCGGCCAAGGTCCATTGTCTGCTGACCACCCTGCGAGACGCAGCCGGTGATGACGTCGTCGATCGCTTTGGTGTCGAACTGGTTACGATCGGCAATCGCATCGAACACGGCTGCGCCGAGATCGACCGGGTGCACTCCGGCAAGCTTTCCACCGCGCCGCCCACCGGCGGTACGAACGGCATCGACAATATAAGCTGTGGCCATGACAGGACTCCTTTGTGTGATTTAATCGTGCGATTAAACCGAGTCTGTTCAGGGGTCAATGCCTATAGCGAACATAGGTCATGTTCTTCTGGATGATCAGGCTTTCAAAGCCGCAATGGCTTCCTTTGTGGTCCGGGAATAATTGCCCCAGCGATAGCGATAGGTGCCGATATAGTGCACAAAAGCGGGGCTTTCGGGCATGGGTTCGTCCCAATGGTTGATATAGCGATCATAGGGAAGTTGCACCGGATCGGGATCATTCGCGACCACCCAGTTCGACGCGACCTGTTCGCTACCCCATTGACGCCAGGTGTTGCCGAGCCGCTCGTCCATTTGGCGCGAAAAGCGGGATACGGTGGCGCGACCGTCGCTGCTTTTGGCGAAACCCGCAAAACCGGCACACCCCCGGATATAGCGGCGGCTGTCGGCATCGGGCAGCGTCTTCATTGCTGCTTCGGCATGCGCCTGTACATGATCGGTCGTAGGCCCATCGGCATGGAAAATCTGCGAGATCTCCCGTGCACTTTTGAATCCGTGCTGCGCCTCGTCCAAGCCACCGGCCAGCGTGAAACTGCGGTTGGCATCTATCGCTGCAGCAATTTCGGGAACCGGGCCGGTGGTTACCGTATCCGAATCAAGCTGGATCACGAAATCGTCGTTTCGCCGGTCCAAAATGGACAGCAATCGTTCCCAGCAATTGTCGCGTGGGCAGGGTGCAGTCTCAACATCAGCCTTCACGATGATTTCCGGATTATCGCAGTGCTTGGCCAGAACAGCCTTGTCTTCCGCAGTTAAAGTTCCGTCGTCGAGCAGCACGATTTTTCCGCGGGGTAAGTGGTGATGCAGCGATTTCACCGCGACCAGATAGGGCAGAAGCACGGCGGTACCGATCATCGAAAACAGGATGAGGCCATCGTCTTGCGCCACAATCGGCGGCGTATCCAATATGCCCTGCACCGCGCGCTCATGCGCCCAGCTTCCGGCTTTTCGGCCTATCGCCGTGAGTATTTCCATCAGGGTCAACCGCTATTCCTTGTGCGCAACCTGCCGCACCTAGCCGGTTCCTTAGGCAGAAGCCATTTCGACATGATTAACAATCGCAGGTTTTACACGCGCGGCAATCAGGCTGCCGCCGATAATCAGTGCGGTGCCAATCAAGGTCGTCAACGTGACCGGTTCATTGAAAAATACCCAGCCGAACAGCACAGCCCAGACAAAGGCGGTATATTCGACAGGGATCAAAATCTGCGCCTCTGCCCGCGCATAGGCCCAGCTCATCAGCAGCAGCGAAAATATGGCGAGCGATGCGGCGGTCAGCAGCATCGGAACTTTGGCCACCACCAATGGTGCCAGAAACCAGGGAGCGGCGAGTGCCAATACGGACGCGGTCAACAAATTCTGGAAAAAGGCTATCTCGATCGGTCCCGCTGCCTGTGCCTGCTGTCTTGCCAGAATCAAATTATAGGCGAACAGCACGGCGGAAAAGAGCACGGCAAGCGCCCCCCACAGGGCATCGCTCGAATAATGCCCGCTGAATTTCCCATAAAGGATCACGCCAACCCCTGCGAGCCCGGCGACCGACGCCAATATAGCCTCTCGCCCAATTTTCTCGCCCAGCATGATAGCCGCCAGATACAAAGCAATTACCGGCGCGATGAACGACAAGCCGATGGCTTCAGCCAGCGGCAAACGTGCTATCGCCCAGAAAAAGCTTACAGCCATCCCTGCTACGATGATGCTGCGCCACAGATGCAGCCGCAAATTGTCGCGCGCAGGCCAGCCCTGACCGGTCGCAACGAACAACATGCCTGCTATCAAGGTTCCAGCTAGATTGCGCCACAGTACGGCATTAAAAGCACCAACGCTCAGCGACAGATCCTTCATCGCGGCATCCATCAGCGAAAAGGTTCCCACCCCTGCTGCGGCAACAGCGAAGGCGATTGCAGGGCTGGTGGGGCGCAAAGTCGACATGGGCAACCGCATAGGCATTGCCATGGGTCTTGCCAAGGGTGGCAGGCGCACACTATGTGCAGGGCATTACCATGGACCTCGACCCATTCCCTTGGCTTGATGCGCTGATAATCCTCGCGCTGATCGCCCTCAACGGCGTATTCGCGATGTCCGAGCTGGCCATTGTATCCTCACGCCCGGCCCGGTTGCAGGCGATGGCCGAAGGAGGGAGCAGCGGCGCTGCGGCTGCACTTCATTTGTCAAAAGATCCGGGCAGGTTCCTGTCGACGGTGCAAATCGGTATCACCCTGATTGGCATCATAGCCGGTGCTTATTCGGGCGCGAGCCTTGGCGCACCCACCGGCGAACGCATTGCCCAGCTTGGCCTGGTCAGCGACAAATGGGCGATGAATATCGGTTTTGGGCTTGTCATCGGTGCTACGACTTTTGCGTCTTTGGTCATCGGCGAACTGGTGCCCAAACAATTCGCGCTGGTGGCGCCCGAACGGATAGCGGCGATAGTCGCACGTCCGATGGAATGGCTGGCCCGGATAGCCGCGCCTTTTGTCTGGTTGCTCGACAAATCGAGTAGCCTGATTTTCAAACTGCTCGGGCTCAACCGCGACAATCGCGACGCGCTGACCACCGAAGAGCTGAAAGTCGTTTTCACCGAGGCAACGCACGCCGGCATCATTGAAGAGCATGAGCATAAGGTGATTTCGGGCGTGGTCCGGCTTGCGGATAGACCCGTGCGCGAAGTGATGACGCCGCGGACGGAAGTTGACACAATTGCAGCGGATGCCAGCGCCGAAACGATCCGTGACCGGCTCTTGAATTCACCGCATACCCGCCTCCCCGTCATGGGTGAGAGCGTCGACGACATTATCGGCGTGGTGCAGGCGCGCGACATTGTTGCCGCCCAGATCGAGGGGCGCCCGCTCGATTTGCGTGCCATGATGCGCAAGGCGGAAATTGTTCCAGACCAGCTAGACGCGATGGATGCACTCGAAATCCTGCGCAAATCGGAAGTTCCGATGTTGCTGGTGCACGACGAATATGGTCATTTCGAAGGTATCGTCACGCCGAATGACCTGCTCGCCGCGATTGCTGGCGAATTTGCATCCGATCAAGAGCAAGGCAGCGCAGCGAATATAGTCACACTCGATGATGGCTCTCTGTTGATTGACGGCGGCATGGCTGCTGACGCTATGGCTCAGGCATTGGATATCCAACTGCCGGAAGATCGGGACTATGCGACCGCTGCGGGGCATGTGCTTCAGATACTCCGCCATTTGCCCGAAGAGGGCGAGAGCTTTGTCGACAATGGCTGGCACTTTGAAGTGGTCGACATGGATGGTCGCAAAATCGACAAATTGCGCGTTCGCAAGGCCGCCGAAAAAGAATGATGTCGCCTGCATTCGGCTGTTTGTCGAAAAGGTGTTTACCCGCATTGTATTCGCCGCTTGCCGCAGTATATCCGTACTATCCGCCTGAAAGGGCGCATAAGTTTCCCTGAGGAGAGCTTTTACATGATCCGCAAACTCACGCTGGCGCTTGCCGTTTCGACTGTTGCTCTGTCGAGCGCCGCCATCGCCAAATCCGCTCCTGCGCCCGTCGCCGACCTCGTGAAAACGGTCAATATCCCCTATGAGAAATTCACCCTCGACAATGGTTTGACGGTGATTGTCCACGAAGACCGCAAGGCACCGGTGGTAGCGGTTTCGATCTGGTATGGCGTTGGTTCCAAGCATGAGCCCAAGGGCCAGACGGGCTTTGCCCATTTGTTTGAACATATCATGTTCAATGGCAGCGAGAATGCGCCCGGCGATTATTTCCAGTACACCAAGCAGATTGGTGCCACCGACCTCAACGGCACGACCTGGCTCGATCGCACCAACTATTTCCAGACCGTCCCGACCAGCGCGCTCGAATCCGCGCTTTTCCTTGAAAGCGACCGCATGGGCCACCTGCTTGGCGGCCTGACCGAAGAGTCGGTGAAGACGCAGATCGGCGTTGTTTCCAATGAAAAGCGTCAGGGCGATAACCAGCCTTATGGCTTGGTTGAATATGCCCAGTCGGAAAATCTGTTCCCCGTTGGCCACCCCTATCATCACAATACGATCGGCAGTCTTGAAGATCTGGCGGCTGCCAAGCTTGATGACTTCAAGCAGTGGTTCAAAGATTATTATGGTCCGAACAATTCAGTACTGGTGCTCGCCGGTGATGTGAATGCGGCGCAGGCGAAACCGCTGGTGCAGAAATGGTTCGGCGATGTGGCGCGTGGCCGTGACGTTCCACCAGTCAATGCACCGATCCCGACGCTGGACGCACCCAAAAAGATTGTGCTGAAGGACAAGGTTCCGGCCACGCGTATCTATCGTAACTGGATTGTCCCAGGCCTGGCTGACCCGGATTATACCGCGTTGCGCGCTGGTGCCTCAGTATTGGGTGGCCTCGCAAGCTCGCGCCTCGACAATATTCTGGTTCGCGAAGAGCAAAGCGCGGTTTCGGTCTCCTCCTTCGTTCTGCCTTTCGTTCATGGCAGCCTGTTCTGGGTACAGGCCGATGTGAAGCCCGGCGGTGATGCGGACGCTGTTGCCAAACGGCTTGACGACATCATGGCGGATTTCATCGCCAAGGGGCCGACCGCCGACGAAGTGCAGCGCGTTGCCGCAAGTGAGGCAGCAGGCCGGATTGACGGACTCGAACAGGTTGGCGGCTTTGGCGGCAAGGCCGTCGCGCTCGCCGAAGGACAGCTCTACACTGGCGATGCCGATTATTACAAAAAGGAGCTGGAGCGGCTCGCGGCTTTGAAGCCCGAAACCATTTCCGCCGCCATGCAGAAATGGCTCACGCGTCCGGTGCTGGAAATCCGCGTCGAACCCGGTGAGCGCGAAGCCTATAAGGAAGTCGCATCGGGTTCCGGCGCGCGCACCGGTGGTCTGACCGCACCGGCCTTCTACATGGCGCCGGGCAGCGATGGCCACGCCACTACGGCAGTCAAAGCAGACCGCAGCAAAATGCCGGCACCCGGCGCAACCCCGGCGCTCGATTTTCCGACGGTCGAAACCGGCAAGCTTAAAAACGGCATCAAAGTGCATTTCGCGCGCCGTAATGCCGTCCCCGCTGTACGCATCGCTGTCAGCTTTGACGCGGGCTATGCCGCCGATCCGGCCGACAAGCGCGGCGTTTCGAACATCATGGGCAATTTGCTGTCGGAAGGCACTCTGACATTGAACGCAACGCAGCTTGCGGAAACCGAAGAACGTCTGGGGGCCGATATCAATGTGGCCTCGGCGCAGGACCGGACCGTCGCGTCGCTGCGTGCGGTGAAACCGAATCTGGCCGCATCCATCGATTTGCTGGCCGATGTGGTCAAGAATCCAGCCTTCGCCGAAAAGGATCTGGAACGCGTCCGCGTCCAACAGCTTACACGCATCGCGGGCGAGAAGAACCAGCCACAAGGTTTGGCGCTGCGTGCGTTGCCGGAAATCATTTACGGCAAGGCGCACCCCTATGGCGGTTCGCAAACGGGGACGGGTGATGAAGCAGCGGTGCGTACGTTGACGCGTGCTGATGTGGTGTCCTTCCACCAAAGCTGGATCCATCCGGCGAAGGCAGAAATCTTTGTCGTCGGTGATACCTCGCTCAAGGAAATCACCAAATTGCTCAACAAGCAGTTCGGCAACTGGAAACCGAAAGCGAGCGCGGCTCCGGCCAAGAATTTCGCTGTTGCCCTTCCAGAAGCGAAAGCGCGCATTGTCCTGATCGACCGGCCCAATTCGCCACAGTCGTTCATCCTTGGTGGCAAGGTGCTGGACGCCAAGGGCAGCGATGATCTGTTGCCGTTGCGCAGCGCCAACGAGATTTTCGGCGGTGATTTCACCTCTCGCATCAACATGGATCTGCGTGAAACCAAGGGTTGGTCTTACGGGGTGCGTTCGCAAGTCGGTGGCAATGAAGACCGCGTGCCGTTCCTAATTTTTGCGCCGGTGCAGACCAACCAGACGGGGCCGTCGCTGGGCGTGCTGTTGAGCCAGGCGCGAGACTTTGTGACGAGCAAGCCGATAACCAAGGAAGAGCGTGACACGACTGTGGTCAGCAATGTTCTCGAACTTCCGGGCAGCTATGAGCAATCGGCGGCCGTTCTTGGTCAGATGCGCGCCGATGCGCTGTTCAAACGTCCGTTCGACTATGCCGAAAAGCTGGCTGGAAAATATGCCACTTTGACCCCGGAAAGCATGACAGCCGAGTTCAAATCCAAGATCAACCCTGACAAGATGAGCTGGGTCGTGGTAGGCGATGCGGCCAAGGTAAAGCCGCAATTGGAGGCGCTTGGATTGCCGGTTGAAATGCAATCCGAAGCTGCTAAGCCTACTGACACCAATGCAAATTAACACCTGAATCAAGAGGAGACGATTAATGGCAGCAGTAGATGGCGATTGGGAAGTAACCGTCAAAAGCCCGATGGGTGACCAGAAGTCGGTTCTCACCATCAACAGCGATGGTGACAGCTTCACCGGCAAAATGCAGGGCAGCCTGGGTTCGATGGACATTGCCAATGGCAGCGTCAGCGGCAACACGCTCAGCTGGAAAATGGACATGACTGTGCCGATGCCGATGACGCTCGATTGCACTGCCACCGTAGATGGCGACAGCATCACCGGCGAAGTCAAGGCAGGTGCCTTCGGTTCGATGCCGGTTTCGGGTACGCGCAAGGCGTAATCCGCTCCAAAATATTGAATATTTGGCAGGCCGCTTCCCCTTTTGGGTGAGCGGCCTTGTCGTTTCCGAATGCGGTGCGTAAGACTTTGGTTAGCCGATTCTCACAGGCCGAAGGGAACAGAATGAGCCAGCTTGCTTCTCCCTCCCAATTGCGGATGTCGCTGTTGCGATGGGCCTTGTTCGTCGTCCCGACGATCATGCTGCTTGGATTTCTTTCAGGCACAGTTTCCGGATCGGGCGAGCAAAATAGCTGGTTTGCCGAACTGGTGAAGCCAGAGGCGCAGCCGCCGGGCTGGGCCTTTGGTGTCGTTTGGCCTATCCTCTATTTGCTGATGGGCATCGCTTTTTCGATGATCTTGAACGCACGCGGCGCGCGGCTGCGTGGCATCGCCATAGCGTTATTCCTCGTCCAGTTGGCCTTGAACCTCTATTGGTCGCCGCTGTTTTTTGGCCAGCATCAGGTGACGGCCGCTTTCTATTTGCTGCTCGCAATCTGGGCGACCGCTTTCGCCACCACGCTTGTCTTCGGCCGCATCCGCCCTGTTGCCGCATGGCTGCTGGTGCCCTATCTCGCCTGGCTGAGCTTTGCCGCGATCCTCAATTACCAGATCGACCGATTGAACCCCGATGCAGAGCGCCTATATGTTCCTGCAGCAACTTCCGAAATCGGAGCCTGAGCCATGCAGAGTGACAAGCGCATTTTCGACGATCTTTCCAAATTCCTGAACGGCGTTGCCGGAACGGTCGCTGGCATGGGGCGTGAAGCCGAAGCGGGATTTCGGGAGCGCACCCGCGAATGGGTCGCGGGCATGGACCTTGTCAGCCGCGAAGAATTTGACGCCGTTAAGCAAATGGCGGCGACGGCGCGTGCCGAGGCCGAGGAACTGAAGGCGCGTGTGGCTGCGCTTGAAGCCGCATCGGGTAAAGCCAAGGCAGCGCCGAAAGCGGCGGTAAAGCCTGCGCCAAAGCCAAAGGCTGCGCCCAAGAAATAAGGGGCTTAGCGCCCTTATCCACATATGGCCCACAGACTAATGCACCTTCGCGTGCATAGGCTGTTGCACGCGAGTCCGCCGACAGGCATTTACCATGCATAACAAGCGACAGGGCCGCAATGCGCAACCAGGACGAAGATTTTACCGAGTTCGAGCGCGAAGAGACTGCGCCATTGGACATGCTCGCCGCGCTTTTTGAAGCGCGCGGCTGGGATTTTGAACCTGTCAGCGACGAAGAAGTCAGCGCGGAATTCAAGGGCAGCTGGACCAGCTACCAGATAAGGGCCATCTGGCGCGAAGAAGACAACGCACTGCAACTTTTGGTCATGCCAGACGTCACCGTGCCGAGCGACAAACGCGATGACGTCTACAAGGCACTGGGTCTGATCAACGAACAGCTCTGGATTGGCCATTTTGACCTCTGGTCGTCAAACGGCATGCTGCTTTTCCGCCATGGCAGCCTTTTGCCACCCAACGGCCTGTTGGGGGTCGACCAAGCGCAGACGATTATCGATGTCGCGCTCGACGAATGCGAACGTTTCTACCCCGTGTTCCAGTTCATCATCTGGGGTGGCAAATCGCCTGAAGACGCGATCACCGCCGCTTTGGTGGAAACACACGGAGAGGCCTGAGCCTCAGCTCCGCTTCAGCAAATAATGCAAATAGGCGATGGTGATCGGCTTGGCCGGATCATCCTGCCATGCCCGCGCCTCGACATTGGCCATGGTGCGTCCCAAGCGGGTTACTTCGCCTACGGCGTAAGTCGTTTGCGGCGTTCCACCGCGCATGAAATCGATGGTTACATTGACCTGCTTGAACGTGGCTTCATCGCCCCGTTCGTGCAGCGCATGCTGGATCGCTGCGACCGCAGCCATTTCGAGCAGGCCCGAAATCGCACCGCCATGCAGAAAGCCGGGGCGGCCCTGCACCTTGTTGGCAAAGGGCATTTCGATCAGTGGCGCGCCATTGTGCAGGCCGGTTATGACTATGTCGAGCGCACGGGCATAAGGCGGCAGCAATTCGGTGCGGGGGTCGGGCGTGGTCATCCGAGGCGATCCCCCACTCGGATAAATGTACCGCTGACATGCGCCAGCGGCTCATCAAGATTGCCATTATGCGCCACACCGCGGACAAAGCCGATGCTGTGCGACAGGTGATAGCAATAGCCGCGTCCAAAAACACGCGCGCCTTTGGGTGAGGGACGGAGATAGTCCACGCGCAAGTCCATCGTAACCTGCGGCCGGAATTCCTGCAGCTTGGTCCAGATCGACATGCTGGTGGCATTGTCCATCAGGCTGATGACCACGGCAGAAGCGAGCACGCCGGTATTGGGGTCGCCAACCAGATCCTCGCGCCAGTCGATAGCAAGCTCGACCCAGTCCTCGCCATGGCCGACATAGTCCATGCCCAGGAACCCGCCATGGCCAGCCTTGCCCATGAAGCTGATCGCCAGCCTCGGGTCGAAACCGCCATGGACAGCGGCTATTTCGGCAACCGTTTTTTCCTTCATGGCTTGACCCTATCGGCTGGGCGATGCGCTGCCAAGGCAGAAAGGGCTTTATCTTGTTCGCGCTTCGTTCTAGCCATTTGGCATGGCGAGTAATTCTATGGGTCTGCAAATTGATTCGGCCGCGGTGGCACGCGGCGTCAGCCGGTTATTCCTGCGCAACCAGATCATGGTCCAGCCCGAGGTTAGCCTGCGTAACAATCGCCGTGCCGACCTGATGGGCATCAATGCCAAGGGTGAGGTGATCGTCGTCGAGATCAAGGTGTCGCGCGCCGACTTGCTGGGTGACCAGAAATGGCCCGAATATCTCGATTATTGCGACCGTTTTTTCTGGGCGGTCCCCGCAGGCTTCGATTATTCCCCAATTGAGGGGGAGGCGTTCCTGCCCGAACGCACCGGCCTGATCGTCGCTGATGCCTATGACGCGGAAATTGTGCGTTCCGCCGCACTGGTGCCGCTGGCAGCGGCGCGGCGGAAGGTAGAGATGCAGCGGCTTGCAAGGCTCGCCATGCGGCGGCTGATGGGGATAGCCGATCCCGACCCATCGCTGGCCGGGATCATTGCAGAGTAGTCTCAGCAAGCCATCGTTATCCTGAAATTGTTTCAGGATAGCAGGCAGCGGTTGTGCGTTATCCCGAAACAAGTTCGGGATGACGAACCAGATGGTCAGCTTCTCTCTATACCGTCGGGTTATACCAGATGGGCGACGTATAAGCCCGCTCCTGCGACTTGAGCTCCATTTCCGGCAACAATTTGGCACCATAGCGGATCATGTCGAACAACACCCAGCGCGGCGTCGGGATTTCGAGGACGCGGACATAATAGAACGCGCGTTGGCCGGGGTTGAATTCGGGATCGCTCCAAACCGTGCGCAGTTCGGGCGCGCCGATGGTGTTGGTATAGGTCGCCTTTTTGATATCGACCGTGTCCCCCACCGGGGTCAGTGTGCCGCCAACCAGCTTGCGCTTGTCCGGTGAGGACCAGCTTACGTCGAACACCTTCTCCTGCATTTTGCCAGACGCATCGACCCAACCCTTGACCACTTGGACGCGGTCCAGATTGGCGCCTTCAGGATCCTTGAGCGCGGAAATCAGGAAACTCGGTTTGCCTGTGCCAGCCTTTAAGTCAGCCCCCATCGGCACACCGCGCGCATAGCCCGTTTTCACCCAGTCACCAGCCCAATCCTTGTCGCTGAAATCCCAGCCGCCAAAAACGCGCACCTGCATGCGCGGGCCGGTGGTGGCGTAGACTTCACGCCGCATCATCGCGTCGAAAATGGCTGCGCGGGTGTTGGCAGTTGCCCAGACGGCGGCATAGCCACCAGCCAGATAATGCCAGCCGAACCGGCCTTCGCGCGTGCCCAGATTCTGCGCGGAAGCTGCGCGTGTGGCGTTGGGTTCGTTGCCGCTGTGTTTGCCGAAGAAATTGTCTTCATCTGCCGTCGCAAGCGCCGTATGACTGTCAGTCGATCCGATCAGTCCGAATTTATACGGATTGACCCCGGTCTTGGCTTCGATAGCCAGACCACGCTTCAACGCTTCTCTGACATAGTCACCGCCTAGCATGTCCGGCGTCTTCTTACCCTGCATCGTTAGATTGCCGAGTTCCCATCCGGCATCACCGAAATTGGCAAACTCGTCATTCGGTGAAAGGAAGGGATGGCTCTCGCTGTCGCCCTTGATCTGGGTAATTTCGACCAGCGGCTCGCGGGCGGCGCGGCGACGCGCATAGTCGGCGGTCATTGCACCGCCACCCGGTTGAACCATTTCAAACATCAAGCCATTGGAGACATTGCTGTTGTGCGGGATCGCCAGCATCTTGCCACCCGTCTTCTTCTCATAGGCGTCCATATAGTCCCAGAGCTGGTCGGGCTTGTCGCTGTTATCAGAAGTCGGGTCAAATGGGCGCACCTGATCAGCGCGCAGCTTGCCGTCACGGAACATCACGACGCGGTGCAAATTGTCGCCATTGGGCATCAACGTGTATTCAAAGCCCATGAAGGCGGTGAACTTGCCGGGCTGGTTGTAACGTTCAACAATCGCGGTATGGCTTTGCCAGATCTTCATCGTGTTCTTGCGCGACTGTTCGGGCGGGAAGAGGTCAGCCAGCTTGCCTTCACCCGCCATATTGATGAGCTCGGCGGTCGTCTTTTGCATGCCGTCTTCGCCTTCGTGCATCTGGTCGTGCCAGCGCAGCAGCGTCTTGTCCTTGATCATGAAGCGCGGCGCATCGTAAAGCGCGCGAGTGGCGCCCAAGCCTCCGGAGTGATCGGCAATCACCAGAAAGTCGAGCGGGCGATCGAGCTTCGCCTGCAGCCCCATCGTCGATTTCACTTCTTCGCCGCGCGCAAATCGCAATGCTTCTTCCGGGCCAATCTTCACGCCAAAGCCGAAAGCGTCAATTGAGTTCGAAGTGTGCAGGTGCGTATCGCCCCAGAGCAATTTGGTCGCGATTCCGCTGGTCACTTCCTTGTCGTTGGCTTCCTGTATGTCCGCAGCGCGGCTTGCCTCTCGGCTTTCCTTGAAAGCGCCCCAGCCGAAATACAGTCCCGCGCCGACCGCTGCGGCTGCGACGGTGCCCAACGCAATCTTGCGAAATGATGCCATGTTTCCCTCTCCCTCAAACGGAAAACTGCGCTTTTGAGCGCGTCTCGTCAATACCTTCCGCGATGTCAGTAGCTGACGTTACGTCAACGGCAATTTCAGGCTGAACCCGGCATAGGTAGGCCGTTCGTCCTGCATTTCGGAAAGGCCAATAGGCTGGTTGTTGCGGCCTTTTTCGGACTCCGCACGATAGGTTCCGAACAGCTGGTCCCAGATGGTCAGGGCAAAGCCGTAATTGCTCTGCTGCTCTTTGAGTGCAGTGCTGTGATGGACGAGGTGCATATCCGGCGTGACAAGGAACAGCCGGACAAGCCGGTCGAGCCGGCGCGGCAGTGCAACGTTACCGTGGTTGAAGGCAGCATTGGCCGCGAGCCACGCTTCGAAAGCGATAATGACGGGCGCGGATACACCTAGCAACAACACCCAGCCTGCCTTCCACAATATGGAAAATGCTATCTCACCCGGGTGGAATCGGATGGCCGTAGAGACGTCGATGTCAGGATCGGCATGGTGCACTTTGTGGAGACGCCAGAGCAGCGGCATCTTGTGGGTCAGCAGATGCTGCAACCACATGGCGAAATCAAGCAACAGGAAGGCACCCAATATTTCAGCCCACAACGGTGCTGCCAATTGATTGAAAAGTCCGATGCCCTCTGCCTCGGCCCAAAGTGCAATTGCAGGAACTGCTATTATCCAGGCAATGAGCCAGACCGTTACGCGATTGCTGGCAAACAGGATCAGTCCCGTCGTCCAGCGACGAAAACGGCCGAAGCGCAGCGTGCGCCTCGGCCGGATGAATTCGAGAATGGCGATAAGCGCAAAGACGAGAGCCGGGAGTATGGCTATCAGCGTTGCACCCATATCGCCCATGGCTCAGGCCGCTTCGGCCTTCAGCGTCGGATAGTCGGTATAGCCCTCTGCGCCCGGCGAATACCAGGTCTTGAAATTGTCGGGTGCCACTTCGGCCCCCGCGCGCAAGCGCTCGACGAGGTCCGGGTTGGAGATATAGGGGCGACCAAAGCTGATGGCGTCGGCCAAGCCACTCGCAATATCGGCTTGGGCGGTTTCGAGCGTATATTCCTGGTTGAGCACCAGCGGATTAGTAAAGACCTTGCGGATGTGCGGCGATACCGGCGGTACGTCGCTGGTACCGAAATTGCCGAAGGTTTTTTGCTCACGCAATTCAAGAAAGGCGATGCCGATCTTTTGCAAAGCGGCGGCAGCGGCAGTGAACAGGCCAACCGGGTCATTATCGTCGCAGCCCTGCGTTTCGCCATTAGGCGAGAGGCGGACCGAGGTGCGGTCGGCGCCGACAGCGTCTGATACCGCTTGTGCGACTTCGGTGGTCAGGCGGATACGGTTTTCAATCGAGCCGCCATAGTCATCGTCACGCAGATTGGAATTACCGCGCAGGAACTGGTCGAGCAAATAGCCATTGGCGCTGTGGATCTGCACGCCGTCAAATCCCGCCGCCATCGCATTCTTTGCCGCATGGACATAATCGCCGATGACACGCGGGATTTCATCAAGACGTAGCGGGCGTGCCTCGACATAGTCCTTCTTGCCTGTCGGGGTATGGGCATAACCGGGTGCTGTCGTCGCCGAAGCCGAAACCGGCTGCGCGCCGCCGAGGAAATCGGGGTGTACCAGTCGGCCCATATGCCAGAGCTGCAGGATGATGCGGCCATCGGCCTTGTGCACGGCCTCGGTCACCGGTTTCCAGGCTTCGACCTGCTCGGCGGACCAGATGCCGGGGGCTGCGGGCCAGCCCGAGCCTTCCTGAGTGATGCCGGTTGCTTCGGCGATAATCAGGCCTGCACTTGCGCGCTGGGCATAATAATCGGCCTTCAGCGCGCTGATCGGTACGTGCACGCCTTCGCTGCGCCCGCGCGTGAGCGGGGCCATCAGTATGCGGTTGGGGGCGTGGATCGCGCCGAGCTGAATTGGATCAAAAAGGCTGGTGGTCATGGTCGCTTGCTTTCCCTATTGGCGTTGCTTGCCTTTTAACATGCGGATACGGGTTGCAAATTGCAACGGGGGTTTATGGCGGAAAAGCAAATCTTTCAAAAGGCCCCTGCGCTTGCTTTTACGGCATTGATTGCAGGCAATGTCTGCATTGCGTTCGGGCCGTTGCTGGTGCGTCTGTCAGATACCGGACCAATTGCGACCGGATTTTGGCGGTTGGCGCTAGCGACGCCATTTCTGGCCTTTATCGGGTATCGGGCAGGCTTTCGCATTCAGTCGATGCCCAAGGGGTTATTAGGACTGGTGCTGCTCGCGGGCTTCTTCTTTGCGGTGGATATCGTCGCCTGGCATATCGGCATCTTCAAGACCAAGCTCGGCAACGCGACGCTGCTCGCCAATTGCGCCAGCCTGCTTTTGGCAATTTATGGCATTTTCCTGGCACGCAAATTTCCCCCGCCGCTGCAGGGCGCCGCCATATTGCTCGCCTTTGCTGGCGCGGCATTGTTGATGGGGCAGAGTTTTGAAATCTCGCCCGAGCATTTCGAAGGCGATTGGCTGAGCCTGCTCGCGGGGCTGTTCTATACCTTCTATCTGCTCGCGATGATCCGGGTACGAGAAAGCACCGAAAGCTGGTCGTCCTTGGCGCTGGCATCGGGCTCGGCGGCGTTGTTCCTGTTGCCGGTAGCCTGGTTTGCGGGCGAACAAATCGTCCCCGGCAATTGGACACCATTGATTATCCTCGCAATGTCGAGCCAGGTACTCGGGCAGGGGTTCCTGACCTATGCGTTGCCGCATTTCAGTCCGCTGATCATAGGACTGGCGCTGCTACTGCAGCCCGCGCTTTCGGCATTTGCAGGATGGGCAGCGTTTGACGAAGCCCTCACGCCACTCGATTATATCGGCGGGGCGATGGTTATGGCGGCTTTGGTGCTCGTTCGCCTTGCCGAAGGTCGGGCAAAGGCCTAGATGGGATCCATGGCTTCTTCACCGCTTCCCGCCGATCCGACGCTCGATGAAATCCGCGAGGCTGTCGCTCCGCGTTTAGCAGCGCATGCAGCCTTTGATGGCTGGAATGATATAGCGGTTGAGGCCGCCGCTTTCGAAATCGGTGTCGATGCAGGTCTGGCGAAGCTGGCGCTTAAGGGCGGCCCGATGGCGCTGATCGAGGCTTGGATTGGTTCGGTCGATGCCGAAATGGCGCACCGCCTGCCACCCGAAAAACTTGCTGCGATGAAAATTCGTGAACGGATAACTGCACTGGTCGCCACCCGACTCGAAATTGCAGCCCCGGATCGTGAAGGCCAACGCCGGGCACTGGCGATCATGGCCATGCCGCAAAATGTCGCGGCTGCCGCACGCATCGGCTGGCGCAGCGCAGACCGGATGTGGCGGTTGGTCGGCGATACCGCGACCGATTTCAACCATTATACCAAAAGGATGACGCTCTCGGCGGTCTATGCCTCGACGCTGGCGGTGTTCGTCAACGACGATAGTGACGGTTTTGCCGAGACACGCGCTTTCCTCGACCGGCGTATCGAAAATGTGATGCGGTTCGAAAAGGCCAAGGCGCAGGCCAAGAAACGGCGCGAATATATGCCGAGCCTGTCGCGCTTCATCGGACGTTTGCGTTATCCGCCGCGTTAGATAATGCACTTGCCTTTATTGCGAAACATTATCAAAAAGCCCACGTGAATCTCGACACCCTCCCCATTCGGGCTTCGGCCCGCATCACTTCGATCGACTGGACAGCGATTCCGGAAACCGAAGGCCATCGCTTGCGTTCGCTGGGCTTTGACGCCGGGGTGACGGTGGAGGCGCTGCACAAGGGCATATTGTTCTGGCGCGATCCGATTGCAGTTCGGGTTGGCCGCATGACTGTCGCGCTACGCCGCAAGGTAGCCATCGCCATTGCCTGTGAGCCTGTAGCATGACCGAAGCGGTGCCTCTGGTCGCCTTGGTCGGCAATCCCAATGCCGGGAAGAGCGCACTGTTCAATGCGCTCACCGGTGCCCGCCAGAAAATTGCCAACTATCCCGGCGTTACCGTTGAGCGGAAATCGGGGCGCGCATCCTTTGCCGACGGACGCCCGGTGGAACTGATCGACCTTCCCGGGGCCTATAGTCTTGAGCCGGACAGCCTCGATGAAGCGGTGACCCGTGATGTTGTGCTGGGGCGATTTGAGGGGCAGCGCCGGCCGGACGCGCTGATCGTCGTCGTCGATGCCGGAAATCTCGACAACCATCTTCGCTTCGCGCTTGAACTGATCGGGCAGGGCCTGCCGACCGTCGTTGCGCTCAACATGGTCGACCTTGCTTCACGCGATGGGCTGGAGCTTGATGCACAGAAACTCGCACTTGCCTTGGGCGTGCCAGTGGTGCCGACCGTTGCGGTGCGCAAACGCGGGCTCGATGCACTGCTCGACGAGCTTGCGCAGGAATTGAGCACGCATATTGATGCGCCGGAGGTGCCGCAAGGACGCGCGGAAATCACCAAGCGTGCGCATGAAATTTCACGCGCCGCAATTGTCAGCGAAACACAAGGCCGACAATGGACGCGGCGGCTCGATAATGTCCTGTTGCATCCTGTTGGCGGCATAGTCGTCTTGCTCGCTTTGCTGTTTGTGATGTTCCAGGCGGTCTATGCCTGGTCAGAGGCGCCGATCGGCTGGATCGAAACCGGTTTTGCGATGCTGACTGATGCGATCAACGGCGCGGTGCCGGATAGCATCTTCCGCTCGTTCCTCACCGATGGCGTGATCGCCGGTGTCGGGGCGGTGGTCGTTTTCCTGCCGCAGATATTGATCCTCTTCCTCTTCATCCTGCTGCTCGAAGCATCAGGCTATATGACCCGCGCCGCCTTTGTGATGGATCGGATGATGGCGGCGGTAGGCCTGTCCGGGCACAGCTTCATTCCGCTGCTGTCCTCCTTTGCTTGCGCCATTCCCGGCATCATGGCGACCCGGTCGATCATGGATCAGAAGGAGCGGCTGGCGACAATTCTAATTGCGCCGCTGATGACCTGCTCGGCGCGCTTGCCCGTGTACACGGTGATCATCGGCGCCTTCATTCCTTCGGCCGCTGTCGGCCCCGGCATCGGCCTGCAAGGGCTTGTGCTGTTTGCGCTCTACATATCGGGCATTGTCGGCGCGATGCTGGCCGCCGCGGTCATCCAGCGCTTTGTGACGCAAAGCCGCGGGGGCAGCTTCCTCATCGAAATGCCGCGCTATCAACTGCCGCGGATCCGCGATATCGCGCTGGGGCTGTGGCAGCGCGCGCTGGTTTTTCTGCGCCGGGCGGGCACGATCATTTTCGTTGCCACCATCGTCCTCTGGGCATTGCTCAGCTTCCCCAAGGTTCCGGTTGGCAGCAGCGAGAGCCAGGTCGAATATTCGGCGGCTGGCCGTATCGCTTCGGTCATCGAACCGGCGGTGGAGCCCATCGGTTTCAACCACGACATTGCACTT
The DNA here is from genome assembly GCF_035329025.1 of Sphingorhabdus sp. Classification (GTDB taxonomy): domain Bacteria; phylum Pseudomonadota; class Alphaproteobacteria; order Sphingomonadales; family Sphingomonadaceae; genus Sphingorhabdus_B. The sequence goes on along the minus strand of NZ_DAOLHN010000003.1, from coordinate 30,094 downwards.
GCCATCATCCCGGCCATGGCTGCTCGCGAAGTCGCTGTGTCGGCGCTTGCTACCGCTTATGCCATAGATGCCGATGATGAAGAGGAGCAGGCGTCTAGTCTGGGTATGAAGCTGGCGGGCAATTGGTCGTTGGCGACTGCTCTCGCATTCCTCGCCTGGTTCGTCTTTGCGCCGCAATGCATTTCGACCATCGCTGTGACGCGACGCGAGACCAATGGCTGGAAATGGCCCATCTTCATGGTCACCTATCTCTTTGCGCTTGCCTATGTTGCCGCCGGGATTACTTATTGGACAGCCCGTGCCTTCGGCTTATAGCAGTCGACAGAATCCCAATTTAGACAGGCGAGGAACAATATGGCGGGCAGCGTCAACAAGGTTATTTTGGTCGGCAATCTGGGCGCGGATCCCGAGGTGAAATCATTCCAGAATGGCGGCCGTATCTGCAATTTGCGGATTGCGACGTCGGAAGACTGGAAAGACCGCCAGACCGGCGAAAAGAAAGAACGCACCGAATGGCATAGCGTCGTGTTGCAGTCCGACGGGCTGGTCGGCGTTGCCGAACGCTTTCTGCGCAAGGGCTCCAAAGTCTATATCGAAGGCCAGTTGCGTACCCGCAAATGGCAGGATCAGTCGGGCAATGATCGCTATACGACCGAAATCAGCGTAGGCGGATTTGATGGCAAGCTGGTGATGCTCGATGGCGCTAAAGGCGGCTCGGGCGGCGGCAACGAAGGCTGGGGCAGCGGTGGCGGTGCGCCTTCCAGCGGTGGTGGCGGCCAGTCTGGCGGCGGCTGGCAAGGTGGATCTGCAGGCTTTGGCGGCGGGGACTTCTCCGACGACCTTGACGATGATGTACCGTTTTGATCGGCATGCCCACTAGGGTTCTGACAGCATGAACAAGCGCATCGCCCTGCTGGCTCTGCTTGCGGTGGCGATTGCGGCCTATTTCTGGTTCGACCTTGGCCAGTATCTCAGCCTCGATGCCTTCAAGGCGCAGCAGGCGCAGATCATCGCGGCCAAGGACGCCAGCCCGCTGCTCTATATTGGCGGCTTTTTCCTGATCTATGTCATCGTCACAGCCCTATCTTTGCCGGGGGCGGCGATCATGTCGCTGGTAGCGGGGGCGTTGTTCGGTGTGGTCACTGGCACGATCGTCGTCTCCTTTGCCTCTTCGATAGGCGCGACACTTGCCTTCCTGTCGGCGCGTTTCCTGTTGCGTGATTGGGTGCAATCGAAATTTGGCGAGCGCCTCAAGGCAATCGATGATGGCATTGCCCGCGACGGGGCAATGTATCTCTTCACAATCCGGCTGATCCCGCTCTTTCCCTTCTTTGTGGTCAACCTGCTGATGGGGCTGACACGGATCAAAACCCGCACTTTTTACTGGGTGAGCCAGATCGGCATGCTGCCCGCAACGGCCGTTTTTGTGAATGCGGGCACGCAGATCAGCAAAGTCGATTCGACCGCGGGGCTTCTCTCACCCACGCTCATCGGCTCGTTCGTGCTGCTTGGTATCTTCCCGTGGATTGCGCGCGGATTGGTCGCGGCGGTGAAGAAGGTCAATGCCCGTTAGCTGGCCCAAACCGCGCAAGTTCGACCGTAACCTGATCGTTATCGGGGCGGGGGCTGCGGGGTTGGTATCTTCCTACATCGCGGCAATGGCCAAGGCCAAGGTGACCTTGGTCGAGGCGCACGATATGGGCGGCGACTGTCTGAATACCGGTTGCGTACCTTCAAAGGCGCTGCTCAAAAGCGCGCGCGTGGCACATAGCGCACGCGATGCAGCGCGTTATGGGATTGAAACTGGCGAGGTAACAGTCGACTTTCCGCGCGTGATGCAACGCATTCGCGACGTTATCACCGCAATCGAGCCGCATGACAGCATTGAACGCTATACCGGCCTCGGTGTCGAATGCGTTACGGGCTATGCGCGTTTTGTCGATCCATGGACGGTCGATATTGCCAAAGCCGATGGCAGCAGCCAGCGGTTAACCGCAAAGGCCTTCGTCATCGCTACGGGGGCTGCGCCGGTTGTGCCGCCCATCCCCGGTGTTGAGGAAAGCGGCTATCTCACCAGCGAAAAGCTGTGGGAAGAAATGGCCACGCGCAAAACGGCGCCAAAGCGTCTGGCTATTTTGGGCGGTGGCCCTATTGGTTGTGAATTGGCGCAGGCGTTCCAGCGGCTCTGCAGTCAGGTGACGTTGGTCGAAATGGCCGACCGGCTGATGCTGAAAGAAGATGCCGATGCTGCTGCCCTTGTGACGGAGACGCTGAAGCAAGAGGGCGTTGATGTTCGTATCCGGCACAAGGCGGTGCGCTTTGATAGCGGGAAACAGTTGGTGGTCGAAGCCGAGGGCAAGCAATCGGCGATTGCCTATGACGAAGTCATCATTGCGGTCGGGCGCAAGGCGCGTGTGAGCGGTTTTGGGCTGGAGGAACTGGGCTTGGTGGTCGACGGGCGAATGGCTATCGATGCAAAACTGGCAACCGCGATGCCGCACATTTTTGTCGCCGGCGACGTTGCGGGGAACCAGCAACTCACCCATGGCGCAAGTCACGAGGCCTGGTACGCGACTGTCAACGCGCTGGCCCGCCCGTTCAAAAGCTACAAGGCGGATTACCGCGTGCTGCCGCGCGTCACCTACACCGATCCTGAAGTGGCGAGCGTTGGTCTGACCGAAGCGGAGGCGGCGGCAAAGGGCATCAGCTATGATGTCACCCGCTATGATATCGACGATCTCGATCGCGCCATTGCCGATGGCGAGGCGCAAGGTTTCGTCAAAATCCTGACTGTTGCCGGCAAGGACCGGATTTTGGGGGCGACCATTGTTGCCAGCCATGCCGGCGAGATGATTGCAGAACTGGTCTTTGCGATGCGGCACAATTTGACGCTCGGCAAGCTGATGGCGGCGATTCATAGTTACCCGACATGGAGTGAGGCGAACAAATTTGCTGCCGGACAATATCGCCTGGCAAGGAAACCAGAGCGCCTGCAACGATTGGCACAGCGTTGGTTCGATTGGCAGCGTGGCTGATTTCCGCCGCTAAACAATCTTCGCTAACAGCCGTTAACCCTCTTTCGTCGCAGTTTGTCGACCATGTTTATCAACCATAGCGTTCAACGCTAAATTCTCCTTTCCCTGCAATTTAGGGCAGCATGAAAACCCATGCTCCCAGCGGAACGAAGCGCAGCGCGCACCTTGCCATTGCCACGGCTGTGCTGACAGCCAGTCTTTGCCCGGCTTCGGCCTGGGCACTGATCGTGCCCCTTCCCGCAACCGAGCAAAGCTGTCCGGTCGGCTATGATATGGCCATGGCGGCTCCGGCTTTAGCGCCGACAAAGTCAGAGGCGATATTGGGCGGTGCGCGTAGCAAGCTTGATGAGCTTCGTGCGCAGCAAGCTGCGGCTGCAGCGCCCGCGCCCGTTCAACAGGTTGCGATGCTGGCACCCGCCGCAGGGCCGACAACGGTTCCCGCAACTGCTTGTACAGCGATGGCGTTCACCCGCTTGCCGACATTTGCGCCCGAACCCGATCTGGATCCGCGTGCACGTGCCACGCAGTGGGTGTCGCGTCTGGCCGCAGTTTCGATCATGCGGCGCCCGCAGATGCAGCCCGGATTGATGCTGCCCAAGATCGATGTCAGCAAGCCGAATGTCTTTGGCAGTGTCGCTCTCTCGGTCGGGCGCACCCCGCTCGACAGCAAATGGCAGCGCGCACAGGCGTCGGGGTTGTCGGGGCGTGCCGGACCATGGCGAGGCGTAGTTGGCGAGGCCCGAGGCCTTGATCAGGGCGCAAAGATCGAGCTGGTCAACAGCTGGGTCAACCGCCGTGTCAACTTTATCGACGACGCAGTTCGCTTCAAGGTCGCCGATCGCTGGGCGACAGCGACCGAAACGCTACGCGCAGGGCAGGGCGATTGCGAGGATTATGCCATCGCCAAGATGAAACTGCTTGAAGCAGCCGGCGTTGCCCGGGGCGACATGTTCCTCGTCATCGCCAAGGATCTGGTCCGCCGCGCTGACCATGCGTTGCTTGTGGTGCGGAACGGTGATCGCCTGATGGTGCTCGACAACAACACCGACCGCATTGTCGATGCGGCCACTATCCGCGACTACCGTCCGGTGATGAGCTATTCGGCGGGCAAGGCATGGCTGCATGGCTATGCGGCTCAACCAGAAGTCGTTCAGCCAGCCCCGATCCGTATCGCAGCGCTCAGCAGCTGAGTCGGACTCACCGTTCGCGTAGCGCTTCCGAGCGTGCTTTGATCAGAGGCTTCAGCAGGTAGCTGAGGATGCTCTTGCGACCGGTGATGATTTCGACATCGCAAATCATGCCGGGGCTGATGGGTAGGCGCTTGCCTGCCGACAGCAAATAGGATTTGTCGGTTTCGACGACCACCGTGAAATAGGCTTCTTTCGTCACCTCGTCATAAATGCTGTCGGCGGAGACCTGGACCACGCGACCCGACAGGCCCCCATAGATCGAGAAATCATAAGCAGTCACTTTGACATTTGCCCGGTCCCCTACCTTGATGAAGGCGATGTCACTCGGGGTAACACGGGCTTCGACCAGCAGCTTGTCGCCCACCGGCACGACCTGCATGATCTTCTCACCGGCCTGCACGAAGCCGCCAATGGTGGTTACCTGTACATCGTTGACCACGCCATCGACGGGAGAACGGATTTCAGCCCGGTTGACGCGGCCCGCAGCGCCTTTCAGCGACTGTTCGTTCACCGCCATCTTGGTGGCGATCTGGCTACGCTCGTCGAGCGCTTCCTGTTTGAACTGGAAACCGGCTTCGGAAGCCTGCGCCTGCGCTTCGGCGATAGCCGCCTGCGCGCGCGACGCGGCTTGCTGGGCAGCAGCAAGGCGACCCTGAATATCGGTCACTTCACGCTGTGCGGACAGCAACTCAGTCTGCGGAACAATCGATTTGGCAGCGAGCGGAGCCAGCATGTTAACTTGATTTTGGGCGAGTTGCAGGCTCTGCCGCAGGCTGGCGACGGTCGCTTGCGCTTCGCCATAGTCGCGGCGGCGCTGCTCGACGGCGGCGCTCATGGCGGAGATACGGCTGCGCAAGGCGGATGCGCGCACCGATGCCAATGCTGCTTCTTGACGGCATTCTTCCGGAATGCTGCCATCCGGATTCGGCGGGCAGTCCCCGCCTGCACCGCCTTCACGCGACAGACGCGCTGCACGGGCAGCAAGCGAACGGTTCTCGGCGGCAATCTGCCCCAATTGTGACGACGATTCGGTGTCGTCGAGGCGAACGAGCAACTGGCCCTTGCGTACGCGTTGGCCCGAACGGACCAGAATATCCTTGATCGTGGCTGGCTCGGCTGCCTGCACCAATTGCATCTTGCTCGACGGGATCACCCGCCCTTGACCACGGGTCACTTCGTCAATCTGCGCAAAACTCGCCCAGATCAGAAAAAGCAGGAAACCTGCGGTCGCGGCAACGATGATCTGGCGTGAGCCGCTCTGGCCCCTGTACCAATCGAGTAAAGCTCTCATTGACCACCCATAGCAGGTTTCGGGGTTTCCGCACCACCGCTTGACTGGCGCTGCGCGATGGCAGCGGATGCACCGCGGGTTTCGCGCGGATCAGGAATGCTCAATGTCCAGCCCTTGCTGATATCAAGGCGGCCACCGACATCATTTTCGGCGGCGCGCATTGGCACCAGTTCGGGCGCAAGCTTCGAGCGCGCGAGGGCTTCGGTTTGCTGGTCAACGGTCAGCTGTTCGGTCATGAGGCCTTCTTCACCAAGGGCCGCAAGATTGTTCAGCGCAGGGATTCCCTCAACACCCGAATAGCTTGCCGTAAAGGCACCGGGCATGCCCCATTTGCCGGGCCAGCGATAGAAGATGTGCGCGCCCAGCTGCGAAATCTTGGTCAGCTTGGGGGCCCAGTAAGGCGAGACATAGTTGGCGTGATAATGCGTTGCCTGCCCGACCGAGCGCTCGACATAGCCGGTCAGCGCTTCACGCGCGACCGCTTCGGCAGCGGCCCAGGCTGCAGCCGAAGGCTTGCGGTTGAGCGAGCCGTCACAGGTGAAGCTGAACTGGCAAATGCGCTGGTTCGATCCCTGATAAACGACGCCGCACACAGAGTTGGGGAAGGCCGGGTGGCGCACGCGGTTGAGCACGACCTGTGCGACCGCGCGGCGGCCCTGAAGCGGTTCATAAGCGGCTTCGTAGTAAACTGCCTGCGTCATGCATTGCAGAGCCGTTAGCCCAGCGCCCGAAAAATAGTTGCGGATCGCAAACGGCTTGGCCGCGAGAATCGGGGCGTCGGAGAAGGGTAAGGCTTCATTCTTCGCCAGCGCATCCTCGCCAATCAGTTCCGGCTTTTCCAACGCTTCTTCGGTGATCGAAAGCAGTGCTTTCCGTTCCTTTTCGCTCATCTGCGGCACAGATGCTGCTTGTGCAGGTTCGCCCAGCCCCAATATCGCAGGCAGCCGTGAAAGGTCAGTATCGCGAAGCGTCACCGCAAGCAGGGCGAGGGCGGTCAATATTCCGAAGAATATCAGGACAGGTCGGTTGGACCTTTTGGCGCTTTCAGGCGCTGCATGGTCTTTGGTCGCGTCTAACAGGGATGCGTGCATGGTCATTCTCCCGCCAAGCCAGCCTTGGCAAGTATCTGATCCCGCGGCCCGTCTGCGATGATGCGACCCTTGTCGATCACGATAAGACGATCGACAATCGCGAGCATGGCGTTGCGGTGGGTGGAAACGATGAGCGTCTGCTCTGGCTTCATGGCCTTGTTGAGACGATCAATGAAAAGGCGTTCGGTTTGCGTGTCCATCGCGCCGGTAGGTTCGTCGAGGAACAGCAACTTGCAGGGTTCGACCAAAGCACGGGCCAGAACCATGAAGCTGCGTTGCCCGCCGGAAAGGCGCGATCCACGCTCGCCAATATGCAGGTCAAAACCGGCGGCATCGCGGCCGATAAAGCCGTCGGCACCGGAGGCGGCAACAGCTTCGAGGAGCCTTTCTTCATCCAGATTTCGCGCTCCGAGCAACAGGTTTTCGCGCACAGTGCCGCTGAACAGTTCGGCATCCTGCCCGACAAAGCGCAGAGCGGCGCGGACTTCGTGCGGGTGATGCTGGCGGCTATCGAGGCCGTCGATGCGATAGCTGCCTTCGGTCGGTTCATAGAGCCCGCAGATCAGGCGTCCGAGTGTCGATTTACCCGATGCCACACGACCGATCAGGCCTATGCGCTCGCCGGGCTTGATTTTCAGGTTGATATCAGAGAGCGATTCCTTGCCCGCTTCCGGATAGCTGAAGCCGACATGGTCGAGTTCGACTTGCCCCTGCGAGATTACCGGCACAACTGAGCGGCTACCCTTTTCGCGTTCGTCGTTTTGCTCCATCAGCGTTTGCAGGCTGGCGAGGGTAACAAAGGCCTGGCGTCCTCGTGTCATCAGGAAAGCGAGCTGGCCGACGGGCGACAAGGATTTCCCAGCAAGCATAACGATGGCGATAATGCCGCCCATCGAGATTGCACCGGCGCTGAAAAGATAGAAACCGCCAATGACCAGCGCGATATTGGTTGCCTGCTGGCAGAATGCGGCAAGATTGACCGCAGTTGCAGTCAGGTTACGCAACTTCTCCTGCGTTTGCGCGCTCGCGGCTGAATAGCGTTGCCAGCGGCCGAGCATCCGGCCTTCGGCGCGGCAGGCTTTCAGCGTCTCGATGCCGCTGATTGATTCGATCAGCGCTGATTGCTGCAGGCTGGAATCCGCCTGTGCGTCGAGCGCAGCCTGGCCCATCGATTTTTGCAGCAGAAAGCCGGCCGTTGCCATGACGATGATGGCGACGACAGGGATCAGCGCGAGCCAGCCTGCAAGTATGGCGATCAGCGCAACGAAGAGGAACAGGAATATGATGTCGACGATCAGGACAACCGTGGTCGACGCGAAGAAATCGCGGACCATTTCATAGTCGGTGACGCGGCGGGCCAAAGCACCCGTGCTGCCCTTCTTTTCGGACATCGGTAAATTGAGCACTTTTTCAAACAGCCGCTGCGATAAACGGGCATCAAGGGCGCGGCCCAGTTCATCAACCAAACGGGTGCGTGCCAGCCGCAAACCGAACTCGACCGAGATTGCAATCCCCACGCCAAAAGCCAGCACCCAAAGGCTGGTTACCGACTTGTTGGGAATGATGCGGTCATACACATTCATCGTGAACAGCGGCAGGGCAAAGGCGAGCAGATTGATCACCAATGCGGCCAGCATCACATAAAGGAAGGATTTGCGGACCTTCCAGACTTCGTGCCAGAACCAATGGTTGCGGCGGACCTTCTCCCAGGGGCGTTCGCCTTCGCGGTCGCGGCTTGGGTCGGGATCAACGATGACAGCCTGTCCGGCATAAACTGCTTCGAGTGCCTGACGCTCGACCCAGATGCGATCCGGGTTTCCGGGCATCTGAATTTCGAAAGCAGTCCCATTGATGGCATGCAATATCAGCGCGCGTCCCGGGCCCGCAAGGAGTATGGCAGGCAGGTCACGTTCTTGCCAGCCGCGCAAGCGGCGGGATGTGGCTTCGCCGCGCAGCCCAATCTGGTCAAGTGCGGTCTCAGCCTGATGGAAAGGCAGCAGGCCAGCTTCGTCCAGCGCGAGGCCGGCACGGATAGAGGCGGGCGAAGACGGACGCTCGTTCTGCGCCGCCAGCACGCTGATGCATGCAAGCAACTCGTCACCTTGCGGCGGAGTATTATGCCACTCTTCCAGCGTCAAATGCCAACTCCTGTACATTTTGCATCGGCGAGTCCGGACCAAAGTCCCGTCGTGGCAGCTTCCACTAGACGCACTTTCGAAGAGTCAAAAACGGGTTAACCAACATTGTCGATTTTAGTGCCACAAATTATTGAATTATATCAATAATATTGTGGCGCCTCGAAGCTTGTTTACCTTGTTTTGCGGATCGCCGATCGGGTTGAACTCCTCGGCGATCCGTCATGACGTCAGTTCGAATAGCGCCTGCGATCTAGTTCTGCCGGCGGAGTCGGGCCGACCTTGAACCGCTCGCGGGCATTGGCTTCGGCATCGGGGCGAGCCCCCACACCCAAGGCCTGCATCAGCTCATTGGCGGCAGCCAGGATCTTGTACTCTGCAAAGGTCTCGGCGAAGCGCGCAGTTTCGGCACGCACCTGCACATTATAGCGGGTGTTCTGCGCGTCGAGCACGTCGAGCAGCGAGCGACGACCGACATTGAACTGTTCCCGATAGGAAAGCAGCAAGTCGTCCGAAACCTTGCTCTGCCGGTCAAGTTCGCCGGCCAGTTTGCCCTGGCTGGTCCAGGCGTTCCACGATACGCGGACATCCTCTTCAGCTTCACGGGTCAACTGGTGCAGGCGGAAGCGAACTTCGCTTGCCCGGCGAACCATTTCCTGGACCTTTGCGCGGTTTATGCCGCCGTCAAAGATCAGCCAGCGTGCGACCACCCGGGCTTGCAAGTCATTCGTTTCTCCACGGAAACCGTCAATATCATCGCCGATACGGGCATTGCCCTCCAGCGAGATTGTCGGTCCCAGATCGGCTTTTGCTTTTCCGATAACCGCATGTGCGGCATCCAGATCGGCCTGTGCTTCGCGCACTTTCGGGCTCTGCAGACGAACCTTTTCGATCGCTTCGGGAAGCGACGCGGGCAGGTTTGCGCGCAGCGAAGGCGGCAAGGTCGCGCTATTATCGATATCAAGACCAGTCAGCGTGCGGAAGGCGATGGCGGTATTGACCATGTCCTGCTCGGCTTCGGTCAAGCGCGCCAAAGCCGATTGCAGACGTTCTTCGGCCTGTTGCTGGTCAGCGATGCTGATCGAGCCTTTGGTCACGCCTTCGCGAAGATCACCAACCAGTTTGTTGTGGAAGGCAACATTGTCCTGCGATGCGGCGACAATCCGCTGTTGCAGCAGATAGTCGAGATATTGGCGCGACACCTGCAATGCTATGAACTGCGACCGCTCGTCTACGCGATAGGCAGCACCATCGGTGCGCGACGCCTGCCGCTTCAGTTCGTTGGCGCGATTGCCAGAGTCGAAAATGATCTGCTCGGCACGCAGACCGGCCTCCATCGGATAGAGTTCGTCATTTTCGATCCCAAGCGCCCGGCGGGTCGGGTTTTCGAGGCGGCGGATACCAACCGAACCCTCAACCGTGATGCGGGGCAGGAACAGTCCCTGCGCCTGTTCACGTTCGAATTCGATCGCTTCCTTGTTCATCGCGGCCTGGTTGATTTCGGGGTGGCTTTCAACAGCCACCTCGACCGCGCTTTTCAGGTCAACGCTCTGCGCATATGCCGTGCCCGAAAGGGTGAACAGCAAGGCGGCGGGGGTCGCAAGCATCAGCTTGGCTTTTATGCTCTTTTTCATGATCACACTCCCAATCAATTGCCGCGGTCTTGCGCGAGAACTTCAACACGGCGGTTTGCCGGTTCGCGAACACCATCAGCGGTATCGACTTTCGGCTGGCCTTCGCCCTTGGCGACAACAGTCATGTCCCCACGTGGAACGCCCAGACGCTCAAGCGCAGCGGCGATGTTGTTGGCACGGCGTTGCGACAGCGCGTTGTTATAGGCATCGCTGCCCGATTTATCGGCATGGCCGGTAATGGTCAGCGGGCCCCAGCCGCACTGCGCGCGGTTCTGGGCAATCGCCTGCAAGGTTGTTTCGGCTTCACCGGCCGGAACATCAACATTCCAGTCGAAGAACACTTCGGTCGTACGCGATGCGGTGCAAGCCGGTTGCGGCGCTGGTGGCGGTGGAACATAGGGTGCGGGCGCCGGCGGCGGAGCCGCATTCATGCGCGCATAGAATGCATCGCACTTGTTGATGCTTTCTTCGTCCTTGGTGGAGGATTTGGTATAACCAATGGCGATACCGCACCACACCTTGGTTTCCGATGCCCACAGGAACTTGCTGTCCGTCGATCGGACGACATTGCTATCCTGCGTCATGGTAACAGCAGCATCGTAACGCGATGTGAGTTCCGACCGCAGCTCGGAAACCCCGAGGTCGTTAAGCGGCGAACGCGGGCTGGCCTGGGCATAGGCCGTCCCGCCGGAAAACATGGTTAACGCGATACCTCCTGCGGCTAGAAGCTTATTTTTCATAGTCTTGCTCCCTGTCTGGTCTCGGTAAAATCTGCGTCCGCAGCTCAGCCGTGGTGGCCGGTAGCTGCGGACAATTCCATTTGCGTCGTGGTAATCTGGTCGAACATGTCGTGAGTGTTGTTGAAGCTCGATGCTTCGAACACCGGATTGTCGCCAAAGGTCTGGGCCAAGCCATCACCGAGCAGCGACATTTCGTTCGCCGGACCTGCCAATGCATTGAGCAAGGCATCGACATTGGCACCTTGACCAACTCCGCCTGCAAGCGCGTCCGCGACGACATCCTGCAAGGCGCCTTGCGCGAAGCCTGCATCCTGAAGTGCGATCAGTGCCTGCGATCCCGCATCAACCGCCATGCCCATCGAGCTGCCGTTCGACATGTTGAACATGCCATGGTCGATCTCGGTGGGAGCCAGCAGATTTGAGGCGAGCGCTTCAACGCGGTCGGCACCAAAGCTGTCATTCTGGAAGCTGTCGATATCAGCCATCCGGTCAAAGCTATTGAACTTGATTGCATTGTCGCCAAAGTTCGACGTCAGCGCATCCATGTTGTGCATGCCGGTGAAGAAATCACCCGCCGGCGTAGCTTCGAACGGTGCCGATTGCAGCGAAGCGAAGCCATCTGCGCGCATGTTGCCATCGAAGCTGCCGACTTTTGACAGAACGGCATCAATCGCATCATGTTCAATCGCAACCGCAGCAACCAATCCTGCCGCAACCATCGATCCTGCCATTCCGGCACTGGCCGAAGCCAGGCTGCGCTGGTCGTTTTCGTTGGCTGCAACCTTGCTCTCGACGCCACCCGCCTTGCTTGCGTCGCCGCCGGTTGCAAAGCTTGCGTCGGCAACATCGAAGTTGTCGCCATTGGTTGTGGTGTAGCTTGAAGTGCCATGCACGGTCACATCGCCGTCAGCAGCGCTGTAGGCATTGCCGTCCGATACCAGCTTGATGCTGGCGATCCCGGCATCGGTCAGGCTCTGGAACTCGCCAGCATCGGTCACGCCATTGCTGTTTGCATCCTGCCACACGCCAAACTTGGCGAAGTTGGCATCGTTTGCGTCAAGTACGCCATCCTTGTTGCTGTCGTAGTTTGCAGCGAGACCTTCCAAGTCGGTTAGACCGTTGCCGCCGAATACGATTTCAGAACCATTGTCGACCTGCGCATTTCCGTTGCGGTCAAGGGCGAGTAGGCCGTCGTCCGCGCCGACCCAAGCGGTTGCTCCGTCGCTGCCGTCGCCCAGATAGTCAAATGTAACACCTGCGTTCGCTGACAGGAATTCTGCCCCATCGCCATCCAGATCCAGAACAACCGGTGACGCCGGGGCGGTCAGATTGATCGTGATCGTGCTCGACACGAAATCGCCATCAGCGTCAGTATATTGGATAGGAACGCTGAAGGTAGCGCCCTGTACCTGAAGTACGCTGGTGGATAGAATTCCGAGTTTGAAGGTGTCGGTGCCCGTCAGCGCGTCAACCTGCACCGCCTGGAACGGCGTGGTCGCCGAGACGATCTCATAGTCATAATTGTTGGGCAGATTAAGCACGCGCCATACCCCGCCACCCATGTTGGTTACCGTTACGCCGGCCGCAGTCAGCTGCGCTGTTGTCTGCAAGACACCTGCGGCGTTGTAGATGTTCAGCGTTGTGCCACTAACCGTGGTGTCATTGGTGTCACCATAGAAGACGGTATCACCATCAGCAGGTAGCGCTTGGCCATTGGCATTGTTGACGATCGCGATGGCTTTGACGGTGAAGTCGGCTCGCTGCGGCCCTGACAAGCCGGTAACATCCTGACGGAACGCATTTGCCGAATAATATTCGTTAAAGGTTGCAACCGCAGAGCCGCCAGAGCCCGTTACGGTCACATTAACGAAATCAATCCGGATGACGTCGCCATCGTCAAGCGATTGGCCCGAACCGACACCAATTTCGGACGAGTTGGTGTTGACCGTTGCGCCTGTTTTGGTTGTCAGAACAATATCGTAAGGCGAACTTGGAACGTCAATTGCTTTGGCAGGGACGTTACCGCCGCCGACCGACGAAAGGTTCGTCACTGGCACAAGTACAGCTGTCGAAAGCTGTTGAGCCTGTGTGTATATATATTGCCCGGTCGGACCTGAAGCTGGGTTCAAGTCGATCGAGAATACAAGCGTCCCTGCCCCTGCTGTTGCCGACGTGCGTGCTTCGAGGATCGAGCTGTCTGTCGTCTTCAGGTTATAATAAAGATTCTGGCCGTTATAGGTCAGTGCCGAACCGTTGGTTGCAAGAACCTGCTGCCCACCCGAAACCGTAAAGGTGAGGGCACCCGGGGAATCTGCCCCGATAGCGGGAAGATTGAGTGCCTCGGTATCGGTCGTTCCGCCGACATTCGAACCGGTCGCAGTGCCCGGTGCGGTCGTATACGCAGCGGGCGTATCATCATCAAAAGTGATGTTGAGAACGCCGGTATTGGTCGAGCCATCGGTATCCGCAACGCGATAGGTCAGCGCGACCGATGCTTCGTTTTCGCCGGCCACATTGCTGTGCAGTACATTGTCAACGAGGGTTACCGTGTAAGATCCGTTGCTCGGATTGTTGAGCTGGACCGTGAACAAAGTATCTCCAACGCGGTTGGCATCGGGCGAAACGGTGATGGTGGCTGTCAGCAGGTTTGTGACCGCGTTCCAGCTATATGATACCGTTTCTTGACCTATGGTATTGGTCGTTCCCTGAAGTTGGGCGAAGCTGATTGCCGCGATCGGATTGTCGGTTGCAGTGATATTCAGCGTGCCATTGTAAACGGCTTCGCTTGCACTGGCGGGGACTTCGCCGAGATTTGCGTCAAGATCGCCTGTACCGCCGGCATTGCCACCTGTCAGACCATCGTCGTCCACTGTAGCCGTCACCGGAGCCGTTGATGGCAGGTCGTTATTTTCGACCAGAATGCTGAGTGTTGCCGAAGCCGTGTCGCCGTCACCATCGACGATGGTGTAGTTGAACAGCTCGGTGGTATCGGCAGGAACCGTCTTCGGCGGCGTGTAGCTCCATTGGCCCGTCGCAAAGTCAAAGGTGAACTTGCCACCTGCCTCTGTCGTTGCGGTGAAGCTGGTGGTGCCGTTGATCGTAGCACCTCCACCCGAAACGGTGATCTGCGATGCCCCTCCGGTCAATCCGTTCCAGGTGTAGACTGGATCGGTTCCGGCGGCAGGGATTGCAATCGACAAGATACGGCCACCGTCGGTGCCATAATCATCGTTGATGTCCAGATCGCCGGTGATCGGCGTCGGCGCAAACAGCGCGGTCAGCGTATCGATCAAGTCGTCGAAATTGGCGACCAATATGGGAGCACCTGCACCGTCAACGTCGATTTGCTGCAGATTGCTGTTGTTGATGCCACCACCGACACCGATCGCTGTGACGTTGATGTCGTTGTCGTTAACGAAACTGTTCCAAAGCGGACGAATGGTGTCATTCAACGCCTGACCACTGCTGCCAGTATTCTGGTTGGGATTGCCGTCGCTCAGGAAGAATACCTGATTGTTGGCGGTCTCATCGGCAGCATAGTTGGCCAGCAATGTGGTGATGGCATCGCTGAAATCGGTGCTTGTTCCAATCGCTCCAGGCCGCGTTCCGCCTGTCGCGGGGTTGACCGTGTCGAGATAGGCATTGGCGGCAGCCGCAGACGTAAAGGTCGCACTCGCCATTGCGCCGGTCGCGAACAGCACGAACTTGACTGACACATTGCCGCCTGTCGAACCGAACAACTCGGTTATCGCAGCCTTGACTGCAACCAGTTGCGTGTTCAGTTCGGTGTTATCAATCGATCCTGAGAAGTCGATCACGAATGCGGTATTGAAATCGACAAGGATTTCATTGGTCGTGCCAGACTCACCGGTTGCCGCCGGGCCATCATCTTCGAACTTGAAGAGTTGCGAGATGTCGACGGTATCGTTCGCCGCATCATTGTCGCGGTCGGTGAGTGTGACACCCAGCGACAACACGCCCGAATTCATCAGCGCTTCGCTGCCACCATTTTCATCATGGTTAGTGCTGTCATTATGTTCGACCGCGCGGAACTGGTTGATAGTTGCGGTGCCGTTGGCCGGATCGATGGTGATACGGAAGGATACGGCGCCCGCGGCACTTCCGACGCGACCTTCGACCGTGGTCGAATTGACCGAAACGAGGACGATACCACTATTCGTGACAGCATCGAGCAAGCCAGATGTCGTGTTGTTTACGGTCAATGCATAAACGCGCGAGGCTTCTCCATCGGCACCAGCATTTGCCGTTACCAGGCTGACAATAGAGCCGGTTGCATAACCAATGGCTCCAACCGCGGCCCCGGCCAGCGTTTCGTCATTGTTGACGCGTCCGCCTTCATTCTGGACCGAACCTGTCGTGCCGAGCGATTCATCGAGGATCAAAGTTGTGCCCGATGCCGCAATGTCGATCGCCGGACCATCATCCTTGAAGATCAGCTTGTCGCCGATATTGATCGTCTGCTTGGCCGTATCGCCGTCGAAATCGGTGGCCGTGGCGGTCAGTGTTACCAGATTGGCCGCAGTCAAACCGGTCGACTGGTCTGCGGTCGTATTGGGTGTATGCGCGACGGCGCGAAGCTGGTTGAGTGTGACGCTTCCCGAGCCGTTCACGGTTACTGTGAAGACCAACTGGTTGGTTGTCACAGAATAGCCTTCGACGACACCGCCAACGACCCGCAGGTGAACCGCTTCGCCCGTTGCTGTGTCGACAAGGCCCGATGCCCCGCTGACAGCGCCAAGCGTATATACGGTCGAGCCAGCTCCATCGGCACCATAATTCACCGAGAAATTCGCGACGAAGCTGGCTGAAGCGTCGGTCAGCAGCGTGGTTTCATCGACGGTCAAGGTGGGGACAACACCCGTTGTGCTGACTGTGGGACCATGGTCATCGAAGCGGACATTGCCGCCGAGGTCTATGGTTTCGCTGTCGCTTGCCGTATCCCCGTCATTATCGGTGATCGTCGACGATGCGGTCAGATTGACAAGGCCATTGGCCAGCAACACTGAATGATCGGCAAAGGGCGCTTCCGTTGCGGTCGGATCGGTTCCGATCGGATGGTCAATCTGCTGATATTGGGTCAGCGTTACGACGCCACTGCCATTGACACCGAGCGAGAACACAACCGAAGCGTCGGTCGCGCTCGCAGGTGCGCTGAGCGCAGTCGAACCCACAATCACACCGCCTACATTGTAAAGCTTGATCGCAGTTCCGCCGATCGTCAGTCCCGAATTGGTTCCGGCGGCAACGGCAAGGGTCAAGGCATAGCTCAGCGTCGGGGTCGCGGCCCCGTCGGCACCGCTTGTGGATGTCAGGCCAAAGACGCCGGCAAAATTGGCCGCGCTGGCCGCGCTGTCGCTTGCTCCGCCGATGGTTTCGGCATCCTGCGTTGCGAGTACAACGCCTGCATCGTCACCCTTTGTGACATTGATGGTCGGGCCATCATCCTCAAAGCGGATGATGCTGCCCAGATCGACATTGGCTGTATCGGTATCACCGTCAAAGTCGGTTGCGGTGACGCGAAGGCTGAGTGCACCTGCGGCCAGAGGTGAAGAATCCTCGTCATAGGATGCGCCGCCGGTGGGATGCTCGACCGCAAGGTTTTGCGTAACGGTTACCGCGCCGCTGGTCGGATTGACGCTGACGGTGAAGGCTACCGCGCCGCCAACGCCGCCAACACGGCCTTCGATAACGCCGGGTGCGGCGGTATAGAGCAGGATCGCGGCGTTGGTGGTGGAGAGCAGAAGTCCCGAATTGGCACCTTCGCTGGGCAGAACAAGGCTGTAGGCATAGCTTGTCGGCGCGTCCGCACTGGTGACAGTGTTGGTAAGCGTGAACAGGCTTGCAGCTGTCATGGTGACGGTGCCCAGATTTCCGCCTGCCGGATCGACTTCGCCGCCTGCTGCGACAACGCCATCCGTTTCGTCGATGCGGATCTGCGTTCCGGCCAACGTCAGGGTGATATCAGGACCGTGATCGGCAAAGGCAATATTGCCGCCCAGGTCGATGGTTTCGCTGTCCGATGCGGTATCACCGTCATTGTCGGTGATGGTCGACGACGCTGTAAGCGTGATCTTGCCATTCGCCAGAACCGCAACATGATCGTCAAACGGTGCGGCGGTACCGCTTGGGTCCGAAGCCGCCGGATGGTCGATCTGCTGATATTGGGTCAGCGTAACAACGCCGGCACCATCCACCGAAACGGCGAAGGCGACCGACGCATCGGTTGCGCTGGCAGGTGCCGTGCCCGAGGTCGAGCCAACAACGACATTGCCAATCTTGTACAGATTGATCGCCGCACCATTGCTGGTGAGGCCTGAAACGCCATTGGCGACGTTCAGGGCGAATGCCAGGCTGGGCGCGGCTGCACCATCGGCACCGCCATTCGATGTCAAACCGAATACGCCGCCAAAGTTACCTGAGCTTGAGCTGGTATCGCTGTTGGCGCCGATCGTATCGGCATCCTGCGTGACCAACACGACATTGGCATCGCTGCCGACGTTCACATTGAGCGACGGGCCATCGTCCTTGAAGGTTATGCGATCGCCAATACCCAAGGTTTCACTGTCAGTGTCACCGTCAAAGTCGGTGATTGTGATCGTCGCATTGATCAGACCTGAAAGCGTCAGCGCATCATCATGCGCTGCACCAGGTGCGCCATCGACCAGATGCTCGAGCGGAACGAATTGCGTTACTGTCAGCGTGCCATTGGCATTGATGGTCGCGGTGAAGGCTGTCTTCACTGCGCCGTCATTATAGCTGCCGGTAACGGTCTTGCCGTCGGGCGAGAGCGACAGGCTGATCGCATGATTGCCTATTGCGGTCTGCAGCGTGGTGACGCCGCCACCAACGATTGACAAGGCGTAAGTGGTTGCATTGGCCGCTGCGGCACCGTCTGCTCCAAAGGCGGCGGTAGCTGTCACGATGGCTGCAGCCGATGTCTGGCTGATGCCTGCAACGCCAAAGCCTGCCGGCGAACCGGCTGTGGTTTCATCCAATGTAACCGAGCTGTTGCCCGAGGCGTTGGTCAGAACCGGGCCGTCATCGGCAAAGCTTATGTTCGCACCGATATTCACTGTCTCGCTGTCGCTGGCGGTATCGCCATCACCATCGGTGATGGTCGACGACGCGGTCAGTGTGATCGCGCTGTCGAGCAATGTTGCAAACTGGTCGTCATAAGGACCATTGGCTTCACCCGGAAGCGCATGGTCGATCTGGCTATACTGGGTCAGCGTCACCACACCGGTACCGCTGACAGCAACCGAGAAGACCACCGATGCAGCTGTTGCGCTGGCAGGTGCTGTCGCAGAGGTCGAGCCGACAATGACATTGCCAATCTTGAACAGGTTGATCGCCACGCCATGGCTCGTGAGGCCCGATGCACCACCCGCCGTATTCAGCGTGTAGGCCAGCGATGGTGCAACCGCACCATCGGCACCAGCGGTCGAGGTCAGGCCAAACACACCGCCAAAATTGGCAGCACTGGTCGCCACATCTTCCGCCGTCGGAACACCATCGGTTTCCGCATCCTGCGTAACCAGCGATACGCCAGCATCTTCACCCTTGGTGACATCCAGCGAGGGGACATCGTCGACCACTGTTACGTTGAACGATCCGGTGGCGGTGTCGGTTTCGCTGTCGGTAACCTCGAAAGTAACGCCGTTCAAAGCGACCGAATCTTCGCTGCCGCTCGCGACATGCTTGACGGGTTGCGAAAGCGTGGTCGAATAGCTGTATGTCACATCGCCCGGATTGGGGCCAAGCACAGCGCCGGAAACTTCAATCCGGATGACTTCGGCACCGCCACTGCGTCCGACAAGCGCACCACTTTCAAGCGCGAATACAACGTCGACGCCGTCGAGCGTTTTCAGCTGGCCATCAAGCGCGCCGGTATCCACCAGCTTGATCGATGCAAGAAGGTTCGCAGGAACGTCGGCACCAAAATTGACCACGGCCGTACCAGAGGCGGTCGCGCTTTCGGTCGAATCTGTTTCGCTCGGGCTCGCTTGCAGCGGCGCTGCATCGACATTGGCATTCAGCAGGCCGTCTTCATCGACAGTCAGATTAGAGATGCGAAGGATGTTCGGAATCGAATCCTTCAGCAGGTCAAGCGTAACGGTTGTAGTTGAGGTGTCGCCATCCGAATCGGTGATGGTGTAGGTAAAGCTGTCCGCGCCTTCAGCACCTGCATTCGGTGTATAGGTGAAGGTGCCGTCAGCATTATAGACCACGCTGCCTTTGGCAGGACCAGTTGCAACAACTACTCCGGTCGACAGATTGACGCCATCGGCACCCTTCACATCATTGGCAAGCGCATCAAATGTCAGCGCCGTCTGTTCGGCTACCGAATAGGTACCATCGGGATTGGCGGTCGGCACGTCGTCAACAATGCGCACTTCGACCTGGTCGGTATCAGTCGATCCGTCAGTGTCGGTTACTGCCACGTCGAACAATTCGGTCAGGAAATTCTGACCACCCGCATTGGCATGGGCGGTGTTGTCGGTGAGTACATAGCTGTAGCCGATGGTAATAGCGGTCGCGTTGCCATCGACCGGGGCCGAGATTGAGGTGATCGTGAAGGTGCCATATGCAGTCGCAAAGGACTGGCCGACAAAAGTTTCAGTACCTTCGATCTTGATCGAGGCAATACCGTCAAGGCCATTGACGGTGAAGCTGCCCGTCTGCGTGAGCGAATCCGGAGTGGTGTCCGATCCGGCAGGCTCGAGGCCACGCACGGGCAGATCGTCTTCGTCGACAACCAGGTCGGGGCCTTCGACGTTCAAGCCGTTGATCGTGATGCGATCGTCCGAACCGTCAATCCTGATCTCGATTGTCGTGGTCGACGGATCACCGTCGCCATCTGTGATCGTGTAGGTGAATGTTTCGGTTAGGCTATCGTCTCCGTCGAGGCCTTGTATCCGAGGATCTTCATTGTTCAGCTTATAGGTGTAGGTACCGTCGGATTCGATAACCAAGGTTCCATAAGTGCCGGCGACATCGCCGCCAACATTACCTGCAACCGGGCCTGCGACTGTCCCAAAGACAACGCCAGTGACGCTGGCTCCATCGGCACCGCGTGTATCTGCCACGCCATCGGTTGCATTGGCATCCGCCACATTCGCACCGCTGATGACATTGCCGTCGGCGACGGTCGGGCCATCTTCCTTGACGCTGTCAGCGTCGGCGCGGGCCGTCGGCACATCGTCAACAATATCGATTACCAGTGTTCCGGGGGTGTTGTCGCCATCCTGATCGGTGACCACCACTGCGAAATCATCAAAAGTCGCGTCGCCCGAGGTGTTGGTGGTGAGTTCATATTCATAACCGATCGTGCCAGCAGCGATGCTGGTGATGGTCAGGGTGCCAAAGCTGCCCGTAAAAGTCTGGCCAACAGCCGTTACCGCAACACCATCAATGGTTACCGTCGCCGGGCCATCAGGTGCGGTGTAAGCGATCGTTCCAGCCGTCAGTTCGCTGTCAGCTGCAGCATCAGAACCGGCAGGCAGGCCTGCCTCTTGCACTTGCGTGCCGGCCTCGCCCTCGGTTGGAAGGTCAAGCGTGGTCCGGCTGTCGCCAATGTCGATGGTCAGCGTCGCGGTCGAGGGATCGCCGTCGCCATCGGTGATGGTGTAGGAAAAGACGTCCGAAACGCCACCTGGCGTACCCGGATTCCGGGCGTAGCTATAGCTGCCGTCGGCGTTAAGTGTCAGGACGCCATATTGGCCATTGGTGGTGCCATCAACCGCACCTGCACCGCCAAAGCCACTGATTGCGGTGACGGTTACGCCGTCAGCTCCGGGCGTGTCAGCGCCGCCATCGCCTTCGGCGTCGGTGATGACATTACCTGTAGCCGGGCCATATTCGCCCGCTGCGATGCTGTCGGCATCCTTGATTGCGGTGGGCACGTCATCGTGAATGCCGATAACCAGATTATCATTGGCACTGTCGCCGTCGCTGTCAGTCACCACGACATTGAAGCTGTCTGTAGTGCCTTCGCCTGCGGTATTGTCGGTCAGTGTGTAGCTATAGCTGTACGCACCTGCCGAGACGGTGACAGTCAATGTGCCATGGGCACCGGTGACGGTGCCACCTGCAGTGACATTGACACCGTTGATGACCAGCGATTGCAGCGTATCGTCGCCGGTTGAAACAGCGATAGTGCCGCTGGTGGTTTCGCTGTCGGCAGGTTCGTTCGAACCTGCTGGTTCGCCGTCGCGCGCGGGAAGGCCGGCTTCATCGACGAAATTTTCACCGCTGACATCGACGCGCGGTTCCGAGTCTTTCAGCAGCGTGATGGTAACAGTCGCGGTCGACGGATCGCCATCACCGTCGGTGATGGTGTATTGGAAGGTGACTGTGCCTTCTTCGCCGGGTGCCGGCGTGTAGGTGAAAGTGCCGTCTCCATTATAGGCAAGCGAACCTGCCCCACTGAGCGATTCCGCTACCACAGCGACGCCAGAGGTAAGATTAACGCTGTCAGCGCCGGGCGTGTCATTTCCAAAAACATTGACAGTAACCGAAGCATTTTCAGCTTCTTGTGAAGCACTGTCGTCGCGCGCAATCGGAGCATCATCAATGATGTTGATGTTCAAATCGTCGCTGGCAGTATCTCCATCGAGATCGGTGACGACGATCGGGAATGTTACTGTGCTGCCCGAAGTGTTCAGCGTGTTGTCGTTCAATGTGTAGGTGTAGGTAATGCTGCCGTTGCCGGTCGCCGGATCATAGCTGTAAGCGGTGATGACCAGTGTGCCGGTTGCGTCTGAAACTACCTGCTGAGGTAGTGAACCCGGCGTAATTGTTACGCCCGCTACGGTTACGCTGCCAACGCCATCGGGCGAGTTGAAAGTGATCGTTCCGCTGGTGGTCTCGCTATTGCCATCAAACTGTGACCCCGAAGGCTCGCCTTCGCGCGACGGGAGATGCGGCTCTCGTACCTGCGTACCGTCTCCGATTTCCGGAACAAATACGATCCGGTTGGGCGCATCGCCGATATTGATGGTCAAGGTGGCGGTCGAAGTGTCGCCGTCGCTGTCGGTCAGGCGATAGCTGAAGACATCGCTCACGCCGCCCGGAGTGTTGGTATTGCGGACGTAGGTGTAGCTGCCGTTAGCACCAATTGTCAGCGTGCCGTATTGGCCGTTGATCGTGGAGCCAACTGCCGCGAAAGCACCTTCCGTTCCGGCACGAAAGCCTGAAACGGCGGCGCCATCGGCACCTTGGGTGTCTGCGCCGGCAGCTCCGCTTGTGGTGCCCGATCCTGAAACGACATTGCCCGTTTCGGGACCATAAGTGCCCCCGGCTACGCTATCGGTGTCATTGCGGGCCGTGGGTACGTCATCAGTGATGACGATAGTGAGGCGCGCAGTTGAAGAATCGCCGTCAGGATCGGTCAAAACGACAGTGAAAACGTCAGTTGTGGAATCACCCGACGTATTGTCGCTAAGGCGATAGGTGTAAGGGATCTGGCCACCCTCTAGCGCGCCCAGCGTCAGTACGCCGGTAGACGTTGTAATTTGCTGGCCAGCGCCGGTGTAAACAACACCATTGATGGTGATTGATGCGATGCCATCGGGCGACGTGACAATGATCGTGCCCGTGGTCGAATCCGATCCATTGCCGGTCGACGAACCTGGCGACTCGGTGTTGCCGTTCGGGCGCGTACCGGGCAGGCCGACTTCGCTCACATTGTCGGTGACATCCTTGCCAGCCGGGCCGCCATCCTGAATGTTCACATCCGGATCGCGATCAATGAGGCCGGGAACCAGTTCGCGTTGCTCTGGTTCAGGGAAAGCCAGCTCGGTCGGGGGCAAGAGATCGCCCAGTCCGAACGGATCACCGATATCGCCGGGTGTTTGCGAGAAATTACCGCCAGAGCTTTGCGGCGGACCAGCTGCGGGTTGAGGCTCCTGGCCAATCAGCAACGCTGCAAGGTTGACCGGCGGAACAGCGACGCCATCGACAACAAACTGCGGAACAAACACTGCACCATCCGGAACGACAACTTCGCTGCCGTCCGGCATGCGGATGACCAGATCACGACCGACAACGCGGATATTATCCAGTGACACACCCGAGGGGAGAACAAGCTGGCCGTCCTGCCCGGGGACTAACGCGGCTGCCTGCAAGGCAAATTGCGCGTAGGCCGATGCGGCTGCGGCCACTGATGCTGCAGCGGTACCGTCCATGCCTTCGGTTGGAAGGATCGGGGTGATGTTGCTGGTGTTGGCGTCCATGGTGTTGTCCTAGTTTGCCAAAATAGCCCCACGGACGGCGAATGCCCGTGCAGCGCAGGTTGGTTGATTGGAAATGAGAGTCGAATTTAGCGGATAGAGTCGTATCGATGCACCGAATCGCGGTGCCTCAAATGAACAAAGGACCAATTGGTCTTGCATCTTTAACTCTGCCTCCCGTTGCAGCCTCACAAGCACCGATTCCCAATTGGTTCGGGCAGTTTCAGCTGTTCAGTTTGGCGACCCCGCGAATCCTGTTTTTCGATTCGTTAACAACAGGGTAAGCATGTTTGACGAGATCTCGGCAAGAAATATCGATTCTGTTTACCATTTATTAAATTTGGCATGCCGAACGATATAGTCCAAAATGCATATATCGTTTGATGTCGGGTTCCCGCTATGCTGGTCAGGGCAAAACGGCGACGGGGCGTTGATCTATGAACCAGCTATTCCGGTTCCTTCTATGGGCGCCTTCGTTGGCAAGGTTGCTGCTGGCGCTTGCGGTGATGGCTGCGCAATTCGGCAAGGATGGGTCGCTGGTTCATCCAGCCGCGCTGCTGATTCTTGTATGGGCTGCCATTTCGATTGGGCTGGTTCTTGTTGTGCAAGTGGCCAGCACCCGGGCATTGCGCATTTCGATAGCGGTCGATGTTGCTGCAGCTGCACTTGCCGTCCTGTCAGCGCCCTCGACTTTGGTTCAGGCACTCGCTTTGCTTGCAACCTCATGCCAGCTTTTGTTTCGTTCCGGGTTTCCGACCTATTATCTCGCCACCCTGGTGGCCCCACTTATTCTGGCTCCCGTCGCGGCGGGCCTGTTGGGTGCTTCGCACGGCGCATCTGAGAGCCCTTCCTTGTCGATTCTGAACCAGTTCCTCTTTGCGATAGCCATCCTCAACGCCGGTGCCGCGATTGCGCTTTCTGCGGTGCGGGGGGATCAGATTCGGCAGTTCCGGGATCAGGCCGTGTCGATCCGCATGCTGAGGCTCGAACGTTCGCTGGAATTCGATCTGCAGCGTCTGGTTGAAGCGCTCGCGTCGCTTTTCGGACCTAACCGTGCATTCTGCATGATTGGCGAATTTTCACAGCATTCCGTGCCTCGAAAGTTCGAACAGGGCACGGCTGTCCAATTGAGCGAACACGAAATGCGGAAGCTGATCGGCCTGGGAGATGAGCTGGGGCAATCCGAAATCGTTCTGGATAACGTTTCGCAGCAGGTTTTCGCGCTTTCCGCCAATTCGCACAAGGTTGAGGACTTGCCGGAGCTGGCTCAGGGCATTGCCACTAGTCTGGCGCGCGAAGGCTTGGGACGCTGCATCGTCAAATGGGTGAAAATCGGAAGAGCACATGGGGTCTTGGTTTGCGCAGTAGCGACAATAGATTCGATCAAGGTCCACGAAGCCCGCGTAATTTGCGAAGCGCTGGATGAGCTGTTTCCTCTTTTGGATAGCGTGTCCGAGGTAGAGCGCCATTTCATCGCCGACGCGCACGACGTCGCCCGTCGTGATTTGCATGACGGCGTTCTGCAAACACTGGCTGCCGTGCGTATGCGCCTGTTGACCACGGCGCGGCGCCCGGACCTGAAAGATCACGCGGTACAAACCGAGGTTCAGAAAATTGCGGACATACTGACTTTGGAACAGGCCCGGCTGCGCGGCCTTCTCGAAACCAGCGAAAATGAAGACCATGGCATCAATCTGGTCACTACACTTGATGTCGCCCTGCGTGCAATTTCGATGCAGTGGGAAATCGATGCGCGGCTGGAATCGGAAGAGCCCGCTATTCCCATCGACAAAGAGTCAGCCATCAACATCGAGCACCTTGTCAGGGAGGCAGTTGCCAACGCTGTGCGTCATGCCAACAGCACACAGTTGACAGTAAGGCTTTCGTTACATCAGAATGCATTACAGATCGCGATTATCGATCGCGCCGACAAGTCGGCAGGGGGCGGGGCTAAAAGGGGTGGAGAATCAATGCCTTTAAAATCAGCTTCGTTGCTGCAGCGGCTTCGACTCGTAAACGGTTTTGCCTATGCCGAAGGTCTGGACAAAAGCGCAATTCTCGCCGTTACCATCCCAATGCAGAGGATCGACAATGCATAATGTCCTGATTGTAGACGATCACCCCTTCTTTCTGCATGGCTTCAGCCAATATGTGGAGGGCAGTGGCAATTTCTCCATCACTACGGCGCTGTCTGTCGACGAAGCTATTGAAAAAATAGATGAAACTGAACCAGACCTAGCCATGCTCGACGTGACGATGCATGGCGGGGGCGGGCTTAAAGTCCTACGCCATATTCGCCGCCATCATCCAACTGTCCCGTCCATGTTCCTGACCGTGCATGTTGACCCCGAACAAACGATCGAAGCAATGCGTCTGGGTATTTCGGGTATCGCCTTGAAAGACGCCGATCCGGAAACGATAGTCGAAGCTATGGAAACTGTACTGGCCGGAGGGAAATGGTTTGATACCAATGTGACCGAGCCTGCATTGCGCTTCTCGATAAACAAGCCAAGTCGAACACTGCGCTCGAACGATCTGCTGACCAAGCGCGAGGCAGAGATTGTGGAACTGGTCTGTCAGGGCCTTCGCAACCGGGATATTGCCGCGCGCTGCGATCTGGCTGAGGGTACAGTAAAAATCCACCTCAACAGCATATTCCGTAAATTGGGTGTGACGTCTCGTTCCGAATTGATTGTTCAACAGGGCGGCATGAAAGCGGCGCAAGCAGGCGCGATTGCTGCCGACACCGAGCATTAAATTTTGCCTTGAAGCGAAATGGGGATGTGGATTGTTTCAATCCAGCAACACCATCCATGCATATGGATGGTGACCCCTACGGTTGTATAACTTAAATCTCAAGCAGTTTCAGGGCGTCCCTAAGTCCCTTGTAAAATCAAGGATTTCACTTGTATAGTGTTCGCGGTCGGTCGCCCCGATTTGCCTGAATTCCCATCAAAGTGTGGGAACGAATGTGGGAACGCATTAGGCAGGAATCGAACCGATGGCGCTGACAATATTGAAAGTGAAGAACGCGAAGCCGGGTCGCCATTGCGATGGCCGGGGGCTTTGCTTGGTGGTCAAGGATAGCGGGGCGCGGACTTGGGTGCTGCGGATGCAGCAATCTGGCAAGCGACGCGACTATGGCTTGGGTTCGGCAACCGAGGTTTCGCTTGCCGATGCGCGCAATGCGGCTGCGGCCTTGCGGCGGCAGGTGCGTGAGGGTTGCGATCCTGTTGCCGAACGGCGGATGGCGCGCAAAGTCATCCCGAGCTTCGAGGCGGTGGCGCGCGAATGCTACGACTCTTTGAAAGCAGGTTGGAAGAACCGGCGGCAGACCAGTTGGATTTCCAGCTTCGAGAACCATGTCTTCCCGATCATTGGGGCGCGCGCCGTGAATGCCGTGGACAGCGTTGCGGTCGTTGAGGTGCTTACGCCCATCTGGCTTGAAGTTCCTGACACTGCGCGGCGCATCCTACAGCGCATCGGCGCTGTGCTGGACTTCGCACATATCAAGGGGTGGCTGCCGGATGAGGTTTCGTTGCGTTCCGTGCGCAAAGGGCTTCCCCGACAGCTTGAGAAGGCGGGGCATCTTGCCGCCATGCCTTATTCGGAGGTTCCGGCGCTCGTGGCGAAGCTGGCAGCCGCAGCGCCGACCACGGGCCGCGATGCACTGCGCTTCACCATCTACAACGCCGTCCGCTCGAACGAGACGCGTTTTGCGGTCTGGACGGAGTTCGATTTGGATAAAGGCGTCTGGACCATCCCCGGCGAGCGCATGAAGGCGCGCGAGACCCATATCGTGCCGCTGTCAGCGCCCGCAGTCGCCTTGCTGCGAGGGCGCTGGCATGCGCGCACGAGCGACACCGGATTGGTATTCAGCAACAATGGCGAAACACCGATCAGCGATATGACGATGACCAAGCTATTGCGCGACGACGGCATCGCGGGCGTTACCGTCCACGGCTTCCGCTCCGCCTTCACCGATTGGGCGGCGGAGATGACCGACTTTCCCAAGGAGGTCGCCGATAAGGCGCTGGCGCATAAGCTGCCCAACAAAGTTGAAGCAGCCTACCGACGGACGGACTTTTTCGAGAAACGGCGCAAGTTGATGGCGCTATGGGCGCTGTATCTGGACGACACCGCTATTCCGCTACCCGCTGCCGCTTGATGAGCTCGCGCAAGCTGGCGGTGGTGACGCGCGTCGATTTTCCGAGCTTCACTGTCTCGACCTCGTTGGCCGCAATCAACTCATAGAGCTTGGTGCGGCCAACGCCGATCATGCGGGCGGCGTCGTTGATCCTGACGCAGATCGGCTCGCTCACAGCCTTGCACTTTCGTTGCGATAGCCGACCGGATCGTCGATCCAGCAATTGATGGCCGATTCCCGCCAGCCCGCGCCGTGGATGCTGATCCGCACCTGACACGGGAAAGTGCCTTCCTTGATCTTGCGATACATCGTCGAGCGGGAGAGGCCGGTTCGGGCCAGAACGGTCTTGAGGCGGATAATCTTTTCGGAGTTTGACATGGGACGCTCTTTCATT
This sequence comes from Sphingorhabdus sp., assembly GCF_035329025.1. GTDB lineage: Bacteria > Pseudomonadota > Alphaproteobacteria > Sphingomonadales > Sphingomonadaceae > Sphingorhabdus_B. The sequence goes on along the minus strand of NZ_DAOLHN010000003.1, from coordinate 2,186 downwards.
CGGTGACAGTCATTGGCTCCCCATGAGATGAAGATTGGCCGAAGCAATTGACCGCGCAAGGGCGTTTCCGACGAATGCAAGCGCAGGCGCGCAAAGAGTTGCATCGCGCAATGACGGCTTGCGGACGGCTAGAGACGGCAGCGGCGGGCATTGGAGGGACAAGGTTGGGCAAGGCGCGGCGGAAAGAATTTCGACTGTCGGAAGCGGATTCCCAAGGCTGATCGCATCCGCCGATGCTTTCGACGCAAATTTGCGCCGGGTGTGGCCGGATTTAACGTCTGAGTCGGCGGTTTCTGCGATGCGACCGCCACATGCCGATTCGCTTGTAATTCGCGCGCGACCTCTAGCTCCGTGACAGATCAAAGTAGCGACACCTGTTGCGCTGCCCTTTGGGCGACCCGCTCTATCCGCTGGCGCGGACCGGGCCGGTAGTCCCGGCCCACTCGGGTTGCGATCGGGAGCAGGGATAGTGAGCGGGAAGGTTCAAGGACGCGCTCTGTCCCGCGCCTTTGGCGCTCCTGAGGGCGCGGCATTTTTGCGCTGACCCGCTGGCACTCTTGCCTCTCTCCTTGCCGGATGGGCGCTGGCGCACAGGCCCGCGCGCACACCATCCGGCGGCGTCGCGCCGCCCACAAGGGTGCCGTTCCTGCGCCGCGTTGCGGCTGGGGGGAGGCTAACCGCCTCCGTTTTCCCGATTTGAGGGAATGCCAAGGGCTTTGCCCTCTCGTTCCCAAACCGGAATAGACGCCCCCGTGTGGCGGTCGCTGCGCGCCCGCTGCCCCGCCAGGGCGTCGATTCCCGTTTTCCCTCCCCCTCCCGTCCTCGCCGGAAGGCAGAGCCGGATGTCGCTGGCAAGCGGCTTTCAGCTGGAAGGAAGGGACAATGACCGATTTGCTTTTGATGTATCGGGCTTGCTGGGCGGAGTGCCGGGACGACTATCTGCGTCAGGTCGCGCATGAGAATGGCTTGCCCATCGAGTGCGTCCGCACGATTGCCGCACACCTTGGCGAACGTGAGGATTTTGGGGCGCTAGTTCTGATTTGCGAGACGCATCGGAGCCGGTCGTACTGACTGCCATCAATCAGGCGTGCAAACTCTCCGCATCGCCGCACGGCTCGCTTTCGGTCTGGATCGTCGCATGGTGGATAGCGAAGCGGGCTTCGAGCATTTCGGTTAGTGCCTTGCGGACGGCCTCGGCGTCGCGACCTTCGGCCACCGCGACATGCGCGGTCAGGCTGGCATCGTCGCCCGCGACCGACCATAGATGGAGGTCGTGAACGCCGGTTACGCCCGCCACTTCGCCCATCGCGCCGCGGATCGCCTTCAAGTCGAAGCCGCGCGGCACGCCTTGGAGCAAAATATGGGTGGTATCGCTCAAAAGCTTCCATGTGCGCGGCAGCACCCACAGGCCAATGGCGATGGCGACCACCGGGTCGATCCAGTCGAGTTTGGTGAAATAGATCGCGATGGCAGCCGCAATCACGCCCAGCGAGCCGAGCATGTCGGCCCAAACTTCGAGATAGGCCCCTTTGACGTTGAGGCTGTCTTCCTTGCCGCCAGCAAGGATGCGCATCGAGATCAGATTCACGATCAAGCCGACGCTGGCGACGATCAGCATCCCCACCGACTCAACCGGCCTCGGTTCGAAGAACCTGCCAATGCCCTCGATCAGCACATAACCCGCGACCACGAACAGCAGGATGGCGTTGAACGCAGCGGCAAGGATTTCAAAGCGGCGGTAGCCAAAGGTGCGCTGGTCGTCGGGCGGGCGCTGGCCGATTTTGACTGCTGCCAACGCAATCGCGAGCACGGCGCTGTCGGTGAACATGTGCGCGGCGTCGGACAGCAGCGCGAGGCTGCCGAACACGAACGCGCCGACCAGTTCCGCGACGAGAAACGTCGTGGTCAGCCCAAGCGCGATGGCAAGCCGCTTTGTGCTGGCCCCCGCGCCGTGGTTATGCCCGGCGTGACCACCGCCACCATGATCGTGTTCTGCGCCCATCGTTCAATCCTTCCTATGCCGGTAGTTCACCGCCGAACTTGTCAACGTCATCATATTCGCCTGTCTCGTGGTGCTTGTGCTGGCCCTTGAGCAGCAATTGGCTGATCGCGGGCAGCACGAAGAGGGTCAGGATCGTCGAGGTAATCAGCCCGCCGATGACGACGATGGCGAGCGGCTTTTGCAC
>NZ_DAOLHN010000002.1:0-107801 GCF_035329025.1 Sphingorhabdus sp. | reverse complement strand
GGAGAGGGCTTGTGGCGGCCGCCCCCTCTCAAAGATTTGCTAGGCAACAAGTTGCCAAGCCAAGTCTTTCCTCTCCCGCAAGGGGAGAGGGGCAGAAAACCGAGGGGGCAATCACAACGCCACCCTCTTCCGCGCCAGCACCGGCTCATCATGTTCGGCGAACCGCGCCGTCGCGTCAGCCAAGGGCTCCACCGAAACCGCCATCGCCGCGCCATTAGCGTGGATCAGGTTGCTCTCGTCCGCCATGATACCGACATGGCCGGGGAAGAAGACAAGGTCGCCGCGCTGCAGCTTTTCGTCCGCGCCCAGTGCTTCGCCAAAACCCGACTGCTGCATATCGGCATCGCGAGGCGCCTTGATGCCCTTGAGTCCAAAGACCAGCTGCACCAGCCCCGAACAATCGAGCGCATCGCCGCTGCGCCCGCCCCAGCTATAGGGCACGCCGACCAGCTTTTCTGCCAGATCGGCCGGCGATCCCTCGACCTTGCCGGGTTCGGACAAATGCACGCGCGGAATCCAGCCGCCTTCGCAAGCCAGAAACTTGCCACATTCGCTGGCTTCACCGCAGACGATCTGCGCGCCCATCGGATAGCGGGCCAGCACCGGAGCCTTGATCGAGGGCGTTGCCACCAGCAAGGTGGCAGGTGCGCTGACCACATGGGTTGCAGTGAAATCGTCCCCCAGATCGGCAAAGCGCAGATAACCCAGATAATCGTCGTGCAGGCAATAGCCCCAGGCCCATTCGCCCGCGACATCGAGCACGGCAAATTCCTCCCCATGCATCAACGCGCTGACGGGCATTGAGGAGAGATGCGGCTCGGCATGGATTTCGGTGACAGGCGCAATCCCGGTGCGCAGCATCGGCACCGCATAGTGCGGCGCGAACAGCTTACCGGCGAGCTTGATGTCCGCCAGATCGCCGCGGATCGGCGTCGTGCGCTTGTCGCCTTCGATGCTATGCCCGCTGAGGCGATAGGTCGCGCGTTGTTTGGGTGGCTGCTTTGCCAATTCTAACCCTTACCCTGTTATCGTCACCCCCGCGAAGGCGGGGGTCCATCACCGGCTGTTGAAACTTCCAAGTCAGGTGATGGATTCCCGCCTTCGCGGGAATGACGAGATATTCGAATTTAGTCCTTAGCGGACCGGATAGGCCTGCGACAAGTAGCGATAAACCGCCCGAAGCCCCAGCGCCTCTCCGCCCTTGGGCCGCCCCGGCTTTGCGGTCGGGCGCCATGCGAAGGTATCGAGATGCGCCCAGCGAACTTCATCGGGCACGAATTTCTGCATGAACAGTGCCGCGGTAATCGCGCCTGCAAAACCGCCGCCCGCATTGGCGGTATCGGCAATGTCGCTATCGAGCATATCGATATAGGGCTTCCACAGCGGCATCCGCCATAACGGGTCGGCCACCGCCTTGCCCGCATCGAGCAGGCCGTCAGCCAGTTCATCGTCATTGGCGAAAAGCGCTGGCAAATCAGGGCCAAGTGCAACGCGGGCAGCTCCGGTCAGCGTTGCAAAATTGACGATCAGGCCTGCCTTGTCTTCCACCGCCTTGGCCAAAGTATCGGCCAAAATCAGCCGCCCTTCGGCATCGGTATTGTCGATTTCGACATGGATACCCGCACGGCTCTTCACAATGTCTCCCGGGCGCAATGCGCCGCCTGCTACGCAATTTTCGACCGCCGCGACCAGCAAATGCAACCGCACCGGTAGATGCGCCTTCATGATCAGCTCGGCGAGCGCCAACGCATGGGCGGCACCGCCCATATCTTTCTTCATCAACCGCATGCCGACCGCGCTTTTCATCGAAAGCCCGCCCGAATCGAACACCACGCCCTTGCCGACGATGGCGATACGCGGATGGCGTTCGTCGCCCCATTCAAGTTCGATCAACCGCGGCGCATAATCGCGCGACGCTGCCTTGCCGACCGCATGGATCAATGGATAGCCGGTTTCGAGATCATGCCCCTTGGTAACATGCAGCTTGCCCTTATGCGCCTTTGCCAGCCGCTGTGCCTCGGCCTCCAACTGGTCAGGGCCCAGATCACCTGCGGGGCGGTTGACGAGCGTGCGCACCAGATCAGTCGCCTCTGCCTGGCGCACGGCATTTTCGATCCGCCCCGGCTCGCTGGTGAGCAGGACGCGCGGTCCTTTCAGCTTGGGTTCGCTGCGATAAACGTCAAAGCGATATTGGCCGAGCAGCCAGCCCAGCAAGGCATCGCCGGTTTCCGCACCTTTCAACCGATATGTGCCTTCAGGCAAAACTTCTGACGCCTTGGACAGCGACCAATGTTCGAGCTTGGTGGCATCGGCGACCACCAGTGCGGCCTTCCAATCGTCACTACCCGGGATGTGCAGGATCGCGAAATCTCCGGCATTTCCGTCAAACTTTTGCGCGGTGGCGGCGGCGCGGACGGGGCCGGGTTGGGCCGCGAACCACTCGGCAAAACCCTCTTTCGAAACGATTTCTATCTCGGTTGCGGCTTGCCCGCTATCGGGCTGGATCAAATTGCTATAGTCGGTCATCCAGCCTTGATAGCGACATCGATTCAACAGGGGGAGAAGCAAATGGACCTTCGCGCGGATTTTCTGAAGCGATTGCCCTTATTGTTCCTGTTCCTGCTCGCTGCCTGTTCGTGGAATGAACCTGCAACTGTCGAATTACCGAGAGACATCGGAGCTACGTCTGACGCTTTTGTGGCGGCGCTGCAAAAGGGCGAGAAGGCAGCGGCAGCGCGCCATGTCGCACCGACCGCCCTGGATGAACTCGAAGCCCGATTTTCAAAAGAATCTAAAGAATTACAGGCGGCACCTAAACTGACACCGCGATTTATCTCCTACAAGCCCGAAGGCATGCAAGGCCCAGAGGATTCGGAAGTCACCGTCACCTATGCCGCCAAAGATAACGGCAAGTGGACGACTGCGGAAGTGCGCCTGTTCCAGCTGCGCAACGAGCCCTATGAGGTCGATTACTGGAAGATCAGCAACGAGATGCCGGTTGCCAAATCCTACACCCCCGATCTGAGGCCAATGTACGGCGTCTTCGCCGCACTCGCTGGTGCCATTTTTGTGATCGGACTGCTCGCCATCGGCATCATCCTGTGGATCGTCCGCCGCAAACCGCATGTCGTCGCACCCGAGCCGGTCGCCGAAAGACGGGTGGCGGCGGTTACGACGCGGGAATCCGAGAACGAAGGTCATTAGAGAAAACCGTAGCCCTGAGCCTGTCGAAGGGCGCCTCAAGGTTTACACTATTCTGAAGGTCGTGCTTCGACAAGCTCAGCACTACGGTCGATTTTGCGAGCGTGAAGTTGTTACTCCGCCGCCTCCAGCATCGGCTCTGCAGTCGCTTCCAACGGTTTCACCATCTCGCCGGCCTTCGAAAATTGCATGATGCCATCGTCAATCGGTTCTTCAGTCAGGATCTTTTTCTCCGCCTTGTAATCCTGCAATACCCGCCATGGGTGGCGGTCGCCATTTTTGGGCAGCTTGTCGAACGAGCGCGCGAAATAGCCCGAGGAGAAATCATCAACCCACGGCAGGCGCGGCATATCGGCGTCGGCCAGATGCGGGTTGGCAATCTGCACACCCTTTGCATCCATCGTTTTCAGCAGGCGGCAGACATAATCGGCAACAATATCGGTCTTCAGAGTCCAGCTGGCATTCACATAGCCAAACACGCTCGCCATGTTCGGGATATCGTTGAACATCATGCCTTTATAGCTGACATGCTCATGCGGCGCGGTCGCCTTACCATCAATGCTGAGATTGGTCTTGCCCATCATCACCAGATTGAGGCCCGTAGCTGTGACGATGATATCCGCCTCCAACTCGCGCCCTGATTTCAGCTTGATGCCGGTCGGGGTGAAATGGTCGATATGATCGGTCACAATCTCCGCCTTTCCGCTGGAGATAGCGTTGAACATATCGGCATCGGGCACAAGACACAGCCGCTGTTCCCAAGGGGTGTAAGGCGGTGTGAAGTCTTTTTCGAAATTCGGATAATCGGCAGGCAGCATCTTGCGCGCCATTTCCAGCAGCCGCTTGCTCATCTTCTCCGGCTTGTTACGCGCCATATTATAGGCAAAACGCTGCATCGCGATGTTGCGCCAACGGGTGATCTTGTACGCCGTCATCTCGGGCAGGATCGCGCGCATCATATTGGCCAGCCAATCCTTTGCCGGACGGGAGACCATATAGGTCGGCGTGCGCTGCAGCATGTAAACCTTCTCGGCGGTCTCTGCCATCACCGGCACGATGGTCACGGCGGTTGCGCCGGAGCCAATCACTACAACCTTCTTGCCTGCATAATTCAGGTCTTCGGGCCAATGCTGTGGGTGAATGATCTTTCCGGTATAGCTGGCCTCTTGCGGGAATTCGGGGCGATAGCCTTGGTCATAATCATAATAGCCTGCGCACATGAACAGGAAGTTGGCGGTGAACTGCACCTCCGCGCCATCCTCTTCGCGGCGCGCGGTTACCGTCCAGCAGGCTTTTTCAGTCGACCAGTCGGCACCGAGCACCCGGTGGCGAAAGCGGATATGCGGTGTAATGCCATATTCCTCGGCAGTTTCATGGACATATTTGTGGATCGACGGGCCGTCGGCGATTGCCTTCGCCTCGGTCCAGGGTTTGAAACGATAGCCGAGCGTATGCATGTCCGAATCCGAACGGATACCGGGGTAACGGAACAGGTCCCAAGTCCCGCCCATATCGGCGCGCTGCTCGACAATGGCATAGCTTTTACCGGGGCACTGCATCGTCAAATGCGCGGCGGCGGCAATACCCGACAGCCCTGCCCCGACAATCAGGACATCAAATTCGCCACCATGCTGCTTCCCGGCCATATGCGTCTCCTCTGCGCTATTTAAGCGTGCGCTTAAAAGGAAACTTACTTACATGGTTGCAGATTGCAACCCGTTTACATCAGCCTTGGGCAATCACACCGAACAAGTCATGCTCGTCAGCATCTTCTATCGCAACGTCAACGATATCGCCCGATTTAAGCGTTTCTGGCACATCCCGCAGGAACACATTGCCGTCGATTTCCGGGGCATCGGCTTGGCTGCGCGCGGTGGCACCGATGCTGCCTTCTTCGTCCGATTCCCCGACCTCGTCGATAATCACGGGCAGCGTTCGGCCGACCTTCGCGGCGAGTTTTGCAGCGCTGATCGCGGCGGTTTTCTCCATGATGCGTTGATAGCGCTCTTCCTTGACCTCTTCGGGCACTGGATTGGGCAACGCATTGGCGGCAGCCCCTTCGACGGGTTCAAACCGGAACGCGCCGACACGGTCCAGCTGCGCCTCATCGAGCCAGTCGAGCAGATATTGGAAATCCGCCTCGGTTTCACCGGGAAAGCCAACAACAAAGCTGGAACGGATCGCGATATCGGGCGCGATGCTGCGCCAGTTGCGAATGCGTTCAAGCACCTTGGCCTCATTGGCAGGCCGCTTCATCGATTTGAGTACCGAAGGCGCAGCATGCTGGAACGGGATATCGAGATAAGGCGTTAGCAGCCCTTCAGCCATCAACGGGATGACATCATCCACATGCGGATAGGGATAGACATAGTGCAACCGCACCCAAGGCGCTTTGCCCTCCGATGTCCGCAAGTGCCCCAGTTCGCGCGCAAGATCGGTCATGTGCGCGCGCACCTGCCGCCCTTTCCATTCGCGCGGTTCGTGGCGGGTATCGACGCCATAGGCCGACGTATCCTGGCTGATAGCCAGCAGTTCCTTTGTGCCCGCCGACACCAGTTTCTCTGCTTCGCGCAGTACCGCATCAATCCGGCGGCTGGCCAGTTTCCCGCGCAAGGACGGGATGATGCAGAAGGCGCAGCTGTGGTTGCAGCCTTCGGATATCTTCAGATAGCTGTAATGGCGTGGTGTCAGTTTCAGCCCGCCTTCGGGAACCAGATCGACAAAGGCGCCGCGCGCAGGCGGGGCCGCTTCGTGCACCGCAGCGACGACATGTTCATATTGATGCGCGCCGGTGACGGCCAATACTTCGGGGAAGCGCGCGCGGATCAGCTCGGCTTCATTGCCCATGCAGCCGGTAACGATCACCCGGCCATTTTCGGCAATCGCCTCGCCAATAGCCTCAAGGCTTTCCTCCTTGGCACTGTCGAGGAAACCACAAGTGTTGACCAGAACGACGTCCGCGCCCTCATAATCGGGCGACATTGCATAGCCGTCTGCGCGCAGCTTGGTAAGGATACGTTCGCTATCGACCAGCGCCTTGGGGCAGCCAAGCGACACCATGCCCACCTTGGGCGCTTCTTGAATTTTCGTTGCCATGATGGCGGCGCGCATAGGCGTTTTGCGCGCACTTGTCACGAAGTGCGTTCACGCGCATGATGGAGCCGGGAGGAAACAGACATGGCAAACGCAAATCTTCTGGCGATACTGGTGGCGGCGGCATCTGGCTTCATGGTCGGCGGGCTTTGGTACGGTCCGTTGTTTGGCAAAGCGTGGCAACGCGAAATCGGGCTATCGGACGATGAAATCAAATCGGGCAATATGGCCAAGATTTTCGGGATCACCTTCCTGTTCAGCATCTTGTCGGCGGTTTTCCTCGGCCATTTGCTCTCGCATTTCGATACCGATTTTTACCGGACGATGATGATCTCCACCGGGATTGCGATCGGTTTCGTCGCCCCCGCTATCGGCACCAATTACCTGTACGGGCGCAAATCTGGCAAGCTGTTCGCCATCGATGCCGGATACTGGATCGCCTTTTACGCCGCGATGGGGCTAGTTTTCGGGCTGTTAGGGGCCTGATCGAAAGCCTTCAACTGCCTCAGGAATCGGTTTCGATCGGGTAGCAGATCCGAAAGCATATATTCGTCAAGCTTGTCGAGAAACGCCGCCAGCGCTCCGTTCAGCGCGCCCTGCAGCCCGCAAGCGCCAGCAACCGGACAACTGTTTGACCCGCGATCGAAACATTCGACGAAACTCTCGAGACTTTCCAGCTTGCGCACGACAAAACCGACATTGATCGCTTCGGGGGCCACGGCAAGCGCGAAGCCACCGCTACGCCCGCGCCGGGCCTCTATCAATTGCAATTCCACCAGACTGCGTGCCACCTTCATCAGGTGGTTGCGCGAAATGCCGTAGGCCCCTGCGATTTCATCGACCGGCGCCTGATCGGATTTGGTCGCCAGATACATCAGTATGCGCAGCGCATAATCGGTGTGCAGGTTCAATCGCATTAAAGTTGTATATCAAATGTTGCTTTTAGGCGCAACGCGCTTATAGATGCATTTCAAATACCACTTAATGAGTCGTATCATGACAACGCATCCATATTCCGCCTCCGCGCGCCAGGCCAAGAAAGCAGCTGCCGAGGCTGTCGGCATTGACGAGGCCTATATCGGCCTGATGGTCGAAAGCTTTTATGCACAAATCCGCAGCGATGCGATGCTGGGGCCGATCTTCAACAGCCGGATCAAGGCTTGGCCCGAGCATCTTGAGCGAATGAAGCAATTTTGGCGGTCGGTCTTGCACAACAGCGGTAGTTTTTCGGGCAATCCGATGCTGAAACATGTGGCAATCCCGCAGATCGAGGCCATCGAGTTCAATCACTGGCTCGCCCTTTTCAAACAAACCCTTGCGGATACTGCGCCATCTGAGGCCGCCCGGGATCTGATACTCGGTCGCGCACACATGATTGCCGATAGCCTACTGACCGGGATTCGCATCCATCGCGATGGCCACCTCGCCTCCAGAATGAAGGATGTTCAACATGCTTGATGAATCGCAGAGCGCAGCCCTTATCGAACAAAAGCCCGTCCCGATTGATACTGCACGCCCCGTTCGGATTATTCCTGACATCCCTGTTCTGCCAGAGGCAACCGACCTGCAGATCCCTAACTCGGTATGGCACGTCATGTGGGCATGCTACGCGTTGTTCTTCGTCGGCCTGCTCGCGGCCATTGGCACCGAACTTTCGGGCCTGTTCATGCTGGCCATAAGCGCTGCCTATACATTCATGTTTTTCGGGACAGCCGCTGTGTTGTTCGGCCTGAATCCGCCCCGGAAAAAATCGCACTTCGAACATGGCATTGGCGTGCTCGAAACCTGGACCGGCCCGATGAGCCGCAGCGCAGTAGCAGGACAGATATTGGCCGTACCGCTTTGTATTGCGCTGTTCGGCATTTCGATTGCGGTGATCGCAAGGGCGGTGGGTTTGTGAGTAATCCGGCCGTCTTGCCTGCATCGGCCACGCCCTATCGCAAAATCGGGCCGTTCGATGCGGCGACACTTCCTTCAGGCCTGCGCGCGGAGCATCGGCTGAAAGAGGACGTGTGGGGAAAACTCGAACTACTGGAGGGCTCGGTAGACTTCGTCTGGGACGATGGCCGCACCGATAAGCGCCACAGGCTCGTTACAGGCAATATCCAGTTGGTTACGCCAACGACCCCGCACCATCTGGAAGTGTCGGGGCCGTTCCGGCTGACAATCGAATTCTGGAAATAGCGCCGTTCAGGAATAAGCGGTGCGCAGCACCTGCAGCGATTCACGATGGGTCAGATCGAGTTGCAGCGGTGTGACCGAAATGAAGCCGTCATCGACGACTTCAAGGTCGGTATCATGGCCTGAGGTATGCTCGACCCCGTGCAGGCCGAACCAGTAATAGTCGTAACCGCGCGGATCGGTGCCCTTGACGATCGAACCACGGCTGTAATCGTGGAAGCCCTGCCGCACCACCTGAATGCCCTTGACCGCATCGGGTGCAACCGCCGGGAAATTCACATTGACCAGTGTGCGAGGTACGAACGGGGTTTCGAGCAGCGGCGCGAGCACTTTCGCGCCCCACGCCTCCGCAGCAGAAAAGGGCACGGCATCGCCCATGCCTTCCTTGCCATAGACCTGGCTCATCGCGATCGCGCGAACGCCAGCCAATGCGCCTTCCATCGCGGCGGAAACAGTACCCGAATAGGTGATGTCATCACCCAGATTGGCACCGCGATTGACGCCCGACAGAACGACGTCGGGTTTCGCATCTTTCATGATCACACCCAGCGCCATCATCACCGAATCGGTGGGTGTGCCAGTCACCGAGAAATGCTGATGGCCATGCTGGCGTATACGCACCGGGCGGGTCAGCGTGAGCGAGTGGCCCGCACCCGAATTCTCCTCTGCGGGGGCGACAATCCAGATATCGTCGCTGAATTCGCGTGCGATCTTTTCGAGGACCTTGAGGCCGGGGGCGTTCACGCCGTCGTCATTGGTGAGAAGTATGCGCATCAGTTCATCGGCTCCAACTTATTAAGTCCGCCCATATAGGGCTTCAGCACATCGGGAACCGACACACTTCCATCGGCATTCTGGTAGTTTTCAACCACGGCAACGAGCGTGCGGCCTACTGCCAGCCCCGATCCGTTGAGCGTATGGACAAAGGCTGTACCTTTGCCTTCCGCCGGACGATAGCGCGCGTTCATGCGCCGCGCCTGGAAATCACCGCAGTTGGAACAGCTCGAAATCTCGCGATACAGCCCCTGCCCCGGCAGCCAGACCTCCAGATCATAGGTCTTGCGTGCTCCAAAGCCCATGTCGCCGGTGCAGAGCAGCAGCTTGCGATAGGGCAGGTTCAACGCCTGCAATACGCTTTCCGCCGCCGCGGTCATCCGCTCATGCTCGGCAACGCTGTCTTCGGGGCGCGTGATCGAGACCAGCTCGACCTTTTCAAACTGGTGTTGGCGGATCAAGCCCTTGGTATCTTTGCCCGCAGCCCCTGCCTCGGAGCGGAAACAAGGTGTCAGTGCGGTCATGCGGATCGGCAGCGCGGCTTCGTCGAGGATCTGCTCGCGCACGCTGTTGGTCAGCGACACTTCGGCAGTAGGGATCAGCCAACGGCCATCGGTGGTCTGGAAGTTATCCTCGGCGAATTTGGGTAGCTGACCGGTTCCGAAAAGCGACTCCGTCCGCACCAGATACGGCGTCGCACATTCGCTATAGCCGTTGGTGCCCGTCTGATGGTCGAGCATATATTGGCCAAGCGCGCGATTCAGCCGCGCCATCTGCCCGCGCATGAAGGTGAAACGCGCACCGGAAATCGCGACACCGGTTTCGAAATCCAGCCCCAGTGGAGGGCCGATCTCGCTATGGTCCTTGGCTTCAAAATCGAAGGTGCGTGGCGTGCCCCAGCGGCTGACTTCGACATTGTCATTCTCGTCAGCACCTTGCGGCACTTCATCGAACGGCAGGTTGGGGATCGAAGCGAGCAGCGCGTCCAATTCGCCGGAAACCGCACGCTCCTGTTCCTCCAGTTGCGGCAGCTTTTCCTTGAGCACGCCGACCTCCGCCTTCAGCGCGTCGGCGGTTGCGGCGTCCCCCTTGCCCATCGCGGCGCCGATGGCCTTCGATGCTTCGTTGCGGCGCGATTGCCCTTCCTGCAGCTCGGTCAGCACCGAACGGCGGCGTTCGTCAAGGGCAAGGATTTCGGCAGACACAGCTGCGGCACCACGCCGTGCAAGCGCGGCGTCGAAGGCGGCAGGATATTCGCGGATATATTTCAGGTCGTGCATGGCCAAGGCCTATGCCGAGCAGCGCGCGCGGGCGCAAGCATCATAAACGAAAAGGGCGGCCCGAAAGCCGCCCCCCTCAACATTCCCCTGTGACGAAAATCAGGCAGCTTTCGACAGCTTCTTCTTCGCATTACGGCGGCGAGCAAAAAGGCCGGCCGCTGCTGCGCCAAAGAGAAGGACCATCGGCGGGGCCGGAACGTCCGTGCCACCGGTGCTGCTCGAGCTGCCGCCGCTCGATGACGAAGAACTGGAGCTGGACGAAGAGCTGGAAGAGCTGCTGCTCGACGACGATCCACTCGAACCCGTCGATCCAGTGCTGGTGCTGCCGCCAAAGCTGGACGAACCGCCTGACGAGCTGCTCGAAGAGCTGGAGGATGACGAACTGCCCGACGACGAGGAGGAGCCGCTCGAGCCGGACGACCCGCTGCTACCTGACGAGCCCGAGGATCCACTGCTGCCCGATGAGCCGCTCGATCCACCATTGCTGGAATGGCCACCGCTGCTGCCATGATGGCCGCCGCTGCTACCGCCCGGCTTGCCTCCCGTGCTGCCGCCGCCTGAAGACGAGCTCGACGAAGATGACGAACTGGAAGAGGATGAACTGCTCGACGACGAAGAACTCGAAGAACTTGTGCTATTGTTGCCCGACGAGGTCGATACGTTACCGCTCGAGGTGCTCACGCCGCCGGTCGAAGTGCTGACACCACCAGTCGATGTCGAGACGCCGCCCGTTGAGGTCGATGTGCTGACGCCGCCCGTTGAGGTCGAAACGCCGCCCGAAGTGCTGGATGTGCTGGATCCGCCAGTTGAGGTGCTCGAGCCGCCCGAACCGCCCGACGATGTGCTGGTCGAACCGGTCGAGGTGGACGAAACAACCACGGTGCCACCGCTGCTGCCGCCACCGCCGCCAGAAAAGCCGCCGAAGAAGCCGCCGCCAAAGCCACCACCAAAACCACCGCCAATCACAACTGGAACACCGCCACCGCTGCTGCCGACATCACCCATCGGGGGAAGCGGAGCATAGGGAATGGGCATCGGCATGCCCTGAGCGATTGCAACGGGTTGCGGTACGCAGGTTGTTGTCGTGGTGCGCACGACCTTGCGGACGCGCTTGACCTTACGGACGGGCGCGTGGCGGGCGATCTTGCGCGCCTTCACCTTTTTCTTGGCCTTGTGTACCTTGACTTGTGCGGGCGGTTGGTCAGCAACCTGCACCGCGCCGCCGCCGATCAGGGCACCGCCACATGTGCACGCGCACAATTTTGCCAAAGCCATCCGTACTGACATATTCCCTGACCTCTTCAGTCGTTGCGACGGTCAATTCACCCTGTTTGATGGATTCCCGCCCTTAATCGGTTCAATTGGGCAGAAGACTCCCATAGCCGCAATTCCATTAACCCTGTTCACCCGCCGAGAACAAAAAAAATCGCACGTTTTCCGGTGTAAAATGACGAAACGTCCCGTTGTGGAACTGTTTGGCCAGGCAAGGGTTAACTCTAACCGAAGTTATAGCAAATTTTGAACGAAAATTTCCACAGACGAATCTCGTGCGTTCGATTTGCCGCTTGTGCGGCTTTGGAGCCGCGTCTATAGCGCCCGCCAAGAGAGGGAATGCAGGCTTTTCGGCCTGTATTCAAGCCGTTCTTCGGTGGAGATTCTGCAATGAATGCCAGCACTCAAGTGCAAGATAAATCCGAAAAAATCAGCGAATTGGAGAGTGACCTAGACCCCGATTACGTGCCGTCTGATGATGAACCGTTCATGAGCGAGAAGCAGTTGCGCTTCTTTGAACTTCAATTGCTCAAATGGCGCAAAGAGATTCTGGATGAATCACGCGGTACGCTGAACCAGTTGCAAGACGGGCCCATTCGCGAACCCGATCTCAACGACCGCGCGTCAAGCGAAACCGATTGGGGCATTGAACTCCGCACGCGCGATCGCCAGCGCAAGCTTATCGCAAAGATCGATGCCGCACTGCGCCGGATCAAGGAAGGCGAATATGGATATTGCCAGGTAACCGGCGAACCCATTTCGCTCGCCCGTCTGCGCGCACGCCCGATCGCAACCATGACGCTGGAGGCGCAGGAACGCCACGAGCGCCAGGAACGCATCTCACGCGACGACTAATCAGAGTTACGGCGTCCTTTGTATTTAAGGACGCCGTCTCTATCCTAATAAGTGACGATCTTCACCTTCTGACCGCGCGAAAGCGCAGCGTTGCCGGATAGCCCGTTGAGCGCCAGGAAGCGTTCGGTCTGGAAGTTTTTATAGGCCATTTGTGCTGCCATCGTGGCTACCGTATCCGAACGCCCAACGGTAACAACCCTGACCTTACGGGGTTTTATGTCAGCCGCCTGCCTGTCGGTGAGCCGCGATACGCTCTCGAACATCGAAGTGAACGGAGTTGTATTGACCGGTGCAATTGTGACGAAGTGGAACGCCTGACTGTTCGCCCATTCATAAGCGAAAACTGTCAGCCTGACTGTACCAGATTGCTGAGTCGGTACATCAGCTGATGCGTAAAATGCTGGAATTCCATTGACCGTGGTCTGTTGAATCTGGCCGTAGTTGACCTGTTGCTGATTGCCGACCACAGCCTTGAACGCGGCATCGATATAGGCCCGCCGGTCGCCATTATAGGGCTGTGTTGTGAAAAGCGCTTTGCCGCCATTACCGTTGATCGTCACCGCCTGCGTGCCGTTAGACATGCCAAAGCCTGAAGGCACAGCAAAGCGGAGGCGAATGTCGGGGTGGAGAAACTCCTGCCCTTCGATGACGCCCTCTTTCGGGTCATCATCATACATCATCCCGTCGATCGCCCTTAGATGCGCATCGGCATTACGCACCGTGCTTGCGGGATATTTCCGCGCATTGGTTGCTGCACGGACAACGCGCTTCGCGGGATCGGGGTGCGTGCTCGCCCATTCGGGAACCGAATGGCCATTGAGGCCCGCAGCCTTGGCATCCACCGCTGTCTGCAGCGCGAGCGAGTTCAACATTGCCGACAAGGCAGAGGGATCATAGCCAGCCTTGCTGAGATATTTGATCCCCAGATCATCGGCCTGTTCTTCCTGGCCGCGCGAATATTTGAGCGTGAAAATCTGAGCCAGTGCCCCTGAATATTCACGGGCAACACCGCCCAGTGCGCCAGCGAGACCGCCATTGTCACCCAGCATCGCTCCGCCGACCGTACCGATCGCGCCGAGGATATTGGCTATTGTCGCCTGTTTTTGACGCTTCTTGCTATGGCGGGCAGCCGTATGGCCAACTTCGTGCCCCAATACGCCGGCCATCTCTGCTTCGCTGTTGCACAATGCGGCAAGCTGGCGGGTGATGTAGACGTAGCCGCCTTCGATCGCAAAAGCATTGTTCACGGCCGAGTTGAGGAAGGTAACCGTGAATTCGCCCTCGCTATTCGCCAGGCCAGATTGGAGTGCAATCTTCTTACCTACGCGTTCGACATAGGCGGTCTGCGGGCTTTGATAGGCGCCGCCAAATTCCTTGAGGATTTCAGGGTGATATTTCGCACCATTGGCCTTTTCCTTTGCCGAAAATGGCAAGGGTTCGCTGCTTTTCGATTTTGCTGCAGATACGCCTTCGGTTGAAACGTTACCTATGGCGAGAGCAGAGGCGGCGAGGGTCAAGAGCAGTTTGTTACGCACGACGGACTCCTATTTTTGCAGGCATACTTTAGCATGCAATCCCAAGAGTCTAGGTAAATTGTTGCAGTTGGCCCTGTTATGAACCCGGTTCGTGCAAGCGCTTAGAATTGGCCCATTTTCAGGAACTTGGCGTGCCGCTGCTGCTTCACTTCGCTCGCGCTGAGTTTCTCGAGTTCGGTCAGTGCTTCGGACAAGGCCTTGCCTAGATTAGCACTCGCCTCCGCATGATCGCGGTGGGCGCCACCAACTGGTTCCGGAACGATCGAATCAATGACGCCCAGCGATTTCAGATCAGCGGCGGTCACCTTCATTGCCTGCGCCGCGTCGGCGGCGCGATCATTCGTACGCCAAAGGATCGACGCACAGCCTTCCGGCGAAATGACCGCATAAACGGCATGTTCGAACATCATCACTTTATTGGCGGCAGCGAGCGCAACTGCCCCACCCGAGCCGCCTTCACCGACAATGCACGAAATCATCGGCACGCCCAGTTGCAGGCACTTTTCGGTCGAGCGGGCGATGGCCTCTGCCTGACCGCGTTCTTCCGCCTGGACGCCCGGGAAGGCGCCTGAGGTGTCGACCAGCGAAATGACTGGCAGTCCAAAACGGTCGGCCAGTTCCATCAGGCGGATCGCCTTGCGATAGCCTTCGGGTTTACCCATGCCGAAATTATGACGAAGGCGGCTTTCGGTATCATCGCCCTTTTCATGTCCGATCAGGACCACGCGACGGTCACCCAGCCTTGCCAATCCGCCCAAAATCGCCTGATCATCGCCAAAGGCGCGGTCCCCCGCCAACGGCAGGAAATCATCGAACAGATTTGCGACAAAATGCTTGAAATGTGGCCGCTCGGGATGGCGGGCCACCTGCGTTTTCTGCCATGGCGTCAGCTTCGCATAGGTATCGGCCAGCAATTTGTCCGCTTTGGCACGCAATTTTCCGATTTCGCTCGCTGCATCAATTTCGGTCTCACCCGCTGTATCTTCCAGTTCCTGGATGCGGGCTTCGAGTGCGGCGACCGGCTTTTCGAAATCGAGATAGACTGTCATGCCTCGCCGTTAGAACCTGCAGGCGGCGGGGTCAACGAGAGAGCTTGCGTTTTGCGAGCGGGTGCCGCTGGTTCACCAGTTCGACGAGCTTCGAGGAATCGACATGGGTGTAGATTTGCGTGGTTGCGATATCCGCATGGCCCAACATAGCCTGTAGCGCCCGCAAATTGGCCCCACCAGCCAGCAAATGGGTAGCAAAAGCATGGCGTAATACGTGCGGGCTGACCTTTGCCGGATCAATACCCGATTCCGCAGCCAGTTCGCGGATTATCTGGAACAGGCGGATACGGCTGATGTGCACATCGCCATTACCCGAAGCCCGGGCCGCCCGCGAAGGGAAGAGATATTTCGACTCTTTGGGCACAAAGGCGTGCCAAGCACCGACCGCTTGCCGCGCACGGTCCGAAATCGGAACCAGCCGCTCTTTCGAGCCTTTGCCAATCAGGATGATGTAGGGTCGGTCGCGAACAATAGAGGTACGCGGCAGCGCAACAAGTTCGGTAGCGCGCAAGCCAGAGCCGTAGAGCAGTTCAACAAGTGCCGACAGCCGATAGTCGAGCGGCGACGGTTTTGGTTTGGCCAGTCGCGTTTCGATCGAAGCAAACAGCGCCTCCACTTCTGAAATATCGAGAACTTTTGGCAGAGCACGGCTTTGCACCGGGCGCGGCAAGGCAGCGGACGGATTATCAGCCCGAAAGCCTTCTTCTTCCAAAAAGCCGAAAAAGCCCCGCAATGCCGCCGCTTTTCGCGCGATAGAACTGTTCGCCAGATGCGACCAGCCGGCAGTCAATATGGCCAGCCTATCCTTGCCGGCTACGGCCATTTTGCCTGCAAGCATCTCGGATGCGGCAGCAAGATCGCTGCGATAGGCGAGAAGGGTATTTCGCGCGACGCCACGTTCTGCAGCAAGCATTTCGAGGAATCGCTCAATCAGATCGGCATCGGTACCTGGGTTGGTTGAGCTATTCAACTGAGCCTCAACTCCAGCTCACTGCTTCTGCGGCGATCATCCGCGCTTCCCCATCAAGCCCGACCTTTTTCAGCGCGCGCACAATGTGAAAGAGATGGTGCGGTGGAATATCCTCCCAGCCAGCGCCCTGCAGCGCCGCAGCAGAAAGGAGGACCACGGTTCCGCTTTCCCCGCGTTGCGCCGCCGATGTGATTGCACGCGACCAGCCACTTTCTTTGCGGATATTGACCTCGAGTGTCTCCGAGAAATCGGTGACTGCTGCGGCCTCTACACGGCCAAGTCCTGCAAGGCCTGCCAGCAAGAATTTCGATTTCCGATAATCGGTACTGTCGTCATTGCTGCGGAAATCGTTGAGTTCGCCTTCGTTGATCGCTCCACGCCATCCGGGTGCGGCACAGGCAAGCAGACCCCAGCCGAGCGAACCGCCCTCGACGATCGATGCCCAGCGAACCGCCTGTTCGTCAAAGCCGGCCGATAGCATGGACGCAACCAGTCGGTCGGCTTCGCCCGCATGATCTTCGCTAGGGGCAATCAAGGCCGCTGCACGCGCAGTCAAAACCAGTGCTGACCGGCGCTGATCGGGGGTTGAACCACCATCCCACAAATCGGCCATGGCAGCGACCTTCGCGGCGTTGCCATTGCCTGCATAGGCCGTTCGCAACAATTCCCCGCGTGCCTTGATGTCGGATGGCGCATCGGGGTCTTCAAAGGCGATGCTATAGATATCGACCAATGCGCGGTTGGATAGCACGCCCATCGCAGCAGCAGCCGGGGCGGAACGCATACGGGCAGGAAGCGAGGCCGTGGGAAGTTGCGCGACCCAGCCATTCACCTGTCTGCCTGCCTCCGCGTAGAGTGCTTCGGGGGGCTCAACACCGGTTGCCTGACCGATACCATGGCGCCAGGTCGTAAAGCCTTTGGCTTTTTCCCATTCAATTTTTACCGAGCGACGCCCCTGCATCCCGGCGCCGACCGCTTTTTCGCCCAGGAGGTAATCTATCCCTTTCATCCACCCGCGCGCGCGCGCCTGATTGATCAGCGCTGTCGCGCGGCCTTGCTCTCCAGCCAGCGAGGCGCAGATCGGCTGCGCCATCTTCCACGTGCCTTCGCCCGTCTGCTGCGCGCCAGAGTCTGCCACAGGGCACATGCCGGACAAATCGGCATTGGCGAGGAAAACCGGCATCGCGACTTGATACAGCCGCTTTGTATATCGATCCGGATCGATCTGTTGCACCAACTGGCGCGCTGCGACCGCATCGCCCATGCGTAAAAGCAGCCAGCTACGCTCTGCCGTCCAGTCTGCGCCATTGACATTGCGCGGCGTTTCCGTGCGGCTGGCGAGCAACCGACGGGTCATGATCATCCCCCAGCGCGATGCGAGCGGGCCGTTCGTCCGCTGCAAAACTTGCGTCAGAAATGGACCGTCTATGGTTCCGAACGCCCCTGCCGGAAAACCGCCCGATGCGTCGGTGAATAGTCCGACTGCCTTGAGGGAGCGCCTTGCGGTCGGCGGCACGTCATATCGAACTTCGGTCTCTTCCTCTTCCTCCTCTTCATCCTTTTCAGGATCTTCGGAAGACGTGGCGTCTGTAGCAGTGTCGTCGGCAGGAGCCGCGGAAGGCGCCGTTGGCGCACCATCCGAGGGGCGCGGCACATTGCTGCCCGGCGGCGGCGAAGGACGCGATGCAGGTGGAGGTGCAGGATCGTTAAAGCCAGGCGGCAACAGCGATTCCGGTCCCTGTTGGCCAAGCACCGGGATGGTGTAGACCAACGCCGCAACGCCTGCCGTCGCGCATAGAAGCATCGAGATCCGCTGCTTTGCCATATCAGTCTTTACCACTCGCTCCGTCGGTTGTGGGCCGGATGCCCGGCTGAACCTCTATTTCGACAACCCTTTGCGGCTGTTCACTGCCAAGCCATTCGAAGAAAAACAGCGCCGCGACAAGTACAATCGCCACCGTGAACCACGGCAAGATGCGCTTGACCTTAGGCTTACCCTGCACTTTTCCTCCTGAATACGCCATTCGGCAAAGGGCTTTCCGGCAGGGATTAGCCGATATATAGCGCGCATCGCAATGGCTTCGCGACCCGACCCCGCATCTGTTACAATTGACGGCAATGACCGCTCAATCGTGCTTGTCGGCATGATGGGCGTGGGCAAGTCAACCATAGGCAAATTGCTCGCCGGAAAACTCGGGCTCAGCTTTGTTGATTCTGACGAAGAAATCGAGAAGGCCGCCGGCATGCCAATTTCGGAAATGTTCGAACGCTTCGGCGAATCCAGTTTTCGCGATGGCGAGAGGCGGGTGATCGCGCGCTTGATAACCGAAGGCCCCAAAGTAATCGCGACAGGTGGTGGTGCCTTTATTAACGATGAAACCCGCAGGCTGATTAAAGAAAAATGCCGTTCGGTATGGATCGATGCAGACCTGGACGTGCTAATCGAACGCGTATCGCGCCGCAGCAATCGGCCGCTGCTGGTGGGCAAGGATCCGCGCGAAGTTCTGACCGATCTCGCGACCAAGCGCACACCCTTTTATGCCGAGGCAGACATTCATGTCCGCAGTGATTCCGGGCCCCACGCCCGCACCGTCAACCAGATATTGGAGGCATTGGCCTGATGGACAGGATTACAGTCGGTCTCGAAGGCAGACCTTATGATGTGCTGATAGGTCAGGGGTTGATCGGCAAATCGGGCGAGTATCTGGCACCTTATGCGCGGAGCGGACGCCTGTTGATCGTCACCGACACCCATGTCGGACAACATGTCCTTCCCCAATTTGCTGCTTCATTGCAAGCAGCAGGGCTCAGCTATGCCGCCCATTTGTTGCCCGCTGGAGAAGGCGCCAAAAGCTGGGCAGAGCTCGAACGCCTCGTCGACTGGCTGCTTTCCGAACATGTCGAGCGCAGCGACCATATCGTAGCCTTGGGTGGCGGTGTTGTCGGCGACATCACGGGTTTTGCGGCGCATATCGTGAAACGCGGCTGCCATTTCGTTCAGGTGCCAACCACGTTGCTCGCCCAAGTCGACAGCAGCGTTGGTGGCAAGACGGCTATCAACAGCGGCGCGGGCAAGAATCTGGTGGGCGCATTTCATCAGCCCGCCCTCGTCCTCATCGACCCTGATGTGCTCGATACACTCCCGCGCCGTGAATTGGGCGCGGGCTATGCCGAAGTCGTGAAATATGGCTTGATCGATGCGCCCGAATTTTTTGACTGGTGCGAAACCAATATCGACGCCTTTCTGGCGGGCGATGCCGATACTCGCCGTCATGCCATTGCGCGGTCGGTCGAGGCGAAGGCGCGGATCGTGGCGGCCGACGAAAAGGAATTGACCGGCGTTCGCGCCCTACTCAATCTCGGGCATACTTTTGGTCACGCGCTGGAGGCAGAGACCGGATATTCCGACACGCTGCTGCACGGCGAAGGCGTGGCTGCGGGCATGGCGCTGGCATTCCGCTATTCGGTGCGCAGGGGGCATTGCCCGGCGGGCGATGCGGATCGGGTGAGCGTCCATCTCGCCAAAGCCGGCTTACCGACCACATTGCGTGAAGCCCATGTCGATGCAAGTGGCGGACAGCTCGTCGAACATATGCTGCACGACAAGAAGAAAAGCGGCGGCACCCTGCCCTTCCTGCTCGCCAATGGGATAGGCAAGACATTCCTCGCCAAGGATGTCGATCTGGAAGATGTGGCGGCCTTCCTGGATGAAGAGCGGAATCGCTAACCCTCATCCATTGCAAAATCGTCCGATTCCTTGCCGCCGAAGCTGTGGCGCGAACCGGCACGCATATTGCCAGTCTTGAACTGCGCCTTCAGCCGGGCAAGATCACGGCGGCGGAATTCGGTGACAGCCTGTTCGGCGACCGAAGGGTCGACATTGATGGAACGCAGCGCATCTTCTGCCATTTGAACAGATGATTCAAATACTTCCCGTGTAATCTTGAGATTCTCTGCCGGCATCAGTTCGAGCATTTGACGCCTGTCATACGCCCTCACAAACAGCTTGGCATTGGGGAAGGTTTCGCGCACGGCGACCAAACCGTCGGCATCCAAATCACGGTCATCCATACAGAATAGGATCGCACAGGATTCATCCGCGCCCGCGCGGCGGAGCAAATCTATGCGCGTGCCGTCGCCATAAAATACCTTGCGCCCGAACTCGCCGCTGACGTCGATCTGCTCGGGCTTGATGTCAATCAGGGTTATGGACAGACCCGCGGCCTGCATGATCTGCCCGACAGTCTGGCCAAAGCGGCCATGGCCGACGATGATGATATTGGCTTGTGCTGCTAGTTCAGGATCATCAAGCGCGACATCGCTCGTCCGCCGACGGGCCGCCAATCGGCCTGCAAGGATCATCAGGAACGGCGTTGTCGCCATCGATAGCGTGATAACCGCACCGAACAGGCTGGCCGCCTCTGGCTCGATCAGCAGCGCATTTTGCGACGCGGTGAACAGCACGAAACCGAACTCCCCGCCCTGGCTGAGCAGCAGCGCCATGATGATCGACGCGCTGTTGTTTAACCCGAACAAGCGACCCAAGCTGAAAACCACCGCGGTTTTGACCAGCACCAGCCCCGCCGCCAAGCCGACAATCAGCAAGGGTTGCGCAGCGATGACATCGAGATCAAGCATCATCCCGACTGCGAGGAAAAACAGACCGAGCAGAATGGAACGGAAGGGATCGATATCCGCCTCCAGCTCATG
This sequence comes from Sphingorhabdus sp., assembly GCF_035329025.1. Lineage (GTDB taxonomy): Bacteria > Pseudomonadota > Alphaproteobacteria > Sphingomonadales > Sphingomonadaceae > Sphingorhabdus_B. The sequence goes on along the minus strand of NZ_DAOLHN010000002.1, from coordinate 86,881 downwards.
CCGGTAGGGCGATTCGGCAAGCATCACGCCTGCGACGAACGCGCCTAGCGCAGCCGAAACGCCAATCGACTGCATCAGGGCAGCACTCGCACAGACCGCAAACAGGCCAGTGACAATGAACAATTCGCGTTCGGACACCCGACCGACCAGCCGCAACAAGGGCGACAGCACATAGCGCCCGGCCAGTATCAGCCCGCCGATGGCGAGTATGGCATAGATGGCGAGCACCAGCCCGCTGGGTGCGCCCTCTTGCGCCGGCGCGCGCGACAGAGCGGCAACGATGGTCAGCAAGGGGACGATCGAAATGTCCTGAAACAGCAGGATGGCAAAGCTTTTCTCGCCATAGTCGGTTTTCAAACGCCCACGCGATTGCAATAGCGGCAGGACCTGCGCGGTCGAGCTCAAGCCAAGCGGAAGCCCCAGCACCAGCGCCGCCTCCCAGCTGAAAGGAAGCACTGCGTAGATGATGGCGAACATCGCGAGGCCGCACAGCGCGACCTGCAGCGGTCCGAATAATAATATGTCCCGACGCATCACCCATAATCGCGAAGGCGACAGTTCGAGCCCAACGAGGAACAGCAGCAGGATGATACCGATTTCCGCAAAACTCAGGATGGTTTCGGGTTCACCGCTCAGGCCCAATACGTCCGGCCCGATGATGATCCCCGCGACCAGATAGCCGAGTACCGCACCCAACCCCAATTTGCGGAAAACCAGAACCGCCACCAGCGCCGCACCCAGCAGAAGTGCGCCAGTGGTCAAAATGTCGGTCAGGAAATGGTGGCCCTCGTCCATCAGTCGGCCCCCGTCATCGCGGCGAGAACCGCATCAAAAGGCAGTAATATCGCCGCATGGCGTGCCGGATAGGCGCGAGCGCTTTCAAAAACCGCCAGTTCGGGCCAACAGCCATCAAAGCCGCCATCTCCAACAAGCGCCTGCGCAAGCGCGGCCCGCGCATCCGCAATCTCTTCAGCCGAACGACCAACTGCAATTTTACGAACCACCGCCGCCGATGCCTGTCCCATCGCGCAGGCGCGGCCACGCAAGGCAATCGCCGTGAGAAGGCCATTGTCGACTTTCACTTCGGCGCGCATTTCACTGCCGCAGACTGGCGAACGGCGGGTTGCGCTTGCATCGGCGTCCCCCAACGCGTCTGCATGCGGCAGACTCGCTGCAAGCCGCAATATATCCTTGGTGTAGAGCTCGGGCTTGGGCGATTTCGAGCGCGCGGCAAGATCAGCCGGCATCGCTGCCCTCGCCTTCACTGTCCTGCTGACGTTCGCGAATGAAGGACGAGAGCGCATCCCCCGACGCGTTCAACAACGGATATGTGCGGGACGCGGTCATCCATTCCGGTCGTTTGCTGTCGCCGCCATAAGCGACTTCGAACAGCATGACGAGCAGCAGGAACAGCAAAGTCGCGCCGATCAGCCCCTTCACCGCGCCAAAGCCAAAGCCGAGCACGCGGTCGAACGGACCAAGCGCCGACTTGCGGCTCTTCTCGCCAATCTTGCGCGCTATCAACCGCCCGCCGACATAGGTGACGATGGCAATGGCGAGAAATGCCAGAACGGCCGCCCCGGCGTCGGTACCAACCGGACCATAAAGCCATTCGGCGGTCGGCGCGTGCAGAAATCGTATCGCCGCAACGACCAATACCCAGACGCCCAGCAACAGCACTTCCTGCGTGAAGCCGCGCATGAAGCCGAAAATGGCACCGGTACCGAGCAGGAATAGGACGATGATGTCGAATGCGGTCATCGCATCCAGTTAGTCCCGCCCGAGTATATGGTCAACGAGGTTGGAGAGCGTCCGGAACTGTTTCAGTTTCATGCCCGCGTCCTCCTGTACCGATGGTGGTACCAAAGCGGCCTGGAAGCCCAGCTTGGCCGCTTCCTTGAGGCGGAGATTGCCATGCGCGACGGGACGGATTTCGCCTGAAAGCGCCACTTCGCCGAACAAAACGCAATCTGAAGGCAGCGGCTTTTCGGCATAAGCGGAAACCAGCGCAGCGGCGACGGCAAGGTCAGCTGCAGGATCGGATATGCGATAGCCGCCAGCAATGTTGAGGTAAACTTCAGCTGTCGCAAAGCTGAGCCCGCAGCGCGCCTCCAGCACTGCCAATATCATTGCCAGCCTGCCGCTGTCCCAACCAACCACCGCACGGCGCGGCGTTGCGCCGCTGGACAGGCGCACGGTCAGTGCCTGGATTTCGACCAGCACCGGCCTTGTGCCTTCGAGCGCGGGGAACACTGTCGCCCCTGTCACCTGCTCGGCGCGGTCGGTAAGGAAGAGCGCGCTGGGATTGCCGACCTCGGCCAAGCCGCTGTCAGCCATGGCGAAGACGCCAATCTCGTCGGTACCGCCAAATCGGTTCTTGTTGGCGCGCAGGATACGATATTGGTGGCTGCGCTCCCCCTCAAACGCCAGCACGGTATCGACCATATGTTCGAGTACACGGGGCCCCGCAATGCTGCCATCCTTGGTGACATGGCCGACGAGCATCAACGCAGTGCCGCGCTCCTTGGCAAAGCGGATCAGCTCCTGTGCCGAAGCGCGCACCTGGCTGACCGTGCCCGGCGCGCCTTCGATGAGGTCGCTGTGCATCGTCTGGATCGAATCGATGATGAGCAAGGCAGGCGGCTTTGTGCTGCCCATCGTCGTCAATATATCGCGAACCGAAGTCGCCGCCGCGAGCTGCACCGGCGCATCGCCAAGCCCCAGCCGCCGGGCGCGCAGCCGCACCTGATCGACCGCTTCTTCACCCGAAATATAGGCGACATCGAGCCCGCGCCGCGCAAGATTAGCCGCCGTCTGCAGCAACAGCGTCGACTTCCCGATTCCCGGATCACCGCCCAGCAAGGTCGCCGATCCCGCAACCAGACCGCCGCCCAGAGCGCGGTCAAATTCCGCTATCCCGGTCGAAGCGCGATCGGGCAGCTTGATATCACTATCAAGCCCGACCAGCCCGACATCGCGCCCGCCATTTTGCAAATGATGCTTCAGCTCGAAAACGGTGGCGCCAGCCTCTTCAACAAGGCTGTTCCACGCACCGCAATCCTCACACTGCCCCTGCCAACGCGGTGCCACGGTGCCGCATTCCTGACAGACATAGCGTTTCTTGGGTTTGGCCATCGCGCAACAGTATCAGAACATATAAGGAACGCAACCAGGTAATTGGCCGCTATGTATACGAAAATGACACCAACGCAGCGGCGTTGCGGGGGTTAAAGGCGACACAGGTTACCGGCAGAATACCCCCCACTGTTACCCGTGTCACTTTAAGGATGTAATGAGGGCGGCGGATTTAGCAGGAGCGGAATGACCGGGTTCAAAGAGCTGGATACCGGCTCGCAAAACATATCCTACATTTCAAGAGGCGACGGCACTCCAATTCAGAAAACCGACGCCGCCATTCCATCTCGTTGTTCAATAAGGTCCAAGCTTGTTCAATCCGCTTTGGCTTGCAGGAACCACCGCTTTTACAGTGCAGGTCAATCCTGCGCCGCACGAGCCCTTTACTATGGTGTCCACCATATCTTCAGTTGGGCTTGATGTTACAAACATTCGACCGTCGCTTTGGCGTACCACTGCCATAAACGTATCCGCAACTGCACGGGCGATTGAGCATGTATTTTTACTCTGCTGTTGGCATGTTTCTAGCGCGCTACGCTCAGCTTCGGCTTTCGAGGCGTATCCGCCCGTTATATAAACCATGCTCTTCGCCGCATTTGTCGGACCAGCTTCGCCCTGCCAGGCTGCCGCAGCATGGACTTTACGGAAATTGCCTTCCGGTTGGTGCGATTCCTGTGTCGGTGCGTAAGAAATCGTGGGATGGGCCACCCAATGCCGAAAAACGGCGCAATAATCATTTTGGTTCCGGCACGCGATCAGAACCGCGGCATCGCTCACCGAAGTATCAGCACCCATTGCATAATATAGGTCTCCGTACATTCCACGCGCGAACGACGCGACATTGTTTGAACCGCTAAACGTTACCGAGCATCGCTCGACAGATGCTTCGTCTGCTCCTGCTTTTAGGAGCATGTTGATTCCGCAAAGCATGCGCGCATCATTTTCTGCGGAATTGCGTTTCGTTGCACCGCCCATGATAAATACATCTGAAGAATCAGGATGAAAGGCCACGGCATAATAGTTGTCGAAACGCTTTTTGACCTTCTTCTTTTTCAGCTCGTCAACCAGATCCTGATTGTTTGTGGCTGGCCCGTCAGACACCATAGCACAGCCTTCATAACCCGAATTTCCTCCGCCAATCGGAACCGAGCCCGGCGGGCAATTGCCCTCTGCCCGAGCACCTCCGGAAAATGTGAGCGCGATGAAGAAAAACAGCGCGAAAAATCTGATCATCCTATTTCCCTTATCGAGATACTTACTTTGCTTCCAAAACCGGCACACCTGTCAATTCAATCGACGCCATGACGGCGGTCTACGGCGAAGATGCCTGCCGTTTGGCGCCCGCCATTTTGGACTACAATGTGCACATGGTCTAGGTTCCAAATCTCTTTAAGTTGTCACCCAGCATGGCTTGCCAATCGAAAACCGCGCTTATCATATATCGATAGAACCAATCGCTAGCGCTGCAATGTCCATGTTGTACTGGTACGCCTAACCAAAGCACGCCGCAGCACGGCGACACACAATCACATGTCGCTCAAATTGCGCTCGGTCGTCCTGGTCGGCGGAGACATTGGATAGGATGTCCCCGGCTTCGCGGTCATTCCACCGTTTCAATCAAAACCCCAGAAAGGTCACCTGCTCGTCCAAAGGCACGCGCTCGCGTTGGAAGCCGTTCACCGAATCGCTCTCATCGCGATAACCAATGGCGAGGCCGCAGAAGAGGAGGACGTCCTCTCCCAACCCCAGCTGGTCTTTGATGGTCTTGCCATACATGCCCATATATTCCTGCGGGCAGGTATCGAGGCCTTCTTCGCGGCAGAGCAGCATGATCGTCTGCAACCACATGCCGGTGTCAGACCATTGGGCTTCCTTCATGAATTTGGGGAAATGGCAGAGCAAGAGCACCGGCGCGCCGAAGGAAACGAGGTTCGACTGGACGAAATCGGCGCGCTGTTTGCCATCATCGCGGGCAATCGCCATCGCGCCATACATCGCGGCACCTACGGCCTGCAGGCGCGCCTTATATTTGTCATGCTTGCCGGGTTCGGAGAAATCATAGTCCATAGGATCGTCCGGCTGGCTGGCGGTCAAACGATCCTGCAATGCCTTGAGCGGCGCGCCCGTGAGGACTGTCGCTTCCCACGGTTGGAAATTGCAGCCCGAAGGTGCCATCCGCGCGCGTTCCAATATGCGCTGGATCGTTTCAAACGGAACCGGCTTGTCCAGAAACGATCGGATCGAACGGCGTGTCGCTACGGCTTCGGATACCAGCATAAATTCTCCTCTGTTTATTTTATGTCTCTTCCGTAAACGACTTACCGTAGTGCTGAGCCTGTCGAAGCACGCCGCACAGCATGGCGCTGCAACTGAGAAGCGCCCTTCGACAAGCTCAGGGCTACGGTTGAAGTTTCAACGTTGTCCGGATGAACTCTGCACGCACATTTAATCGAACGATTAAATGCTGCAACAGATAAATGAACAACGCCCCCTTGCGCGCCCTGTCCCGCCCTGCCACATCTTCGGTATGCGCGAGAAGGAACTGCGGCTGGCCCTTATCTGCTATGGCGGGGTCAGCCTTGCAGTGTACATGCACGGGATCACGCGCGAGATCTGGCACCTTGTGCGTGCCAGCCGCGCCTTCCTCGAAGGCCAGCCGCGTAGCGGCGGTAGCGAGGATGTGTATCGCGAGCTGCTCGAATTGATCGAGGCAAAGTCAGGCACCAAGCTGCGCGTGCTCACCGACATTATTTCGGGCGCGAGTGCCGGGGGCATTAATGGCGTATTTCTGGCGCAAGCCATCACCACCGGGCAATCGCTTGAGCCGTTGACCGACCTGTGGCTGGAAAATGCCGATGTCGAAGTGTTGCTCGATCCCGACGCACGACCCCTGTCGCGCTTTTCCAAATTCTGGGCCGCACCGATTGCTTGGGCGGTATTGCGGCGGCGCGGCGGCGCGGTTGCGCAGACGGTCGCGAAAGAAGCGCAGGACGAAGTAGCAACCAAGCTGTCAGGCTTTGTCCGCGCACGCTGGTTCCAGCCACCCTTTGGTGGACGGGGCTTTTCTACCCTTCTGCTCGACGCTTTGCAGGCGATGGAGCAGCAAGGCGTTGCAAGACCCCTACTCCCGGCAGGCCAACCGCTTGACCTGTTCGTCACTGTCACGGATTTTCATGGCCATCGCGAGCAGTTGCAACTCAACAGCCCGACTAACGTCAGCGAGAATGAGCATCGGTTGACGATCGGTTTTTCGACGCGTGGGCAGGATGCAGGCCAACTCGCCCACCCGGCAGAGCTGGTATTTGCCGCCCGCGCCACCGCCAGCTTCCCCGGCGCCTTCCCCCCCTTTACGGTGCGGGAGCTGGACGGCCTGCTGCAAACCCGCGCCATTGGCTGGGATGGGCGCGAGGCTTTTCTCAAGCGCATATTGCCGCAGCAGTTCGAGGCGGGAAGTGTTGAGGACGCTTTCCTGATCGACGGTTCGGTGCTTGCCAACGCGCCCTTTGCACAGGCGATCGATGCTCTGCGCAACCGGCCCGCCCGGCGCGAAGTCGACCGGCGCTTCGTCTATATTGATCCCAAACCCGGCATGCCGAGCTTTCGCGTGCGTGGGCGCGGCAAGACTGCAGATGGGCATTTGAAACCACCCGGCTTTTTCTCCACCATCTTTGGTGCAACGTCGGACATCCCGCGCGAACAGCCGATCCGAGACAGCCTGACTGCGATCGAGGGCAGGTCGCAACGCATCGCCCGCATGCGCGAAATCACCGATCATCTGGAGGTTGAGGTTGAGCATATGATCGAGGTCATGCTTGGCAAGACCTGGTTCCTGACCAAGCCGACCCCCGAGCGCCTGCGCAAATGGCGGCTGACGATGTTGCAGAAATCGGCGGCGGCCACAGGGTACAGCTATCCGGCTTACGCCCATTTGCGAATGATGGGTGTGCTCGACGATCTGGCCGCCACAGCCCGGCGGCTTTGCCCCGATGCCCGGAGCGAACATTGCCGGATGTTGCGTGATGCGCTGTGGGGCGAAATCTGCCGCCGCGGGCTCGACAAGATGACCGGGCCACGAGGCAAGGTGATGGCTGCGGAATCAATGGCATTCTTCCGCGAGCAGGACGTCCGCTTCCGTATCCGGCGGCTGCGTTTCCTCGCGCGCCGCCTTGCCGAGGATGTGGAGGTGATGGCTGACATACCCCCGCATGTGGCAGACCGGTTGCGGCAAGCAATCTACGCCTCGCTCGCACATTTCCTCGAAGTCGAAACGTCCGAATATCTCGGCGTCGATGTGGCCGAAGCGGTTCGTCACGGGGTCGAAAATCCCGGCGCGCTGCTCGACCTGTTGGCTTCGCGGCGCAATCTGGAGATGGCGGATTCAGCAACCGACGCTGCCTTGATCGCCGCCCTGCGCGACGTTCCCGAAGCCGCCACCCGCAAGATCCTGCTCGGTTATCTCGGCTACATCCTTTACGACATCGCGACTCTGCCGCTGTTGCAGGGCGAAGGGCTCGACGAGTTCGACCCGATCAAAGTCGACCGCATCTCTCCCGATGATGCGACCACCATCCGCAAAGGCGGGGCCGCCGCGACGCTGAAGGGCATCGAGTTCAACAATTTCGGCGCCTTTTTCAGCCGCGCCTATCGCGAGAATGACTATCTCTGGGGCCGCCTGCACGGCATCGACAGGCTGGTCGATATTGTGCTGTCGTCAATGCCCGGAGCGGTATCAGCGGAACAGTCCGAGGTTATAGCGTTAAAAAAGAAAGCGTTTGAAGCGGTGCTGGAAGCGGAAGCGCTGCGACTGACACGGATTCAACCTCTGATTGAAGAGTTACGCAAAGAAATCGAAGCGATTTAACGCTCACATGGCGGTTAGTTGAAAATGAACTCGACCGTTCCAATAGGAACGAATGGGGCTGCCTTCCGCATCGATAGCCGGACTAAAATTTGCACTTCGGACCAGCGCATTGCAGACGGCATCGTCAAATTCTTTTTTTCGCGTAGTTTCCTGAATATGGCATCCGACTACCTGCCCATTTTCGTCAACATCGAGCCTATATTCGACAATAGAAGATTGACCTTCTGCCAACATTTTTTTTGGATAGTCGTTGCTGTTGATCCATGCCCCCGGATCCCCAATAGGTAGCACCTTTTGTTTCAACTTTTTATGTTTCTCGACGTCTAGCCCCCAATGCACCATTAGTTCATCGATGCAGTTGTTCAAAGCGGCGAAGGGACGGTCCATCGCTCCTAATTCCAGTTGGATAGGCTTGTGAAGCGGCATTCTCGCACGAAGGTAGGTCACCACTTTTTCGCGATCAGCCCCTATTTTAGCATCATCATAATATCCGTTCGAATTTGACTCGCCCGTCTGGCTCTGCCCGATTTCTGTCATTGGCGCCAACCGAATAGCTGAACTCATAATTGCGGCGGGCATCGTCGGCCCCAAAAATCCGACCAGAAAGTCGACTCGCTGTTCCCTTTCATTCGGACCAAACTGCAATGTGGCGATTCCGCTCGATTTCATTCGAAAGGGTTCACCTGCAAGGGTTAGGTTAAATTGATCACCTGGGCTAAAACGACTAAATGTTACAATAACTTGGTTTTCGTCCTGGCCGAACTGCCTGATCAACCGGCAACCGTCATTTTGATATTCGGCAACCCATTTTGAAGTTGGCAGGAGGCGCAGAGGTGAAGCGTCACTTTTCGCCTCTGATCGCGCACTCAAAAACAGTGAGACAAAAATCATTGTCCACAGCAATATCAATCGCATGGCCCATCTACCCCCCATTTAAACCTGCAATTCGGATGCACCGACTCCACAAGCTTAATAAAGGTGCAAAGTCTCGAACACTTTTTCGATAAACCAGTACACCGAGGCGCAATATGGGGACGGAATCAGGCCGCGGTTTGCATCTCGATTTCCCCCGCATCGGCGAGCAATTTCAGCATCACCGCCGCACCGCATTGTTGCGACTTGGCGGTCTGGCTGAACTTGCCATCGGCAACAAATTTGCCGCGCTCATAATGGTTGGAAAAGCTCCACAAATAGGGCGTCGGCACGCCAAGCCCGCGATAGCCAAGACCATTATAGGCCTCGAGCCGATAGAGCGTGCGTTCGAGGCTCCAGTCCTTTTGTCCGGTATAACCAAGCAGCCGCAGAGCATCGTTAGCGCTCGATTCCCAGTCCGATGGCGGCAACCATTTTGTCGGCCGACCTGCAGGAACCTGTCGCGTGCGCGCTGTCAGCGGGAAATCGCCATTGTGCAGGTGCGCGCGGAAATTGAAGCTCGCCTCCAGTCCGTGGGTGACCGCGATGAAATACCAGGGAACGCCTGTCTGCGCCTCGACCGTTTCATAACGGCTGCGCGCCTTTCGGATCAGATCGAGATGCCAGTCGACGGTTTCCTGATATTGCGGACGCACGGTCAGTTTGCGGAACAGCCGTGCATATTCGGCCTTGAGGGCAGCAAATTCGCGCGATTTGCTCAAGGGACGGTCGGGTTCGTCGATAATGGGCACGGTTGCAGCTTCGGCAGGAGCTGGAGTGGTTGGCAGCGGCGGGGCACCGGGAACAAAGATGATTTCACCTTGCGGCGTTTCAGGCTGGACCAGATAGCGCTGCTCTTCCGGCAGAAACGGTTTCACACCAGCGTCGCCGAAACCCAATTTGAGCGCTTCGGGCAGTTCGTGCTGGCTTTGATGCAGTTCGGCGAGCAATTCGCCAGCCTTGTCGGCAAAAGGAGGGTCAATATCCTCGCTTCGGTCAATCAGCGCAACCAAGCGCGGCATCGCCATCTGATAGAGCGAATCCGCCAAATCGGAGAGCGACTGTCCTTTGCGCGTTTCGAGGGGTGAATTGGGCAGACCTTTGCGGTCGGCTTCGCGTTCCAGTTGAACCACGGCTTCGGCAATACGTAGAAAGTTTAATGGCTTGCGCGGGATCAACTCGATGACCTGTTTCGGTAAGTCGAGCCCGAGGATGCGGCCGTCCTGCGCAAATACACGCTGGCCAATGAACGATGCAATCACACCGCCACCGGCCAGCTTCAAAAAATCGCGTTTGTCGAAACCCTTGCCCGCCATCGACTCGCTCCCATCGAAGCGAGCATAACATTGGGCATAAAGCGAGTCTTGTACCCGCCTGCAGATTTTACTCGGTCAAATCGTCCCAGAATTCCTTGACCTTGTCGAAGAAACCGCGCGACTGCGGGCATTCCTCGCCGGTTTCGGTCTCGCGGAATTCGCAGAGCAATTCCTTTTGCCGTGCGGTCAATCTTGTCGGGGTCTCGACGTCGATCTGGATGACAAGGTCGCCCCTGCCGCGTCCTTGCAGCACAGGCATGCCCGCACCGCGGACGCGGAGCTGCTTGCCCGACTGTATGCCTTCGGGGATGTTGACACTGTGCTTGCTGCCATCAGGTCCGGGGATTTCGATTTCACCGCCCAGCGCCGCTTTGGTGAAGCTGATCGGCGCGCGGCAGAACAAAGTCGTCCCGTCGCGTTCGAACACCTTGTGGCGCGCGATGTGCATGAAGATGTAGAGGTCGCCCGCAGGCGCACCGTTCGGCCCCGCTTCTCCCTTGCCAGCCACACGGATACGTGTGCCTTCATCGACGCCTGGCGGAATGGTAACTTCAATCTTCTGCCGCTCGTCTACTCGGCCTTCACCACCGCATTTGCGGCACGGATCTTCGATCACTTCGCCACGACCGTGACAGGTCGGACAGGTGCGTTCTACAACGAAAAAGCCCTGCTGCGCGCGCACCTTGCCATGCCCGCCGCACAAATTGCATCGGCGCGTACTGGTGCCCGGTTTCGCACCCGTGCCTTCGCAGTCACCGCATTTCGCGGCAACATCGATCGCGATTTCGGTGGTGCGGCCATGGAATGCGTCTTCAAGACTGATTTCCAGATCATAGCGCAAATCCGCGCCGCGCACCGGCCCACGCTGGCGACCACCACCAAAGGCATCGCCGAAAAAGCTTTCAAAAATGTCGGAGAAGTCGCCAAAGCCGGCACCGCTGCGGCCACCGCCCATGCCGCCATTTTCAAACGCAGCCTTGCCATATTGGTCATAGGCGGCGCGCTTCTGCGGGTCTTTCAGCACTTCATAGGCTTCGTTGACCGCCTTGAAACGGGCTTCAGCTTCGGCATCGCCGGGGTTGCGATCCGGGTGAAATTGCATCGCCATGCGGCGATAGGCGGATTTCAGCGTCTTGTCGTCCGCCGTCCGCTCACATTCCAGCAATTCGTAATAATCAATGTCGAGGCTCAAGGCATACCACTCCCACCTCCCACTTCGTCATTCCCGCGAAGGCGGGAATCCATCACCTGCTATTGAAATTTCGACATCCGGTGATGGACCCCCGCCTACGCGGGGGTGACGAAAATGGGCTTTACCTTAGCTTAGTCCTTTTTATCCTCGTCAACTTCAGAAAACTCGGCGTCGACGACATCATCGTCAGCCGGAGCTTCTTCCGAGGGAGCAGCCGACGCACCTGCCGCCTGTTCCTGTTCGTAGATCGCCTGACCCATCTTCATCGCGACCTGGGCCAAGGCATTCGCCTTTTCCTTCATCGCTTCGGGGTCGCCGCCTTCGATGGCCGCCTTGGTTTCGCCCATGGCTGCCTCGATTTCAGCCTTCAGACCAGCGTCAATCTTGTCGCCATGCTCTTCAAGCTGCTTTTCGGTGCTGTGAACGAGGCTTTCGGCATTGTTCTTGGCTTCGGCAGCCTCGCGGCGCTTCTTGTCTTCTTCGGCAAACTGCTCGGCATCGCGGACCATCTGGTCGATGTCAGCATCGGACAGACCGCCAGACGCCTGGATCTTGATCTGCTGCTCCTTACCGGTGCCCTTGTCCTTCGCGGTCACGCTGACCAGACCGTTGGCGTCGATATCGAAAGTTACTTCGATCTGCGGAACGCCGCGCGGTGCTGGCGGAATGCCGACAAGGTCGAAATTGCCCAGCAGCTTGTTGTCTGCCGCCATTTCACGCTCGCCCTGGAACACGCGGATCGTCACGGCGTTCTGGTTGTCGTCCGCCGTCGAGTAAACCTGCGACTTCTTGGTCGGGATCGTCGTGTTGCGGTCGATCATACGGGTGAACACGCCGCCCAGCGTTTCGATACCGAGCGAGAGCGGGGTCACGTCGAGCAGCAGCACGTCCTTGACGTCGCCCTGCAACACACCCGCCTGAATGGCAGCACCCATGGCAACGACTTCATCGGGGTTCACGCCGACATGCGGTTCCTTGCCAAAGAAGGCCTTCACGACTTCGCGCACCTTGGGCATGCGGGTCATACCGCCGACCATCACGACTTCGTCAATCGCGTCTGCCTTCAGGCCTGCGTCGGCCAACGCCTTTTTGCATGGCTCGAGCGTGCGCTTGATCAGGTCGTCGACCAGCTTTTCGAGGTCTGCGCGGCTGATATTCTTGACGAGGTGCTTCGGACCATTCTGGTCTGCGGTGATGAACGGCAGGTTGACTTCGGTCGTCTGCGCAGAGGAAAGCTCGATCTTCGCCTTTTCGGCAGCTTCCTTCAAACGCTGCAGCGCAAGCTTGTCTTTGGTCAGGTCAATGCCTTCGGCCTTCTGGAAATCGGCTGCGAGGAATTCGACCAGCTTGCTGTCGAAATCTTCACCGCCCAGGAAGGTGTCACCATTGGTCGACTTCACCTCGAACACGCCGTCGCCGACTTCGAGGACCGAAATATCGAATGTACCGCCACCAAGGTCATAAACCGCGATGGTCTTGTTCTCGTCCTTGTCGAGGCCATAAGCGAGCGCTGCTGCAGTCGGCTCGTTGATGATGCGCAGCACTTCAAGACCGGCAATCTGGCCGGCATCCTTGGTTGCCTGACGTTGGGCGTCGTTAAAGTAAGCGGGAACGGTGATGACCGCCTGCGTTACGGTTTCGCCCAGATAGGCTTCCGCTGTTTCCTTCATCTTCTGCAAGGTGAAGGCGCTGATCTGAGACGGGGAGTAATCTTCTCCACCCGCCTTGACCCAAGCGTCGCCATTCTTGCCCTTGACGATATTATAGGGGACGAGTTCCATGTCCTTCTTGGTCATGGGGTCGTCAAAGCGGCGGCCGATCAGGCGCTTCACCGCGTAAATCGTGTTGTCCGGATTGGTCACCGCCTGGCGCTTGGCGGGCTGGCCGATCAGGCGCTCACCATCTTTCGCAAAGGCGACGATAGACGGCGTCGTGCGCGCGCCTTCCGCATTTTCAATAACCTTCGGCTGGCCGCCTTCCATCACAGCAACGCAGCTGTTTGTGGTGCCCAGATCGATACCAATAACTTTTGCCATTACAAATTACCCCGATAACTAAATTAGCCCTGTTTTTGGCGAGCAGCCCTATCAGGCACTGCAGCCAAACATGCGAGGGCGATATAGGTGGCAAATTGCTTGGCACAAGGCTTCGCCCGGCTTACATTGTCAAAAAGGCGGGCAATGCCCCGTTTCAGAACGAAAAAGTCGAACCGGAAAGATTATGACAATGCTGAACATGCGCGCACGATTGGGACTATTTGCCGCTCCGTTGCTGGTAGCCGTTCTGGCAAGCTGCGGCCCCACGCCGCAACTTCGCGTCCACGACGCGGTGGTCAAGCTGAACCCGGTCGATAGCAATCCGTCGGCCATGTATTTCACGATCCGCGGCGGGCCCAAGGACGTCTATCTGATGTCGGTCACCTCGCGTTCGGCACTCCGCACCGAAATGCACGAGAGCAAGGTCGATCCCAAGACCGGCGCGATGACGATGCGTCCGCTGACCCGCGTTTTCATCCCGGCAGATGGCAAGGTCGAATTCAAGCGCGGCGGCAAGCATGTGATGGTCTGGGGTGTCAATCTGGTCGGCCGCCGACTGGGTGAGATGGAAACGCAATTCCTGTTTTCAAACAATGAACGCATCCTCGTCAAAGCCCGTGTCGAGGAAATGGACGGCCGCGAACCCGACGAGAAGACAGGCCACAATAACCACTGATGTTTGGTCCGCACCCATCAGGACGGCCAATGACAGCGCGCGAGATCAAACTTGCGCGCTCGGTGTTTCACGATGCCATCGACTATGAAAAGGTGCGCATCCACAAACGCAAATGGTGGTGGTTCCAGCCGCGCAAGATCACCATGGCGCCCGACGGGCATTTATGGTTCCACCCCGATAGCGACCTGTTCTGCGACGATTTTTGCGACCGCGATCTGGGATTGCAGGGGCTGTTCATTCACGAGTTGGTTCATGTCTGGCAGCACCAGCAGGGCATTTTCCTGCCACTCCGGCGCTATCCGTTCAGCAGTTATAATTATGTGCTGAAACCCGGCTGGATGCTGGAGCGCTATGGCATCGAGCAGCAGGCAGAAATCGTCCGCCACTATTTCCTTTTGAAGAACAAGGCGAAGGTGCCAGGCGCCCCTCCATTGGAACAATATGAGGGCGTGTTGCCTTTCGGCAAAAAAGCGACCGCGAAATGATGTCGCAGTTCGAATTCATTTTTTCGCTCTACAGCCTGTTGCTCGGCCTCTCGCTGGTCGAACTCCTGTCGGGGCTGGGCAAGACGGTGAAGGCGCGGCTGCATGTTGATGAAGAGACGAAGGCCGGATACCGCATCGGCTGGCTGACGCCGTTGCTCGGCCTGTTCGTCATGCTCGACCTCCTGTCCTTCTGGGGGGCGGCCTGGGCGGTGCGTGACATCATTGCCGTATCGGGCGGCTGGATGATGGGCACGATGCTGTTTGCGAGCGCCTATTACCTCGCCGCCCATCTGGTTTTCCCTGAAAGCATCCCGAAAAACGGCGATCTCGACCCGCATTATTTCCACGTCCGGCGGATTGTACTCGGGATGCTGTTTGCACTGTTGTTCGTGCAACTCACATTCTACCTCTCCCACCCCGACTTGTCGGAGCGTCTGGTCAATCCACTCGCACTGGGTCTGACGGCAGTTCTAATTGCTCTAATGACAGCAGCCTTTTTCGTCAAATCGAAGACCATGAACATCGCTGTCCTGATCGCGCTTATCGTCCGCTATGCGGCGGTGTATCTTATCTGAGGACTACTGATACACTCCCGCTTGCGCAAACCGGTTTCAATTGATACCAAATCAGTAGAGGTGGCCCAACCCGCACCTCGCCCAAGAGACTTCCATGAAACTTGAAGATTTTGGCCTCAGCGCAGAGCGTGGCTACCTCTCAACCCATGAAATCGATGAAATTTCGTTGCCCGATAGCTTCGACGAAATGCTGGATGCAGCGGCCAGCCTGTCGGACCTGATTACCTCAGGCCGCGTGCGCCATTTCCTGAAGCAGGTGGGCCATCCCGATATGGCGGCCTTCCTTGCGACCGCCAGCAATGAACAGGTGCGCACCGCGATGGTGCATTACAGCTTCCTCGTGCAGGCCTATGTCTGGGGAGAGGCCGAAGCGCCGACCACCCTGCCCGCAAATCTCGCAATCCCGATTTGCGCCATCGGCGACGATCTGGGACTGCCGCCGCTGCTCCCTTATTCGGGCTATGTGCTCGATAACTGGTACCGGCTCGACAAGTCCGGTGGCATCAGCCTGGATAATATCGCGATGCACCAGAATTTCCTTGGCGGTCAGGACGAGAACTGGTTCGTCCTTGTCCATGTCGCGATCGAGGCCGAAGCAGGCCGCGCATTGCAGTTGGCGACCGCATTGGTTGATGCGGCGGCACAGCAAGACGCAGTCAAAGTCGAGCAACTGCTGACCGACATGAACAGCGTCTGGGATGCGATGAACGCGCATTTTGATCGCATGCCTGAACGCTGCGATCCCTATATCTATTATCAACGCGTGCGCCCTTATATCCACGGCTGGAAGAACAATCCGGCGATGCCCGAAGGCCTGATCTACGAAGGCGTTGCCAAATATGCCGGTAAACCACAGGCATTTCGAGGGCAAACCGGTTCGCAAAGCTCGATTGTTCCCGCGATGGACGGGCTGTTTCAGGTTGTGCACGAAAGCGATCCGTTGCGCGAGTTTCTCGATGAACTCCACCAATACCGCCCGCCACAGCACCGCGCCTTTATCGACGCGGTTCGTGAGGCCAGCACTTTGCGCGACTTCGCCAAAACGCAAAACCAGTCGGTCAAGGATTCCTTCAACGCCTGCGTCGAACAGGTCGCGCGCTTCCGCACCCGCCACCTCGAATATGCCGCCAGCTATATCAACAAACAGGCCCCATCAGGCGCGGGCAACGATACCGATGTCGGCACCGGCGGCACGCCGTTCATGAAATACCTCAAAAAGCACCGCGACGAAAATCGCGCGCAGACGATCTAATTCGTCGGAACAAGTCTCAGCCGGTGGCGCATCAGCCACCGGCTGAGGACCAATGCGGCAACAATGCCAAGGCCGAGCGCCAGGCCGATCCAGATGCCGACACCATCATAGCCACGGTAAAAGGCTAGCCAAGCGCCAAAACCCAGCCCAACAACCCAATAGCCGAACGCGGCAAACAGCATCGGCCAGGTCGTATCCTGCAGCCCGCGCAACATGCCTGTGCCGACCACTTGCGCGCCATCGACGATCTGGAAAATGGCGGCGATAATCAGGAAGGAGACGGCTAGCCGCAGCACCTCTGCATTGCCCTTCAATTCGGGATCGAGGAAGAAACCGGCCAGCGTTCCAGGGATCGTCCAGATCAATATTGCCATTGCGGTCATGAAGCCCACGCCCAGCGCGTAAGCCGTCCAGCCCGATAGCCGGATTGCCTCCGCATCACGCCTGCCATAGCCCAGCCCGACCCGCACCGTCGCCGCTTGGGCGAGGCCCATCGGCACCATGAAGGTCATCGAAGCTATCTGGATCGCTACTGCATGGGCGGCGGCGGCCTCTATGCTGATATAGCCCATAAGGAAGATTGCGGCGGCAAAGACCATCGCTTCAAAACCCATATGCAGTCCGATAGGAAAGCCCAGTTTCCAGATCGTGGCGAAACGCTGCCAATCGGCTCGCCACCAGCGGCCAAAAAGATGGTAGCGACGAAATTTGGGGTGCCGCATTGCGATGGCAGCCAGAAACAGGAACTGGAACAGCCCGGTCAGCGAACTGCCGATACCCGCCCCTACCAGCTCCAACCGTGGCAGACCGAAATGGCCGAAGATCAAACCATAGTTAAGCACGGCATTGACCACCACGGCCGCAAAGCCCGCGACCATCGTCCATTTGGGTAACTCCAGCGCAGCCATGAAGCTGCGCAGCGCGACAACGCCAAGCTGCGGCCACAAGAGCCACATGATAGCGCGCATGAATTGCCCCGTATCTTCGGCCAGCCTTTCCGGTTGCCCCGCCCATGCGAGGATATCGCCGGTGAACCACAAGAACACCCAGATCGGAACACAGACCACCGTCGCCGACCACATCGACTGCCGGAATGTCCGGCGGATATCGCGTACCGAATAGGATTTGCGGCCAAGCTCCGCCGCCATCAATGGCGATCCGGCAACCACAATGCCGATCCCGACCAGCATCATCGCGAACAAAATGCCTGTCCCCAACGCGGAAGCCGCCAGCGCATCCGGCCCCAGCCGCGCAAGCAGAAATACGTCGGTCGAATTGATCAAGACCATCGAGACGTTGGTCAAAATCAGTGGCCAGGCAAGCACCAGCGTAGCGCGAAGCTCGTCACGCCAGGGAGACTGGCTGTCCAAAAGGCTTGCTGCTGTGGCCATGACATTCAATTAGCCCAGCAATTTGCGCACGGCTAGTGCTGGCAGTGCTCTCTGCATTCCAGCTTGCGCTTTTGCATCACCTGTCACAAAAGCGCAACATTGGGGGATGGCAAAAAGGACTATAAGTGACTGCCCCGAAACGCATTCAGGAAAATCTGACCGCCGCTGTCGAGCGGCGCCTGCTCAACTGGATTTGCACGCGTTTGCCCATGTGGTGGACGCCCGACCGGCTGACGGCGCTCGGCTTTTTCGGTGCCATCCTGATCTCCGCTGGCTATATTGCCAGCAATTGGGGCCGCGACTGGTTGTGGCTTTCAGTATTCGGCTATTGCCTCAACTGGTTCGGTGATTCGCTCGACGGCAGCGTCGCCCGCTATCGTAAAATCGAACGGCCCAATTATGGCTATTTCATCGACCACAGCCTTGATGCGCTCGCCAACACGATCTTCATTCTTGGAATGGGGTTGAGCCCCTATATGCGGATGGACACCGCTTTGTTCGGCTTGGCCGGTTATTTGCTGCTGTCGATCCACACCTTCATTTCAGCCAAAGTCACCGGTGTGATGAACCTGACCTATCTGGGCGGTGGGCCGACCGAGGTTAGGATGATGCTGATTGTCCTGACGATCTGCATGTTCGTTTTCGGACCAGAGACGAACATTCACTGGCCTGTAGCGAACCAGATGTTCTCCCCCTTTGACATTTTTGCGGTGGTGCTGGGTATTTTGTTAACAGGCGTTTTCGTGTTCCACACGACGCGGTCAGGCATAGATTTGTTCCGAAAGGGAAGTTGAACCCGCTTAATAACCGCACCAACTTGGCGCGCTTTCATCCCTGTCGCATTGTTTCCGGTCCATTCCGTCGAGATAATATTTCTGTCGCCCGATACGCGTCCAGATGACTTTCGATTTGGTCACCGGAGTGCCGGCGTCAGGTTCAAAAATTTCGATGCCGGTCGTCACCTTCTTCCGGTTGGTGAGAAAGTTGATACTGATTTCCTCACCCGTTCCGCCATTGCGCGCATAGGATCGGCGGTCAAAACCGATCAGGCGATAGCGGCCATTTTCCAGCCGGAATTTATAGCTGTCCTTGGACGTGCTCCAGCTACCGCAGCTGAGCCAATAATTGAGATTTATCGTCAGCACAGTGTTGCGCAAATCTATGCCGCCCTCCTCAAGCGGATCGGCAAGGCAGGGTGTATCGCTATCCCCTTCTGGCGGCAGGAAATTGTCCGCTGAACCGGTCTGTTTATAGCCAGCCGAAACGCGCGACAGAATCAACAACCGGCGCGGATTGGTGTTGAGCTCATCCGGCCCGAGCCCGGCATTTTTGATGCGCTTTGCCGGATCATCCTGCTCTACCATCAGAACGGCAGCATCGGCTTCGGCCGCATCGCCGATCAGTTTCCAGCCAGACGGAACATGACTTTGCCAATCTTCCGCCGCATATGCTGCGGGCGATGCAACCAGGGATAAAGCCAAGAAGGCAAGCGATTTCAAAACACTACTCCCGCATCATGGGCGCAAATCCTGAACCGGTTTTGCGCGTTTTGCAAGCGAGAGCGGTACCTAGTACATCACATAGCTAGTCCGGTTTTTTGGCAACTCCGACCATAGCCGGTCTCAACAGCCGGTCCTTGATCATATAGCCTGCCTGCATCTCCGCGACGACGGTGCCCGGTTCTGCATCTGCGGTCGGGATTTCGACCATCGCCTGATGCTGGTTGGGATCGAGCGGCAGACCCATTGCGGCAATGCGGCTGATGCCGTGTTTGGCGAAGACGCTTTCAAGTTCACGGCCCGTTGCTTCGAGGCCGGTGACCAGCGGCTTCATCTTTTCGTCTTCGCGCAGTTCGGCGGGAATGGCGTCGAGCGCGCGGGTGAGATTGTCCGATACCGAGAGGATATCGCGGGCAAAGCCGGTGGCGGCATAGGCGCGCGCATCGGCGGCTTCCTTTTCCATGCGACGGCGCACATTCTGCACTTCAGCCTGTGCATAAAGAATATCCTGCCGCGCGGTTTCCAGTTCTGCGGCCAGCTTGTTCAGCTCTTCCGCGGCGCTGTCAGCAGCATTGGCCTCGCCCTTCAGATGCTCGGGCATACCTTCCAGCTCCTGTTCAACCGCTGCGTCAATATTGTCCTTATCGTTCATAACTGCCCCGAATGTCTGTGTTGCAGGCGCATATAGGCGCTCGCATCATTTCATCAAGCGGCTGAGGGCCTGTGCGGTGAAATCGACCATGGGAACGATGCGGGCATAGTTTAGCCGGGTCGGGCCGATTACGCCGACCACGCCGACAATCTTGCCTCCCTGATCGCGATAGGGCGCGGCAATCACGGACGAACCCGAGAGCGAGAACAGGTTATTCTCGGAACCGATGAATATCCGCGTAGCCTGCGCTTCGCGTGCGCTGTCGATCAAGCGGGCGATTTCTTCCGTGTTTTCAAGCTCGTCCAGCAGCTGACGCACGCGATCAAGATCGGCTGCCGCGCTTTCATCGATAAGGTTCGATTGCCCGCGCACGATCAGCACTGGCCGGTCATTGGCGTCGAGCGACCAGACCGCAAGGCCATTGCGCACAAGTTCGGCACTGGCTTGGTCTAGCGCGGCTTTGTGGCTGCGAATTTCAGCATCAAGCCGTCCCAGCGCTTCCGATAGCGTCAGGCCGGAAAGGCGCGAGCTGATATAATTTCCTGCTTCAGTTAGCGCACCGTCGCCGACGGAAGGTGAAATATCGACCAGCCGGTTCTCGACGCTGCCATCAGCACCAACCATGATGGCCAACGCCTGCGTTGCAGACAATCGGGTAAAGCTGAAATGTTTCAGCACCGCCTCGCGCTTGGGCACCATCACCACTCCCGCGCAGGCGGACAGGCCGGAAAGCGCAACGGTTGCGGCGGCCAGTGCCGTTTCAATCGGGCCGCTGCCCGCAATCTGCGATTCGATAGCTCGCCGCTCTTCTGCAGTGGGTTCTGCCGCCTGCATCATGCCGTCGACAAACAGGCGCAAGCCTTGTTCGGTCGGCATCCGCCCTGCACTGGTGTGTGGTGCAGCGAGCAATCCAGCCTCTTCCAGATCCTGCATCACATTGCGAATCGAGGCAGGTGAGAGGTTAAGCCCGCTGACTTTCGACAGCGTACGCGATCCCACCGGCGCGCCAGATTCGAGATAGCTTTCGACAACGACCTTGAAGATCGTGCGCGTGCGATCATTGAGTTCAGAGATCGGGGGCGTTGCCATTGCAAGGGAATGTGCGCAGCCCCCGCGTTGGTGTCAATCAGGCTTCGCCAGATTTCGCGCTATCAAGGGATATATGGGTGCCAGCATTGCCCAAATCGCCTCATTCTTGGCGGTGTAGCATGTTCGATCAAAGCGATAGCCTTTTTGGTCTTTAACCTCCGACCACTTCAGAATTCCAAAGGGCTGATCGGTCATGCAGCGACGGTTGGGTTCATCCGGATCGGTTTCCCAAGGCTCTATCATCGGTGCGACACGTCCGGCAATCACGCCATCCAGTGAAGCCCGAACTTTGAGATAACCCGCCCGACCAATGTCGAACCGGCTTTCCCCGGTCGGAATGAAATATTGGTCGCGCAACTCCTTGTCCGCATACCAGCTGATATGACCGTCGGTTACGATTTTTCCTTTTCCATCCGGGTGCAAAATAAAAAGCTTGCCTCCAGCCCCCATGGGACCAACTTCATCATAGCGCAGCGTTTCGTTCCATTCGAAAGGTTTACCGTCTTTGGGAACGGAAATCGCGATATTACCGCCTTGTTCAGACAGGCGCTTGCCGAGAATCTGCCAAGCCTGATCGAACCGCGCCAACATCTCGGCAACCGCTTTATCTTCGTTGCGGCAACCAAAGTCTGCAAAAGCCAGCCCTTCCCTGGCATCTTTAGTCCAGCGCAGCTGTGCGGCACCGAGATCCATTGTGCGGGCCATACGGCATTCAAGCCACGGGCCATCCAGCGTCAATGGCATCGGTCCGCGTTCGACAATTTGCGCCAAAGCGGCGCGCAGTTCGGCATAGCCGTCCGCCCCGATATCAATAGGATGCTCGCCTTGCAGAAAGTAATAGTCATTCGCGGTCGCAGGGATCAGATGACCGATAGAGAATGGGATAGCGACTTCACCCTTACCATCGGGGCCGACGGTCCATTTGAACCGGTTACCAAAGCGTGTGCCGATGATAGTATAGTGCAGCGTTTCACCACCCAACTCAGCTTTTGCCATTTGAGGGGGAGCTGCCGGTGCGGCATCCGCCGCAGCCAGCGATGGCGCGAAAGCCAGTGCCGACAAAAATGAAAACAAACCACGCAGGCGCATAACTTTCTCCCTCGGTCGCATTGCTCCCATAGCTATCTTCGGATAAGTGCCGCGCCGTTGATACCATCAAAGGGAACTAGTACATGCGCCCATCCGGACGCGCGCCAGACGAAATGCGCGCCATTTTCATCGAGACCGCTTTCACCAAACATGCCGAGGGCAGCGTTCTCATCGGCTTCGGCGACACGCAGGTGCTGTGCACCGCCAGCGTCGAAGACCGGCTGCCGCCATGGTTGCGTGGCAAGGGTGAAGGCTGGGTGACCGCCGAATATTCGATGCTCCCCCGCGCAACGCACACGCGTGGCCAACGCGAAGCAGCCAAAGGCAAGCAATCGGGCCGGACGCAGGAAATCCAGCGACTGATTGGCCGTTCATTGCGCGCGGTTGTTGACCTCAAAAAGCTCGGCGAATTCCAGATCACGCTCGATTGCGACGTGCTGCAGGCCGACGGCGGCACCCGTACAGCTGCAATTTCCGGTGCGTGGGTCGCCCTGCGTCTCGCCGTCAACAAGCTGATGGCCGAGGGCAAAATCAAGGAAGACCCAATTACCGGGCGCGTGGCCGCTGTTAGCTGTGGCATCTGCAATGGTACGCCGGTACTGGACCTCGATTATGTCGAAGATTCAAGTGCAGATGCCGATGCCAATTTCGTGCTCATCGAAGGTGGCAAGATCGCCGAGGCACAGGCCACTGCCGAGGGTGCACCCTATGATGAGGAAGCATTGTTGCGTCTGCTGCGTCTTGCCCGCATGGGTTGCGACCGGATTTTTGCAGCACAGGCGGATGCGGTGAAGTAACGTGTTGAAACCGTAGCGCTGAGCCTGTCGAAGCACGCCCAGCAGTCAAGCGCCCTTCGACAGGCTCAGGGCTACGGTATGAGGAAAGCATGACTCACAGAAAACTTGCCCCCGGAAAGCTGGTCATCGCCAGCCACAATGCTGGCAAGGTGCGCGAAATCCGTGCGTTGCTCGAACCCTTCGGGATCGAACCGGTGTCGGCGGGTGATCTGGGCCTGCCCGAACCGGAGGAAACTGGCACGACCTTTGCCGAAAACGCGCTTTTGAAGGCGCATGCCTCGGCGCAAGGTTCGGGCCTGCCCGCCCTCGCCGACGACAGCGGTTTATGTGTCGCGGCTCTCGACGGAGCGCCGGGGGTATACACCGCCGACTGGGCCGAGAAGCAATGGTTCGAGGCGCAGGCACTGGGCGGCCCGGGGCGCGACTGGTATCTCGCCATGGGCAAGGTCGAGGGGAAGCTGGCCGAGCAAGGCCCCGATGTCGATCGCAGCGCCTATTTCACCTGCACGCTCGCCTTGGCTTGGCCTAACGGGCGTGAGGAAGTGTTTGAGGGCCGCGTCCAGGGCACCCTCGCCTGGCCGCCGCGCGGAACTATGGGTTTTGGCTATGATCCGGTATTCGTGCCGCTGGGCCGCGACCAGACATTCGCCGAACTCGATCCCGCCGAAAAACACGCAATGAGCCACAGGGCCGATGCCTTTCGCAAATTGGTTGAGGCACTGTTTTGAGCGAGACGCTCGCCCTTTACATCCATTGGCCTTTTTGCGTTTCGAAATGCCCATACTGCGATTTCAACAGCCATGTGCGCGAACAGGTGGACCAAGCGGCATGGCGCGATGCGCTGATCGCCGATCTGACGCATGAGGCGCGGCTGACCGAGGGGCGCAAACTGGGATCGATCTTCTTCGGGGGCGGCACGCCTTCGTTGATGCCGCCAGAAACCGCTGCCGCGCTGATCGATGCAGCAGAGCAGCATTGGGGCTTTGCCGACGATGTTGAAATCATGCTGGAGGCGAACCCCTCTTCGGTCGAAGCGGCACGCTTTGCCGAACTGGCATTCGCAGGAGTCAACCGCGTGTCGTTGGGGTTGCAAGCGCTCGATGATGCGACTTTGAACTTCCTCGGCCGTGCCCATCGGGTCGAAGAAAGCCTTTCTGCACTCGAAACCGCGCAAAGGCATTTCGGGCGGGTCACCATCGACCTGATCTATGCCCGACCCGACCAAAGCGCCAAGGCGTGGGATGCCGAACTGGCGCGCGCCATCGGCTTTGGAACCACCCATATGTCGCTCTACCAGTTGACCATCGAACCTGGCACACGCTTCGCCACCGATGTTGCGAAGCGGCAATGGGAACCGCTCGACGATGATGCCGCGGCTGATCTGTATGAACTGACTCAGGCGCGGATGGAGGCCGCCGGCCTTCCGGCCTACGAAATCAGCAATCATGCCGCACCGGGCCAGGAAAGCCGCCATAACCTCGCTTATTGGCGCTACCGGGATTATGTCGGCATCGGCCCCGGTGCGCATGGCAGGCGGACTAACATGGCGACACAACGGCACCGCAAGCCGGAGAATTTCCTCTCCGCCATCGAACGTAACGCGCATGGCCTGCAAAGCGAAACCGCGCTTGATGCATCCACACAAGCTATGGAGGCGATGCTGATGGGGCTGCGACTGCGCGAA
The DNA here is from genome assembly GCF_035329025.1 of Sphingorhabdus sp. Classification (GTDB taxonomy): domain Bacteria; phylum Pseudomonadota; class Alphaproteobacteria; order Sphingomonadales; family Sphingomonadaceae; genus Sphingorhabdus_B. The sequence continues at coordinate 62,240 of NZ_DAOLHN010000002.1, read as the reverse complement.
GGCGTGGATATTGCCTCGTTGGCCGACCGGTTTGCAATGGATAGCGGCGATCTGGTTGATTGGACTGCAGTGCAAAAGCTGGAAGCCTTAGAGTTTGTCAACCGGGATGGACTTCATCTGGCCATTACTCCCAAAGGCTTCCCATTGCTCGACGCCATCCTGCCGCAAATCGTTGCGATTGAGCCGACGCCCGACGCCTGATAGCATCGCCGCCATGGCCGACGCGCTGATCGCCGAATATCGTTCCTACCTTGCGGATAATCGCCGCCGGTCGGTGCACAGCGTGCGCGCCTATGTCGCGACGGCGGAGCGACTGTGCGAATTCCTGACCGAACATTTGGGCGAACCCGCCAACCGCGCTACACTTGCCAAAGCGACCGCCGCGGATTTGCGCGCTTTCCTCGCCAACCGGCGGGGGGACGGCCTGACCAACCGGTCGACCGCGCGCGAGCTATCGGCGGTTCGCAATTTCCTGCGCTTTTCGCTTGGCGATGAAGCCACAATTCCTGCGCTCAAGGGCCCGCGCGTGCAGCGCAGCCTGCCGCGCCCGGTCGATCCCGAAGCGGTGTTGGCGCTTGCAGGCGATGCGGCTGATGGCGCCAGCGACAGTTGGATCGGTGCGCGCGACTGGGCCGTCCTTCTGCTTCTGTACGGCTGCGGGTTGCGCGTCAGCGAGGCGACCGGGCTAACCGGTGATGTTCTTCCGCTGGGGCCGACCTTGCGTGTAACCGGCAAGCGCAACAAGACCCGCATCGTTCCGCTGCTCGACAATGTGCGCGAGGCGATTGAGGGCTATCTCGAACTTTGCCCTTATCCGCCAGCCAAGGGAGAACCGCTGTTTCGCGGGCGGCGCGGCGGGCCGCTATCCCCTGCTCTTATCCGCCGTGCGGTGCAGGGCGCGCGCAATCGGCTCGGTTTGCCGGAAAAGACCACACCGCACGCACTGCGCCATAGCTTTGCAACGCACTTGCTGGCTGGCGGTGCGGATTTGCGCAGTCTGCAGGAACTCTTGGGCCATGCCAGCCTGTCATCAACGCAGGTTTATACTGCGGTCGATACCGCTATGCTTCTGGACGAATATCTGAATTCGCATCCACGGGCTTGATTGTTTCGGGTCGGGGCTTCCAGTGCGCGAGCCGCCAGATATAGGTCACCACAATCGCCGCAATCACCAGCGTCGAAAGCGGGCCCAGCCATTTTTCGACATCGTCGAATTGCGAACCGAGGAAATACCCAGCCCCAGCCAATGCCGCGCTCCAGCCTGCTGTGCCGATTGTCGAAAAGACAAGAAATCGGCGAAGCGACATGCCGAACAGGCCTGCCGGAATCGAAATCAGCGAACGCAAGGTCGGGATCATCCGCGCCATCAGCACAATCGTCGAGCCATAACTTTGGAACAGCCGCTCTCCGCGCTCAACCTCTTCCCAGTCGAGCGTCAGCCAGCGGCTATATTTGTCGATGAAGACATGCATCCGCGCTTCACCGAACTTGATAGCCAGCCAGTACCAGAACCAGTTGCCCAGCATCGCCCCGGCGGTGCCCGCAGCAATCGTACCCGTCAGCGTCATATTACCGCGCGAAGCCGAAACGCCTGCCACCGTCATGATGACCTCGGAAGGCACCGGCGGAAACACGGTTTCGAGCAGCATCAGAAACGCCACCCCCCAATAACCGGCCCAATCGACCAGTCGGATAATCCAGTCTTCCATGGGAGATCAGCTCGCTTTGCGATCCTTGAGACGACGTTCGATCGCATCCCAGATTTTGCCGGGGGTGTCGGTGCCGTTGAACCGGTCGATCGCGACGATGCCGGTCGGTGAGGTCACGTTGATCTCGGTCAGCCATTCGCCGCCAATCACGTCGATGCCGACAAAGATCAGCCCCAATTCCTTAAGGCGCGGGCCCATCGCGGCGCAGATTTCCTGCTCGCGCGAGGTAAGCTCGGTTGCCTCGGCGCTGCCACCGACAGCCAGGTTCGAACGGAATTCGCCCTCGCCCGGGCGGCGGTTGATTGCGCCGGTGACCTCACCATCGATCAATACGATACGCTTGTCGCCCTTGGCCACATCGGGAAGGAAAGGCTGCACCATATGCGGTTCGGGCCAGGTGGTGTTGAACACTTCAAACAACGCGCCCAGATTGTCGCCTTCGGCGGGCACGCGGAAAATCGCCTTCCCGCCATTGCCGTGGAGCGGTTTTACGACGACCGCGCCATGCTCCTTCTGGAATGCGCGCACCTCGTCGGTTGATCGAGTGATTAGCGTCGGCGGCATGAAACGGCGATAATCGAGTACCATCACCTTTTCCGGCGCATTGCGCACGCTGACAGGGTTGTTCACCACCAGCGTCTCATGCTCGATCCGCTCCAAAAGATGCGTCGCGGTGATATAGCCGACATGGAAAGGCGGGTCCTGCCGCATCAAAACGACATCCACATCCGAACCAAGATCGATCCTTTTGGGCTCGCCAAAGCGGTAATGCACACCTACCACGCGCTGCAGGTCATAAACCGGATGGGCCAAAGCGGTCAGCCGGTCATGGGCATCGAGTGTCAGTGTGCCGACATCATAATGCCAGACGTCATAGCCCCGCGCCTGTGCGGCGAGCATCAGTGCAAAGCTGCTGTCGCCATTGATGTTGACGCCCGCCATCGGGTCCATTTGCACCGCAACGCGCAATCCCATCTATCGCCCTCTTCTTCTCTATCCGTGCCAGACGTTGACCAGATGGTGCGGCCAACGCCAAGGTGCAACCAATATCACATCAATCCGCATATTTTCCGCACCCTTACCATAACGCGGCAGCAATTGTTCGGCTGCCGCGGCGACGCGACGCAGCCGCCAACCGTCAATCGCGGTTGCCAAATCGCTTTGCTTCACCCGCGCCTTGACTTCGATAAAGGCAATAGTTTTTCCGCGTCGCGCGATCAGGTCAACCTCTCCACGCGGGGTCTTTAGCCGTTGCCCGACAATTCGCCAGCCATGCAGTCGTAACCACCAAGCCGCAATCGCCTCGCCCTGCCGCCCGCGTTTTTCGGCCAGTTCGCGGCGGTTGGTCACAAACTGTTTCCCCATAACCGTAGCCCTGAGCCTGTCGAAGGGCGTCTCAAGGTTTGCGCTAAGGCTGAGATGCGCCCTTCGACAGGCTCAGGGCTACGGTGAAAATTTGCCGTCATTCCTTAGCCTTCAACGCCATCGCCCGCTCATATACCTCGGCGCGATCGACACCGAAGCGCTTGGCGATACCCTTGGCGGCCTTGGCGGGCGGCAGGGTTTCGAGTGCCGCCCTGAGCGCACTTTCATAATCACCTTGCTCGGCTTGTGCCTCCCCCGGCGCCCCGACAATCAGCACAATCTCACCCTTGGGTTCGGCCACAGCATAGCGTTCTGCCAGTTCAGGCAGGGTACCTGACACCACTTCCTCGAACTTCTTCGTCAGCTCGCGCGCCACAACCGCCTCGCGGGGGCCCAACTGTTCGGCCAGCGCCGCCAGCGTTGCCCCCAGTCGCGGGCCGCTTTCGTAAAAGACCAGCGTAGATTTTACATTCCCGATTTCGGCAATCACATCCGCCCGGGCTTTGGCTTTCGAAGGCAGGAAGCCAGCGAACAGGAAACGGTCAGTGGGCAGGCCCGAAATCGACAGCGCGGTTATTACTGCACTTGCACCTGGGGCGGTACTGACCGGGATACCTGCCTCCCGCGCCGCGCGTACCAGCTTGTATCCGGGGTCGGAAATCAGCGGCGTTCCGGCGTCCGAGACAAGCACGACCACACCCTGACGCGCCGCCGCCAGCAACGCTTCCCGATCCGCATCGCTGCTATGATCATGGTAAGGCCGCATACGTTTTTTAAGGCCCAGATGGTGTAATAGCTTGCCCGTCACGCGGCTATCCTCAACCGCAATCAGGTCGGCTGCCCGCAGCATTTCGATAGCCCGATGTGACATATCTGCCAGATTGCCGATCGGGGTGGCGACGATGTAGAGGCCTGAATCGATTGCCTTGGCCGGTTTATCCGGCTCTGATAAAGAATAATCATAAGGGTCGGAGGACATGGACATGACCATTGCAGCAACCGTGGCTGCGCCGCAAGCGCAGTTGGATAGTATCTGGTCAACAGCCAAGCGTGCTACTGCGCTTTTCATGCTGATATTTCTGGCTGCCTGTCAGTCAGTCATCCCCAAAGGGGGACAAGGCCCGAATGGCCCGCCGCCTGTTGAGTCCCCCGATCCTGGCAATGTTGTGCTTTCGGACGGCGATCGCCACCGCGTTGCTTTGCTGCTACCCGTCACGGGTGCCGACAGTGACGTCGGCCAGTCAATTGCCAACGCAACCACATTAGCGCTGCTCGACACACGCAACACCAATATTCGGATGACGACTTACGACACTGCACTGGGCGTCGATGCTGCGGTGAAAAAGGCAGTGGCTGACGGCAACAAGCTGATCCTCGGTCCGCTGCGGAGCGATGATGTGGTCGCGGTGGCCAATGTCGCAAAGCCCGCAGGCGTGCCCATGATAAGCTTCTCTAACGACGTCGGCTCGGCGGGTCCGAATGTGTTTCTGCTTGGCCATCTGCCATCGCAGTCGATCGACAGGGTCGTCAAATATGCCAAGGCGCAAGGATATACCCGCTTTGGAGGCATCGTACCCAAATCGGTCTATGGCCAGCGCGCCCTATCGAACCTGACCAATTCAGTGCGTGCGGCCGGCGGTGCACTGGTCTCGGTGCAGGAAATTGATGGTTCGACCGTCTCGATTGATGCGGCAGCGCGCAAGCTGAATGCCTCTGGTATTATCGATGCTGTACTGATCGCCGACAATGGACGGGTTGCGATTGCTACCGTGCCTGCATTGCGCAAGGCTGGCCTGTCCAGTGCCAAGGTGCTTGGAACCGATCTATGGAATATCGATGCAGGCGTTGCTGCCAATCCGATGCTGCGCGGTGCATGGTTCGCCAGCGTTTCGGACACGATGTTTCGTCAATATGCCGACAAATATCGCGCCCGCTTCGGTCGCGCCCCGTCGCGCCTCTCGAGCCTTGGCTATGACTCGGTGCTGTTGGTCGCTCGCGTTGCACAAAACTGGAAGGTGGGCACTCGCTTCCCGGTCGCTCGCCTGACCGATCCGGACGGCTTTATCGGCATCGATGGCGCCTTCCGCTTTGCGGCCAATGGCATGTCGGAGCGTATGTTGGAGGTGCAGGAGGTGCAGGCGGGCAAATATGCCACCATCGATCCTGCCCCGCGCGGCTTTGCACCCGCAAAGTAGCGAAACGGCACATGCCGATTGAACAGGCCCGCCGCTATATGGGGGCCGCGCTGGATCTGGCGCGGCTGGCCGCTGCAGCGGGCGAAGTGCCGGTGGGCGCCATCGTCGTCAAGGATGGAGAGATTGTGGGCCGCGGCGGCAACCGCCCCATTGCCGGCCACGATCCCACCGCCCATGCCGAAATCGTCGCAATGCGGGAGGCGGCGGCGGCCCTCGGCACCGACCGTCTTATCGGCTGTGACCTCTGGGTCACGCTCGAACCCTGCGCGATGTGCGCCGGTGCCATCGCCCATGCCCGTATCGCACGGCTCTATTACGGAGCCAGCGACCCGAAAGGCGGCGCTGTCGAACATGGCCCACGGCTGTTCGAACAGCCAACAGTGCATCACCGGCCTGAAGTCTATGGCGGGATATGTGAGGATGAAGCAGGCTTTATTCTGCGGCAGTTTTTTGCGGAGCGACGCTAGGCGACCGCTATTTTTTGAACGCCAAACTTGCTTCATCGGACTGTTGGACGTTGCCCGTTTCAGGTCGCTTCGCGGAAAACATTTGCAGCATCGGCCGTTCAAGAAACCAATAAACGCCGCACCCCATTAAGACCATGCCGACTAAGGTCACTGCAGTAAAGGCCACTATGCTTTTACCTACAATAGGCCAGAGATATACTAGCACGCCGAGAGCGATCAGGTGGAACAGATATATCGAGTATGATGCCGAACCCAGAAAATTTGCCCATTTCCAACTGGGCATCCGGTCTTCTGCACTAAGAAACGAAGCAACAATCACGGCTGCAGGCAATCCCAAAGAAATTAGCCGATCCAACTCGAAAAACTGCATTGCTATCATTGCCGCGAAACCAATAGGTGCGGCAATAATAGGTAGCCTAATACCAAATCGGGCTATCGCCATTCCAAACAAAAATTCCAAGATAATGCTACGGGTATAGAAGCCGAAAATTCCGCCGCCATCAAAGATGAAGCCGGCAAGCACAAGTGCGACAAATACTCCTGAGACTGCATATATCCTGATTTCACGCGCTAGCACTAAGGAAGCAGCAAAGAGCACATAGAAAAACATTTCGTAATTAAGCGTCCATCCCGGCTCAAGAACAGGTTGCATCATTCCAATTTTGGGATTCATAGCCGGTATGAAAAGCAAACTACATATTTTGAGATACCACTCTCCGGTGACCCTTGGCATCGCTGCCAATGTCGCTATCCAATATAAAGGCACTATGCGACGGCACCGCTGCAATAAAAAGTGCTTTGGACTGGTATCTTTTGAATCGGTGGATTGCACCATTACAAACCCCGATATGACGAAGAATATATCAACGCCTCCGCGCATCCAATGAATTGCTCCATTGTGCTTGGGCATGAAATCTACATTACTAAAGATGTGGAAAACGCAAACGAGAACAGCGGCAAGGCCGCGCAGATAATGAATCGAGATGAAATGCTGTTTTTGCACTGGCCGTGGATTTAATTTGATTTCCAACCAGATACATATAATTCACTAGTTAATATTCACTTATCGAGTTTTTTAACTTGAAAGCAGATGCTTCCCGAAAAACGCCAACGTCCTTTGCCACGATAATTCTGCGGCTGCCTTATCGTAGCGCGGGGTCGTGTCATTGTGGAAGCCGTGCTGTGTGCCGGGGTAATAGTGCACCTCAAACGGTTTCTGGTTCGCCAGAAGTGCCGCCTGATAGGGCAAGGCACCCGCATTGATACGCTCGTCATTCTCGGCATAATGGATCAGCAGCGGGGCCTTGATCGAGGGCACTTCGGCCGCGGTCGGTTGGCGGCCATAATAGGGCACAGAGGCCGATAGCTCAGGGCAGGCCACCGCGAGCGCATTGCAGATGCCGCCACCATAGCAGAAACCAACCGCACCGACTTTCCCTGTCGATTTGGCATGCAGGCGCAGGAAATCGAACGAAGCGATAAAATCTTCGAACAGTTTCTCGGGATCGAGCTTCGCCTGCAATTCACGGCCCTTGTCATCGCTGCCGGGGTAGCCGCCCACTGAGGTCAGCCCGTCGGGCGCAAAGGCCAGATAGCCTGCCTTGGCCAGCCTGCGCGCAACATCTTCGATATAGGGGTTAAGACCGCGATTTTCGTGGATAACAAGAACCGCCGGGATCTTGCCCTTGGCTTTGGCAGGCATAGCGAGCAGTCCGGAAATTGCGCCATGGCCTTTAGGGCTCGATACAGACGGGCGCTCGGTCTTGATCGCCGGATCGTCCGCCTTCACCTGCTGCGCCAAAGCATAATCGGGGCGCAACTGGTCAAAAATCATCGCCCCCGTCACGCCGACCGCGGCAAACTTGGCCGCGCGCTCGATAAACTCGCGCTTGCTAAGCTTGCCATGAACATAGCCGTCAAAAATTTCGAGGATCGCCGGATGGAAATCGGCGGCGGTTTTACGTGACATCCGAACTCTCCTCAAGATTGCTGGCAATGGGTTTGATCAGTCTTCGAAGGTTAGAACGGGTCAGCGTGCCATCCATATGTCGATAAATCCCAGCAACCTTAGTGGCGATTGCACCACTCTCGTCCAGCATTTGAAAAGCGATACCGTTTTGGTCGTGTTTCAGTATCTCGATTTTCCAATTTGGGTACAGGTTTCCCAGCTTTCGAATAAGCAGTGTTCGGAACTGGGGAGTAGAAACGCTGGGATTTGCCATTATCAATGCACAAAGCGCGCCACCACGTCGCGATAGCTGCGGCTGACCTTTACCTGCGCACCTGATTCCAGGATCAGGAAGCATTCGCCATTGGTGTGCGGCTTCACCTGCCGGACGAGGTCGAGATTGACGATCTTTGAACGGTGCACGCGCTGGAAAGTGCGCGGGTCGAGCCGCTTTTCGAGATCCTTCATCGTCTCGCGCAGGATCAACGAATTGTCCGCGGTGATAATGCACATATAGTCACCGGCAGCCTCGATGCGCTCGATCGTGTCGACGTCGACGCGGAAAATCTGGCCGCGATCCTTCACATTGATCAGTTTTTCGAACCGTCCGCTCGACATCTCTTCGTCGGCAGGCGGCAGGTTTTCAGCCGCATCCGGCGCTACCTCACTGATGACGTTGCGAAGGCGCTCCACCTCTTCCGACGTCCGCTTGTCGGCCAGTCGGTTGCGAACGCGCTCCATGGTATCGGCCAGCCGGTCGGGCTCGACCGGTTTCATCAGATAGTCGATGGCTTGCGCTTCAAACGCCTTGATCGCATGCTCGCTATAGGCGGTGACGAAGACGAAGAGCGGCGGATCGATGTCCATCACGCCCTGCACCACCGAAAAGCCGTCAAATCCCGGCATCTGGATATCGAGGAAGACCAGATCGGGCTTCAGCGTCTTGATCTTGCGGATCGCCTCCCGCCCATTCAGGCATGTGGCGACGATTTCTACATCGTCAAATGCTTCCAGTCGCAGCTGGAGGCCCTGGGTCGCCAATTTCTCGTCATCGACGAGGATGGTGCGAATAGTCATGCGGTTACTGCTCCTTGAACACCGACGCCCGCTGTTACCGCCGGTGCTTCGATGGCTTTTGTTTCGCCCCCGCTGTTGTTGGTTTGATAGGGGAATTCTATCACAACCTCAAATCCTCCGCCGCTCCTTGTATAGCTGTCAAAGCGCTGTTCATCGCCATAGGCCTGCAACAGCCGCTCGCGCGTATTGGCCATGCCGACCCCTGTCGACAATTTGGGGTCCGGGATACTCGACTGCAACCCCGGACCTGAATCGGATACGATTATGCGAACGCGATCGCCCACACGTCGGGCGTTGATGGAGATATCCGCCCCATCCTCTTGCGGCGTGACCGCATATTTGATGGCGTTTTCAACCAACGGCTGCAGCAGCAGCGATGGCACCAGAGCATCTTTGACGGCATCTTCGACATCGAAGTCGGTGCGCAGCCGCTCTTCGAAGCGCATTTTTTCTATATCGAGATAGAGCTTCAGCGTTTCGACTTCACTCGCCAGCGTCACTTTTGCGGTGGTTTCATTGACCAGCGTGAAGCGCAGGAATGAGGAAAGCCGCGACAGCATGGCATTGGCTTGCTCGGTCTGTTTCAAGAGCACCAGCGTCGAAATGCTGTTCAGCGTGTTGAACAGGAAATGCGGGTTCAACTGATAGCGCAGCATCGTCAGCTGCGCGCTGGTTGCCGCCGCCTCGAGCCGCAACAGCTGATCCGCCTGCTCCTCCGCACGGACGAAATAGTTGATCGCGTAATAGAGCGCGGACCAGGCGACGAGCAAAACGCCGTTGATGAATATCGCACCCACCATCAATTGAGCAAAGGGCGTCTCGTCCGCACCTTCACGGATGGTCTGCAGAACCCAGACGTCGATATAGGCGTAAATCAGTGTCGCGAGGATGACCGAAACGCCCGTGACGCCCCAAGTTAGCAACGGGCGCCGGTCGATGACATTGCGGAAAACAACGGAAAGAATCAGCGAAACCGAAAATCCGGTGACGGCTGAAATCAATACCGGCACCAGCGCGCTGAACGGCTGACCATTGGCGATAGTTGACGCGCTGCGTACCAGCGCCGCGCCGCCCCAGCCTGCGCTATGCAGATTCCAGAACGCCCGGTTCTTGTCTGAAAAGAAGGGCTGGTCGCCCAGTTCGAGTACGGCCATCGCCATTGTCTAGCGCGATTTCGCTTTGGCATGAAGCCCTTGTTTCGCAAAAGGGCGGCGTTTTCGACAAGCACCATGGCCAAAGAAAAGGGCCGCCCCGGAAAGGACGGCCCAGTGTGGCATCTAGCCAGTTAGGGAGGAAAGCGTGCCCCAAATGATAGGCACGTACCCTGATTAGCGGATCATGGTTAAAGAAGGCTTAACGCCGGATTCAGCAGCTCGCCGAACGCCGCCCCTCAACCGAAAAGGAGAAAGGGGATCCATCATGGATACCCTGCGACTGGATCTGGATCAGGCGCGGCGATTCTTTGCGGATCGTGGTCAGCCCCTGACCTGCACCCTTACAGCTATAGCTGATCGTCACCGACGTCGGTGTCGAACGGACGACGAAATGGCTGCACTGGGCATTCGCCCCATGCTTGATCTGCGCCAGCATCCTTGGGTCGCCTGCGCAATATTGGCTTACACCGGCCGTCGACGTACCACCGCCCACTGCGCGTAACTGCCACATCCCGCGTTCAAGCGATTGCAGCAAGTCGGGCGTCTCTGACTGCGCAGCGATGCCCATGGCAGCCATTCCGACCGCCAGAAAAGCGGCGATGCCCAACTTCAATCTTGAAAATTTCATGCTTATGCGTTCCGTCGTTTCACTTGCCCCAGCGACCCGACCCGATGTGCTAATTCGGCTATTACCGATTGATTGTAACCGTCGCCACGATAAACCGTGGCCTATGAACGATGAATGACATGAATTTGGTTAATCGTGACTGAACAGTTCGGTGCGTTCAGTTGTTCAGGCTGGCCAGACTGATCGGGAATTTGCGCGAGCAAAATTCACAATTGACGACGATATCGCCTGCTTCATCTGCCATATCGGCGCGGTCGCTGGCCGGAAAGCGCGCAATGACATCGCGGATATGGTGCGGATCGCAACGGCAGCCTTTGGTCATCGGCTGCCCTTCAACAATCCTCACCTCCTGCTCCTCATGAAACAGCCGCCAGGCGATTTCTTCAAGCGGAAGCGCAGGATCGGCGAGCTCGTCGGGCTTGATTGTTTCTGAAAGGATGCGGACATGTTCCCAATCGGGATGCTCGCCACGCGCCTCAATACGCTCACGGCCTTCCTCGCCATCGGGCAGATGCTGCACCAATATGCCGCCCGCGATGCAGCGGCCGTCGACATGGTCGATGGCGATGCGGATAAAGGTCGGGATCTGTTCCGACTGGTCGAAATATTGCATCGCCGCTTCGGAGAGATTGGCGCCTTCCAAAGGCACGATGCCCTGATAGCGCCCGCCGCCTTGCGCTTCCGGCAACGGACGATCGAATGTGACGGCGAGATAACCTTTGCCGAACAGCGCGAAAAGATTGGGATCCGATGGCACCTCGGCCAGTTTCGCCAGATCAAACTGCGCATAGCCGCGCACCGCGCCGTCGATATAGTCGGTGACAAGTAACGACAACGGGCCATTTTCGGTCTGCGCCTGTATCGTCAGCTGGCCTTCCCGTTCTTTGAGCGTCGTGCCGAGCAAAGCCGTCAACACCAGACCTTCGGCAAGGATTTTCTCGACCGCTGGCGGATAGGCATGTGCGGATAGAACGTCGTTGAGCACGGCATCAAGCCGCACCAGCCGCCCGCGCGCGTTCAGCGCAGGTATCGAAAAGCGCAAAGGCTGATCGCAGCGGGTTTCCGACTGGTCGGCCATCAGATCTTGTCGAAGCACCAGAGCAATATGGATTTCTGGGCGTGCAGTCGATTTTCGGCCTCGTCCCAGATCACTGATTGCGGGCCGTCGAGTACGCTGTCGGTCGCCTCTTCGCCACGGTGTGCTGGCAAGCAGTGCAGGAATTTAGCATCGGCCTTTGCACCTGCCATCAACCGGTCATTGACCTGATAGGGCATCATCGCCGCAATCTTATTGTGCGCATGCTCCTGTCCCATCGACACCCAGGTATCGGTGACGACAACATCCGCACCGGCAACCGCCTCGGCGGCATCGCGGGTGACGGTGATATTGGCACCATTGGCGCGTGCAGCATCGATAAAGGCGGGGTCGCTGTCATAGCCTTGCGGAACGCCGATGCGGACGTTGAACTTCATCAGGCCCGCGGCTTCGACGATTGAATTGAGCACATTGTTACCATCGCCGAGCCATGCAACCTCAAGCCCGGGCAGCGCCTTGCCATGCTCAACCAGAGTCAACAGGTCGGCGACGATCTGGCACGGGTGCGACAGGTCGGTCAGCCCATTGATGACCGGCACGCTTGAATAAGCGGCTAGCTCCTCGATCTTGGCATGATCGTCAGTGCGGATCATGATGGCATCGACATAGCGCGAGAGTACGCGGGCAGTATCGGCGATGGTTTCGCCACGCCCCAATTGCATCTGGCCAGAGGCCATGAACATGCTGTCGCCGCCCAATTGCTTGATCGCCATTTCGAACGAGGCGCGGGTGCGGGTCGAATTCTTCTCGAAGATCATGCCCAGCGTATGTCCGGCCAGCGGCGCATCGGCATCTGCCTTGCCCTTGGGCCAGCCGGCACGCACCGCCTTACGGTCAATGGCGTCGTTGATCATTGCCGCAATCGCGTCAGCACCGGCGTCCGCGAGATTGAGGAAATGCCGGGTCACGCCGCTTGCGGCATCTGATAGTCGCGCGCACCAGCCGAAAGCCGTTCGATGCACTCGGCGATATGATCTTCGTTGATCACCAGCGGCGGCAGCACGCGGAAGACATTCTCACCCGCAGCAACGGTCAACAAGCCGTGATTGTCGCGCAGGTGCGCCACAAAATCGCGGCTGACGGCAGGGTCCTTCATCTTGATACCGAGCATCAGGCCCTTGCCACGGATTTCCTCAAACAGATCATCATGGTTCGGGATCAATTGCTCGAACGCGGCGCGCAGGCGATCACCCATCGCGGTCACATGCTCGAGAAAACCAGGTTCGGTCATCACGTCGAGGATCGCCTGCCCGGCGGCCATCGCCAGTGGGTTGCCGCCATAGGTCGAGCCATGCGTGCCCGCGACCATGCCCTTTGCCGCTTCTTCAGTGGCAAGGCATGCGCCAAGCGGAAAGCCGCCGCCAATACCCTTGGCTGAGGTCAGGATGTCGGGCGTGATGCCATAATGTTCATAGGCCCACATTTTGCCGGTGCGGCCATAGCCGCACTGGATTTCATCAAGGATGAGGAGCAGACCATGCTCGTCGCAGGCCTTACGCAGGCCCTGGATGAATTCGGGCGTGCCCGCAGTCATGCCGCCTTCGCCCTGCACCGTCTCGACAAGGAAACCTGCGGTTTCATCGTCGATCAGCGCCAATGCGCCTTCGAGATCGTTGAACTTCGCATAGGCAAAGCCGGGCAGCAGCGGTTCGAAACCATCGCGCATCTTCGCCTGATCGGTCGCCGAAATCGCGCCCAATGAGCGGCCGTGGAAGGCGTTTTTGAAGGTGATCAGCTTGTGGCGTTGCGGATTGCCATTGGCGAAATGGTAACGGCGCGCGGTCTTGATTGCGCATTCAATCGCCTCGACCCCCGAATTGGTGAAGAACACCGTATCGGCAAAGCTGTTGTCGACAATGCGCTGCGCCAGCGCCTCGCCCTGCGGGCTGCCGTACAGGTTCGACACATGCATCAGCGTCGCGGTCTGCTCGCAAATTGCCTTGGTCAGATGCGGATGACCGTGGCCGAGCGCGTTAACCGCGATACCTGCCGCAAAGTCGAGCGCGCGGCGGCCATCCTCGCCAATCAGATAACATCCCTCGCCTCGCACCGGCCGGAACCCGCAACGGGGATAGACGGGCATCAGGGGGGTGATCGACATGGCGGAATCCTTTCAAATTGTTGGCTTCCGGCACCAGCCCACGCCCCCACCCGGCCTCCCATAACATACCCTGCCGATGGAAGGCCGGGTGGGGGCGTGGGCTGGTGCCGCAACGACAAAGCGCCAAAAGGCAAAAAGCGGCCCCGGGGGGACCGCCATTGCTAAAATCCGGCTATAAGCCCGCCCAAATGGTGAATCAACCCCTTGGGCTCCCCTCCCGCTTGCGGGAGGGGCTGGGGGAGGGCCTGAAAGGGTGCATGGCTCGCTTCGCTCGCCCCCTCCCCTAACCCCTCCCGTAAACGGGAGGGGGATTTACCCCAGCAGCGTGTTGATGTTGATCTGGTTGGTGAGTGTGCGGTGCACCGGGCATTTTTCGGCAATCTCGATCAGCTTGGCGCGCTGCTCGTCATCGAGCGGCCCTTCGAGGCGGACGACTCGGTCAATCATGTCGACTGGCTTGCCGCCATTCTCTCCTTCGCGTTCCTCCTTGGAGTGCTCAAGTGTCACATGCACCTTTTCGAGCGGCCAGCCCTTGCGCGCGGCATACATTTCCAGCGTGATCGAAGTGCAGGCGCCTAAAGCCGATAACAGCAATTCATAGGGCATCGGGCCGTTGTCGATACCGCCGTCCTCGACAGGTTCACCCGCCGCCCATTCATGCACCCGCGCCTTGATCAATTGGGCGTAGGTGCCATCGGCGCTTTCGACAGTGGCGCAGGGGTTATCCTTCATTCTGTTTATCCTTTTCGCGTTTCGCGGCGTTGATGCGACGCTGGAGATAGCCGTAGAGCAACAGATGCACTGCAACCAATAGCAGTACGACAATGGCCACGACTTTGATCATGCTCAATCGCCTCCTCCTCCGTCGCAAGCACCGCCGTCAGAAACCGAACAATCACTTCCGGACGCGTCACTTGCAGTTGTTGCGCCCCCATCAGCGCTCGATTGCTGCCTTCTCTTGGAACTACGGCGCGCAATGAACACCACGAACAGACTGATCGCTACAGCGCCCAAAGAAATGAACAATGCGGCACTCATTGGCTCTTCTCCAGACGCACCCTTGCATCTTCCCAATTGCGACCATCGAACTTGACTATGGTCGGCGTCAAGCCATGTCCGTCATCTAGACAACGATAGTTCACACTCCACGCGTCCGGATGCGAGCGGGGCTGGTAAAAAGACTTCACGCCGCATGTGCTGCAGAACAGATGCTCCGCCGCTCCCGTTCCAAAACGATAGGATGTCAGCGCGGTTTCGGGCGTCAACAGTTCGAAATCCGCATGCGGGACGATGAGGTGAAGAAATCCGCTCCGGCTGCACATCGAACAGTTGCAGTCGAGCAGATCAACCTCAGGCGATGCCAATGCGAAACGAAAGCGCACCGCACCACAATGGCAACCACCTTCGACGTTGATGTCCTGGCTCATGGCCTGTTGTTCCGCGAACAACTCTTCCGGTCAACAGCAATCTTGTCCGTTGCTCGCACACAAAATTATTGCCCAGCCGCTAGCCCTGTGGCAGCGGCCAGTGACAATATCCAATCGAAGAGACGGACATGACTTTACGCCCACTTTTCATCGCCGCCGCTTTGTTGGCCAGCTCGACCGGGGCTGTGGTCTATGCTCAAGGCGTACCGATGATGGGCGGTCGCTATATGTTCAACTGGAGCAATGATAGCGGATCGGGTTCGGAAGAGGTTTGTCTGTCCGATATGCAGCAATTTCGCGATCCGGCACATATTGTTGCCATCTACATCAACAATTACAGCAACAGCTGTTCAACTGAGGCCAAGGGTGGTGGGGTATATGGCGTCAGTTGCACCGGAGCGTTGGTCGAAGGAACACTGACCGTGCTCTCGGCAGGGGCTACGTCCTTTTCTGTGTCGGGAGGCGTATTGGTGAACACGGACAATATGGGCGGACGTACAAGAACCAGTATGCGGCTTTCCGCCCAGCGCCTGGGTGACTGCTAAGGCGCCTCACCCGAACTGTTAATTACTCAAAGAGACTTCGCGGCTAAAGCCTCCTGCGTCAGGAGTCTTTTCCCATGAAGTTCATTACCCTCAAGTCTCGCGGCGGCAATTATCTGGTGGTCGCATCCAATATCGCCTGGCTACGCACGGCCAAAAATGGCCAAACGCAGATCGGCATTGTCGGTGGCTCACCCTTGCTGGTCACCGGGACTATTGAAGAGACTGCTGCTGTCATATTGGCTGAATCCGGCAAGGCGGCCTGAAGAACAAGTCCTTACCTGCTTTGCCGCTAGGATGGTTCTCCGGGCGCAATCGCCTTGTTCAATGCTGCGCTGGGTAAATTGAGCGCACGCAACATCGCCCAGATTTCTTCGCGGGCGTTGGGCTGCGGCTTGCCCAGTTCGGGGATCGCCTCAAGGTCGAACAGCGTCAGCCCCATTGGAAATAATTCACGATAGGTCACCCGTTCGCGCAATCCGGGAACGATCCGGAAACCCGCCACCGGCGCAATCTTTTCCAGCGCGTCGAGCACCTTGCGCTCGTTCTTCGTGGCAAAGTTGCGCGACCGGTTCTGCATCACGACCCAGTCGAGCGCCTTGGGCCGGATGGCCATTCCCGGTTCCTTGAGATGCTCAACCAGCCGCGCGAAATTGCCGAGCGTGCGGAGCTCGCCGGTACGCGGATCGATGCGGCCGAGCATATCAAGATCGATGAAACTGTCATTCACCGGGGTGATGATCGTATCGGCCATGAAGATCGCCTTGCGCGCGATTGGCGAGTCATGCCCGCCGACATCAATGATGATGAAGTCATGGTGGATGCGCGCCATGCGCAGCTTTTCCTCCAGCTCATTCTCATTCTGCTGGGCGAGCAAGATCTGCTCCGGCCCGGGCAGCTTCACACCAAATTCGCGTTCGCTCTCCTGCCTTGCCCACAGCGCATGGTGCAGTGTCAATTGCCGCAGGTCGACGTCGAGTGCGGCAACGCTTTCCCCGGCATTGCACAGCGCGATGCAGGTGTGGAAGGCGCTAGTCGATTTGCCTACCCCGCCCTTTTCATTGGCAAAAACGATAATGTGCCCGCGCTGGCCACCGACCGGATATTTCATCCATGACGGTGTTTCCTGCATCTGTTGGGGATACGCAGGCGCGCTATCAAAGGAACGGTATTGCGGTGCCGGTGAAAGCGGCGCGGGTGGCCACTGGCTATCGTCAAACGGGCGTGGTGGCGGCAGTGCCTGCCGCTTTGGTTTTCGCCGGAATAGACGCGAAAAGAATCCCAATGGCCAGACCTCCGATGCGAGCCTGATGGCGAAAAGCAACCGGGCTTTCAACCCTGCCGCATCAGGCCGGTGGTTCCGCCGGTTTCAGCTTGAACCCCATATAGGCATTGGCCGCCACCGCCGCGCACAGATCGCGATAGGCCCCGACACCGCCTGCATAGGGCATGAACACCCGTGGCTTTCCGGGAATATTGGCACCCAGATACCAGCTATTGGCGTAGTTATAGACGGTGTAGTTCGACACCTCGTTGACATGCTCGACCCAGAATTCCTGCGCATGCGCGGTCGGCTCGATCTCGACCATCATATTGTCGCGCATGAACACGAACAGATCGGCGAGCCATTCGACATGCTGCTCAATCGACACCACCATGTTCGAAAGCACCGACGGGCTGCCCGGGCCGGTGATCGTGAAGAGATTGGGAAAACCGGAAACCATCAGACCCAGATAGGTTTTCGGTCCCTCCGCCCAGCTATCGACCAGCGTGCGCCCCTCGCGGCCCTTGATGTCCATACGTGTCAACGCGCCGGTCATCGCATCAAAACCGATGGCAAAAATGATGGCATCCACCTCATATTCCTTCTCGCTGGTGGCGACGCCCTTTTCGGTAATCGTATCCAGCGGAGTATCGTTGAGGTCGATCAGCTCGACATTGGGGCGGTTGAAATTCTGGTAATAGCCCGTGTCGACACACAGCCGCTTGGCGCCAAAAGGATAACTTTTGGGCGTCAGCTTTTCCGCCACTTTGGGATCGCGCACGATCTCGCGGATTTTTTCGGCAGCAAATTGAGCGACGAGTGCGTTCGCGTCTGGATTGGCCGACTGGTCGGCAAACGCTCCCAATATGGCAAAGCCACCTTCGGCCCAGCGTTCCTCGTAGATCTTGCGCCGTTCATTATCCCCGGTTTCCACGGCCTTTTGTTCATTGGGCACAGAAGAGAGGAACCCGCCCAGCGTCTGCCGCTGCGCCATGCGGTTTTCGGCACGG
The DNA here is from genome assembly GCF_035329025.1 of Sphingorhabdus sp. Classification (GTDB taxonomy): domain Bacteria; phylum Pseudomonadota; class Alphaproteobacteria; order Sphingomonadales; family Sphingomonadaceae; genus Sphingorhabdus_B. The sequence continues at coordinate 44,257 of NZ_DAOLHN010000002.1, read as the reverse complement.
TTGGCGAGCCAGTTTTTGCGCACCTCCGGATTGGCCGGGCCGTTATGCGCGGGCACGCTGAAATTGGGGGTGCGCTGGAACACATAAAGCTGCCGCACCTGCCCTGCAATTTCGGTGATCGACTGGATCGAGGAGGAACCGGTGCCGATAACCGCTACCCGCTTTCCACTAAGATCAACGCCTTCATGCGGCCAGCGGCCGGTGTGGTAGGTCGGCCCGGCAAAACGCTCCTGCCCTTTAAAATTCGGCTCATTGGGAACCGATAGGCAACCCGTCGCCGAAACGCAGAAGCGCGCATGGACGCTGTCTCCATTTTCGGTATCGACACGCCACAGTTGGTTCGCGGCATCATAATGCGCCGACTTCACCCGCGCATTGAACTGGATATCGCGGCGCAGATCGAAACGGTCGGCTACATGGTTCAGATAACGCAGGATTTCAGGCTGGCTGGCATAACGCTCGGTCCAGACCCATTCTTCTTCGAGCTCCGCGCTGAAAGAGAAGCTGTACTCCTGACTCTCGATATCCACCCGCGCGCCGGGATATCGGTTCCAGTACCAGGTTCCGCCAACATCATGCCCGGCCTCGAATACCTTCGCACTCAGGCCAACCTCGCGCAGCTTGTGCAGCATATACATGCCCGCCATGCCGGCACCGATGATGATGACGTCGTAATCGTATTTCATGTGTTTCCTCTCCCCATGATCCAGCCGCGCCGGTTACAGCGCGACAGAATCACCCGGCAGGATACACAAAAAGGGCAGATGCCAAAGGGGTAGTTGCTACTCCACGGTAACCGACTTCGCCAAATTTCTTGGCTGGTCGACATCGGTGCCTTTGGCGCAGGCCACATGATAGGCCAGCAATTGCACCGGCACCGCATAAACCAAGGGCGCAATCAACGGGTGGACGTGGGGCATTTCGATGGTGGCGAGGCAGCCTTCGCCGGCTTCGGCCAGCCCTTTGGCATCGGAGATCAGCACGATCTTGCCACCGCGCGCGCGGACTTCCTGCATGTTGCTGACGGTTTTCTCGAACAGCGGCCCGCTGGGTGCGAGGACGATCACCGGCACTGCCTCATCAATCAACGCGATCGGCCCGTGCTTCATTTCGCCCGACGCATAGCCCTCGGCGTGGATATAGCTGATTTCCTTGAGTTTCAGCGCGCCTTCAAGCGCGAGGGGATAATCAGGGCCGCGACCCAGATAGAGCACATCGCGTGCAGGCGCGATCAGGTGCGCCATTGCGGCGATATCCTCGTCATGTGCCAGCGCTGCGTTCAATGCGGCGGGGGCTTCGATCAGGTGGCGGACGATTTCGCGCTCTTCCTTAGCCGATAGCTTGCCCTTCACCAGTGCGAGGTGCGCGGCGAGTGCGGCGAGCACGGCCAACTGGCAGGTGAAGGCCTTGGTGGAGGCAACACCGATTTCCGGGCCGGCATGGGTGGGGAGCAAAAGGTCCGCTTCGCGCGCCATGCTCGATGTCGGCACGTTCACGACGACCGCGATGGTCTGGCCATTTTCCTTGCAATGCTTGAGCGCGGCGAGCGTATCCGCCGTCTCGCCCGATTGCGAAATGAACAGCGCGAGGCCGCCTTCCTCGAGCACCGGATCGCGGTAACGGAACTCGCTGGCGACATCGATGTCGACCGGCACCCGGGCGAAGGTTTCGAACCAATATTTGGCGACCATCCCGGCGTAGAAGCTCGTCCCGCAGGCAACGATGGTGATGCGCTTTACACCGGCCAAATCGAAATCCATTTGCGGCAGTGCGACGGTCTGTTCGAGCGGACGGATATAGGAAGAGAGCGTCTGCGCAACCACAGTGGGCTGTTCGAAAATCTCTTTCTGCATATAGTGGCGGTAATTGCCCTTTTCGATCGCCGCTGCCGACACGCCGCTGGTCGTGATTTCGCGCTGGACCGGATTGTTATTCTTGTCAAAAATCTGCGCGCCTTCGCGGTAGATGATGACCCAGTCACCTTCCTCCAGATAGGCAATCTTCTGCGTCAGCGGCGCGAGCGCCAGCGCATCCGAACCCAGATAAGTTTCGCCATCGCCATAGCCAACGACCAGCGGGCTGCCGAGCCGCGCGCCGATCAGAAAATCCGGGTTCTCGCGGAAGGCGATCGCCAGTGCAAAGGCACCGCGCAGTTGGGGTAGCACTGCCTTCACCGCCTCGGTCGGCGATTGCCCTGCCTCAATCTGTTCGCTGACAAGATGCGCGACGACTTCGGTATCAGTCTCGCTTTCGAAGGTGCGGCCACGCGCCGTCAGTGCATCGCGCAGCGGCTTGAAATTCTCGATAATGCCGTTGTGGACGAGCGCGACCTCATCCGTCGCATGAGGGTGGGCGTTGCTGGTGGTCGGCGCGCCATGCGTGGCCCAGCGGGTGTGCGCAATGCCGATATTGCCGGGGGCCGGGTTGCCGGCCAGTTCCTTGACCAGATTGTTGAGCTTCCCCTCCGCACGGCGGCGGATCAGTTGGCCGTCAAGCACGGTGCACACACCGGCGCTGTCATAGCCGCGATACTCCATTCGCCGAAGGCCATCGACCAGACGGTCTGCGACAGAGGATTTGCCGACGATGCCAATAATGCCGCACATTTATTTTGTTTCCTTTGGAGCTTTGTATGGAACGCGGATGCCCGGCATTTCAGCAGGGAAGTCCTTTGTATTTCTTGTTACCAATATCCGGCCTGAAACCTGCGCCGAAGCCAGGATGATTGCATCTGGTGATTTCAGCGATTTGCGCTGATGCCGAAGTGCTGCAGCGCGACGACCGATTTCTTCATCGATTTCGCACATCGCAAACAGACGAAGGAATTCCTCCGTTTCCTTTGTCGCTTCATCGGGAACGCCGGACATAACCTCTATCCATGTCATCCGGCTGATCCATGCACGGGTTACGCTGCGCACTTCAGCCCATGCTGCCGGTCTGTTATGCAGCATATCGATAACGATGTTCGTATCGAAGAATCGCTCGCTCACGCGGCTTTTGATTTCTTTTTGGGCGGCGTCAGGTCGCTCACATCCGGCCATTCGCCGCGAAGTTTGCGTTCATATTCAAGACCATCCACGGTAGATCCATGTCGCTCCCATAGGCCGAAATATTTTTCAAACCCTTCCTTGCCACTTGCCTCCAAATAGTTGGATACGGCTTCACGCAAAACAGCCGCGCGTGACTTGCCTTCGCGCTTGGCGATTTCATCCAGCTTGCGAACATCGTCTGCCGGAACATCTACAAGGAATCTACCCATAATGATATATTGATATCATATCATGATATCATGTCAAGATCAGCTTGCGTAATTTGGAAAATGGCAGGGCAGGGCCGGGATCGGCGTTGAACAGAATTGCAACCGTCCGTCGTGCTTTCAGCTCGGTGAGCAGCATCGCGGAAAAGCCGCTGATAAAGCCATAATGCATGATATTTGGGTGGGCATCCGACGCAGGCGAAACCAACAAACCGCAGCCATATTGCACATCGCCATAATGCGCATCCTCAGGAGAGAAGCGGTTTGCGCCTGACAAACGCCCATCCCGCAACCGTCCAGGCGCAAGCATGATCTGCAGATGCGCCGGATCGAGCAGCCTTCCATTGAGAAGCGCATGATGCCAGCGGCAAAGGTCGCTCGCCGTGCCGCGCAGTGCGCCGGCGCCACCCGCCTCTTCAACCTTCATAAACGCGGCGGGGACGAAGGCTGGCGGCTGGTTTTCAGCATGCGAATAACCGACAACGCGGCGCGCCACATCGTCATCAGCATAGTCCATCGCGATCTTTTTCAGGCGCAATGGTGAGAATATGAGCTCTCTGAAGGCGCGTGGCAAAGCTTTACCCGAAACCTGCTCAATCAAGGCTCCTGCCATGATATAATTGGCGTTGCTGTAAAACCAGGCCGTGCCGGGGAGAAAATCAACTGGATTGGACTGAGCTGCAATTTCCTTCGCCAAATCGATCTGGGTCCGATTTTTTGTTTCACTCTCTATCTCGGCAACTTCGCTCTCATCGCTATGGAGCCCCGCCGTCTGATGAATAAGTTCGATGACGCGAATCTCGGGTAGTACTGCCGTAAATGGAAGATATCGACTGATAGGGGCATTGAGCTCCAGCTTTCCCATTTGCGCCAGCTTGAGAATGGCCGCAGCTGTAAACTGCTTTGACAATGACGCGATGCGAAAGACGCTGGTTGAACTCACGGCTTCACCGGTCGCCAAATTGGCCTTGCCGCCGGATTGGTGATAGACGAATTGTCCTTGCTCCATGACCGCAAGCTGAAATCCAGGCGCAACCTGATTAGCCATCGCCTCCGCAAGCGTCTCAGCGATAGGCTTTGCGAAACGGCTATCGCCAACTACACGGCCTAGAGCAGCGCTCTCAAAGCACAGTAGCGCTGCCGAACCTCCCGCTTGGGCTAGAATATGGCGACGACTGATACTCAATTATTTCCCTTCCTTCTTCTTCCGCATGGCATCGTGGAAACGATCGGCCCAGCCGGGTTTCACCAGTTGCTCTGCCCGCACCATGCGGAGTTCGCCGTCGGCTACGTCACGCGACACCGCGCTACCTGCGGCGACAATCGCGTCGCGACCGATCTTCACGGGCGCGATCAGGGCGCTGTTTGAACCGATAAAAGCCCCCTCGCCAATCACCGTCTGATATTTGAAATAGCCGTCATAATTGCAGGTGATCGTGCCCGCGCCGATATTCGCCTTCGCGCCAATTTCGGCGTCGCCCAGATAGGTCAGGTGGTTGGCCTTCGCCCCCTTGCCCAGATGCGCCTTCTTGGTTTCGACGAAATTGCCGATCTTCGCTTTTTCCTCCAGCACCGTGCCGGGGCGGAGGCGGGCGAAGGGGCCGACTTCGCAGCCTTTGCCGATTACCGCACCCTCGATGTGGCTGTTAGCCCGGATCTTCACATTGTCGGCAATCGAAACTCCGGGGCCGAAAAACACATTGGGCTCGATCACGACATCACGGCCAAGCTGCGTGTCATAGGAAAACCAGACCGTCTCCGGCGCAATCAGGCTGGCGCCATCGGCCATCGCCTGCACTCGGCGGCGCTTCTGCCATTCGGCCTCCATCGCCGCCAATTCGCCCCGACTGTTGATCCCGGTCACGTCATAAGGTTCGGTCCTGACGACATGGCAATGCCGCCCGTCCTGCACCGCGATATTGACGATATCGACCAGATAATATTCGCCCGCCGCATTGTCGTTCGTCACACGTGCGAGCAGCGCGAACAGGTCCTTTGACCGCACCGCCATCAGGCCCGAATTGCACAGCTTGGTCTGCCGCTGTTTTTCGGTCGCGTCCTTATGCTCGACCATCCATTCGATGCGGTCGCCGGTCGCGACGATACGGCCATATTGCAGTGTATCTGCGGGCTCAAAACCAAGCACTACCACCTCCGGATTGTCATCGCTGTGCAGCCGATCAATCATCGCCTGCATCGTCGATGTCGGTACAAAAGGCACGTCGCCATAGAGGACCAGTACATCGCCATCGAAATCCTTGAGCGCGCTTTCCGCCTGCTGCACCGCATGGCCGGTGCCCAGTTGCGGTTCCTGCACCACCGTTTCCGCGCTGTCGCCCAGCGCATCGCGAAGCTGATCCGCCTTGTCGCCCACGACGACCACCTTCTTCGCTGGCTCCAGCGCGTCGACACTCGCCATCAGATGCATCAGCATCGGGCGGCCCGCTATCGGGTGCAGCACCTTGTGCAGGTCGGATTTCATGCGGGTTCCCTTACCCGCGGCGAGGATGATTGCTGCTATGTTGCTCATGCGCCAAGGCTTTAGAAGCAAATGGTTGCAGTTTCCAGAATTTGCGGACACATCTGCAACTTCGATTTACACCGAAGCCCTGAGCCAGTCGAAGGGCGCCTCGCCGGACGGAAATGCGTCCATCGACAAGCTCAGGACTACGGTTACACAATGACCCGCAATTTCCCCTTCGACATTGTCGGCTTTGATCTCGATGGCACGTTGCTTGATACCAGCATCGAGCTTGCCGCCTCGCTCAACCATGCGCTGCAAAGCATCGGACGACCACCGATTGCCACCGACGGCGTCAAGGCGCTGGTCGGCATGGGCACGCGGCACATGCTGACGCTGGGGTTGCAACAATCGGGCGAAGCCAACGAGGAAACCATCCGCGCGCTCCACCCCGTGTTGATCGACCATTATCGCGCCAATCTGGGCAGCAATTGCCCGCCCTTTCCGGGCCTGGTCGAGGCAATCGACCAACTCGAGGCGATGGACGTCAAACTGGCGGTGGTGACCAACAAGTTTGAAAGCCTCGCGGTCGAATTGCTCGGCAATGTCGGTCTGGCGGATCGCTTTGTTACCATCATTGGCGGCGACACAATGGGGAAAGGCAATGGCAAGCCGAAGCCCGACCCGATCCACGAAATGATCGCACGCTGCGGCGGGGGCAGTGCCGCCTATATCGGCGATTCCATCCACGATGTGCACGCGTCACGCGCGGCAGGCATTCCCAGCATCGCAGTTGCCTTCGGCTTCCTCAGCCAGCCTGCAGAGGAATTGGGGGCTGACGCGGTGATCAATCATTATGACGAACTGGTCGATACGCTTCAGGCGCTTGCCTGACCTTTTCGCCATTTCGTCCACAAATGCCGCGCCAGCATTAACGGCGGCATGCGCAGCCAATGCGAGCGGATGTAGAAAATCAGCCGGATGAATTTGCGGGTCGGGCGGCCCCAGCCGTCGCGGGCGGTCAATCGCGCGACATACCATTTATCCTGCCGGTGCCAGCCCTGCCATTCCGTCGGAATTTCGGTACCATAAAGCCGGTGAGCCAGCCGGACGGCGCGTTCGACTGGCTCGGAGAGCTGGTGGCGCGCCGCACGCTCGCGCAGTTGCGCCCAGAATTCTGAGCTGGAAAATTCGCTCATAAGGCAATGGATGTCCCAGAGGTTCCTGAGGCCACCATCCAATTCGCCATCGGCAAAGAGATGCGCTGCGCTGTGACAGACCATGTCTGCAGGGGAGAGGGTGCAGGGCCCCTCCCCTTCAGGGGAGGGGTTGGGGTGGGGTGTGTCAGCGTCGCTCAAGGGCTGAAAGACCCCACCCCTAACTCCTCCCCTGCAGGGGAGGGGAATTGCTTCTACCAACATCCCGTCAGCATCCGGCCTCCGCCCCGCCGTCAACGGCAACACCGTGTGGTGCACATCGATCATACGGTCGCGTTCCCTGTGGATCAGCGGCGGCAGTTCGTGCATGTGATCGCGGTAATAGGCATCGTCATAAGGGTCGGGCTTCACCCATTCCCAACCGGCGGCGAGCAGCGCGACCTCAACCTCCGGCAAATCGTCACGCGCCACCAAAATATCGAGGTCGCCAATCGACCGGCCTTCGCCCGCCCACAAACCCGCCGCGACATAGGCGGTGCCTTTCAGCAGTACGACCTTGCCATCATAGCCTGCCAAGGCACGTCGCGCGCAATCGGCCTCCCACAACGCCGAACGCCTTTGATAGGCGGCGTTGATCCGCGCTTCGGCGATGATTTCTGCGATCTTAGACGGCACCGATTCAGATTTGAGTCGCTCTGCCAGCGTTCCGATCAACTGTTCGGCGCGCGCCATTGAGAGCAATTCGGTCCAGCCTTGCGCGTCCAGATTGCGTGTGGACGCGGGGTCGCGCAGCGCTTCGACCAGCAGCATCGCGTCGCGGCTCATGCCAGCCGCTCCCACAGCTTTTCAACAAGCGCAATCGCCTCTTCGCCCGACTGGTAATCAATCGCGCGCGAGGGCATCGATTTGACGAAGCGGGTCAGCGTGGTGAAGCCCTCCTCCCCAAGTGCAACATAGTTGGTCGAGGCTTGGGTCAGGCGCATGAAAGTCTCGCCCGGAGCCACCTCTCGCACCGCACCCGGATAGCCATAACGCGGGAACAGCAGCAATGCAGGGGCACCGCCCTGCCCCATCCGCGCAATGGCTTCCGCTGGCGGTACCATATGGCGGATGTCGCCCTTGGGCGTACCCGCCAACAGCGGCCCTAAGCGCGCATCGGGCTGCGCCGATTGCATTGCGGCAATGGCTTCATTCTTTAGGCTGATGAGGCGCGGGAACGGGGCGACATTGCCAGTCACCGGATCGAGCAGGACGAACTCATCGCCCAGAAAACGCCAACCTTCCGAGCCGAGCAAAGCCGAGAGGGTCGATTTACCCGATCCCGACTGGCCGGTCATCACCAGCACGCGTCCGTCGCGCTCGACCGCGCTGGCGTGCAGCAACAAATGCCGCCGCCATCCGAGCGCCATTTGCAGGTTCATGGCCATTTCAGCAGCGAGCAGTCCCTGCGCCAACGGCAGGGGCGCCGCATCGGGCAGCATATAATCTCCACCAATCGCGACCGAAGGCCGCAGCCAGCGCCGCAGCCAAGTCGTCGGTTCCAGCCGCACGGTGAAATCGGTGAAATCGGGCTGCGGATAATCGCGGTAAAGATCCGCCAACTGGTCGATAGGTGCCCGCCATGCCGAACCAATGCGAAAGGCCGCAGGCCCCACCTTAACGCGAAACTCATGCATCGGTGACCCGCTCCACCAGCCCAAGCTCGGCCAGTTCCTCCAGCCGTTCGGTGATCAGGGTAACCGCATCATCTTGCCCGCCCAGATCGAAACTGACCGCCAGCCGTGCGGCCAGTGTAGCGGCGTCAACAGCATCCTCGCCCATCGCCTCGAGAATCTGCGGCACTGGCTCTCCGACCATATGCGTGATACCCGACCGGCGCTGATAGATAAGCGTCATCATGTCGAGTGGCTCGACGATACGGGCGTCGGCCGGTTCTGCCGAATAGAGGGTTTTGGGATTGGCCACGACCAAGGCCTAATACAAAGCAATTAAAATACAACGATGCTTACCATCATCGTCATCCTGAACTTGTTTCAGGATAACGGGCTGTGGTGTGTTATCCCGAAACGAGTTCGGGATTACGAAACTATCCGATCAGCGCGGCATCTGCAGCGAGGCGAAACAGGTGAAACCACTCTGCCCTGCCTGCAGGCGGCGGATGTAGTTCACATAGGCCTGGCTCTGCTCATAGTTCGTGCCTGGTAGCGTCTGGCCCGAAAGCGCACGCTTCACTTCCTCACCACTGAATTTCTGGCCTGTGGCAACGAAGGAGCCGGGCGTATCGGGCGCGACCAGATTGCCCGTCGCATCGATATTCATCCCCGTGCCATGCGGCCCCGGAACCGGAATTTCGCAGTTGAGGACTGATCCAGCGGTCTGGGCAAGCGCGGGACGCACCGACACCACCGTCGCAACGCCCGCGGCACCCAGCATTAACGCGCGACGGCGTGTCGGCATCTGGATCGGGTCGTTTGGCTCGGGTGTATCGCCGCTCATGCAATGCCTTTAGCAATATCGACCGGGGAATCCACTGCCGGAATTGTAAAGGCTGGCCTACGTCTTGGAACGGGACAGCCTTTGCGCAAAGGTTAAACTCAGGCGTCAGAAATCGATCTGCGCGCGCATGCCGACAACATCTGCCGAATAGTCGCCGCTGCCGCCCGCAAGCACAGCCGCGTCGGTCAGTTCGAGATGGCCGTAATTGGCCATGAAGCGCACATATTCGGTCGGAGTCCAGACCAGCGATAGGCCGTAGATCTGCTGCTTTCCTCCGGTGACGGCTTCATCAGAAAGATCAACCCAGTCATAACGGGCGTTGATTTGCCACGCACCCATGCCACCCTTGCCCAACGGATTGGCGGGTTTGGTGCGATCGACTACGCCGCCCTTATAGGCGAGCGAATCCTTGGTCAGGAAATAGCCAACCTCCGCATAACCGCCGTTGAAGGTCGGGTCGGCAAAGGCGCCGATGCGCTTGGCGGTCAACCAGTGGCTTTCGGCGCTGGCGTGGAAGCGGCCATTGTTGACCAAGGCTTCAAGACCGAAGCTGTCCTCTCCATTCGCAAGGAACCCGCGCGTATCGACAAAACGGGTGTCGGTGGTGCGGGTGAAGGGGCGGGCGCGATAGCGCGCGGTGCTCGAAAAATCGTTGAAACGGCGGCTATGGCCCGATGCACCGAGGTGCAGCTGTGTATTGCCCATTTTGGGCATGAACACGATGCGGCCATCAAAGCTGCGGCTGTTGTTCGTACCGTCACCGTTTAGATCGGCTGCATTGTCAGCGAAAATGCCGCCCTGCAGCAGCAGATTCTTGGCTACATAAGTCGCAGACAGGCCGACACGCCGTTCGAACCCGAAGGCACCATGATAGGCGGCGCGCTCGTTGAAGCTGGTGAACAGGTCGCTCGTCAGCTCTTCCAGACCCCAAAAGGGCTTGTGCTGGCCAAGGGTTATCGTCAGTTCCTTGTTCGCCTTGTAGGTGAGGTACATGTCAGTCAGTTCAGCCGAACCGCTGCCGATATCGGCTTCGACGCGATAGCCAAAACCGCCCGGGATTGTGCCGTCCATACCGAATTGCGCGCGGCGCACGCGAACGGTTGAACCCAAGCTGTTGGTCGCGATGGTGTCAGACGGATTGATCGACGCTGCATCAATCTGAAGACGTCCGCGCGGCTTGAAGCTCCAACCGCCCTCGCCCTTAATCTCGGGCGAGCCCTTCCATGAAATTTCGGCAGCAGGCTTCTTTTCGGCGGCAGAGACAGCCACCGGGGAGGGCGCAGGTGCAGGCGTCGCTGCCACCTTTTCAACCTTGGCCGACAGTTCGGCCAGTTGCGCTTTCAACGCGGCAACTTCGGCCCGCAGAGCTTCCATCTCGGCGTCATTCGACTGTGCGAGCGCCGGATTGGACGCGAGCATGGCGGCTGTGGCAGCGCTACCGAGCAGCAATTTGCGTGCGAATTTCATGTCGGTCCCTTTTCCTTCCCCGAATCACCGTGACAAATAGATTGCCAATTCGCGTCGCCTTTATGACGGCAATAAGTAGCTTTTGTTACAGCATCCAAATTCCACCGCTTTACGCTTGCGTAAACGTAAGGGCCGTGCCAATCCGCGCCCCGCAAATTCCCGGGGTTTGGAGTCGCTTTTGGGCGCCTATGAACCTCTTAAATCTGGAGCATGAAAATGACCATCAACTTCAAGGATAAAGTCGCCATTGTGACCGGTGCGGGCGGCGGACTGGGCCGTGCCTATGCGCTCGAACTCGCCAAGCGCGGGGCTAAGGTTGTCGTGAACGACCTCGGCGGATCTCGCGACGGCACCGGCCATTCGGATGCCGCACTCAAAGTGGTTGAAGAAATCAAGGCGGCTGGCGGTGAAGCGATGTCGAACGGCGGCAGTGTCACCGAATATGAGCAGATGGTCGAAATGGTTGCCAAGGCGAAAGAAGCCTGGGGCGGCGTCCACATCCTGATCAACAATGCAGGTATCCTGCGCGACAAGAGCTTCACCAAGATGGAAATGGCTGACTGGAAACTGGTAGTCGACGTCCACCTCAACGGCTCGGCCAACTGCACCAAGGCGGTGTGGGATACGATGCGCGAACAAAATTATGGCCGCATCCTGATGACCGCGTCGTCGACCGGCCTGTACGGCAATTTCGGCCAGACCAACTATGGCGCGGCGAAACTCGGCCTCGCAGGCTTCACCAAGTCGCTCTATCTTGAAGGCGCAAAGTACAATGTGAAGTGCAACACGCTGGCACCGATCGCGGCGACCCGCATGACCGAAGACATTTTGCCGCCCGCGGCTTTCGCAATGTTCGATCCGGTCAATGTCGTTCCGGCCGCCCTGTTCCTCGTATCGGAAGACGCGCCTGCCAACGTCATCATGGGCGCAGGTGCCGGTTTCTTCCACACCGCCAATGTCACCATGACGCAGGGTATGCTGTTGTCAGGCGAGGACCTGTCACCCGAAGGCGTTGCGGCCAATTTCGCAGCCATCAGCGACCGTACCGGCGAAATCGTCCCCCAATCGGGTGGCGAACAGTCGATGCAGGCGATGAAGCTGCTGCAGGCAAAGGCTGGCTAAGCCAACAAGGCCCGGATCGCCCGGGCCGCATCCTGCATGATTAACCGGCTATCGAGCTCGGGTTCGTCGAAGACGAGTTCGATAGCCGCATATCCCAGATCGACCGCCAGCCGCGCACGGCGCTCCAGACTGGCCCGATCCTGCCGCGGCTCCAATGCCAGCGCGCGCTCCACCAAAGCCTCTGCCAGCATCCGGTGCGACGCCAGCCGCACCTCGGCCAATTGCGGCACCGCGCGCAGCATCCGCATCACCCATGGTCCGCCGGGGCTCTGGCGTGTCAGGTCGACATGGTCGAGCAGAGACTTGGCGATTGCATCCTCCCCCTGCCCCGGCTCCAGCGGGACCAGCGCATTCTGCGCCGCCATCAGCCGCATTCCCAGCGCCGCCAGCAGCGCATATTTGTCATCGAAATAATGGTAGAGCGTCGGCGGCGTGACACCGGCTTTGGCTGCAACCAAATTGGTGCTGAGCCGCTCCACCCCAACTTCAGCCAGCAGTTCGCCCGCCGCATCGAGCAGCTTTTCCCGTGTCGCGATTGATCGTTTCTGGAGGGGCCTGCGCTGCATTCCATTATCCTGCTTGACGAAATATAGTTATAGCTATATTTCTTGCTTTGGGAAGGGGAAAGCATGCGAAAAATTGCGCTGGCGATTCTGGCAATGCCACTTGCGGCCTGTGGCAGCGGAGAGCCCCCGCCCAAGCCGCTGAGCGAGGCGGAGAGCGCGATGCTGTCACCATCCGATCCGAAACTCGCCGAACTTTATGCTGGCTCGTGCAAGGCCTGCCATACCGTCAAGGATTCGCTCGCGCCCTTGACCGGCGACCGCACCCTTTGGGATGCGCGCTGGGCACAAGGCGAAGATGTGCTTCTTGCGGCTGCCATTCAGGGTAAGAAGGGCATGCCCGCCGGCGGCCAATGTTTCAGCTGCACACCTGATGACATGAAAGCCTTGATCCGCTTCATGGCTGGCCGGGAGGAAAAACAATGAAACTGGGCCGTCGCGCATTATTGGGAGGAGCCGGACTGCTGGCGCTGGGCATCGGCGGGCTGGCCGGACGGCGAATGTGGTTGAGCCGTGAGCCTGAACCGCCCGTCGCCATAGATACCAACGGCCGTGCTCTCTGGTCGAACTGGGCGGGGAACGAGCATGCCTATCCAGCCGCCCGCGCCGCCCCTGCAAACGAGGCCGAGCTCGCCGCCCTGCTGCCCAAAGCCCAGACGCCCGTGCGTCCTGTAGGTTCTGGCCACAGCTTCACCGCACTGGTCCCGACCGAGGGCACATTGCTTTCGCTCGATCGGTTGAGCGGGCTTGTTAGCCATGATGCAACGGCGATGACCGCGACCGTTCGAGCAGGGACCAAACTTTCCGCGCTCGGCCCGTTACTCGCCGGGATTGGGCAGGAAATGCCCAACCTGCCCGATATCAACAAACAGACGCTGGCAGGCGCGTTGGCCACCGGCACGCACGGGACCGGGAAAGGCGTAAAGGCGATCCATGGCGAAGTGACCGCGATGCGGCTAGTGCTGCCCAATGGCGAAGTCGCGGAATGCAGCCGCGATGTAAGGCCAGACCTGTTTCATTCCGCGCGCGTATCGCTGGGCGCATTTGGCGTATTGAGCGAAGTCACCTTGCAGAACCGCCCGCTCGAACGGGTGAAGAAAATCGTCACTTTGGTCGACACCGAAGACATGTTGCGCCAATGGCCTGCGCTCGCCGAAAAGCATCGCAATGCCGAATTCCTCGTCCTCCCCTTTACTGGCAAATCGGCGCTCATCACACATGACACAACAACCGAACCGGTCAGTCCGCGCGGGCCCGATGGCGATACCGATACGCTGATGGACCTGAAATCGCTGCGTGACCTGTTCGAATTTGCGCCTGAACTGCGTAAGAAAGCCGCGCAATCGGCAATGGCCGACATCCCGCCCGATATCGCCATCGACGAAGGCTGGAAACTGCTTTCGAACGAGCGGCCGGTGCGTTTCAAGGAAATGGAATATCACCTGCCGATTGGCGAGCAGGTTGGCGTGTTGCGTGAAATCATCCGCCGGATCGAAAGCGACGCGCGTGGCGTTTTCTTTCCGATCGAGGCGCGGATCATAGCCCCCGACGATGCCTGGCTGTCGCCTTTTTACGAGCGCGAAAGCGGCTCGATAGCGGTGCACGCCTGGTACAAGGAAGACCATGACTGGATGTACAAGCTGGCCGAGCCCGTATTCCGCGAAGCTGGGGGGCGCCCGCATTGGGGCAAGCTGCATTCGCTCGGCGCGCGGGATTTCAAGCGGCTTTATCCGCAATTTGCCGAGGCGGATGCGGTAAGGCGCGCGGTCGATCCCGAAGGCCGGATGCTCAATCCGTTCCTGAAACGGATTTTCGGATGAAGCGCCGCACCTTCTTTATTGGCGGCGGTGCCTTGATTGCAGCGGGAGCGGGTGCAATGCTGCTGCGCCCGGCAGAGGAGGGAGCGATGCACAGCGACTATTTCAAAGGGCTAGCTGCTGCGCTCGGCCGTGCCGGTCTCAACCGCCCCACGCTGGTCATCGACCGCAAGAGACTTGCCGCCAATGTGACCTCTATCCGGCAAAGCGTCGACAAGGCAGGCCTCCCGTTGCGCGTCGTCGCCAAGTCACTGCCTTCACCCAAGCTGCTGGATGCGGTGCTTGCCGGAATGGGCAGCAACCGGTTGATGGTGTTCAGTGCCGAGATGCTGCTCCAACTGTTGCCGCAGCGCGCCGATGTTGACTATCTGATGGGTAAGCCCCTCCCCGCCAGCGAATATGCGCGCGTGATCGATAAAGCGGGTAGCGCTGCCATCGCCAATGTGCAGTGGCTGATCGATACGCCGCTGCGCCTCTCCGAATATATCGAGGTGGCAAAGGCACGCGGGGTGCAGTTGAATGCCAGCCTTGAGATCGACGTCGGCCTCCATCGCGGCGGCTTTGCCGATCCGGCTATGCTTTCCGACACGGTCGGGGCCGCGAAAAAGGCCGGCGTAAAGCTCTCAGGCCTGATGGGTTATGACCCGCACGTCCCCAAAATGCCGAACCCGGACAAGACCTATGCGGCGACGCAGGCAGCCTATAAAAACGCTATCGGAATATTGAAGTCTGCCGACCTCGATATCGGCGCGATGACACTCAACGGCGCAGGCAGCCCCACTTTCCGCCGCCACTGCAAGGGAACCGTCGCCAATGAGGTCTCGGTCGGCTCCGCTTTCGTCAAACCCGGCGATTTCGACTATGACGATCTGGCCGACCTGACCCCGGCGGCTTTCATAGCCACACCCGTGCTCAAGGCCAGCAGCGACCAGCAACTACCCGGCCTCGAGCCGCTATCGGGCGCACTCCATTGGTGGGATCGCAACACCGAACGCGGCTTCTACATCCATGGCGGCCACTGGCTTGCCAAACCCGCATCGCCGGAAGGCCTGCAATATTCCAAGCTGTTCGGCCGCTCTTCCAATCAGGAATTGCTGACCGGTTCGAAGAAAATTGCCCTCAAACCGGGGGACACCATCTTCCTGCGCCCAGACCAGAGCGAGGCGCTGTTCCTGCAATTCGGCGACATCGCGGTGTTCGACGGGGGCGAGATAGCCGAGTATTGGCCGACTTTACCGGTGAGTGCTTAAGGGTTCCCGCGCAAGAAAACCGTAGCCCTGAGCCTGTCGAAGGGCGCCTATCGGTTCAAACCACGGCATCGGGCAAGCTCTGATATCCGCGCCCAATCGCGTTAGATCAACGCTTCCTTCTTTGCCCGGCTCCAACCCTTGATCCGCTTTTCGGCAGCCTTGGCATCATCACGCGACTGGAACGCATCGTTCCACGCAAGTTCAACCGGTCGGCGCTTGTAAGCATATCCTCCGCATACACCCGACTGGTGTTCAGCCAACCGCCTGTCCAGATCATCTGTATGGCCGCAATAAAATGTGCCGTCAGAACATCTTAGCAAATAGCAATGGAACATCCAGTCGCTGGTCATAGGGGACAGCGTAAACCGCAAGGCGCCCTTCGACAAGCTCAGGGCTACGGTTCTGGAACGCAAGTAATTAGCCCGCTAGCCCTCAACCAGCTTCAGCAGTTTGCGCTCCACCGGCGCTAGCACCGGCACCAGTTCGTGCCCGCGTTTCAGCACGGCGCCGCCTTCACCAATCAGCGCCCACATGCCTTGCTTGTTGCGCAGCGAGGGGTCTTTGACGATGCGATATTCGGGGCGTTCGGCTGTGCGCCGGAAAGCCGAGAAAATGGCTACATCGCGGCCAAGATCGATGGCGTAGTCGCGCCAGTTTCCCGCCGCAACCATGCGACCGTACAAATCCAAAATGCGGGTAAGTTCGTCACGCTCAAAGCCGACCTGCGCCGGATGGCGCGCTGAAACCGGAAAGGGCGTGATGATCGCGCTCAAGCCGGTTTGCTACCTCCACGCTTGCGTGCCGAACTTTTGGCCGCCGCAAGGGCATCGCGCTCTTCGAGCAGCACGGCGAGGCGCTTCTGCATCGTTTCCATTTCGCATTGCAGCAGTTCGAGTTTTTGCGTCGCCGGATCGAAGCGTTCGCTGCACGGTGTGCCATAAGGCACAAAATTCTGCGTTTCGGGCTTCACTTCGACCAAAGTCGGCTTGGCCGGAATGCCCACCATCGTCGCACCTTCGGGCACATCCTTGGTGACCACCGCATTGGCACCGATACGGCTGTTCGCGCCGACGGTCAGCGGGCCCAAGATCGCCGCACCCAGACTGACAATCACATTGTCGCCCAAAGTCGGGTGGCGCTTGCCGCCTTGTCCGCTGGTCGGGTTGGTGCCGCCCAGCGTAGCCCCCTGATAGATGGTCACATTGTCACCGATCTCGGCGGTCTCGCCGATCACCACAAAGCCATGGTCGATGAAGAAATTCCGCCCGATTGTCGCGCCCGGGTGAATATCGATCGCTGTCAGGAAGCGGGAGATGTGGTTCACCAACCGCGCGAGGAAATACATCTCGCCCTTGAACAGCCAATGCGCGACACGGTGCATCCCGAGCGCCCATACGCCCGGATAGAGCAAAATCTCCCAGCGTGTACGCGGCGCCGGATCGCGTGCCTTGATCGAGTCGAGATATTCGACAAAATTTCCAAGCATGGCCTTTTACCTCCCGCAACCCGCAGTGCGGACTTCCTGTCCGCATTGGCCATTCGTTTGTTACGCCTGTAAAGTTAAGCGCTGATGCAAATAATTCCAGACCTGTTGACCTTGGTCAAAGGAAAAACATGGATTTTATCGGATAAGGCGATTAATTAAGCCCGATTAATCGATTGGACCGCTTTATGTCGACCTATCTGCCAACGCTGAAACAGTTGCAATATCTGGTCGCGCTCGAGGAGCATGGCCATTTCGGCAAAGCAGCCGATGCCTGCTATGTCACGCAGTCGACATTGTCCGCAGGAATCCGCGAGCTCGAGTCGCTGCTCGGGCTGGTGCTGGTCGAACGCACCCGCCGCGTTGTGCGCTTCACCCCTTTGGGCAAGAAAATGGTTGCCAAGGCGCACCGCATATTGCGCGAGGCCGAGGAACTGGCCGATATGGCGCGCGCTGCCGGAAAGCCGTTGGCCGACGAATTGCGGATGAGCGTGATCCCGACCATCGCCCCCTTCCTGCTTCCGCGCCTGCTGCCTGCACTGCGCAAGAAATATCCCGATCTCAAGCTCTATCTGCGCGAAGAAACCAGTGCAGCTGCGTGTGAGGCACTACACCGCGGGCAGGTCGATTGCGTGCTGTTGGCGCTGCCTTATGGTTGCGGCGATACCGAGCATGCCAAGCTATTCGACGACCGGCTTTATGTTGCCTTTCCCAAGGGCGAGCCGGACAATCCGCCAAGCACTATCCTCCCTGAAATGATCGATGAATCGCGCCTCTTGCTGCTCGTCGACGGACATTGCCTGAAGGATCATGCCCTCGCTGCGTGCAACCGCCCCGAATTGCGCGCGTCGGCAACGATGCTTGGCACTTCGCTGCACACGCTGATCCAGATGGTCGATAACGGCCTCGGCCAGACTTTGGTACCCGAAATTGCGGTGAAGAACGGGCTGCTCAACGGCACCGAAGTATTGGCCCGCCCGCTCGACGCGCCGCATGCCAGCCGTGAAATCGCACTCGTATGGCGCACCAACAGCCCGCGTCAGCCTGAATTCGAACTGCTCGCCGAAACGATGCGCGAACTGGTCAACAACGCCTAATCGCCGGACGGTCCGAGATAGCTCGCCCCATAGACCGCCTGGCGGATGTCATGGTGCAATGTGCCGTCAAATGGCATCACCTGCACAAAATAGACCGCCGCCAGATTGTTTGCTGGATCGACCCAGAACAATGTCGTTGCAGCACCATCCCAGAAAAACTCGCCGGTCGCACCGCGATTTTCCTCTTTCGTCTGCGGTGGCGATTTGCGCACGGCAAAGTCGAAGCCGAAACCGACCGAGCCCTTGCCGGGCAACCATTGCCGGTCGGTTACCCGCGGATCAAGATGATCACTCGCCATCAATTCGACCGTGGATGGTTTCAGAATGCGCACCCCTTCCAACTGGCCCTTACCCAACAGCATCCGGGCGAAGCGCATATAATCGTCGAGCGTGGAGGCAAGGCCATAAGCGCCTGGGGTGAGCTTGTTGTCCTCAAAATTGAGCATACGGGCTTGCGCGTCGCTCGCGCGCTCCAATTTTCCATCTTTGCGCAGATACATGGCTGCGAAGCGTGCAAAATTGGCATCCGGCTGGCGCCATGCCGTGTCGCGCATCTTGAGCGGATCAAGGATATGCTGCTTCACATATTCTGCATAGGGCTGGCCCGAAAGCCTCTCGACCAGCAACGCCTGCACGTCCACCGAAATGCCATAAACCCAGCGTTCGCCGGGATCATGCAGCAAAGGCACGCGCGCCAAACGGCGGCCTAGTTCGGACAGGTCGTGATCGAGCGCCGAGGGCTTGGCGAGGCTGAACGCTTCATGCGCGGGCGTTTCCTTGCCCTCACCCGCAAAACCCGCGCTATGTCGCATCAGGTCACGGATGCTGATCGGGCGGCCCGCCGGACGATATTGCGCAACACCGTTGACGTCCTTGCCGGCATAAACCTGCATATTGGCAAATTCGGGCAGATAGCGCGCCACCGGATCGTCGAGACCGAACTTCCCCTGCTCCCACAATTGCATCAGCGCGACGCCGGTAACCGGTTTGGTCATGGAGTATATCTGCACGATCGTGTCGCGCTGCATCGGCTTGCCATTTTCGCGGTCGGCGTGGCCCGATTTGCCGAAATAGACCTCCCGCCCATCCTTCCACACCAGCGCCGAAACGCCCACTGCCCGCCCATCCTTGACCATGCCCGTCAAAGCCGCATCAATGCGCCCCTTGCTGATCGAAAAGCTTTCTGCGGTCTCTTTGGATGCACCCGCTTGGGCCTGAACCGGAGTTATAGCTGCCAATGCGATCGCACCGCATAAGGCGATATCTCTCAAACGCTTCATACCCCACCCCATTTCATCGATATAGTTCACCCGTCCCAACCCTGGCCGCGTTCGACATCGCTCGTTTTCTGCTCCACCCAATGCGCAACATCGCCCCGATATTCCCGTTTCCAGAAAGGAGCGTCGGTTTTCAGCCGGTCGATCAGGAAGGCACAGGCCTCCAGCGCAGCCGCGCGGTGCGGCGACGCGGTTACAACGAGCACTATGGGCTCGCCGACCTTCATCCGTCCAACGCGATGAATGATTGTACAGCCGGTCAAGCCCCAGCGCTCCTGCGCTATCGCACAAATGTCGTTGAGGCTCGCCTCGGTCATGCCGGGATAATGTTCGAGCTCGATCGCGGTTACACCGTCATCGCCGCGCACATTGCCCGTAAAAGTCGCAACCGCGCCAACACCCGTTGCCTCCAGCGCCACGGTTTCGGCAGCTATATCGAATGCTTCGCGTTGAACCGAAACGCGGATCATCCGCCCGTGACCGGCGGGAAGATGGCAAATTCGGTTGCGCCTGTTACCGGTGCGTCAGATTTCACCATGCGCTGGTCGAGCGCGAAGCGAAGCTTCGACCTGTCCGCAAAGGCCTCCGCATGGCGCGGCGATTGCGCGACCAGCCAGTCAATCGCATCGCCAACCGTCAGCACGCTTGCGGGAAATTCCATCTCCTCGCCGTCGCTGCCCATTGCTTCGCGAACGCGTGCGAAATAGACCAGCTTCATGGTCAATCCATATGCTTGATGCCGACGCGCAGATAATCCCAGCCGGTGATGATCGTCAGTACAGCGGCAACCCACAACAGGCCGAGCGCGGCGGTTTTGAGAAGCGCCCAGTCGGGCAACGCACCAGCAAGGATGAGGCCGCCAAAAGCGACCAGCTGCGCCGTGGTTTTCCATTTGGCCAGTTGCGACACCGGCACCGACACCTGCAATCCGGCGAGAAATTCGCGCAGGCCCGAAACCGTAATCTCGCGCAGCAGGATGATCAGCGCGGCAATCACGTGCCAGCCATCGACATCGCGGGTGAAGACCAGCAGCAAGATGACCGCACCGACCATGATCTTGTCGGCGATCGGATCAAGGAACACACCGAGTTTCGAAACTGTCCCCTGCGCGCGCGCCAGATAGCCGTCGAAATAATCGGTAATCCCCATCAGGCAGTAGAGCGCGAAGGCCAGCCAATAATCGATCGGCAAGGGCTGGGTCAGGCCCGGTCGCGTGCCCGGCCACAGCAGGAACACCAATATCGGCACCGCCAGGATGCGTGAAAGCGTCAAGATGTTGGGCAGGCTCAGCATAACGACTCGGTCTTAGTTAGAATTGCATCTAAATAAAACCGTAGTGCTGAGCCTGTCGAAGCACGCCTTGCCGATAAACGCTCTTCGACAGGCTCAGGGCTACGGTGAAAAATCACAGCCATCAGTTTTCGACACCCACAGCCGGGTAGCTTCGCCACAATGCACCCAAAGCAGCCTTCAGCGGATCGAGCCATTGCTCATAGGGTTTCCATTGCTCCACGCCGTCGCGATTGATCGGGCGGCGCACCTGCTCGCTCGACGCGGTGCGAACCGCGCGCTTGTTCTGGTGGAAATTAAGGCAGGCTTCCTCGAACGGCACACCCAGATAGTTCAGCATCGCGCGCACCTGTGCTTCGGGTTCTTCAATCACCTGTTCGTGGATCACGCGGTGGACGCGCCCCGGCAGCACCTTGTCGAAATGCGCCATCAGCCGCACATAATCGGCATAATAGCGCCCCATGTCAGACAAGCTGTAACTGAACGCCTGCCCCTTGGCGAAATGCTGGCGGAAGTTGGAGAAACAGCAATCGAGCGGATGCCGCCGCGCGTCGATGATCTTGGCATTGGGAAGGATCAGGTGGATGAGGCCGGTATAGACCCAATTATTGGGCAGCTTGTCGATGTAAAAGGGTTTGTCGGTCTTGCGCTGCACGGCAGTACGCTGAAGGAATTCCGCACCGAGCTCGGCCAATCGCTCCGCCGACATATCCTTTACGGCATCGACCCAGCCGCTCGGTGTCGCCTTGCCTTCGCGCAGCGCTATCGCAGGCAAGTCGGGCAATTCCATCGTGCCTTCGATCCGCGAATGGCTGGCCAATATCTGTTCAAGCAGGGTCGATCCTGCCCGTGGCATGCCGAGGATGAATACCGGATCGGGCGTGGGATCGCCCTGCCCTGCACGGGCGGCGATGAATTCGGGGGTGAAGGTGGCGATGATCTTGTCCACATGGCCCGTCACCACATCGGGATCATAATCGAGCTGGCTGTGCCGGATCGCATTCGCCCGGTCATAATGGCCGAAAGAGGTTTCAGCCTCGCGCCGGTCATCAGACGCCTTGCCGAGCGCGAAATGCAGATGCAGCCGGTCGTCGTCGGACAGCCCTGCGGTTTCGAGCGCAGCCTCCATCGCAGCTATGTCAGCCTCGTCAAAGCGCACGGTCTTCAGGTTCGCAAGACTCCACCAGACCTCGCCCAGGGTCGGCTCCACTGCCAATGCGCGGCGATAGGAGGCAATGCCTTCGTCCTGCTGCCCCACGGTCTTGAGGACATGGCCATAGCTCATCCAGAGCTTGGCGTGCTGCGGGAAACGCCGGGTCAATGCGCCATAAAGCGCCAGCGCCTCATCATATTCGCCAATGCGGCCCAGCGCCGCCGCCATAAGGCTCTGTCCGCTTGCATCGTCAGCATCGACCTGCAGCACCGTGTCAAGCAACTCGACTGCCTCTTCGAACCGGTTCTGCCGGTATAAAATGCCTGCCAGATTGGATTTTGCTGCGGTGAAATCGGGTGCCAGCTCCAACGCTCTCCTCAACAGCGCCTCGCTGTCCTTGAACCGCCCCAGCCGCGCCGCCAGCTGCGCCATCAGGCGGATGGCCGCCACATCGAACGGATCGTTGCGCAGATGCGCGCGCAGGATCGGCTCGGCATCGGGCAAACGGTCTTCATTTATCGCCAGCGCCGCCTCGATAAGTTGCGGATTGCGCATTCCGCGCGCGACATAATGGCTGGCAAGATCAGGAGCAGTTTGCGTCATTCTGCTGCGCTTATCGCACTCACCGGTTTCAGCCAAGCGCGCTGTCGGCGATGTACAGCCGCAGGGCGTCTGTCCCTGCACTTTCGAACAGGCTCTCCTCCGTCCCCGTCATCCAGACCTGGCTACCGGTATTGTAAAGCCGCTCGAACAGGGCTTCACGACGGCCGGGATCAAGATGGGCTGCAACTTCATCGAGCAGCAATATCGGCGGCGCGCCGCGCAATTCGGTTACCAATCGGGCATGGGCGAGGATGAGCGAGAGCAAAAGCGCTTTTTGCTCGCCCGTTGAACAACTTGCCGCAGGCTGGCCGTGACCGTCATGTCGAACGAGCAGGTCGTTGCGGTGCGGGCCGGACAGCGTGCGCCCTGCCGCCCGCTCGCGCCCGCGATTGGCCTTCCAGCCTTCGGCCAACGCGGCAACATCGGGCATTTCCGCATCCTCCAGCGCAAGCTTGGGCCGGGCAAAGGGCGATGGTGGCATGGCGGCAAGCCGTTCGGAAAGCTGCACCACTGTGCGCGCCCGGCTTTCGATTATCGCGGCGGCATATTGCGCCATGCTTGCCTCGACCGCGTCGAACCAGGCGGCATCGCCCTGCCCTTCGGACAGCATACGGTTGCGCTGGCGAAGGGCATTTTCATAGCGGCTGCTGTTGAGCGCATGCGACGGCTCAAGCGCCAGCACCAACCGATCAAGGAAACGCCGCCGTGCGCCAGCGCCATCCATGAACAGCCGGTCCATCGCAGGCGTCAGCCACAGGATCGAAAGCCATTCGGCCAGATCGTTGATGGCAGAGTTTGCACCATTGATATGCACTATGCGTCGACCCGGCGCGTCAGCCGACACAGCTGTGCCCAGCGCAGTCCCGTTTAGGGTTGCAGCGACGGTAAACCCCCCGGCCCCGCCTTGTCGCGCCATTTCGTGCAAATTGCTCCGGCGCAGACCCCGCCCCGGCACCAGCAGCGAAACGGCCTCCAATATATTGGTCTTACCGGCCCCGTTTGCGCCATGCAGAATGATGAAGCGCCCCTGCGGACGCACACTCAAAGCCGCATGGTTGCGAAAATCTGTCAGGTTGAGCCGATCGAGCGCCATTAGGATGCCCTATCCGAGATGCTGGCCGCGTCAACGTCGATTTGGGGGTAAGGTGCGCCTTGGCGCAATTTCCACCACAGCAGCCCCAAAATGTTGGCGTATTTTCCCAATATTCAGGTTCGTAAAATCGTGTTTTTTACACCGGACAATTTTATACCTTTGTTATTATTGTTTTTTTCAAATCTGGCACGCCTCCTGCAGTAACCTTGGCATCCCCGGAACACTCCGGAACATGAACAAGGAAGGATATTTAAAATGACCATTTCGACCCGCAATCAGTTCGCTTCGATCTTCGCAGCTATCGCATGTGCATTCCTGACCATCGGCGTCAGCGTTGCCCCGGCAGTTGCTCCCGTAGCCCCCTATCTCGCGTAACAGCGTCACACCTGAAAGGAATTTGAAATGAACGCTTCGTCTCGCAACCAGCTCTTTTCGATCGCAGCCGCTCTGCTGTGCGCCTTCGTCACGGTCGGGATGAGCATCGCCCCCGCACTTCAGGGTGGTATCGTCTGATGAACCCGAAATTCGACCTGCCCCCAGTCATCAAACCCGTTACTTCAAAGGAAAGCAAAATGACCAAATTAGTGCTTGATCGCGCCAACAAGAAAATCTGGGGCGTCTGCGCAGGCCTCGCCAACTGGACCGGCGTCGACGCCACGGTAATCCGCGTAGTTTTCGTACTCGCCACGCTGTTCGGCTTCGGCTCTGCATTGCTGATTTACGTCGCCTTGGGGTTGATCCTCGATTGACCCCAATCGACCCGGCAATGGGTAAATTCTCGCCCACCAGCTAAATCATCAATTTTTAACGGCGTTATTCAGTTTGGACTTAAATTTTGAACGTGATAATCTATGATGCATACAAGCAATCGCTTGCAGGAAAGGCATTCCATGCCAAAAGGCCCGGACAAACGGGATGAAACTGTAGATAAAAGCGACGAACATCGCAGGTTTTCACGCGGCGAAGTCTATATAACCATTGATGTACGCGAACATGGCGGAGGTCGGCATAAGGCGCTGATCATGGATTTGTCCCAGTCGGGCTGCCGCATTTCATCAGTGACCTATATGGGCGAAGGCAAGAATATCCATGTCACCCTGCCGGGTTTCGCCCCCTTGGAAGCGGTCATCGTCTGGAAAAAGCAGGATGAATATGGCTGTTCGTTTCTGCAGCGGCTGCATCCGGCTATCTATGACCATATCCGCGCCAAATATCCGTCGCTCGGCCATTTGTGAGGGCTCTGCGATTTCCGGCTAGCCGGACCCATCCGAAAAAACGCCGCTTAGGCAGAAGCTTGATCGCCTTACTGATGCTCGGCTTCATGTTTGCCGCAGCCTGGTTCTATGACCCTCGGGAATCGATTTCCGCCAGTGGTGAAAAAGTGGCCGTAGCGGATGGAGACAGCTTCACCATCGGCGCCAGCAAATTGCGACTCCATGGCATTGATGCTCCCGAATATCGCCAGACCTGCCGCGATGCAGAGGGCGTTGAATGGCAGTGCGGGAAAGCCGCACGTGCCGCTCTCGAAAAACGCCTGCTAGAACCCGGCCTTGTCTGCAAAGCACAAGCCAAAGACAAATATGGCCGCGCGCTAGCTACCTGCTCCACCCGCCAAACGGCCGATGTTGCCGCTGCCCAAGTCCGCGACGGCATGGCCATCAGCCATGAATATTTGGGCGTGCGCGACTATCCTGACGAGGAGGATGCGGCGCGTGCCGCGAAAAAAGGCATCTGGATCGGCGCCTTCGAGCGCCCCGAGGATTGGCGCGCGCAGAAACGGATCGTCACCGAATAGCGCACACCGATTATAGCAAGCTGTGCGTCGTCACCTGCAATTTTGGCAAAGGCGCATCAGACTGTTCGTCCCAATGCTTGTAATTATACACCGCGCCTTCGGCGCGAACCTTATCGACTTTTTCCAGATCGACGTCAGCGAACAACCACATCGGCTTGTCCAGTTCACCCAAGGCAACGACGCCATTGTCCGGAAAGCCGATGTCGGGAGGGCCGTAGACCCCGGCGGCACCGCGATTGCTATCGAGCGAGGGGCACCACGGCGCCTCCCCAACCGTCGGCGAATGTACGGCGTAAAACTGGTTTTCCAACGCGCGGGCTTGCGCACCGATGCGCACCCGCCAATAGCCTGTCAGCCCATCGGTTGCCGATGGAACGAGCAACAGCTTTGCACCAGCCTCTGCCAATGCGCGGGCGATCATCGGAAATTCGCTGTCGTAGCAGATAGCGATGCCAATCTTGCCCAGGGCAGTGTCGAACAGGATCAGGTCGCGCGCGCCGGATACGCCCCAAATCTCGCGCTCGAAACGGGTCATCACGATTTTCGCCTGTTCCCCCATCTTGCGATTGGGTGCAAACAGGCGCGCGACATTGTGGAATTGCGCCCCCACCCGCGTCGGGCAAGATGAGGCGCAGATATGGATATGATGTTCGGCCGCCAGCCGTTCATGGGCGGCGTCAATGTCGCTGCGGTGATCCGACAACCATTCGAGCGAATAGGCCAGATCGTCGCGCGCCTTGGCGTTCGCAGCGGTCAGTTCCATGATGCCATATTCGGGGAAGACCGCGAGGCTCGCCCCGCCTGCCTTGGCTTCTTCGACCCATCGCGCCAGCTTATCCTCCCATTCGGCAAAGCTGCGGACTTCGTCGATCGGATATTGCGCGGCGGCAATGGTAAAGGCGTTCATAGCTGGCCAATCCAATATTGCATTTGGTGCGACACCTCTTCTGCGCCACCGATTTCCTTCCAATCAAAATCAGTCACGAAGCCGGAAACAGGCGCATAGCCGCGTTTCTTCCAAAAAGCATCGAGAGGTTGGTAATCGACGGGTCGGGCAGGATGGTCGTCAGGCCGTATGACTGCGCAGAAACTTGCCTGCTCCGCCCCTGCCGCTCGACCCGCAGCTTCGCGATAGTCGAAAAAGGCGTGGCCGATGCCTTTCCCGCGATAATCGGGCAACAGCACCGACTCGCCGAAATAGAAAAGCCGGTCGACATCCAGACCGCGCTCGACAAAGGGGCGCTGAAACTCCACCTTTTGCGCGCCCATGGGTGAGGCTGTCGCCGCACCGACAATGCGGTCATCATGGAAAGCCGCAACCAGTGCAGCATCAGGGGCGGCTGCAAATTCGGCTATATAATCGCGTTCGTAGCCGACATCGCCGTCGTAGAGATAGGGGAAGGCGCGGAAAACCTCGATGCGCAAGCGCGCAAGATCGTCGAGCGCTGCGGCGATTTCCGCACCCGTCAGCGTGCGCACCGCAATCGCCAATTCAGCCTCCGACCTGCCGGATCCAGTCGGTCAGATTATAATAAACCGATACCCGCGAAATGAGGCCATCACGCACTTCAAAAAAGGTGCCTGCGGGCAATTCATAGGTCTGTCCTGCCGCTTCGGGCAGGCCTTCATCGGTCGCCAGATATTCGCCATGCACGATGAATTCTGCGGAACCACGGCTGCCATCTTCATTCGCCATCATTGCGATGTCGGTGAGACGTTCCTTGTAACACCGGTCCATATGCGCGAGGAAAGCGCGGAACGCCTCCTTGCCCGACTGCCGGTCGCCCTGATTGATGTCATGCGCGACATCGTCGGTCAGGCAGGCCAGCATGCCTTCGCCATTGCCAGCGTTGAATGCCTCATAATAACGCGACAGCAGCGCCAGCGTATCGGCGCGGCTCATGCGACCTTCCGCACGAACACCGTGCCCGCCGAATAGCCCGCGCCGAACGAACAGATCAGCCCGGTATCGCCGGCCTTCAGGTCTTCACTGTGCTTGTGGAAGGCGATAATCGAGCCCGCGCTGGAGGTGTTGGCATAGGTGTCGAGCACGGTCGGGCTCTCATCCTCATTTGCCTCATGCCCCAGCACGCGCTGCGAAATCAGGCGGTTCATCCCCTGATTGGCCTGATGCAGCCACAGGCGGCGCAGATTGCTGCCTTCAAGGCCGAGATGCGTGGCATGATCGACGATCATCTGCGCGACCATCGGCACCACTTCCTTGAAGACCTTGCGGCCTTCCTGCACGAACAGCTTGTCGGTCTTGGGCCCGCTCTGATCGACCGGCCCCTTGCCTTCAGCCCGATTGAGGAAGCCGAAATTGTTGCGGATATTGTTGCTATACTGGGTCTTCAACCGCGTACCGAGAATTTCCCAATGCTGTGCAGGGGCCAGATCCTTGGACTCGACAAGGATCGCGGTCGCCACATCGCCGAAGATGAAATGGCTGTCGCGATCGCGCCAGTTCAAATGGCCCGAAGTGATTTCGGGGTTCACCACCAGCACCGAACGCGCATTGCCCGAACGGATATAGTCAGCCGCAGTCTGGATGCCGAAAGTGGCCGAGGAGCAGGCGACATTCATGTCAAAGCCAAAGCCGCGCTCCATGCCCAGTTCGTGCTGGATTTCCACCGCCATCGCCGGATAGGCGCGCTGCATGTTTGATGCGGCGCAAAGCACAGCATCGACATCGGCTATGTCGCGTCCGGCCTTGGCCAGCGCGTCGCGGCACGCGGCAACGCCGATTTCGGCCATCAGCGAAATCTGGTCATTGGGCCGCTCTGCATAGCGCGGTTCCATGATTTCGGGATCGATAATCGCGCTCTTGTCGATCACATGGCGCGATTTGATGCCGCTCGCTTTTTCGACAAATTCGACCGAGCTGTGCACCAGCTGCTCGGCATCTGGGTTGCGTGCATTATACAGATCAACATAGGCATTGAAGCTCGCGACCAGTTCCTCGTTCGAGATGGTATCGCTGGGGGTGTAAAGCCCGGTCGCCGAAATGACCGGAGTGTAGGCGTCTGACATGGCAATCCCGCTTATATTGTTGTGATGTCAGCGGACTAGCGCCACCCAATACGGGAAACAAGCTAATTGCTTTTGATTGGCCGCGCGTTCAAAGTCATGCAGGAGAGGGGACCATAAAAATATGGCATTGGAGACGCGCAAACCCAGCCTGCTGTCGCGAGCTGTCCGGGCATTGCTGATGTGGTTTTACCGTCGACAGGGCTGGACTGCGGTGGGCTCGATACCCGAACCGCGCCGCTTCATCATCATCGCCGCGCCGCACACATCAAACTGGGATTTTGTCTATTATATCGGACTCACCCAGACCCTTGGCATTACCCCGCATTTCATGGCGAAAACCGGGCTTTTCCGCTGGCCGATGCGCAATTTCATGCTCGATATGGGCGGGGTTCCGGTCGATCGCAAAAAGGGCGGCAATTATGTGCAGGCGATGATTGACGAATTCGCCAAGCATAAGGAATTCATGCTCACCATCGCGCCCGAAGGCACACGCGGCGCGGTGCGCAAATGGAAAACAGGCTTCTACCATATCGCCATGGGCGCAAAGGTGCCCATGGTCGTGGGAATGATGGATTATGGCAAGAAAACCGGCGGACTTGGCCCGATGATCTGGCCAACCGGCGATTATGAAGCGGATATGGCGAAGGTGGCAGAGGTTTATGCCAAGGTAACGCCGAAACATCCGTCAAAACAAATGGCGAGCATTACCGGGGAGAGCGAAACATGAGCGGTGCGTTGACCATGCTGGCGATCAACCTTGGGGCGTTGATGATCGCAATCCTTTTGCTCTGGGCCTATTCGGTCAAAATCCGCGATGTATCGTTCATCGATGCATTTTGGGCATTTGGCATGGTCATCCTTGCCTGGGCGAGCTGGTTCCAGATCGACGGCAATGGCCGCCGCGCCGATGTGTTGCTGGCACTCACAACGATATGGGGTGTGCGCCTTGCCGCCCATCTGGTCACACGCTGGCGGCGTGAAGGCGAAGATCCACGCTACAAAAAGATTATCGGCCATGCGATGGAAACCAAGGGCTGGAGCTGGGCCAAGACCGCGCTCCTCATGGTTTTCCTGACGCAGGCTCCCCTGCTCTTCATCACCTCATTGCCCGCGCAGCTCGGCATATGGGCCAGCGAGGGCGGACGCTGGGTGATGGGGCCGGTTGCCTGGGTCGGCGTGGCGGTCGCGATGATCGGCATCGTCTTCGAAACCGTTGGCGATGCGCAGTTGAAGGCCTTCCGCCACAATCCGGCAAACAAGGGCAAGGTGCTCGACACCGGCCTGTGGCGTTATACCCGCCACCCCAATTATTTCGGCGATGCCTGCACCTGGTGGGGTATCTGGCTGGTGGCGGCGGAAACCGGCCCTGCTGGCTGGGTGAGCATCATCGGCCCGATCTTCCTGACCTTCACACTGACCAAATGGTCGGGCAAGCCGTTGCTCGAACGCAGCCTGAAAAAGAACCGCCCCGAATATGCCGCCTATATCGAGCGCACCTCGGGCTTCTTCCCCTGGCCGCCGAAGAAATAGCTCCTATGCGGAGCTATTTCACCAACCACACCTCGCCATAGCCGTTAAAGGCGGGGGCGACCTTGTGCTTCACCTCGCGCCCCGGCGCGAAGGCGAGGTTGGGAAAGCGTTCGAACAGCATCGGCAGCGCAATCTTCGCCTGCGCCTTGCCCAGCCCCGCACCCAGGCAATAATGCGCGCCGCCGCCAAAGGCGAAATGCTGCACGTTCTTGCGCTCGATATCGAATTGCAGCGGATCGGGGTTCATTTCGGGATCGTAATGCACGCCGAACAGCGACATGTGCAGGGTGTCACCCTTTTTGATCGCCTTGTCCGCGACCTGCATATCCTCATGCGCGCTGCGCAGCACCTGTGACACCGGTGGCTCGACGCGCAAAATCTCGTCCATCGCATTGTCGTGCAGGTCGGGCCGCGCGCGGAATTTGGCGAGCTGATCGGGATGCTTGAGCAACTGCACCACACCCGCGCCGAGCATATCGGTGGTGGTCGAATTGCCTGCGATCAGCAACAGGCGGATCAGCAACACGATGTCCTGCGTCGTCAGGCTGTCGCCCTCTTCCTCCGCCTGCGCAAGGCGGGTGATCAGGTCGTCGCTTGGCTGGCTCCGCCGAATATCCACCTCGCGCGCCAGATAGTCGGCGAGCACGGTGGTCGATTCCTCGTACAGTGCGGTCTGCTCTGGCGTGCGGAACGGGTTGAGCGCCTGCATGCAGCCTAATGACCAGCGGCGGAAATCCTTGCGGTCGGCGGGGTTGATACCCAGCAATTCGGCCATCACCGTGGTCGGCAAGGGCGAACCGAACAGTTGGACAAAATCAAACTCGCCCACCGCCGCCTCGATATCGTCGGCAAGTCCCTTCGCGATTTCCTCTATGCGTGGCAGCAGCGCCTCGACCGAGCGTTTGTTGAAGGCCTTCAACACCAGCGTACGTTGCCGCTTATGCTCGGGATCGTCGAGCATCAGGATCGACAATTCCTTGCTGTTATTGCCATAGAGCGTTTTGGAGAAACTGCCTTCATTGGCCTTGCGGGGATCGGCGTTGAGTTCGCGGTTCTTGATCAGTTCCGAAACCTCTTGCCCGCGCGTCAGAAAGTATCGGCCAAGCTGCTGGTCATGATGAACCGGGTCGGCGGCACGCAACCGGTCGAGCGGCACCCACGGCGTTTCGCGATAGGTCGGGTCAAGCGCCGAAAGCTGGTAACCTGTTGGCAGCGGCTGTTCTTCGTCGGACATGAATAGGATTCTCGCTTGTTGTGGGACCACCCGCCGCGACGATACGCAGCCGAGTTGGCATTGCAACCATGCTTACCAATTTTGCCCACAGACAATTTGCCCTGCATCAATGGCAGCGCCCAAAATTTCACTATACTGGTCAAATGTTGGCACAACTCGCAATATCGACACTTATGGGGATCATCACCGTCGTCATTCACGGACTCGGCCTCAACTTGCTTACACGCATGGTGCGCAAGGAATTCCACGAGGAAAAGGTGCACCACATCTCTTCGCTGTCGGCACGCAGCATGTTCTTCATCGTCGGCCTCGTGCTGGGACTTTTCCTTCTGCACGGGTTCGAAATCTGGCTCTATGCCTTCCTCTTTATCGGCCTAGGAGCAATCAAGCCGCTTGAGACAGCCGTCTATTTTTCAACGATCAGCTATGCGGGAATCGGTTATGACGACCGCTATATCGAGCCTGCCTGGCGGCTGGTTTCAGCGATCGAAGGAATAAACGGGTTGCTGTTGCTCGGTTGGTCTACGGCTTTCTTTTTCACACTCGTCACCCGATTGGGGCGATGATCACCGCACTGGCATTTCCCGCGTCAGCGCCGCCATGGCGCGATACAGCGCAATCATCTCGGCAAAATCGAATGCCTGCTTCACCGGTTGGTCGTTCGCCAGCCTTGCTTCTATCTCGATCGGCACCGGGCCTTTCTGTTGCAGCAAGGCATCGGTGAAAGTCTTGCCCTCGAGGATCGCGGTCCAGGCGCTGACATCGTCCCGGTCAGACAGAGACTGGTTGACCCAGTCGACCGTCACCGGCGCATTCTCTCCGGCGCGGAAGTGCAAGGGTGCTAATGGCCTGCCTTTATGCT
Source organism: Sphingorhabdus sp. (assembly GCF_035329025.1). Classification (GTDB taxonomy): domain Bacteria; phylum Pseudomonadota; class Alphaproteobacteria; order Sphingomonadales; family Sphingomonadaceae; genus Sphingorhabdus_B. The sequence continues at coordinate 12,221 of NZ_DAOLHN010000002.1, read as the reverse complement.
CGGGCCAGTCGTAGGAACTTACCGAAAGGCCAAGCTGATATTCCTCATTCTGGTTCTGCAACACCAGCATGCTTGCGCCTTTGGGGCCGAACCCGGTGGTGCACTGGACGACTGCAGCCGCGCCGCTGAGATAGCAGCGGATCTCCCCCTTGCGTGTGGGGTAAGTGGCTGCCGGTGTTGCGCCTGACAATGAAAAGATAATCGTATCACCTTGATAGAGCGCGCGAATCTTCTCACCGTCCAGCAGGAAATCTTCGACCAGCGCGATACCAATCGCCTTGCCAAAGCCGTCGAGCGTCCTTGCACAGCGAAGCCGCCCACGAAATTGCGGCATCGTGACCGTCGAGGGCATCAACTCTTCGCGCACATAGCCCAGTTCACCAGCGCGCTTCGCCATTTCGGCGGGCAGCGCATCGGTGACGCTGCACGTCGGCACCGTCCCGCGATCGGCAACCTCAAGTTCGGGATTGGCCATTGCGGGCGCAGCACCGAACAAGGATGTCGCAACAAACGTAAAGCCAATCATGGCGGAAATTTTCATACCCTGCCGTTAGCCACCGCTGTCATGCACGGCAAGCTTGCAAATCGTGCAGCCGGGGCGCACAGCGCGCGCAAGAAAGGCGGGAAAATGTCCGACGAAGATTATGTCTATGATGAGGAAAGCGGCGAATGGCTGCCCGCGTCCGAACTTGCGGCCAAACAGGCTGCCGCGAACACTGTCGAAGTACGTGATGCCGTGGGCAACATATTGCAGGATGGCGATCAGGTAACGCTGATCAAGGATCTGACCGTCAAGGGTGCGGGGCAGACGCTGAAGCAGGGCACGCTGATCAAATCGATCCGGCTGACGGGCGATGCGCAGGAAATCGACTGCAAATTTGAAGGCATCAAAGGTCTGGTGCTGCGCGCCGAATTTGTGCGGAAACGCTGATGCGGCGCTTGGCCATAATCGCAGCGCTTGCACTTTCAGCCTGCGCGACCACCCCGCCCGCCAATCCGCAAGACGCCTTTTGGGCGAATCTGAGCGCGCATTGCGGAATGGCGTTTCCGGGCAAGCTCGCCAGTGACGAAGACACCGATGCAGATTTCAAAGACCGCCCGATGATGATGCACATCCGCAGTTGCACCGACAGCGAAATCCGCATCCCCTTCCATGTCGGGCCCAAGGAGGCTGACGGCAAATGGGATCGTTCGCGCACCTGGGTGATTACACGCACCACAACCGGCCTGCGGCTAAAACATGACCACCGGCATGAGGATGGCAGCGAGGACAGGCTGACCCAATATGGCGGCGATACGGCAAACGCGGGCACGGCGACCGCACAAGCCTTTCCCGTCGATGCCGAGAGCATAGCGTTGTTCCGTCGCGAGGGCCGCGACGTATCGGTGACCAATGTCTGGGAGGTCGAGATCAGCGACAAGGGTGCGGCCAATCCCGGCTTTGCCTATGTGCTGCGCCGCACCGGTGAAAATGCCCGCTTTTTCCGTGTGGAGTTTGATCTGACCACAACTGTTGTCGCGCCGCCGCCTTGGGGCGGCTAGGCCATTCCCACAAGTTTTAGCAACGCGTCGGTGAATGCCATCCAGCCCGGTGAATCCCAGATCAGCGGCTTGATGATGCGGTGTGCGGCAACCAGCAACAGCCCGCCCCACAGCGTAATTTTGTGCAGCCGCCCCAAACTGCGCCAGTCGTAAACCGCAAGCCCGACAATCATCAGTTCAAGGACGAAGCGCGTCCACCCCACCGGCCAGTCACCGATGACTGGCCATCTTGCAAGCGGCGCGCCCATCATCCCGATTGTCGCTAAAATCATTGCGCGCTTATGAAGCGCCTTGTTCTTGCGTTTCCAGAAACCGATGCCGGCAAGGATAGTAAAGGTCATCATGCTGAAAAAGGGCGTTGCCCAGCCTTTTTTGGGTGGCATGCCGGTTTGCAGCATGTCGGCGAGCCCGCCTGCCCGCAGCAATGCTCCCCAAAGACCTGTCGTCACCACCAGCACGGCAACCGCAAGGCCGAACAAGCCTAGGCGTTTGTGCAGGTTATAGTTCCCACGCCCGATCAGCCAAGGCTGAACTGCAATCAGCGCCATCCATAGAGTGAACACCGGCCCGTGAATGGTATAATAGAACGGCTCACCCGGTCGCGGAATATCAGGAAAGGCTGCACCGAAATACCAAGTCCGCGAAAAACCGATAAAGGCGACGAGGAACAGCATGATTCCCATGCCGGTGAAAAACCACCGTTCCCGCAGGGCTGCGTCTTTAGCTGATATGTTCAAGCCTCTTCTCCCCCGAGTGAGGCGACCCGCATTTTTTTACTGGCTATTCGCAGAACGCCTGCAAAGCAAGACAAGCAGCCCACTTTTTACATCGGCTTGGGCTGCCAAAGTTCAATCTTTCGGCCTTCGGGGTCCATGATGTGGGCGAAACGGCCATTGGCCTCTTCTGGGAAGGTTTTCACTGGCTCCACCCCATGTTCGGCGCAGCGGGCAAGGATACCGTCGAGATCATCGACCATCAGATTGAACATGAATTCCTTGTCCGACGGCGCGAAATAATCGGTATCGGCCTTGAACGGAGAAAAGACCGTTGCCGCCCCGGGATGTGCAGCGGCGGCATCGGGGGTGAAGACCACGCCCCAAGGCTCCACCTTGATGCCCAGCACACGCGCATACCATTCGTTAGTCGCCGCCGGGTCCGCCGATTTGAAGAACAGGCCGCCAAGGCCCAATATTTTTGCCACATCCGCCTCCTTCAACGCGCTTGAAAAGCTATTACCTCGGCCGAAGCCCGTCATGCAAAGCCTATCGCCGCAGCAGAAAGAACAGAAAGCCGATAGTAAACAACGCATCGCCGGACAGGATTGCGCCCGTCCCCGGAGCTGACGTCCCGCCGAGTACATCGGGCAGCAACAGCGCTACGATCCCCGCCTTGCCCACTATCCCCGCCCACAGCATGGGTCCAAAGCGCCCCGGATCACGGCCGACCATCGCATAGACTATACCGAAACAGATCACGAGCAGGCCGACAATCCGGTCATTCACCGCCGCCGCACTATTCGCCAGCCCTGCTCCGCCAATCACGATATTATAGGCCGCCGCCGCATAAAAGAACCAGCGCCAGCGCTTTTTAACCCCTTCGTCCAACTCCATCATCCCACCCCCTTCAAACATGTATCTACCTGCAAATAGCGCAGGGTAAAGCGCGCGGTACATTGCAGGAGCGCTTTTCATGCCCGTTCTGCGCCGAAAGGGTGTAAGGCGCCGCCAGCGCTCCGAACGCCTTGGGTCAGTCGCATAGAGGAACCAGCCTTGGAAACCCGACTGATCATTGCCTATTCGCTGATCGCGTTGATGGCCGTGCTGGCCATAATCGGCGGTATCGCCATCCGCCGTAACTACGCCCGCAAACAGCGCCGCGACGAAGGCCGGAGCAATTATTGAGCTAGCCGCTCAATAGCGCTCCCCCCCCCCCCTCAACCAAATTCAAACCTGCCCGGCAAACCGCTCTCGATCCGCGCCTTGTCGCGGTGGAACCAGCGTCCCGCGAGGAAGAAGGCAGGCAGCGCCAAGAGCGAGGCGACCGACATAGTCATCGCTGCATGGGTATAAGGCTCCAGACTGCCCGCCGTGCGGAACATGTCAATCAACCAGCCGGTGCCGGTAATGCCAAGGCCAAGGCCCACGACATTCAGGCACAATATGTTGAACGCGATCACCGTGGCACGGGCGTTGGGTGGAGAGAGTTCCTGGATTGTCGAGATGGACGGGCCATAAAAGGCGCAGAGGATGAAGATACCCAGCCCGATCCCCGGCACGAACAGCGCCGAATCCGCTGGCAATATGCGGAAGATCACCGAAAAAGGCCCGACAATCAGGAACATCCAGAAGAGCAACATCGCGCGGCCCGATTTCCGGTATTTATACCACCAATCCCCCGCGAAACCGCCAAACAGCGTTCCGGCGATCCCGGCAACCACTGTGATATAGCCGGTCAGCTTGGCGATTTCGGCGCGTTCGAACCCGCGTTCCTCGACAAACCAAATCTGGTCAAACGCCGCCGCGCCCACTGCAAAGTGCAGCGCAACCCCGCCACCGATCATCATGCACAATGCCGGCGATTGTTTCAGTGCAGCGCCGAGCAGCCGCATATGCCCGCGCAGGCCGGGCCCATGTTCATGGTGATGCACGTTCGGCACGCGCGGGTCGCGGACAAACAACATAAACACTGCAAACAGCATCCCCGCTCCGCCCAGCAGGTAGAAGCAATTGCGCCAACCAATTGTCGGCCCCAGATAGCCTGCGACCAGCAGGCTGAGCCCCGCCCCCACGGGTACGCCCAGATAATAAAGCGCCGCCGCCATCCCGAGTTGCGAAGGGCGGAACCGGTCCGCCAGCAGCGAGGTCGCCGCAGGCGTCAGCGCCGATTCCCCGACGCCGATCAGCGCGCGCGGTATCGCCATCGAAACGAAACCCTTCGCCGCCCCGCTCGCCGCGGTCAGCAAGCTCCAGACCGCAATCGCGGCCGCGATCAGCTTTCCCCGATGCATCCGGTCGGCCAATATCCCCATGAACAGTCCGGCAACCGCGTAAAAGATGATAAAGAACAGCCCCGTCAGCAGGCCATATTGGGTGTCGGTCAGCCCGAGCTCCGGCTTTATGAAATTCGCAAAGCTGGGGAGCAACTGCCGGTCGACAAAATTCAGGACATTGATGATGGTGAGCAGCACGAGCAGCCCCCATCGGGACGCCGAATCCTGAACTTTATCCTGCTCCGCAGAACTTAAACCATTGGCGGACATCGGCTCTCTCTCCTCATCCCGTCCGGCCACCATGGGTGAGCGGACGAGCGATGCCAAGAGATATATGCGGCCTGCCGTCTTGTTTTATGTCTCCGTCGTTCCCCGGCTAACTGCACATCCGGCTGCGTTCGCTTTCCCAATAATGGCGTTCTTCGAGCAAGGCGTTGTGCTGATCCACGGCCGCGCGATGGCCTTCGTCATTCTCAATCCGGTACGCATAATCGGCCAGCTTTTCAGACAGAATCTGCGCCTCCTTCAGATCAGAGATCAGCCCGTCCAAAAGCGCGCAGCCCCGCGCAAAATCCCTTTCGGTTTTCATGTCCGTCTTGGCTTCGTTAACGCGATCAATCGCTTTGTTAAAATCGCGGATGGTGCTGTTGTACTGGAACACATAAAAATCGCGTCCCTGCGCCGCCGCCATCTGGGGTAAGGCCAATGCTAAGCAGATCAGCAGCGACAAAATGTAACGGCGCATGGCGGGAAGCTCCTTCGGAACACGGATTGATGACATCCCATAACTTTCCCGGACGGCAAAAAATTGGAAAAATCGCGCAAACTGCCACAGAGAACGGCCCCGATAACGGCCGATTTTCTGGCCCGAAAAGCGCCAAGACGCTTGCAAATGACCTGATGCATTCGCGCGATTGACAGGATTAGTGATATAATACACTATTACAGATAGCCGCACCCGTTTCCGGTGCATGGGGGAATAGCATGCAGACGATCAACGACACCCAATTGCCGCCCGTCGCCACATGGCGGATCAACGCGATGCGTTTCCTGTTCCTTCTGATGGCCGGGATTATGGGGGCGATGTTCGTCTGGCCGCAATTGCTGTTCGAAAGTGCCGACTGGGATGTGATGCGCGGCCTCGCGAAATCGATGCTGGCGGCGCTCGCGCTGATGAGCCTGCTCGGCGTGCGCTATCCGCTGCAGATGCTGCCGCTGATGCTCTATGAAATCGCGTGGAAGACGATCTGGATCGTCCTGATCGCGGGCCGCGCCTGGATGGCGGACAAATGGACGCCCGATATAGAGGGGTTATTCTACGACTGCATCGGCATCATCATCGCCTATTTCATCGTGCCCTGGCGCTATGTCTGGGCGCGCTATTTCGCCCAGCCGATGGAGCCGTTGCGGCAGAAAGCCTAGCTATTTCGCCAGCCGTTCCCGGTTGCGGCGCACGCGGCGCGAATAGTGGGCGATGCTGCCGCTAAGGATCTGGTCGGGGCTGGTGCCGAGCTTTCCGGTCATCAAGTCAAAGCCCAGCGCCATGTTCGCTGCGACCTTTTCCGAAACCATCCGCTCCGCCTCTTTCACCGCCGCCGGTCCGCCAAAGGCCAGCGCACCCAGCCGCATCGCGATCACCATATTGGACTCAGCGGCGAGCGCCCATGCATCCATCGCAATGGTGAAAGGGTTGGGGCGTTTGCGGATGGGGGATTTTGCAGGACTGGTCATATCGCCTTGTCCTACCCCGTTGGGAGAGAATGTCACGCGGGGATTGGGTGCAACAATCCAACTATTGACCATTTGTCGGCCATTTTACACAATAGCGCCTTATGCCGCCCGAATTACTTGCTCTTATTGATCGACCCTTGATCCTTCTCGTCGTGCTGGCGGTGGGGGCGGCGCTGGGTATCGGGGTGGAGCGGCTGGTCGAAGGGCAAAAGCGGGCAGAGCGGCGTGCCTATTGGCAGGGGCGCAATGCGGGTAAAAAGGGCGGCAAGGTTGTGCCGCTTGGCAAGGTCGTGCCCGTCGAGACAGCCAAAGCCAATGGCAGCGCCACCGATCAACTCGCCTGCGTAATGGCTGCAGATTTCAGCGCGCGCGCCCTTCTAAACCGGCCAGAGGCCAATCTTTTCAAGGCGCTCGACGCCGCTGTCATCGCGCGCAACCCCGGCTGGCAAGTTATGGCGCAGGTATCCTTGGGCGAGTTTTTGTCGAGCCCCGACAAGGATGCCTATTGGGCGATCAATGCAAAGCGCGTCGATTTCGCACTGATGGACCCTGATGCGCGCGTCGTCCACGCTATCGAATATCAGGGCAGCGGCCACCACCAAGGCACGGCGGCGGCAAGGGATGCGGTGAAAAAGGAAGCGCTGCGCAAGGCGGGGATTGGCTATCATGAAGTGGTCGCCGGGCACACCACGGCGGGCGAGTTGAAGCGGTTGGTGGAGAAATTGGTGCCGGAGAGTTAATTGCTCTATGGCCTCAAATGGAAATGACCTCCGACAGTCCCGATCCCTCGCCGCGCATCCCGACGCCCCGCATCCTTGTCGATGCCGATGCGTGCCCGGTGAAGGAGGAGATTTACAAGGTTGCCTGGCGCCGCAATGTGGCCGTCGTGCTGGTCAGCAATGCGCGCTTTCGCATGCCCGACCATCCGCTGATTACGCGGCAGATCGTATCGGACAGCTTCGACGCCGCCGATGACTGGATTGCGGAGCAAGCCGGGCCACGCAGCGTCGTGATCACCGCCGACATTTTGCTCGCGGACCGGTGCCTCAAAGCCGGAGCAGTCGTCATCGGCCATAACGGCAAGCCGTTCACCACCTCCTCCATCGGCAGCGCCATCGCCACCCGCGCCATCATGGCCGACCTGCGCGCCGGTATGGACGGGATTGGGGGCGGGCCAGCGCCGTTTGCGAAGGCCGACCGGTCAAGGTTTTTGCAGGCGTTGGATGAGGCTTTGGTTAGGTTGGGGTGAGGCGGTTAAGGGCTGATCTTTATTAAACGCTGCCATGCCCCGCTAAGTACGGCCAACCTTTAATTAGCGGGCACCTCTCATTCTAATTAAAGGCTACCCTTGACTAAATGAGAAAACTCCCGATAAGTTAAGTCAGGCTTTAATTAGAGGCAGAAATGACGACGCAATTCAGGGCTGGCCGATATGTCAAACAGCCAAACCACTATTCGGCTTTCATGCCGGAGCCGCTGCCGCCCTTGCCGCCGATCGATATTGACGGCGCAATGCAGACTATGTTGTCAAAAGCGGATCGTGCGCTTGGGCGGCTAGATGGATCGATCCAAACATTGCCCGACCCCGACATGTTCGTTTTCATGTATGTCCGCAAGGAAGCCGTTCTTTCCAGCCAGATCGAAGGAACGCAATCGTCGCTCAACGATCTGTTGGAAGCGGAGGCCGCCATACACGACGCGGACCGGCCCAGCGATGTCAGCGAGGTGCTGAACTATGTGCGCGCCATGAATTATGGTCTGCAGCGGTTGGCGGAATTGCCAATTTCCGTTCGGCTTATCCGTGAAATTCATGAGCGACTGATGCATGGCGTACGGGGGAATCATGCTAACCCGGGCGAATTGCGCACCAGCCAAAATTGGATCGGACCCGGCGGATCGACACTAAACGATGCCATCTTCGTTCCGCCACCGCCCCACGAAGTCGGACGGCTGCTCTCCGACCTCGAGAAATTCGTTCATACCGAAAGCGATATTCCAGCACTCATCAAGATCGGGCTGATCCATGCGCAGTTCGAAACCATTCACCCTTTTCTCGACGGCAATGGCCGTGTTGGGCGGCTGCTGATCGCCTTTTATCTGTGCCAAAAAGAAATATTGCTGAAACCGGTGCTGTACCTATCGCACTGGTTCAAACTGCATCGGGCCCGTTATTACGAGCTGCTGCAGAACATTCGTGACAAAGGCGAGTGGGAGGAATGGATCAAATTCTTTCTTGAAGGCGTGGCTTCGGTCAGTCTGGAGGCAACCGAGACAGCGCGCAATATCGTCGCCATGCGGGAGGAGCATCGGAGGAATATCACCGATCGCTTTGGACGTTCTGCTGGCAATGGATTACGCGTGCTGGAAAGCCTCTACACGCATCCATTCATCGACAATCGAAATGTGATGGAAAAACTGGGCGTTTCATTCCCCGCAGCGGCCGACCTGATCGACCGTTTTGTCGAGGCTGAACTATTGGTCGAGATTACGGGGCAGGCCCGGTATCGCGTGTATCAGTATTTTCCGTATGTGCGGCTGTTTTCGGATGTGGGGCGGTGAGTTCAATGAAAACCCCTTCACTCTCTGAAAATGAAAAGCGAATTGCGAAGAAGCTTCTAGGTGATGGAGAGACCTATCAAGATGTTCAGCAGCTTATCAATACCGGGCGTAGTCCGTCCGTAAACCCTGGGCGATTTGCAGGGTGGAAGACCTAGCCCATTGAGGCAGCAACTGATGATGAAATTGCCAGATTCAGATACGAAAAATCGCTGGTAGATCTAAAGAGCGGCCTTTCACCTATTGATGATGAACGTCTTTACCGTTCACGAGAAGCGATGCTGGCGGCTGTAGAAAATTTCAATAGCCCGACGAAACTGTTCAAGATACAGATTTTTCCAGTTCTTAGTCAAATCGCTTGGACATACCTTCTGCACGAATACTATGAACGGAAGGGCGTGGAAAACGTCAATGAAGATGGCAACTCGCTATTACTTAGCCAAATGCTTAACCGAGACGATTGCCCTTTAGGTGAGGACGTAAAAAAGAACTTGAGTGCACTGAAAATTCTCAGAGACAATGTTGAGCATAAACTCTTATCGTCCATTGGGCGGACTTATTGGACTTTGTTTCAAGCAAACTGCTTAAATTTTGATCAGACAATTCGCAAGCTCTTTGGAGAAAGAACCGGATTGCAGGACAGCCTTTCTCTGTCCCTCCAGTTCGGCAAAATGCAAGTAGACCAACTGGCAAAGCTACAAACATACGATCTGACCCCAGCCATTGAAGCCATCGATCAAGCAATCATAGATCAGGTTGGTATCAGTGGTAAGGAAGGTCCGAGTTACAAATTCAAAGTTAGCTATCACTTTGAAAAGGCGACAAAGGGCGATTCGCACATTGTATTTAACAACAATAACCCTGATACTGGAAAAGTTTCCAATATTCTGATGCAAAAAGTCGTCGGTGACGAACTGTGGCCTCATAAACCAACGACAGTGATTGCGAAGGTGCGGGAGCAAACAGGTGAAAACTTTACCTCACACCACCACCAGCTGGCATGGAAGAAGTTCGGAGCACGCCCCCGTAAGGGCGCGAAGAACCCTTCAGACTGCAAGAAGGACTATTGTCATTTCCATTCAGCTCACAATGACTACACATATTCTGATAAATGGGTCGAATTTTTGGTCGGAGTGGTATCGAACCCGGAAGAATTTGAAGCACTGAAAGCATTCGTCCCAACAAAATGAGAGTTCACTTTGTTTATGAATCAGGCTCCCGATCACCAATGCTCAAGTATAGCTCGCGCCTAGTGTTGTAAAAGACCTTGTTCATTTGGCGTCCCCAACACCCCCCAAACACCGCAGCAAGCTCGGTCAAACTCCCCGCCTCATAATCCCATGGCTGCTGATATTGCAGGTCGGGCGCCGGGGCGCCGCCATATTCCAGCGGGCGGTGGATGAAGGCGGTTTGCAGGCCGGCGGCGCGCGCGGCGAACAGATCGCCATGGTGGGCGGCGACGAGGCATAGCTCGCCGGGGGCGATATCAAGCGCTTGTGCGGTGCGCTGATAGGCGGCGGGTGCGGGCTTATAGGCTTGCGCAACCTCCGCCCCCAAAATCGCATCCCAGGGCAGGCCCGCGTGCCGCGCCATATTTACGAGCAGCGCGATATGGCCGTTGGAGCAGGTGACAAGCGGGAAAAGCCGTTTCAGCCGGGTCAGCCCCTCAACGCTATCGGGCCAGGGCTCCAGCCGGTGCCAGCCCATCACCAGCGCGTGGCGATCGGCCTCCGCCAGATCGAGACCGGTATCGGCGAGCAGCGCGTCGAGCATTTCGCGGTGCAGGATATCGAGCTTCACAAAGCCGCGCCCCGTCTGCCCGAAATCGCGCATGCCGATCAGGTAGCGCATCCGCCAATCATCGGTGAAGGCAAAGGCATCGATATCGGGATGGCCCGCCGCGCCGAGCACCCGCCCCACCAAGGCCGCGATGCTCGTCCGCCAATCGACGACCGTGCCGAAAACATCAAAGGCCAGTGCCTTGGGCGGGGTGCGTACGGTCATGGTTTCAACCCTCAATCATGCTCGTGATCGCCTTGCCCCATATAGAGCTCGCGCCCGGTGGCGTCATAGACCTTGCTCCTCTCGGCCATACCTGCCTCGGCATCCTCTGCCGCGACAAGCATCACCAGACCTTAATGGTCGGTTCAAATCCGCCATGCTTGTCACTATGGCTAGCCTTCATCACTATTCGACTAGGGACAAAACTGTTGCCCTTATACTCTGGTTCGACGGTAAGCTTGTTGATCAGGTCGTCTTCGACATATTTGATCAGAGTTTCAGTGATGAGAGCCTTAGCGTCGGCAGCAGCCTTCGGGACGAAAACTACATTGGCAGGAATATCTTCTCCGCCAAACTCCTCGGGGAACAGCAGTATTTTTACCAACTCGCCCTTGGCTTCAAGCCGTTTGGCATCCTCAACCAATGTCACGTCGCTGAAATCAAGTTTCACCTTGGCCTCCGCCTGAATAGGTTGAAGTGGCATTGCAGCAAATCCGCAAGCGAGCAACATTGCGCAAAGTGCCCTGCGATCAATCATGCTCCCGATCGCCCTGCCCCATATAGAGCTCGCGCCCGGTGGCGTCATAGACCTTGCTCATCTCCGCCATGCCTGCCTCGGCCTCTTCCGCCGCGACAAAGCCATCGGCTGGCTGGTTCTGCAACCGCGCAAACTCCCGCACTTCCTGGCTGATCTTCATCGAGCAGAATTTCGGCCCGCACATGCTGCAGAAATGCGCGGTCTTGGCGCCTTCTGCGGGCAGTGTCTGGTCATGATATTGCTCCGCCGTATCGGGGTCGAGGCTGAGGTTGAACTGGTCGCGCCAACGGAATTCGAAGCGCGCCTTGCTGAGCGCATCGTCGCGCACCTTCGCCGCCGGGTGGCCCTTGGCCAAGTCCGCCGCATGCGCCGCCAGCTTATAGGTGACCACGCCGACCTTCACATCGTCGCGGTCGGGCAGGCCCAGATGCTCCTTCGGCGTGACGTAGCAAAGCATGGCCGTGCCGTACCAGCCGATCATAGCCGCGCCGATACCGCTGGTGATATGGTCATATCCGGGCGCGATGTCGGTCGTCAGCGGCCCGAGCGTGTAGAAGGGCGCCTCGCCGCACGCCTCCAGCTGCTTGTCCATATTCTCCTTGATCTTGTGCATCGGCACATGGCCGGGTCCTTCGATCATCACCTGCACATCCTGTTCCCAGGCGCGCTTGGTCAGCTCGCCCAGCGTGTACAGCTCGGCAAATTGCGCCTCGTCATTGGCATCGGCGATGGAGCCGGGGCGCAGGCCGTCGCCAAGGCTGTAGGCAACGTCATAGGCCTTCATGATCTCGGTAATCTCGTCAAAGCGTTCGTAGAGGAAGCTTTCCTTGTGATGCGCGAGGCACCATTTCGCCATGATGCTGC
>NZ_DAOLHN010000001.1:0-111191 GCF_035329025.1 Sphingorhabdus sp. | reverse complement strand
CGAAACCGTCCATTTCGACGAGCAGCTGGTTCAGCGTCTGCTCGCGCTCGTCATTCTGGTTGCCAAGGCCTGCGCCACGGCTGCGGCCAACGGCGTCGATTTCGTCGATGAAGACAATGCAGGGGGCGTTTTTCTTCGCTTGATCGAACATGTCGCGCACGCGGCTCGCGCCAACGCCAACGAACATTTCGACAAAGTCAGAGCCCGAAATGGTGAAGAAGGGCACGCCTGCTTCGCCCGCAATTGCACGCGCCAGCAAGGTTTTACCTGTACCCGGCGAACCGACGAGCAATGCGCCCTTGGGAATCTTGCCGCCCAGACGGCTGAATTTGTGCGGGTCTTTGAGGAATTCGACGATTTCCTGCAGTTCTTCGCGCGCCTCGTCGATGCCGGCAACGTCGTCAAACGTTACGCGGCCATGTTTTTCGGTGAGCATCTTTGCCTTGGATTTGCCAAAACCCATCGCACCGCCTGCGCCGCCACCCTTCTGCATCTGGCGCAGCACGAAGAAAGCGATACCGAGGATGAGGAGGAAGGGCAGCGCCTGATAGAGCAGGATCAGCCAAAGGCTAGGTTGCTCTTCGGGCTTGCCCTGAACATCGACGCCTTTTTCATCGAGCAGCTTGTAGAGTTCTGTATCGCTCTGGATCGGAACGGTGACAATCTGCTCTCCATTGGAAAGCTCACCGGTAATCCGGTCTGGCGAAATCGCGACCGATTTGACTTCACCAGCTTCGATCTTGTCCCGGAAATTGGAGTAGCTGATTCCCGTTGATGCCGCGCTGTTGCCACCACTGAAAATCGAAACGACCAGCAGCAAAGCGACCATGATCCCGGCCCAGATCATCAGATTGCGGGCGAAGGGGTTGCCTTTGGGTTCCTGTTCGTCGTTCATTTTGAATTTCCAATAATGGGAGAAATACAAGCCTAATGTAGGTCACAAAAGGTGAATGGCAATATAACCCTAGGGCTGGAACGTGCGAAAATTCCGATTTCTCTAATGATTTTGCTTTCTAGGCGGCGCGGGTTCGATGTGCCACAGCGTTCCGCCGGTACAGACAAGGTCCCCTATGGTTAGTTTTCCACCCGCGTTCAGCGTTTCCAGCGCACGGTCAATCGTGTCGCCGCGCGGCGAAATTTGAGGGTTCTGGCTTTGCAGCGCGCGGATCAGCAGACGACGAACGATTTCGGGCGGCAGGCCTGACGGATCGAGTGTTGCGCCGCGATTTTCGTTCACAGCGATGCGCTCAGGCTCCAGCCGTGCGGCCATCCACTCGAGCGCTTCGTGCGATTGGCGCAAGGCAGTGACGGTGCGGGCAATGCGGGCCGCGTCGAGCAACGGCGGCGCTGATTTCAGCCAGTTGCGCACCTGCACCCGGTCGAAATCAAGATTGGCATTGCTGGGATCCTCACAGGGCGTGACGCTTTGTTCCTGACAGACGGCAACCAGCTCCGCCTTAGTGAAGCCCAACAGCGGTCGGATGATGCGGCCATTGCTTTCGCGGATCGCCGATAGCCCCGCAATGCCGCTGCCCCGCGCGATCCGCATGAGCAGCGTTTCCAGCTGGTCATCGGCATGGTGCGCGGTTGCTATCCAGCGCAGGCCTTGGTTGTCGGCCCAATCGTTGAGCAACTGATAGCGTGCCTCGCGGGCGGCAGACTGGAGGTTGCCAGTGATGGGTTGGTCCGGCGTCAGGATCGTATGCGGAATCCCCCTCTCGACGCAGAGTCGGGCAACAAAAGCGGCCTCATCGGCGGCTTCGGGGCGTAGACGGTGGTCGACCGTCGCAACGCTTATGGCTTTAGGAAAGGCAGCATGCGCCAGCAGCATCAACGCAAGGCTGTCTGGACCTCCCGAGACTGCGAGGCCAATCCGCGGCAAATCCAACATCGCCGGATCGCCGCCCGTCAGCCGGCCCATCGCTCCCGCGAACATAGGTAAGATGTCTCTGGATGAACCCGCCATCCAACCGGCCTTAAGCCCAGCTTTAGGCCTTGGCTATCGGCTTATTTGCACTTCGCCTTCTTGCGACCTTCAGCCAATCGCGAAGCCAAACGTCCGCTGGCTTCCGAAGGATAAGCGCTCGCCAATTGACCGAAAGCTTCGCACGCCTCAGGCGCCTTGCCTAGATCAGTCAAGGCATCACCTAAGAAATACAGGCTTTCCGGTGCGCGTTCGCCTTTCGGGTCGTTCTTGTAATTGTCGTAAAAAATCTTCACCGCAGTCGCCGGCTTGCCATCGTCCAGCCAAGACCGGCCCAGCAGATTGCGTGCGAAGCTGGCCCGTTTGTGTTTCGGATATTTGGTGATCACATCCTGCAGCTGTACTTGCGCTTCTGGATAGAATTTTGCTTCCCACAGACGATAGCCATAGGAATAGCCGTCTTCGAAAGCATCGCCGGTTGAGGGCCGCTCAATCGCCGCCACAGCGGAGGTTCGTGCAGCAGTCGGTTTGGCCGGCGCTGTCGCTTTTGCTTGCACTGCTGCGGGTTTGGGTGCGCTGGTGGCTTTGGCCGGAACAGCGGCGACAGTGGTATCGGTTTCCGCCGCGCTGGCTGTGCTCGCTGCTGGAACAGCGTTTTGCGCTTTGATCTGCGTTTCGAGAAGCTTCAGCCGCTCATCGATCGCCTTCATTCCGGCGCTCTGCGTTTCAACCTGCCCAGTCAGCGTTGCCAATTGTGTTTCCAGCGCATCAACGCGCCCGATCAGATCCGAGACTGCGCTGGATGATGGCGTTCCCGTGGTTGCAGGTTTGGTACCTTCAGGCTGGATTTCAGGCTCGAAAAATTTCCCTGCGCCATCCGGAAAGACCTTGCGCTGGACTGCCTTCATTTCCTTTTCCAGCTTCACGACGCGACCTTCTACATTCGCGTCCTGCGCATGGGCGGCCGGGACTGCGGCAACGATTGCGGTGGCAGTCAGGAAATATCGGAACTTCATTTCAGCCCTCCCGGCTAACAAACTGGATTCTACGGCTTTTGCGCATTCCCCTATCCCGATGAACTATAACTGACCCGGAATCGTGAATAAAGCCTCTGGCGGGCAAAAGCGCCAAAAGGCCGAAAATAACTGTGGATTGCAGAAAAGCTTAGCGCGTGCCTGACGTGGGGGGCACTGCCGAACCGGCTGACTTTGCTCCACTGGCGGGGGCAGGCGAGGTGTTTGCCTTACGTGCCAGCAGGGCCGCTGCACTCACGCCAACATCTGCGATCGAGCGTTCGCCGGTTCCCAACGCCGGAACCGGTTTGCCGCCAATGGTAACTTCCAGAACCTGCGGTCTTCCGGTGACGATCATCGGGTTGTTGGCATTTGCAGGAACTGTAAAGCGATCACCTGGTTGCATTTCCTGCTCGTACAGTCGCTTATTGTCCGCATCGTAAATCTTCACCCATACAGCTTCGCGTGCAGCAATCACGACTTCACCAGCTGGATCGATGGCTGTTGCTGCATCCGGCTTGGGCTGATCCTTAATCGAAGCTTCGGCGACAGTCTTGATTGATTCCGTCGGCGTCGCATCGGGAGACAATGCAAAACTGCGCCAGACGAAATAGGCAGCGACCAGCGCGACAGCCAGCCCCGCTGCACTCCATGCCAGCCAGCGCGGCGGCACGCGTGCAGGATCGGTGGGCTCATAGGCAGGCGCGCGCGCAACCATGCCTTGATAGCCACCCTGTTCCAGCTCCCCCCGCATTTCTGCGGCGATTGCTACATCATCCAGTCCCAATGCCTTGGCATAGGATTTGGTGAAGCCAACCGTATAGGTTGAACCCGGCAATGCTGAATATTCCGAGGTTTCGATTGCCTCGAGATGGCGGATCGGTACACGCGTCCGATTGGCGATTTCATTGAGCGAGAGCCCTTCGGCTTCGCGCTTGGCGCGCAATTTGGCACCGACCGACTGAAAAGCAGTTTGTCCTTCGTCAGCTTTCGCAGCTTCAATTTCTTCCTGTTCGCGATTGTCCACCAAACCGCACTCCATGACCCGAATAAAAACGCCTCTGCCGGGCGGTTGCGAAACAATGACGGCGGTATAACGAAAGTCAATGTTTAAAAGGCCTGTCGCCGCCGCAACTCAAGATATTTCAACGCCTTGGGATTGCGCCCATGATTCAAGTCGTTGCCTGACATTATCGGCTGGAGATGACAATATTGTTGCCATTTCAGCAGCTATTCCTGTGGCATCGAGCGAGCGGACCATCGCCTTGATCGCACCGACAGCTGCCGGAGTGATCGACAGCCGTTTTATACCTATGCCTATGAGTGCCATCGCTTCCAATGTGCGCCCACCCATTTCGCCGCAAACCGTCAAATCCACTTTGTGGTCATCGCATGCAACGACGACGCGCCGGATGAAACGCAATATTGCTGGGCTTAACCAATCATAACGCTCGGCCAGACGCGGGTCCGCCCGGTCCGCTGCAAAAAGAAACTGGGTCAAATCGTTGGTACCGATCGATAGGAAATCGATCTTGGGCAACAATATATCGAGCACTTCAGCAAGCGCTGGAACCTCAAGCATTGCGCCATAGCGGATGCGCGACGGAAGCTGTTTTTTGCGCGTGGCCAGATATTCCAGTTGCGCCTGAAAAACCTGTTTTGCCGCGTCAAATTCCCAAGGCTCCGACACCATTGGAAACATGACGTTGAGGTTGCGACCTGCTGCTGCCTCGAGAAGCGCACGCGCCTGCGCCTTCATCAACCCTTCCTGGTCGAGCGCAAGCCGCAAGGCGCGCCAACCCATAGCAGGGTTCTCCTCCTCCTCAGAGATATGCTTCAAATAGGGTAGTGCTTTATCGCCACCGACATCGATCGTGCGAAACACTACCGGCTTGTCTCCGGCAGCATCGAGGACTTCGCGGTAGAAGCGCTGCTGGCGCTCGCGTTGCGGCAATGTTGCCGATATCAGGAACTGGAATTCGGTGCGGAACAGGCCGATGCCCTCTGCGCCTGAAAGGCCAATGGCCAGCGCATCGTCGCGCAATCCGGCATTAATCAGCAAGGCAAGATTCTGGCCATCTTTGGTGACCGATGGTTCATCGCGCAGCGCCGCATAGCGGGCCTTTTTCTTTTGCCGGTCGGCCAACTCGCTCGAGAAGGCCTGTTGCACCGCGGCTGATGGCCGGACGATGACATTCTTCTCATCGACATTGAGCAGAAGCATGTCGCCATCGCGAATGGTTTGGCGGACGCCCGCCACCCGGCCAAGCACCGGCACACCCATCGCCCGCGCTACGATGGTTACATGGGCTGTCAGCGAACCCTCTTCGAGAATGAGGCCGCGCAAGCGCCTTTTATCGTATTCGAGCAGCTCTGCGGGTCCGAGATTGCGGGCGACGAGGATTGAATCCTGCTTCAGGCCCAATTGCGCTGCCGTGCCCATCTGGCCGGAAACGATGCGAAGCAACCGGTTGGACAGATCCTCCAGATCGTGCATGCGGTCGGCGAGAAGCGGATCATCGATCTGCCGCATCCGCATCCGCGTGCGTTGCTGAACCCGTTCAATGGCCGCCTCGGCCGTGAGGCCGCTGTCGATCGCTTCATTGATGCGCCTAGACCAACCTTCATCATAGGCGAACATCTTGTAGGTATCGAGGATTTCGGCATGCTCGCCGCCGGCGCCGAATTCCGCCATATTGGCCATGCGGTCGATCTGCTCGCGCATCTTGTCAAAAGCCGAATAGACACGTGCACGTTCGGCCTCTGTGTCTTCAGCCATTGTATGTTCGATACGGACATTGGGCTGGTGAAAAATCGCCGCGCCAGCAGCGACGCCAGAGACGAGAGGCAGGCCATTGAGAACGACTGTGCCTGTCTGCCCGCTGCCAATCGTTCCAGCTTCGTCAATCAGGCCGGCATAGGCGATGAGTTCCGAAAGAACCATCGCCGTGGTCTGCAAAGCCTCTATCTCGACTTCGGCATATTTGCGCGGATCAGCATGCTGAACCGCAAGAACGCCGACGGCGCGTTCAGAGCGAACGATGGGCACACCCGCAAAACTGTGGAACCGCTCTTCGCCGGTTTCGGGCATGTAGCGGAAGGCCGGATGGGCGGCAGCTTCATCCAGGTTCAGCGTTTCGACATTGTCTGCAATGGTTCCAACAAGGCCTTCGCCGAACGCCAGTTTTGTAACATGAACTGCGTCTTGATTCAGACCGCGTGTGGCAAACAGCTCAAGCACACCGTCGCGTAACAGATATATCGAGCACACCTCGCTCGACAGAGCTTCGCCGATGATATTGACGACCTGATTGAGCTTTGCCTGCGCGTGATTGCCCGAGGCCATCACCTCGTGCAGGCCGGTCAATATGCTACGTGCGGCGATTGCTGCGCTTTCCATGCCACCCGGTTAGCAGATGGCATGGGCGCTTGCGATACCCCAGCGGGCATCAACCGAAAAAATTACGTATGCCTAATATCTCAGGCTGAAGCCATTTCCTGCGTCATTGCATCTTTGAGCTGCAATTTCTGCTTCTTGAGGCGGTGGATCAAATCATCATCAGGGTGAGGCCGGGTCTCTTCGAGTTCGAGTTGGGCTTCGAGTTCTGCATGTTTCAGGCGCAGGGCCGACAGATGATTTTCGCTCACCGCTATCTCCTTCTTGCTTGCCGCGAGGAGAGTCGATCCATTTCGACTCACCAGAGCCAAGGCAGAAAGTAAAACATGTTTTCCACAGGCTGTCTTGCGAAAAAAGCATCCACTTTGCCGCAGACCATTTTCGTTCTGGCGACGCGGACGTGGCGGGGCTATCAGGCTTGAAAACATATTGCACATCCATTGGGGCGCCATGAACGACGACGGTATCCGGCAGCAGATAGAATTGTTGAAGATCGAACATCGCGATCTGGATGATGCGATATCCGCCCTTCAGTCCAGCCCGCTTGCCGACCAATTGCAGGTCGCGCGATTGAAGCGGAAGAAGCTTGCCTTGAAGGATCGCATCGGCATGTTGGAAGATCAACTGATTCCCGATATTATAGCTTGAAAGAACAGTATATTAACCGCTTAATCCAGGGCATGGTTAACGTGCCGTCATGGAACATTTTGCCGTAAGCGGTGGAAAAGTGGTAAATGATGCTGACAGTGCCGGAGTCGCTTTGGCATGGAGGCCGCATGCATGCTCCGCAGTATCAAATAACGCCCAAGCTGATCGACGGCCTGTACACCGAAGCGATGGTGCTGGCAGATGAAGCGCGATCCTATTTCGATAGCGATCGGGCGCGCCAGATTTCGCCCGCCGACGTCGCGGTCGCTTTCTCGTGCGAGTCGCTGAAAGTCACGACCCGGTTGATGCATGTCATCGCTTGGTTGCTGAACCAGAAAGCGATTCGTGCTGGTGAAATCCATCCCTCGGATGTGATGCGCGAATTGGATGAGCTGGGATATGCTCCGGCAACCGACGACTGGATGGTAAAGCGCATGCCCGATGAGGCGCGTACACTCATCATGGCGAGCGAAGATCTCTACTATCGTGTTCAGCGTATGAGCAGCCACATCTATACAGATGTGGAAAACCAGCCCGAACCCCATCGCATGATTGAGCAACTGCGCCGATCATTTTGAGTTTCGCGGCGATTACTCAAATCGGAAAGTTTTGCAATTCACAGGGCGTGACCTTGCGCCTGTGACGCCCTATATGGCGCTCATGGAAAATGTGACTGCACAAAAAGCGAAGGCGTTTGAGGATAACGACCTTATCCGGGAGGCCGCTGCGCTGACCCGTGAATTCAGCGTTGCCAAGCCCGGAATCTACTGGCCCGACTTTCTTGGTTCGGCGCTGGTTGGTTATATTGGTCTGTATTTCGCGATCACCGGATCTCAGCTGGCAATTCAGCTTGCAGGTGCTGCAGTCGCGATTACCTTCCTCTACCGCGCTGCTTTGTTCATCCATGAAATCACGCATATGAAGCGCGATCATGTGCCGGGCTTCCGCTGGGTGTGGAATTTTCTGGTCGGCATCCCGATGTTGATTCCGTCCTTCACCTATGAAGACACGCACAATCAGCACCATTCAAAGATGCGCTATGGTACAGATCGGGATCCGGAATATCTGCCGCTCGCGCTAATGAAGCCGCATATGCTTGTTTTCTTCATGGCAGTAGCCGCTTTGGGATCGATTGGGTTTCTGTTCCGATTTGCAGTTCTTTCGCCGCTGTCCCTGATCAGTCCCTGGGTCAGGCGTGAAACCGTTGCGCGTTTTTCGACCTTGTCGATCAACCCCTCCTATCGCCGCGCATTGCCCGAAGGGGAGTTTCGCCGCGACTGGATCATCATGGAAACTGGAGCAAGCCTGTGGTCTATCGGAGTGCTGACTGCGGTTGCGGTCGGCTGGATCCCGCTAAAGGCGTTCCTTATCTATCTTACAATTGTTGCTGCAGCTTTGGTGCTGAACCAAGTCCGCACTCTGGTAGCGCATTTGTGGGAAAATGATGGCGAGGTGTTGAGTGTTACCGAGCAATATCTCGACAGCGTCAATGTCCCGCCGCCGGGGATTATGGGCGAGTTCTGGGCACCCGTTGGGCTACGATATCACGCATTGCACCATCTGGTTCCCAGCGTACCTTATCATGCACTGCCTGAGGTGCACCGCAGGCTCGCTGCCAAATTTGGCGATGGCAGCAACTATGACAAGGCTAACTACCCGAATTTACGCAGCCTGCTAGCGAGGCTGGTGGCATCGTCGGTCAGGGGTGGAAAGGCGGCCTAGTTCGCCTTTTCCTTGGCGATCCGTGACATCAGGATGGCAGCGCGCTTGGCCTGGCGTCGGATGCTGTCGAGATCAACTGTTTCACCAGGCGCATGATCACCGCGGCTATAAGTGCCGAGGCCGGCAAGCCCGTCGACATCATTGGCCACAAAGCTGATATCGCCTGCTCCGCGCTTGAGCGGGTCTAGCGCCGGCATCTCGGCCAACCCCATGTCTCGATTCACGCCATTCAGTTTGTCGAGCAGTGCTTTGTTGCCAG
This sequence comes from Sphingorhabdus sp., assembly GCF_035329025.1. Classification (GTDB taxonomy): domain Bacteria; phylum Pseudomonadota; class Alphaproteobacteria; order Sphingomonadales; family Sphingomonadaceae; genus Sphingorhabdus_B. The sequence goes on along the minus strand of NZ_DAOLHN010000001.1, from coordinate 102,228 downwards.
CAGTCGGCGCCATGGCGGGATAGGCACCCGGATCGAAGCTGATTTTGGCGCTGGTCAACGGCGCTGATTCAGCAACAATCGCCAGCATCTTGGCCTTCAGACGTGCCGTCTGCTCTTCGGACAAGGTCCGGAAATCGCCTCGGGCCAGCGCAATACCCGGGATGATATTGGTCTTGCCCGCTGAGGTCGCGCGGATACCGCCTGCATCAAGCGCGGCCTCTTGCCCCGCAGCAATGAGGCCGACATTGAAAGTCAAATTGGGTTCGGGCAGTTCAGTACGGAAGCGGTGGAGTATGCGTGCGAGCTCAAATGCCGCGCCGTCGCCATAGGTTTCGCTGAAGATCAGCGAGCTGTGGCCAGTCTTGCCAGTTACTTCCAGTTTCCAACTGTTCGACGAGCGCCGGGCGATTGATCCCATGTCACGGCCTTCGTCACGCACCAGCCCTTCGAAATCGAGCGCGACATCGGCGCTCTTGCCGGCAGCAATCAATGGAGCGCGGGTGATATCGATTGGGTCACCCGCATCCTCTTCGTCGCCGGTCATGTGGATTTCGATATTGGCGTCTTTGAGCGTGCCTGCCGCCTGCATCGCACGCAGCGCAGCGACGATCACTGTCATCCCGCCCTTGTCGTCTCCAGCACCCGGGCCTTCGGCTTCATCGGTGCCACCTGACTTCTTGCGGACGAATTTCTGGAACGGACTGTCGGGTTCGAAGACAGTATCCAGGTGCGCAACAAGCAACAGGCGTTTGGTGCCCTTTTTGCCTTGCTTGGTTGCAACCAGATGCCCTGCACGGCCTGCCGCCGACATATCAAGCCATTCGAGCTTGAAACCCAGCGGTTCCAGTTCGGCACGCATCATGTCTCCGACCTTGCGCACGCCGTCAAAATTCATCGAGCCCGAATTCTGGTTCACCAGCCTTTCGAGCAATGCGACCGAGCGTTCATATTCGGCATCGACGGTCGCAACCATCTTCGTCTCGGCTTTGCTCAGTTGCGCAAATGCCGGAGTAGAAAAGGCGAGCACCAGCCCCGCACCCAAAAGGGCGAGGGACTGGCGCACATTTTTCGTCAAGCGAAAGCTCATGCAGGCAGGCCGCTGATCGCTTTTACTTCCATAAAGTCCTTGAGGCCGAACAGGCCAGCTTCGCGGCCGTTGCCCGACTGCTTATAGCCACCGAACGGTGCGCCCGGTGCCGGACCCCAATTGTTGATCGCAACCATGCCCGCACGCAGTTTCGGTGCGACTTCGGCGGCCTTGGCTGGATCGCCGGAAACCACAGCCGACAGTCCATATTCGGTGTCATTGGCGATTTCGATGGCTTCGTTAAGGTCTTCATAGGCCATGATGGTAGCAACCGGACCGAAAACCTCTTCCTTGGCGATACGCATGTCCGGCGTCACGCCCGAAAACACGGTCGGTTTGATATAATAGCCGCGGTTGAGGTCTGCCGGGCGGTCGGTACCACCGGTTTCCAGCGTCGCACCCTCGTCGATCGCGGATTGGATCAGGCCCTGGATCTTCTCGTACTGCGCCTTGTTGACCACCGGGCCGATATGCGCGCCTTCCTGCAGCGGATCACCAACCTTGGTGCCTTCGAACATCGCTTTGACGAAATTGGCGGCTTCCTGCGCGCGGTCTTTCTGAACAAGGATACGGGTCGGAGCGATGCAGCTCTGGCCGCTGTTGATGAGGACGCCCTGCACGGTCGGTGGCAGAACTTCTTCGAACTTCGCGTCGGGCAGCACGACATTGGGAGATTTGCCGCCCAGTTCCTGATGGACGCGTTTCACAGTGTCGGCTGCTGCCTTGGCAACAAGGATACCCGCACGGGTCGAACCAGTGAAGCTCACCATATCGATGTCGGGATGCGCGGAAATAGCGGCGCCGACGGTCGGGCCGTCGCCCTGAACCAGATTGAACACGCCCGGCGGAACGCCTGCTGCGTCCATGACTTCAGCGAAAATCGCCGCATTACCAGGGCATTCTTCCGAAGGTTTAAGCACCATTGTGTTACCCGCGGCAATGCAGGGTGCGACCTTCAAGGCAATCTGGTTCAACGGCCAGTTCCAAGGTGTGATGAGGCCGACAACGCCGATGGGTTCATAGACGACGGTGTTCGCGCCATGCTGTTCCTTGAACGCAAAGTTCTCAAGCGCCGGCAGGGTACCGAGGAAACCGCCAAGCCCAGCAGGTGCCTGTGCCATCGTTGCAAAGCTGACAGGCGCACCCATTTCGGCGGCCATCGATTTGGCGAAATCCGGGATGCGCTTTTTATATTCCTCGATGATACGGTTCATAAGCGCGATACGCTCTTCGCGGCTCGTCTGGCTGAAGGTCTTGAATGCCTCACGTGCGGCTGCAACGGCTGCGTCGACATCCGCCTGCGTGCCGAGGGTGATTTCGGTGCAGGGTTCTTCGGTCGAAGGGCTGATAACCTCGTGGCGCTTGCCGCCAATGCTGTCGACCCATTTGCCGTTGATATAATGCTTCAGATAGCTGTCCATGTCTCTCTCCTTAAATCCCAGCGAGTCGCGAAAGCGAGGCTTCGGTTTTGATTTGGGACTTTTTTGGCCAAGGTCAACAGCGCGTTCAATCGCGCGATTAAAAAAGCCCGAGGTTTGCCTCAGGCCTATCGACCAAACGAGACGGGAACGGGCTAGAATTTCACTGATACAGCCGATCCCAGGAACGAAATCTAAGCCTGTTCAAGCTTGAAGGTTTTGCGGTTTTCGGTGCAAGGCTGCAACCGCGACGGCGCGGATCAATGAATGCGGTCGTTTAGCCATCCCGAGAACAGGGTATCGGCATCCCCAATTCATGGGATGGCGAAGGGAGCAGTGCCAACCTATTCCGAGGCCGTCCGCTTCTGCCGCGATATGCGACCCATTGTGACGGAAGCGGACGAAATCTGCGGCGGCTATTTGGCCCATTGTCTAGTCGACCGGTTAGTGGGACAGTCGCCTGCATGATCCGAACCGCCATCATCGAAGACGATCCGCGCATCGCCGCAGATATTGCCGAAGTGATCCGGCAAGCTGACGATGTCGAATTGGTGGCCTCTGCCGGTTCCGTCGCGACGGGCTGCAAATTGATCGACGATGGCGGTTTCGACGTGCTGGTGTGCGATCTCGGTTTGCCCGACGGCGACGGTGCCACGCTCATCCGCAAGGCCGCGGCGCAATATCCGGACATTGATATCCTTGTGCTCACCATGTTCGCCGACCATCATAAGGTGCTTGATGCCATTCGCGCAGGTGCGCGCGGTTACCTTTTGAAGGATCAGAAATTGGGCGAATGCGTCGCCGCAATCCGCGAGGTGCGCAACGGCGGGTCGCCCATCAGTCCCATCATCGCCAGATTGTTGCTCAAGGAATTGTCCCCGCAAGAGCCGGTTTCGGCGCTAACAAATGAAGAGCAGCTATCCGAGCGGGAAAAGGAAACCTTGCACCTGCTGTCGCGCGGATTTACCTATTCCGAATGCGCGGAATTGATGGGGATTTCGCAGCATACGGTGGGCACGCATGTCAAACATATCTACCGCAAGCTTGAGGTCAATTCGCGTGCAGAGGCGGTATTCGAGGCGTCGAACCGGGGCATGCTTGATATTCGTTAAATGGCTGTTTGCGTGTATCGCTGCGTTAGTCTGCTGCGCCGCAGCATCGATCGTTGCCGCGAAGGGCACGTCTCCGGCCGATGTGTTAGAATTTCGCAGTGGCGAAATCGCATTTACCGATCAAAGCGACATTCCTGCAGCGGGCTGGGAAAGGCGCGCTACGCCTGCGCTTTGGTTGTCGGATGAGGCGCGCGCCAAGCTGGAAGGCAAGCTAACTGCATGGGGACGCTTTCGCTTTGACGGTCGGCTGCTTCCGGACGAGCCGCTTGCCATCTACACCGAAAATAATCGCGAGCGCCTGACGGTCTATCTGAACGGCGTTGAGCTGTTCCGCAATTATCGAAGCGCAACCTCGCAAACGCTCGGGTGGAACCGGCCCTATATCATTCCTGTCCCGCGAAAACTGTTGCGCGATGGGGGCAACGAGCTGGTGCTGCGCGTAGGTTCGGACCGGCAATTCTCGCTGGGAGTCGGAACGGTCAAGGTCGGATCGCAGGAAGTGCTGGGCAGGCTCTACAACTATCAGCAATTCTGGCGGGTGACGGGTTCGGCGGCTGCCAATTATGCGATGTTGTTCCTGACCTTTGCGGCATTCCTGATGTGGATGGCGCGCCGTTCGGAAACCGAAATATTCTGGCTGGTGATGACAGGGCTGCTCTGGTTCGTGCGCGATTTTCACTTTTTCGCTGAAGAGTCACCGCTTGATCCCTATTGGTTTCAGCAGGTCAGCTATTATTCGCTCTATTTTGCGGTAGCCGCATCGCTTAGCTTCTGCGTCGCCTTTTTGAAACTTCCCAATCATCGCCGGATCATTGCCCTGCTATTTACGATTGGAGTTGCTCTGTGCATTTTTCGTGTGGCGATTACGTCGACCAACCGTACCGACCTCGCGACCAGTCTTTCAACATTGCTCGTTTCACTGACGGCTTGCGGTTTGATGATAAGAGAGTGGTTTCGAAACCGCTCACTCGAAAGCCTAGCTCTTGTTGCGGTCGTTTTATTTGCCACCATATTAGGGCTACACGATATCGGCCGGATACCCAATGTGAACTGGTGGCAGGGGCTCGGTTTTCATATCCAGCCTTACACCGGATTTTTGTTGTTCAGCGTCTTCCTGCTGTCGGTCGGACGCAAATATCTACGAGCGCTCGCCGAAGTTGAGACGCTCAATACCAGTCTTGAAGAGCGGGTAGAAACTGCGACACATGCCCTTGCGGCAAGCGAACGTGCGCGGCAAAGAATCGAAGTAGAACACGCGGTTGGTATCGAACGCGAACGGCTGATGCGCGAGATGCACGATGGCATCGGATCAAATCTGGTCACGGCGCTGGCTGTCGTCAGAAAGCAGGGCGAAGCACCTGTTGCGGAAGAAACCTTGCAACGCGCGATCACCGATCTGAAACTGACGGTGGATTCACTCGCGCCGGTTGAGGGCGATGTTGTCGCGCTACTCGCCAATCTACGCCACCGGATGGAACCCGATATGGAAAAGGCAGGGGTAAAATGCATCTGGCGTGTCGAGCCATGCCCATCGCTCGATTGGCTTGATGCCCCAAACGCGCTCCATATGCTGCGTATCATCCAGGAAGGGGTCGGCAATGTCCTGTCGCATGCGAGTGCAAGCAGCATCACCATTGCCTGCTGTCCAACGGAAAGAGAGGGTCGCGATGGAGTCGAGCTTATCCTCGCCGACGATGGGCGGGGGTTTGTTGCAGCTAATGTGAGCGGAAACGGACGTGGCCTCTCAAACATGCACACACGCGCATCGCAACTTGGCGCCGAGTTGCGCATTGAAAGCGACGAAGGTGCTGGCAGTAAATTGTCGTTGTGGCTGCCAGTTGAAATGCACGTTCGCAAATCTGCTTAGTCGACAAATGGAAAATCAAAAAGGGCGCCCGGATTGCTCCGGACGCCCTTTCGATTGCGGCTGCTCCCCAGCTTAGCCGCTGTAATACATGTCGAACTCGACCGGCGAAGGCGTGGTTTCCCAGCGGCTGACTTCATCCCATTTGAGATCGATATAGGCTTCGATCTGATCCTTGGTGAAGACATCGCCTTCGAGCAGGAAGTCATGATCGGCAGCTAGGCTGTCGAGCGCTTCGCGGAGCGATCCGCAAACGGTCGGGACCTGGGCGAGTTCTGCCGGGGGCAGGTCATACAGGTTCTTGTCCATCGCATCGCCTGGGTGGATCTTGTTCCGGATACCGTCCAGACCCGCCATCAGCAGCGCTGAATAGCAGAGATAGGGGTTGGCGAGCGCATCAGGGAAGCGGAATTCAACGCGCTTGGCCTTGTCGCCGGTGCCGTACGGAATGCGGCACGAAGCCGAACGGTTGCGGCTCGAATAAGCGAGCAGAACGGGGGCTTCGAAGCCCGGTACCAGGCGCTTATAGCTGTTGGTGGTCGGGTTGGTGAACGCGTTCAGCGCCTTGGCGTGCTTGATGACGCCGCCGATGAAGTAAAGGCACATGTCCGACAGACCGGCATAACCATTGCCAGCGAAGAGCGGCTTGCCCTTGGCCCAGAGCGAAATATGGGTGTGCATGCCCGAGCCATTGTCCGACTTGATTGGCTTCGGCATGAAGGTTGCGGTCTTGCCATAGGCATGGGCGACCTGGTGCACGACATATTTGTAGACCTGCATACGGTCAGCTGTCTGTACCAGAGTGCCGAAAGTCAGGCCGAGTTCGTGCTGGGCTGCCGCGACTTCGTGGTGATGCTTGTCGCAGGGCAGGCCCATTTCGAGCATGGTCGAAACCATTTCGCCGCGGATGTCGACAGCACTGTCGACGGGCGCAACCGGGAAGTAGCCACCCTTGGCGCGCGGACGGTGAGCGAGGTTCCCTGTTTCGTAGGAACGGCCGGTGTTGGTCGGTAGCTCGATATCATCGATGCGGAAGCCCGAACCGTCATAACCGTCGTAAAAGGTCACATCGTCAAACATGAAGAATTCGGCTTCGGGGCCGACATAGACCGTGTCGGCTATTCCGGTTGCCTTGACATAGGCTTCGGCACGCTTGGCGGTCGAGCGCGGGTCGCGGGCGTAAAGTTCGCCGGTCGAGGGTTCGACGATGTCGCAGTTGATGATCATCATCGGCGTTGCGCTGAACGGATCCATATAGACCGAGTCCAGGTCCGGGCGCAGGATCATGTCGGATTCGTTGATCGCCTTCCAGCCTTCGATCGACGATCCGTCAAACATCAGGCCGTCTTCCAGTTCGTCTTCGCCAAGCACGCCAGCGCACATGGTGAGGTGCTGCCACTTGCCCTTCGGGTCGGTGAAGCGCAAGTCGACCCACTCGACATCATTTTCCTTGATTTGTTTCAGTATGTCCTTGGCACTGGCCATGATGCTTTCCTTCTTTGACTTGGAGTGTTTGGATTTGCCCGATTTGGTTTTTTGGGCGGGTTTCTTGGATTTAGACGGCATCGCTATCGCGCTCACCGGTGCGGATTCGCAGCGCGGTTTCGACTGGGATGACAAAAATCTTGCCGTCGCCGATGCGGCCGGTCTGTGCGGCGGCGGCGATGGCTTCGACAACACGATCTGCAAGCGCATCGTCTACTACAACTTCAAGCTTCACCTTGGGCAGGAAGTCGACGACATATTCGGCACCACGATAAAGTTCGGTATGGCCTTTCTGGCGGCCAAAGCCCTTGGCTTCGGTCACGGTGATGCCTGATACGCCGACTTCGTGCAGCGCTTCCTTCACTTCGTCGAGTTTGAACGGCTTGATGATCGCTTCGATCTTTTTCATGGCTTTCCTCTGGTCTTGGCGCACCGCGAAAACCCGCGCGCGCGAGTGTCATGCCATTTGCTTATCAAGTATCGTGCCAGTTTGCCGCAGCGCCGCAGACACGCAAAAGCTAAGCCCCGCACGATAACGCGCGGGGTTTGCTTGAATTTTGGTGCCTATTTTTTAGGCAAATGCCAGATTCATGGGCATCACCTGGCGCTCACCTTGAACTTTGCGTCATTGGCCTTGGCGAAATGCGCACGACTGGTGAGATAGGCGCGGATGGCTTCAACTTCCTCCGGCTTCAGCACCGTTTTGAAACTGGCCATGCCGTTCTTGGCGAGAATGCCGTCATACACTACCGACTTGAACGTTGCAGCATCGGCAATGGTTCCCGATTTGCGCAGGTCCGGCAGTACACCGGTCCCCACAGCGCCCGGTCCGTGGCAGACAAGGCAATAGCGCTGATAGCTCGATTGACCTGCTGCGATGATTTCGGGGCTGCCGAACAGGGCAGGCGGGTTCCAGACCCACTCCTCTGCGGGCGGAAGCGGAGGCAGTGTGCCCTTCGCCCCGATTTTGAGCACGATCAGACGCGGGATATTGGGCACTTCCTGGCTTGCGCCAGCGACATAGCCGGACACCAGCGGGAAGGCGCCGCCCTTGCTGGTCATGAAAGCGACATATTGCTCGCCATCGACCAGATAGGTGGAAGCACCGGTCAGCACGCCGGACTGCACATCAAGGCTGTAGAGCAGTTTGCCGGTATCGGCGGCAAAGGCCTGGAACTTGCCCATGGCATTGCCCTGGAAAACAAGATTACCTGCCGTCGTCATCGTGCCACCATTCCACGGCGTGGGATAGTTGACGGTCCATTGTGCTTTGCCCGTCTTCGGGTTGAATGCGACAAGCTGGCCGGTGGTGACCGACTGGATTGCCTTTACCATATTGAAATCGTCGGGGACATCCGCCGTGGCAATCGCCCCGCCGGTGTTGAAGCCCATCGCGCTGCGACCTTGCTCGTTTGGCGCGACAGGCGGCATATAGGCCCCGCCCAGCTGCTGCGCCGGGATGTAGACCAGACCGGTCGCAGGATTGTAGCTCATCGGATGCCAGTTATGCGCTCCAAGCGCAGACGGGTTCGCCATGTAAAGCTTGCCGGTCTTTTCATAACGCGCTTCGGGGTTTTCGATGGGACGGCCGGAGGCAAGGTCGTAACCTGTCGCCCAGGTGATGCCGCTGATGAACGGATTGGCCGAAAGCAATTTGCCGTTGGTCCGATCAAGCGTGAAGAAGAAGCCGTTCTTCGGTGCGTGGTACAGCACCTTCACATCCTTGCCGTCGCGCTTTTCGTTGGCGAGGATGATCGGCTGGGTAGCCGTGTAATCCCAGCTTTCGGCCGGGGTTTCCTGATAGTGCCATTTATACTCGCCGGTATCCGGGTCGAGTGCGACGATGGACGAGAGGAACAGGTTGTCACCTTCGCTGTTCGAACGGATGCCGTGATTCCACGGATTGCCATTGCCGACGCCGAGGTAAAGCTGGTCGAGCTCATGGTCATAAACAATGGCATCCCAGACGGTTCCGCCACCGCCTGAATCGCGCCAGTCGTCTTTCTTCGGCGTCTTGCTCCAGGTGTCGTAGGCCAGTTCCTTCATCACCTTGTCGCTCGCCGCGTTGTCCGGCTCGCCCTTGGGATTGGGAACGGTGTAAAAGCGCCAAGCCTGCTTGCCGGTATCAACATTATACGCGGTGACAAAGCCGCGTGCGCCGAATTCGGAGCCGCCATTGCCGATTATGACCTTATCCTTCACGACGCGCGGGAAGCCGGTGATTGTACCGTTTGATTTCGGATCGAGCGTCTGCACAGACCAGATCTCGCCACCGGTCTTCGCATCAAGGGCAATCAGGCGACCGTCGATGGTGCCGACGAAAAGCTTGCCTTTCCAGAAGGCGACGCCGCGGTTGACGACGTCGCAGCATGCCTTCACGCCGCGTGCCTTATCGACGCCGGGGTCGAACTGCCACAACGGCTTGCCGGTCTTGGCTTCATAAGCGAAAACCTTGGACCACGGGCCGGTGACATAAAGCGTGCCGTCAACTTCGACCGGGGTCGATTCATGGCCGCGCGCATCGGGCATATCCGCAAACCAGGCGATGCCGAGTTCGGACACATTCTTGTCGTTGATCTGGGTAAGTGGGCTATGGCGTTGCTCGCCATAGCTTTGGGCAGGGAAGGCCCAGTCATCGCCATTGCCGCCCGTCTTCAGAAATTCGCCGTCAATCTTGGCAAATTCGGGGTCTTGTGCCCCCGGATTATTATCCGCCAATTTGCAGCCGGACACCGCCAAAGCAGCTACACCAGCCAAAGCCAATACCGCACTACGCCGAAAACGCATCGCTCTCTCTCCCGAATTTAATCCCTCGATTAAATCGCTAGCGTGCGTTGCAGAGTCGGTCCAGCTTTAAGTTGTGGCAGCAAGAACCGCGCAGATTGCAGCATCCATATCAGCCGCCGCTTTGTCATAGACGCGCGACTTGAGGTTATCGACCAGAGGTTGCGCAGTCCGGCTAGGGTGGCCGCCTTCAAATGGCGGGGCAGGGTCATATTCAAGGGCAAGCTGGATGGTTCGGGCGACATCCTCGCCCTGGGCCAACGCCATCAGTTCCAGCGCGAAATCGATCCCTGAAGTAACGCCCCCTGCGGTGACCAAATTCCCATCGCGAACGACGCGGGCTTTTTCATGTGTCGCGCCGAACAGGGGAAGTAATTGCGTGTACGCCCAATGGGTCGTTGCGCGTTTACCCTGCAACAATCCCGCCGCTCCGAGGACAAAGGCACCAGTGCAGACGCTCGTGACCCAAGTTGCAGCCTTCGCCTGCTCGCGCACGAATTCGACAATGGCAGCATCGCCAATCGCCTCGCGCACCCCATGCCCGCCTGGAATGCAGAAAATTTCAGCCTGCGGGCAATCGGCAAAACTGGTGGTTGGCAGAATCGAAAAGCCGCAGTCGGTGGTAACGGCCTGGCCGTCTTTCGATACGACATATGTCTTCGCGCCCGGAAGCCGTGACAAGAACTGAACCGGACCCGAAAAGTCGAGTTGGGTTACATTGTCGAAGAGAACGAAAACTATGTTCATTTCGAAGCCTCTAGTCCTTTTTCACTTTCGTCATTCCCGCGAAGGCGGGAATCCATCACCTGTCGGTTAAATTGCAGCCTCCGGTGATGGACCCCCGCCTTCGCGGGGGTGACGAAGTTTGGGGCATGAAGGGCGTAGGCTCATACCAGCTCAATCGCGACCGCCGTACCTTCACCGCCGCCGATGCAGAGCGAAGCGACACCGCGCTTCAGCCCCTTATGCTTCAGCGCGCCGATCAGCGTGGTGATGATGCGCGCGCCCGACGCGCCAATAGGGTGGCCGAGAGCCGTCGCACCGCCATGGACGTTGATCTTTTCATGCGGAATGCCAAGGTCGCGCATCGCGAACATGGCTACACAGGCAAAAGCTTCGTTGATTTCAAACAGGTCGACATCGGCGACGCTCCAGCCCGCCTTGGCGAGGCATTTGTTGATGGCACCGACCGGGGCCGTTGTGAATGCCGACGGTTCTTGCGCATGAGCAGCGCTCGCCACGATGCGCGCGACTGGCGTCTGGCCTTTCGCAGCGGCCGTCGACGCACGCGACAGGACAAGCGCGGCGGCACCATCCGAGATCGACGAAGAAGTCGCGGCAGTGATTGTGCCATCCTTGGCAAAGGCAGGCTTCAGCGTCGGGATTTTGTCCGGGCGGCCCTTGCCGGGTTGCTCGTCGGTATCGACAACGGTTTCGCCAGCGCGGCTGACGATCTTCACCGGCACGATTTCCGAAGCGAAAGCGCCCGATGAAATCGCATCCTGCGCGCGGCGCAGCGATTCAATCGAATAATTGTCCTGATCCTCGCGGGTCAGCTGATATTCGTTCGCCGTTTCCTGCGCGAACGTGCCCATGGCCCGGCCGGGTTCATAGGCGTCTTCGAGGCCATCGAGGAACATATGGTCATAGGCGGTGTCATGGCCGATACGCGCGCCGCTGCGGTGCTTTTTCAGAATGTAAGGAGCGTTGGTCATGCTCTCCATGCCGCCTGCGATGACATAATCGACCGAACCCGCGGCGATAGCTTCTGCACCCATTATTACAGTCTGCATGCCACTGCCGCAGACCTTGTTGACGGTGGTTGCCTGCACCGATTTGGGCAGGCCAGCCTTGATCGCCGCCTGACGGGCAGGGGCCTGGCCGAGGCCAGCAGGCAGAACGCAACCCATATAGATGCGCTCGATGTCTTCGCCCGATACCCCAGCACGCTCGACAGCAGCCTTGACCGCAGTGGCACCCAGATCGGTTGCGGCGACGTCGGAAAACACGCCCTGCATGCCGCCCATCGGGGTGCGGGCATAGGAAAGGATGACGACGGGATCGGTGCTGCTCATGGATAGCTTCCTTGTGCTTGGGAGACGTTACGGATTCGCCCTTAATCCGGTGCAAGCTGCAACACAATGCGCTGGCGCGTTGCATTCGTATCCAGAAATGTTAATCCAGCGATTAAATCAGGAGAGTGCCATGACCGCCGATATGCAGACCATATTAGAAAAGCAAAAAGCCGCCTTTACTGCAGCAATGCCCGAACCGATGTCCGTGCGCCGAGATCGCATGGACCGCGCTATTGCCTTGCTGGTCGATTACAAGGATGAATTCGCCAAAGCGGTGTCGGCTGATTTCGGCCATCGCAGCACCGAACAGACGCTGATGACCGACATCATGCCGTCGGTCAGCGCGCTCAAACATGCGAAAAAGCATTTCGAAAGCTGGGCCCGCAATGAAAAGCGCAAGCCAACCTTTCCGCTCGGGTTGATCGGCGCCAAGGCCGATGTCGTGTACCAGCCCAAGGGCGTGGTTGGCGTTATTGCGCCCTGGAATTTTCCAATCGGTATGGTGATGGTGCCGATGGCGGGCATATTGGCGGCGGGTAACCGCGCCATGGTGAAGCCGAGCGAGTATACGGAACGAGTCGCTGAAGTTTTTGCTGAAGCCGTACCCAAATATTTTGCCGAAGAGGAAATGGCGGTGTTTACCGGCGGAGTCGAAATCGGCACGGCCTTTTCAAAACTTGCGTTCGATCACCTGATCTTCACAGGCGCAACCAGCGTCGGCAAGCATATCATGCGCGCTGCAGCCGATAATCTTGTACCCGTCACGCTCGAATTGGGCGGCAAATCGCCGACGATCATCGGACGTAGCGCGGACAAGAAAAAGGCAGGTGAGCGGATCGCCTTGGGCAAGATGATGAACGCAGGGCAGATCTGCCTTGCGCCCGACTATCTGCTTGTTGCCAAGGAGCAGGAGCAGGAAATGATCGACGGCGTCGTGAATGGCGTGTCGACGCTCTATCCCTCGCTGCTCAACAATGACGATTATACGTCGGTTGTGAATGGCCGCAATTATGATCGGCTGCAGGGCTATCTCGCAGACGCGAAGGAAAAGGGTGCCGAACTGATCGAGGTCAATCCTGCGAACGAGGATTTTGGTTCGTCGAACGGCAATAAAATGCCGCTCACCATCGTTCGCAACGTCAATGACGATATGAAGGTGATGCAGGAAGAAATCTTTGGCCCGATCCTGCCCGTGATGACCTATTCGTCGATGGATGAGGCGATTGATTATGTGAACGCGCATGATCGCCCGCTCGGCCTTTATTATTTCGGAGCCGACAAGGCGGAGGAGCAGCGCGTTCTGACCCGTACCATTTCGGGCGGCGCTACGGTCAATGATGTGATCTTCCACAATGCGATGGAAGATCTGCCGTTCGGGGGCGTCGGGCCGTCGGGCATGGGCAACTATCATGGGCAGGATGGCTTCAAGACCTTCAGCCATATGCGCGCAGTCTATCGCCAGCCTTCGATAGATGTCGCCGGCATGGCAGGCTTCAAACCGCCTTATGGCAAATCTACACACAAGACTCTCGAACGCGAACTGCGTAAGTAGGCTTGCGCCTTGGCGGGAGCTTCGCTAGAGGCTCCCCCGCAACGCCCCTGTGGTGGAATTGGTAGACGCGCTCGACTCAAAATCGAGTATCGAAAGATGTGCCCGTTCGAGTCGGGCCAGGGGCACCACTCCACAAAATCTGTAGCGAAATGATACGATCGCAATTGCGATCGCTATTAACCACCTTTGTGCCTCGCCATCATCCCTAATGAAACGTTAACGTCTGCGGTAACGAAATCATTAAGGGGTAGGCGACATGCACAGGCAACTGGTTCAGACAAATGACGGCGCGCGGCATCCGTTGCGACAGGCATTGGCACCGCACATCTTCGCTGTTCCGGCTGAATGGAAACCCAAGCCGCTGAAATGGTGGCAGCGTGAAGACGCACATCTGTTCGTGGTCAGCTTTGGTGCATTTTTTACGGTGTTCTATACCTTCATTGCCTAACGCTTTCAGTCGGGCCTCAGTCGCAAGCCTTGTGCAGCAATTGAGCGAGCCAGGCCGAAACGAGACACATTGCCGCGCCGAGCAGTAGCTGGTTCACCATGCTAATGCCTGCGGCGCTCAGCCCGAGGGCAATCAGGGATCCGATAACCATCGCTCCAGAATTGACGATATTGTTCGCGGCTACGGTGCGTGCGGTCTGATCCTTGGGCACCGTAGTGGTCAAGAAGGCATAAAGCGGCACGACGAACATCCCCCCGGCAACGGCGATGCCCAGCAGCGTACCCAACAGCATCCACGCACCGTCATGGTTCACAAAGCTGCCGATGGTGTAAAGTTCGCCATCGCCGTTGATCTGCCAGTTGCGGCAGACAAAGTGGAAGGCGACCACGAAGAGCCCCATTGCGATGACGCTGGCAGGAGCGAAACGCGCCGAAACCTGGCCCTTGAGCAGCCTGTTGATTGCGACGGATCCGATGGCGATCCCGATTGAGAAAATGGCCAGAAAGAGGCTGGCAACTTCCTGATCCGCACCCAACACATTTTTTGCCAGTGGCGGGAACTGGATGAACAGCACCGCCCCAATCGTCCAGAAAAAGCTGATCGACATAATGGCGAGGAACAGTTTGCGGATGTGCATCGTGCCTTTGACCAGCGCGATCGAGGAACGAAGAATATGCCAGTCGATGCCGGTTTCCTGATGCTCTGGCGGTGCGGGGGGAACTTGTCTTCCCGTCATATAGCCCAGCATTGCCGTCAAGACGACGCCCAGCGCTGCCCATTCGACCGGTATGATGCCGGCCAGAATGGTGCCTACCAAAATGGCGATATAGGTGCCCGCTTCAACCAGGCCGGTTCCGCCCAGAACTTCATTGTCATTCAAATGCTGCGGCAAGATCGCATATTTGATGGGGCCAAAGAAGGTCGAGTGCACGCCCATAGCGAACAACGCGAGCATCATAAGCGGTATGGCCACCACTGTTACTGCTATGTCGAGCCAAGCCAGAACCAGCCCGGCACCTCCGACCAGCATGATAAGGATTTCGCAGAATTTGACGATGCGGATGATCTTGGCCTTGTCACGCGTGTCCGCCAACTGGCCTGCAAGCGCTGACAACAGGAAAAAGGGCAATATGAACACTGCTGTGGCTACCGCGCTGAACAAAGCTTCAGATTTTTCGTCGTTGTACACACCGTAAACAACGAACAGCACCATGGCATTTTTGAACAGATTGTCGTTAAAGGCGCCGAGCAACTGGGTGACAAACAGCGGCAGAAAACGCCGTTTGTTGAGCAAAGCCATCGATGTTTGCATAAATTGACTGGTCCCCGCCCGTGTTCGGCATTGCCCTAACGCGCGCCATTGCATTGGCAAGCGATTTTGCTTTTTGGACCTTGCCTGCGCATCGTTGCGGCAATGTTGCAGTTCGGCTTTCCAGCGTTGCGCATATGCCACAGCGTTCGGAATAAATTAACGACCGCACGTCATTTGACGAAAAATTCTTGCCACGATTCCAGAAATATGAGGAATTGCGGCATTGCAACATAATGGAGGGTGCGCAATGCGCAAAACACACAGCAATATTTATGTTCGGACAGCAGTCGCTACTTTGATGGCCTCCAGTGCTATCGGTATGTCTGTACCGGCCTTTGCCCAAGCGGCGGCCGAAGGCGACAATGACGAAATCGTCGTTACCGCGCAAAAGCGCGAGCAGAATTTGCAGGACGTTCCTGTTGCTATCACTGCAATCGGCACCGAGAAGCTCGACCAGCTCCAGGTCAATGAATTTGCCGATGTCGTCAAGTTCCTGCCGTCTGTGACCATCCAGCAGGGTGGGCCGGGTTTTGCGCAAGTCTACTTCCGCGGCGTCGCTTCGGGCGAAAACGCCAACCACTCGACGTCGTTGCCGACTGTTGGCACCTATCTGGACGAAATGCCGATCACGACCATTCAGGGCGCGCTCGACATTCATGCCTATGACCTTGCGCGCGTCGAAGCGCTCGCAGGTCCGCAGGGCACGCTGTATGGTGCAAGCTCGATGGCTGGCACGCTGAAGCTTGTCACCAATGCTCCGGACACATCGGGTTTCTATGGAAATGTCGGGGTTGAAATCAACAATGTCGCGCATGGCGATTTTGGTTCGGTTTTCGAGGGTTTCATTAACGCGCCGCTCAGCGATCGTGCCGCGCTGCGCCTTGTCGGCTGGTATCGCGATGATGGCGGCTATATCGACAATATTCCGGGTTCGCGGACTTATGCGACCTCTGGCATTACACAGAACAACGCTGCCCTGGTCGAGAAAAACTATAACGACGCCGAAACCTATGGCGCACGTTTGGCTCTCGGCATCGAGTTGAATGACAGCTGGACTATCAAACCGACCCTGATGGGCCAGGTCCAGAAAACCGAAGGCAGTTACGCGCGTGAGCGTTCGGGCCAGAACAGCGGCAACTATCAGATTGTCCAGTACAATCCCGAAAGCAGCAAGGACAAATGGATCCAGGCTGCAATGACCATCGAAGGCAAAATCGGTAATTGGGATATGACGCTGACCGGTGGTCACCTGCGCCGCAAGACCAATACCGAAAGTGACTATTCGGACTATGGCTATTTCTATGATGCCCTGTCAGGTTATGGTGCCTATTGGTACGACAATGCCGGTGACCCTGTCAGCCCGAACCAGTATATTCAGGGCATCGACCGCTATCGGAAGAGTTTCGCCGAATTTCGCGTATCTTCGCCGCAGGACGCATCACTGCGTTTCATCGGTGGCTTGTTCTGGCAGCGCCAGACACACAATATCGAACAAAACTACATCATCGACAATATCGCTGACGCGATTACAGTTCCAGGAACCGATAGCAATATCTGGTTGACCAAGCAGTTGCGTACCGACCGTGACTATGCGGCATTTGGCGAGTTGAGCTTCGACGTTACGGACAAGCTGACGCTAACCGGCGGTGCGAGATTGTATAAATATGACAACTCGTTGATCGGATTCTTCGGCTACTCCGACGGTTATTCAAGCCGCACTGGCGTTGCTGCATGCTTCACGACGACTGGAGCAACCTTGCGGGACAATCCGACGGGTACACTCGCCCCCGCCGATGTGGCAGGTTCGCCCTGCACCAATGTCGACAAGTCGACTTCGGATACAGACGCAATCTATAAGGTGAATGCGACCTACAAGATAAACGACGATGCACTGGTTTACGCGACCTGGTCGCGCGGGTACCGCCCCGGTGGCGTGAATCGTCGCGGTACCCTGCCGCCATACGGTCCGGACGAGCTCGATAATTACGAGCTGGGTTGGAAAACCACCTTCGGCGCATTCCGTTTCAATGGTGCGGTGTACCAGCTGGACTGGAACAATATCCAGTTGTCATTCCTTGGAGCCAATGGGCTCAGCGAAGTTCGCAATGCTGGCATTGCGCGCATTCGTGGTGCGGAATTTGATGTCGGGTATCGCAATGGTGGATTCAGTATCAATGCGGGCTTCAGCTATAATGACGCAAAGATTCGCCGCGATTTTTGCGCGATCGCGAACCCGCAGTTTGATTGTACTATCGATGTGGATCTAGATGGCAGTGGTGCCATCGATCGGAATAACGAAATCAACGATACGCTGGCACCATCAGGTTCGCGCCTGCCTGTCACCGCGAAATTCAAAGGCAATGTCGTTGCCCGTTATGAATTCCCCGTGGCGGCTTGGAACGGGCATTTCCAGGTAGCGGCAAATCATACCGGGAGCCGCCGCAGCGATTTGCGTCCGTTTGAAGCAGGAATCAAAGGTAAGCTCGACGCGTACACGACCGTCGATCTCAGCTTTGGTGTGAAGAATGACCAGTGGAGTATTGAGGCTTTCGCGACGAATGTGCTTGATGAACTGGGCGTCGTGAACACTGGCGTCTCCTGCATCGAAACGGTGTGCGGCGATCCGGATGGTGGGACTGCTCTCGGTGGAACCTTCTACGACACGCTGATTAAACCCCGTATCATCGGCCTTAAATTCAGCCGCGATTTCTGATCGCTGGATTGATGAACGACAAAACGGAAAAGCCGGGCCAAAAGCTCGGCTTTTTCATGTCTGTGGCGCTGGTCATGGGCAATATGATCGGATCCGGCGTGTTTCTGTTGCCTCAAGGGCTCGCGCCCTTTGGCTGGAATGCGATTGCAGGCTGGGTGGTAACTATCGCGGGTGCGCTTTGCCTCGCCCATGTCCTAGCCAAACTAACAGCTGCCCATGAAGGAGCTATTGGCCCAGCTGAACTTGTAGAGCGCAGTTTCGGCCCGCTCGCCGGCTTCCTTATCGGTTTCGCCTTTTGGGTTTCTGTATGGACGGGCTGCGTGACGATAGCCGTTGGCGCGACATCCTATATGTCCAGTTTCCTGCCTGTTCTGGGTGAACATCCATCGCTCACTGCGCTTGGGGTTATCTGGACGATGACGGCGGTAAATCTGCTCGGGGTGCGCTCAGCTGGCTCGTTCCAGGTGATCACGACCCTGCTCAAGCTGACGCCTTTGATCGTCGTCGCTATCCTGATCGGTCTGATTTTTGGTCGTGATGGGATGTCGGCACTTGCGCCTTATCCGGCGGAAGGGTTGTCGCTTCCATCGGTTAACACAGCGGCGGCCATGACGCTTTGGGCAATGATCGGTTTTGAGGCGGCCTGCGCTGCATCGCACAAGATTGACAACCCGCAACGCAATGTTCCGCGCGCGACTTTTTACGGCGCATTGCTATCTGGCATAATCTATCTGATCGTCTGTTCGGGCATCACTTTGATGCTTCCCGCAGATAAGGTCGCGGCCTCTCCAGCTCCATTCGAGCTGTTTGTTTCGACCTTCTGGTCGCCGGGCCCAGCCTCGTTGGTGGCCGCCTTTGCCGCGATTAGCGCAATTGGTGCGGTCAATGGCTGGACACTTGTGCAAGCAGAAGTCCCGCTCGAAATGGCCAAAAGGCAGATGATGCCACAATGGTTTGCCCGCACGACGGCCAATGGCGTGCCGATCAACGGCCTGCTGTCAGCGACGGTTCTGGGAAGCCTGCTGGTGCTGGCGAACAGCAGCCAATCGATGGCTGGCCTTTTCACCTTCATGGCGCTGGTCACCACGTCGGTCACGCTCTGGCTCTATCTCGCCTGTGCAGCCGTAGCGCTGAAGCGCAAGATCGCTGTGCCCTTCGCGCTGATCGGGTTGGTATTTGGTGTATGGAGCCTGTGGGGCGCGGGCGTTGACGCCAGCGGCTTGAGCATCGTGCTGATGCTCGCAGGCCTGCCGCTTTACTGGTGGACGCGGCGCTCGCTCAACACTCAACCACATTGACGGCTAGGCCGCCCTGCGCGGTTTCCTTATATTTGCTCGACATATCGAGCCCGGTTTGGCGCATTGTTTCGATGACTTGATCGAGGCTGACGCGCATCGGCCCGGTCGAATGCAGCGCCAGTCGCGCCGCGTTTGCCGCCTTGACGGCACCTATGGCATTTCGTTCGATACAGGGCACTTGCACCAATCCGGCGACCGGATCGCATGTAAGCCCCAGATTATGTTCCATCCCGATTTCGGCGGCGATGCTGACTTGCTCAGCTGTGGCGCCCCAGATTGCCGCAAGTCCAGCGGCGGCCATCGAGCAGGCAACGCCGACTTCACCCTGACAGCCCATTTCCGCGCCCGAGATGGACGCGCGCTGTTTGTAGAGGAGGCCGATGCCACCTGCAGTCAGTAAGAAGGTGTGGATGTCTTTCGCGGGGCGTTCGGCATCGACGCAATAATAGCGGATAACCGCTGGAATGATACCGGCTGCACCATTCGTAGGCGCGGTAACAACACGGCCGCCGGCTGCATTTTCCTCGTTTACCGCCATGGCATAGGCGTTCAGCCTGTCGAACAGACTTTCGCGCTCATTTGCAAGCGGTGCCGCCTTGAGCTTTTGCCACAGATGCGCTGCCCGGCGCTGGACCTGCAGACGGCCGGGAAGGATACCTTCGGTCGCGAGACCGCGATCAACACAATCGAGCATGATCCGTGCGATCGCATCGAGACGCTCTTCGGTCTCTTGGCTCGGTCGCATTGCATTTTCATTGGCCAGCATCAGGTCGTGAATGTTCATGCCATGTGTGCTGCATAGATTCAGCAATTCAGCGCCACTGCTGAATGCAAAGGGCACAATATTGCCGACGGTGATGCGATCATCTTCAACCGGTGCCGATAATTGCCGCTCCGAGGCGATGAAGCCACCGCCGGTCGAATAATAGGTTTTGGCTGATACGATGCGTCCTGCCGCATCAAATGCTGTCAAGCTCATGCCATTGGGGTGCAATGCGGGGATATTGTCGAAGTCGAGGATGAGATCGTTCGACGGATCGAAGGCAATTTCGTGGCCTTCGGAAAGATGCAATCGCCGGGACTGGTGCAGCTTGGCCAGCGACTGTTCCGCCTGTTCAAGGTCAATCGTTTCAGGCAAGAAACCGAGTAATCCCAGCAGCGTCGCGCGCGGGGTTCCATGGCCTTCACCGGTTAGTGCGAGTGATCCCTGCAGTTCAACCTGAATCCGCGTGGTTTGGGATATATTTCGGTGGCGCTCCATATGGGACAGGAAACGGGCAGCTATCCGCATCGGCCCAACCGTATGCGAACTCGACGGGCCAATTCCGACGCGAAACAGATCGAGCACCGATAACATGGCGCCCTGATAGCGATATTATATTTCAGGTGCGAGGAATTTTAGTTCCACTTGGGTCCGAGCCAGGAACGCTTGTCGCGCAGGATCACATGCGCCGCATTGTGCCCAGGTGCGCCGGTCACGCCGCCGCCTGGATGCGTGCCGGCACCACACATATAAAGCCCCTTGATCGGTCCGCGATAGGATCCGTGGCCAAGTACAGGTCGTGCGGACCAGAGCTGGTCGAGGCTCATATTGCCATGCATGATGTCGCCACCGACAAGGCCGAATTTGCGCTCAAGCCCCTTCGGGCTGAGTATTTGGCGGCCGAGGATCGAGGCGCGGAAGCCGGGGGCATAGGCTTCGACGGTATCGATGATCGTATCGGCAGCCTTGCCTTCCTCGACATCCCAATCGCGGCCATCGGGAAGTTCGGGTGCGAACTGCTGGCAAAAGAGCGAAGCGACATGCTGGCCTTCGGGGGCTAGGCTGTCGTCCACCGTCGAAGGGATGAGCATCTCGACAATCGGCTTTTTCGACCAGCCATAGCGTTTCGCGTCGAGGAAAGCTTCGTCCATATAATCGAGCGTCGGGGCAATGATGATGCCCGATTGGTGATGTTCGCCGGGTTCGGGCAGGCATGTGAATTTGGGCAATTCGGACAAAGCGACATTCATACGGAAGGTGCCGCTGCCGGCCTTGAAGCCCTTTATGCGGCGTTTGAATTCGCCGCTCAGGTCGCTGTGCTCGAACATCCGTTCGTAAAGCAGTTTCGGCCCGACATTGGAAATCACACGGTCGGCGATCACTTCCTCGCCGCTTTCAAGGCGCACGCCTGCAACCTTGCCGCCATCGACCAGCACGCGCGCGACGGGGCTTTCGAGACTGATTTCGACGCCATGCTCGCGGCACACCTTGGCCATGATCTGGGTGATGTTGCCCATCCCGCCGACGCTATGGCCCCATGCGCCCTTCTTGCCGTTCACTTCGCCAAATACGTGGTGGAGGAGGACATAGGCGCTGCCCGGTGTGTCGGGACTGGCATAGTTGCCGACCACAGCGTCAAAACCAAAGGCAGCCTTTACCGCTTCGCTTTCGAACCAGCTGTCGAGGAAGGTACGGGCGGATTTGACAAACAGATCGAGCACGTCGCGCTGCTGAGACAGCGTCAGGCGGGCAAGGCCCATGCCCTGCCGCGCACCATCAAACAATGTCTTCAAGCCCTCGCCCACATTGGGCGGGGATTTGAGCGCCAGATCGCGTAGCACATCGGCGACGCCTTCGAGCATGTCGTAATATTCGGGCAGAACTTGCGCATCAAGCTTTGAGAAACGCGCAAACTCCGCTTGCGTGCGTTCAAGTCCACCACCCAGTTTCAAATAGCCGCCATCTTCCTGCGGCAGGAAGTTGCTGATAGGGCGCTCGATCACGCGATAGCCATGGTCGGCAAGGCGCATGTCGGCGATCACCTTGGGCTGCAGCAGGCTGACGGTATAGCTCGCCACCGAATTGCGGAAGCCGGGGTGGAATTCCTCGGTTACAGCCGCACCACCGACAACATCGCGGCGCTCGACGATGCGCACCCTCATGCCCGCACGGGCAAGATAGAATGCGCAGACAAGGCCGTTATGGCCGCCACCGATGATTACCGCGTCGTATTTCATTTTTCTCCCCTCCCGCTTGCGGGAGGGGCCGGGGGAGGGCCTGTCCCGTATAACAATGACTGGAGGAACAGGCCCTCCCCTAACTCCTCCCGCAAGCGGGAGGGGGGCTTATTTGCTCCAACCCGATTTTGGACGCTCTGGTAATCGCGCTTCGGGGATCAGGTCACGGATCCGCGCGCAGAAGGTTTTGAGGCAGACTTCCTTGTCGGACAGCGGGCCCATCGAGAAGGTACGGCTCGCCATCCCCTGCTGTACGCGGGTGATCAGCGCGGTATCCTCTGCATTGACCTGACGGTTGATACGCCAGTTGAGGTAGCGCGCAGCCTTCATTTCGCGGCGATCATCGTCAAAGACATAGCTGATTTCGCGGATCAGGCAGGTGGTCGGCCCGGTCGGCAGCCACTGCATGAAATCGACCTGATCGGGATAGATGTCGAACGCGACCGACGGCCAAAGCTTGAAATAGAGCCAGCGTTTCTGGTTCGCCTCCGGCAGATGCGGGACGGGTGGCAGCAGGTTTTGGTAGGCGCGTTCAGACCAGTTGTTCGATGGCCGGTCGACAAGGTCGCCCCACATGCGGTCGACATGCGGCTCGGCCTCTACACCATAGCTTTTGCCGAACAGGCGGGTGAGGCCGGGATGCGCGACGGGGATGTGGAGGCCGTCCGAATAATTGTCGCCGACATTCTTCCAGTTCACATCGCGCGGGCGCAGCGTGACGCGGCCCAATGCCTTCAATTCTTCGAAGCGATAGGGCGCAACCTGATCTTCATAGGGCGCCATCATATCGGTGACCGAGGGACCACCGCTTTCGAGACGGACGAAAATGAAGCCGCGCCAGATTTCCATATCGACCGGCACGAGACCCGCCTTGCTCTTGTCGAGCGTGGGGTAGGAGGCGCTGTCGGGAACGCCGTTCAGGCGACCGTCCAGGTCATAGGTCCAAGCATGATATGGGCAGACCAGTTTCTTTGCGCAACCGCTTGCACCATCGACGATGCGGCTGCCGCGGTGGCGGCAGACATTGGTGAAGGCGCGCAGTTGCTGGTCGGCTCCGCGCACAACGATGACGCTTTCGCCGACATAATCGAGGCTGTGCCAATCGCCCGCATTAGGCACATCGGAGACATGGCAGACCACCTGCCACCCAGGGCGGAAGATGCGGTCTATTTCGACCTGCGCGAATTCAGGATCATTATAGGTCCAAGCCGGAAGGCTCCAGCCATCCAGAGAGTCCTGACCTATGTCGAGAGTGTGTATGCTTGCCATGACGCAGCAGTTGTTATACGAGTGTATAACAATATGCAAGCTGCCCGATCATCCTTTACGCGCGAAAGCGCAGATGCCCGGCGAGAGGCGTTGATCGCGGCCTGCGCAAGCTCGCTCGCGCGCAACGGGGTGCAGGGAACATCGGTCCGCGTGATCTGCACAGAGGCAGGGGTCTCGCCCGGTCTGCTAAGGCATTATTATGACGGCATCGATGCGCTGATCGCAGCAACTTATCGCTGGACTGGGGATCGGGTGCAAAAGGCGCTGGCCGACGCGGTTGCCGCTGCTCCCCAAACCCCGCGCGAACGTTTGCTCGCTTATCTGACCGCCAGCTTCGTCCCCCCGATTGCCGATCCCGAGCTGCTTTCAACCTGGCTCGCCTTTTGGGCACTTACCAAGACCGATCCGCAGATAGCGAAGCTGCATGGAGAGATTTACCGTGACTATCGCGCTGACCTCGAAGCACTGCTTTCGACCTGCCAGCCCGCCGACCACCGGCTGACAGCGGTTGCGCTGACGGCATTGGTCGACGGCCTGTGGCTCGAACTCAGCCTTGGCGATGCACCCTTCAGCCGCGCGGAGGCCGGGGTGCTGGTCGAGAAATGGCTCGATGTTCTTCTAGGTTGACTGGGCTGGCATAGTTTCAATTGAAACTGTATCGGTCGGGCATGACCGATATGACCTACGCCCGCTACCTTGCGCTCGACGATCTGCTCGCTTGCCAGCACCCGCAATCCGAACTGGATGACGAGATGCTGTTCATCATCATTCACCAGACCAAAGAATTGTGGCTGAAACAGATCATCCGCGAGATGAAGCTGGCGAAGGTCCAGGTGCAGGCGGATGCGCTGATACCAGCCTATAAGGCGCTGGCAAGGGTTAGTCGAATCCAGGCAGTTATGACGTTGAGCTGGGATGTTCTCTCAACGATGACACCATCCGATTATACCCGCTTCCGCCATGTGCTCGGGCCGAGTTCGGGCTTCCAGTCGGACCAGTTCCGCACAGTCGAATATATGCTGGGCCTGAAAGATGGCGGTTTCTTGAAATATCAGGAGGATCGTCCGGAAGCACAGCAAGCGATGCGCGATGCCTTGCAAACGCCGAGTATCTGGGACGATGCACTTGCGGCGGCGTCGCGCGCCGGATTGCCGATTCCAGCTGAAGTTCTGAATCGGGATTTCAGCCAGCCTTATGTTGCGCATACCGAAGTCGAGGATGCGTTCCTGACCGTCTATCGCGAACCGGAACGCTATTGGGAATTGTACCAGCTCGCCGAGAAACTGGTCGATCTCGACGATGCCATGGCGACATGGCGGCACAAGCATGTGATTACTGTCGAACGCGTTATTGGCGGCAAGCGCGGGACAGGTGGAACTGCGGGCGTCAGTTACCTGCAAGCCACCTTGGCGAAACGCGCCTTTCCGGAGCTCTGGTCCTTGAGGACGATGTTGTGAGGGCGTCGGCTGATTTTCTCCCCTCCCGCTTGCGGGAGGGGCCAGGGGTGGGCCTGCGTTGTTTCAGGCTCGCTTCGCTCGTGCCCTCCCCTAACCCCTCCCGCAAGCGGGAGGGGTATTGATGACCCACAAACATCTCTTCTCCCGCGCGCTATCTGCCAACCCTGATCGCCTGCACTTTGCTGCGCATAGCCACCACCTCTGGCCCGACGCCAGCTTTGACGGTCAGGTCAAGGCATGGGAGGATGCGGCGCGGCTTGCCGACCTGAAATGGGGCCGCATCATGGGGCCGGTTTTGGAGGAAGCACAGAGCCATATCGCCCGTGAGCTGAAACTGCCCGACTCGACCACCATCGCCTTTTCGCCGAATACCCACGATTTCCTCGTCCGCATTTTCTCTGCGATCCCGAAACGCCCGGTACGCGTGCTTGCCACCGATGGTGAATTCCACAGCTTTCGCCGCCAGATGGCGCGCTGGGTTGAAGCGGGTGAGGCGGAGCTGGTCAATGCGCCAGCGGACGAACTGGTGGCGAAGGCAGAGTCAGGTGGTTTCGACCTGATCTTTGCCAGCCAGGTGCTGTTCAACTCGGGCGCGATCATCGGCGAGCTTGAACGGTTGGCCGCACAAGCAAAACCCGAAGGGCCGTGGGTTGTGGTTGATGGCTATCATGGCTTCATGGCGATCGAGACCGATCTGTCGGCGATTGCCGACCGCATCTTCTATGTCTCCGGCGGATATAAATATGCGATGGCGGGGGAGGGGGTGTGCTTCCTTCACGCGCCGCCGGGCTTCGCGCCAAGGCCGGTGGTGACGGGCTGGTATGCCGCGTTTGAAGACCTTGCCCTTCCTCCCGGTGCTGTCGGCTATGCGCAGGATGGCGGCCGGTTTCTGGGAAGCACATTTGACGCTTCGGGGCTGTACCGCTTCAATGCCGTGCGCCGGATGTTGGATGCGGAGGGGATAACGACCGCCTCTGTTTCAGCGCATGTCGTAAAGTTGCAGCGCCAATTTGTCGAGGCGAACGGATTGCCCGGTTTTGAATTGCTCAATCCGCTCGGTGATGGCGCGCACGCCCGCTTTCTCGCTTATCGCGGTCCTTCGGCACCGTCTCTACATGCTGCATTGGAAGCGCGAAACGTCATAATCGACGTGCGCGGTGATGTGCTGCGGATAGGTTTCGGAATCTATCAGGATGCGCAGGATGTCGACCAGTTGGCCGATATCCTGCGGGAAATCTAATCCGTCGCCCCTGCGCAGGCAGGGGCCGCAGTCGGTTTA
The DNA here is from genome assembly GCF_035329025.1 of Sphingorhabdus sp. GTDB lineage: Bacteria > Pseudomonadota > Alphaproteobacteria > Sphingomonadales > Sphingomonadaceae > Sphingorhabdus_B. The sequence goes on along the minus strand of NZ_DAOLHN010000001.1, from coordinate 76,075 downwards.
GTCAGCTCTGAAGGATACAACCTCCAGCGGCCCCAGCCTTCGCTGGGGCGACGGCGTACCTCAAGTCTTCGTTCGCTGATCCTCGACCATATCCTCGGCCAATTCCAGGCCGGCCTTGCCACCCGCAACAGTGTGCGACGGGGCATGGGGTGGTTCGATGAATTCGGGCTCTTCAACCTCGAGCATGCCTTCCCATTTGGTGATAACCGAGGTCGCAACGGCATTGCCGACTACATTGGTCGCGGTGCGACCCATGTCGAGGAATTGGTCGATGGCGAGGATCAGGGCGACGCCTTCCACCGGCAAATCGAACATGGCGAGCGTGCCGGTGATCACGACCAGCGAAGCACGTGGCACGGCGGCGACACCCTTGGACGAAATCATCAGGGTCAGCAGGATCAGGATTTGCGTGCCGATCGACAAGTCCATGCCATAGGCCTGCGCGATGAAGATTGTCGCAAAGCTCATATACATCATCGAGCCGTCAAGGTTGAAGCTATAGCCCAATGGCAGCATGAAGCCGGAAATCCGGCGCGGTACGCCAAAGCGGTCAAGCTGTTCGAAAAGCTTGGGCAGGGCGGCCTCGGATGAGGCGGTCGAAAAAGCTATCAACATCGGCTCGCGGATGTAACGGATCAGCGTCCATATCCGCCGCCCCAGGAAAATCGCACCTAGCGAAAGCAGGATCACCCACAAGATTGTCAGCGACAGATAGAATTCGACCACCAGCTCCAGATAAGTGCCGAGGATAGCCAAGCCGCTGGTCGCCACCACCTTAGCCAGCGCGCCGAAGACAGCAAACGGAGCAAAACGCATCACATAGTGCGTGATCTGCAACATCATTTCGGCGAGCGCATCGGCCCCCCGTACCAGTGGCGCGCCCTTCTCGCCCAATGCCGACAGGGCGACACCAGCGAACAGCGCAAAAACGAGTATCTGCAGAATGTTGTTGGTCGCCATCGCCTCGAAGGCGTTTTTGGGGAAGATTGACAGGATGAATTCCCAGAAATCGAGCTTCTTCACCTCGCCGATATTCTGCGCGGCCGCGGCGACTGTATCCACTGGAGCACCGACGCCGGGTTGGAAGACATTGACCATCAACAGGCCGAGGCCGATCGATATGAAGCTGGCGATAATGAACCAGCTGATCGCGCGGAAACCTATGCGGCCGAGCGCCGAACTGTCCCCCATATGCGCAATCCCGACGACGATGGTCGACAGGATCAAGGGCGCGACGAGCAGCTTGATCAGGTTGAGGAAGATATCCGACAGCAACTTGAATGTCTTGGTCGCATATTCGAACCAGACATTGTCCTGCGCTATACCTATATGAACGGCATAGCCGACAACCACGCCCAGGATCATCCCGGCAAGGATATACCATGTCAGTCGGCGATCCATTTATGCTTCCCCTTAATCTTTGTCTGTTCTTCGGCTGTGGTAACCGAGCGGTAACCGCACGGCAAGCGCATCCGTTTCCGCAGCGTAAATTTCGTTTCAAACGCAACTATCCGGTTGTTTGGTCGTCCCAACGGGGGCATAGGGCTTGGAAAATCAAAAGGGGCGAAAGGCCCTCAAACGACGCGGAGCGAGTGATCATGGCAAGTGCCGACCCCAAATTGGCGAAACCCCTGCTTTCAGCAATATTGGCCCGCACCCTTCCCGGCGAGATTGACGGATTTGGCAAGGATGCGCAGGCTCAGGCGGTTGAGTTCATGCTGGCGACAGCTGCGAAGCGGACAAGCGGCAAGTCCAACATCGCGGTTGATACATTTGCCGATGCCAGCGGACGACTGGCGATGCGTGTGGCGCTGATCAATGACGACATGCCCTTCCTTGTGGATTCTGTTGCGGCTGCTCTCGCCTCCGCCAATGTCGCCATTGAGCGGCTGATCCATCCGGTGGTCGATGTCGAACGTGATGCTTCGGGCACGCTGACCGCGGTCAGCGAGAAGCGTGGATCGACGGGTAAGCGCGAAAGCTTCATCTATGTTGAGACTTCGCGCATTGATGCGAAAGAACGGCGTGCTCTTGCCGACAGCCTCGCCGCGGTGCTGGAAGATGTGCGCTGCGCGGTGACCGACTGGCGCAAGATGCAGGGCGCGATGTCCGAAGATGCCGACAGCCTGCCCGAAGGTGAGGGAGCAGCGCTGATGCGCTGGTTCATGGATGGCGCGATGACCGTGCTGGCACATGAACGCATCATGGGCGACGGCGTACGTGAGGCGCGTCTGGGGTTGGCCCGATCTAGCGAAACCGCATTGCTTTCAGAGGAAAGTATAACCCGCGCCCGAGCATTTTTTGCCGAAGGTGGGCAAGCGCCTTTGATCCTCAAATCGAGCCGCGTGTCGACGGTGCACCGCGCGGTACAGCTCGACATACTGGTCGTGCCGGTGCGCGACGGCGACAAGATCAAAGGGCTGGGCGTAACCGGCGGCCTGTGGACGAGCAACGCGCTCGCGACCCCGCCCGAACGTATTCCGCTGCTCCGCACCCAGCTTTCCGATTTGCTCACCCGATATGGGTTTGACCCGTCGGGTCATGCGGGGAAGGCGATGTCGCATGCGTTGACCTCGTTGCCGCACGATCTGCTGGTGTCGTTCAAGCAGGCTGATCTGGAACGGGTGACCTTGACGGCGATGTCTCTGACCGACCGTCCTCGGCCCAAACTGCTCGCCGTGCGTTCTGCGCTGGGGCGGCATGTGTTTGTGTTTGTCTGGCTACCGCGTGATGAAATTTCGACCGGCTTGCGCCGCGCGATAGAGGCGATGCTGACCGAGACCAAGGGCGCGAGCGTGCTTGGCTGGTCAATCGGGCTTGAGGATGGCGGCATCGGCCTGCTCCGCTACCTGCTCGACCTTGAAGATCGCAGTGTTGACATCGACGAATCCGCACTAGACCGACGCCTCCAATTGATGGTCCGCGGCTGGGAGCCTGCCGTTGAGGCAGAGCTGGCACGCGTAACTGATGAAAAGCGGGCAGCTGCCCTGATGGAGCGCTATGCCGCCGCCTTCCCGCAATCGCATCGCGTAGCCTATCCGGTTGCAGAGGCGGCGCAGGACATGATCAGCCTGCTGGCGATGGAACGCGACCATTGTCGTATCTCCCGCCTGATTGCCGATGCCGACAAGGATGACAGCACGCTCAGCCTGAAGGTCTACAATGCAGGCGGCGCGATGCCGCTGTCGGACATCGTCCCTGTGCTTGAAAATTTCGGCTTCAATGTGATCGAGCAGGTGCCGACCGCGCTGGGCGAGATTGCCCATATCCACGATTTCCATCTGGGTCTGCGCGGTGGGGCGGTTACTGCGCCTCTGTTCGCGCGCAAGGATGTGATCGAAACTGCGCTCACCCAGGTGATTGACGGCAAGGCAGAAAATGACGCCTTCAATCAACTGATCACGATTGCCGGGCTGGAACCGCAGGCGGTGGTCTGGCTGCGTGCATGGCACCGTTATCTGCGCCAGACTGGCCTCAACTATGGTGTTCCGACTATCGTTGCTGCGCTGGGCAACAATGCCGGCATTGCGCGTGCGATTGTATCGCTGTTCAACGCGCTGCACTATCCCGCTTTCGCCGGTGATCGCACGGTTGTTGCAGCGAAACTGGACGAAGAAATCAAGGCTGGTTTGGCCAAGGTCGCGGCTGCTGATGAAGACCGGATCCTGCGTTTGATGCAGGCGGTGGTGAAGGCGACGCTGCGGACCAATGCCTTTGCGCCCGCCTCGAAAGAAGCGCTGGCGTTCAAGCTGGACAGTGTGAAGGTTCCGGGATTACCCGCGCCGCTGCCCTGGCGCGAAATCTTCGTATACTCGCCGCGGGTCGAGGGCATCCACTTGCGCGCAGGGCCGGTTGCGCGTGGCGGACTTCGCTGGTCCGACCGGCGTGACGATTTCCGCACCGAAATTCTTGGCCTGATGAAGGCACAGCGCGTGAAGAATGCGGTAATCGTGCCTACCGGGGCGAAGGGCGGTTTCTATCCGAAACGTCTCCCCGATCCGCGCGTCGATCGCGACGCATGGTTGGCTGAGGGCACCGAAAGCTATCGCATCTTCATCCGCACGCTGTTGTCGATCACCGACAATTTGGTCGACAACAAGGTCGTGCATCCCGACAGCGTCGTAATCCGCGATGGCGACGATCCCTATTTCGTGGTCGCCGCTGACAAAGGCACTGCGACCTTCTCCGACGTGGCCAATGCTATAGCAATCGAGCGTGGTTTCTGGCTTGGCGATGCTTTCGCGTCGGGTGGCTCGGTCGGCTATGACCATAAGGCGATGGGGATCACGGCCAAGGGCGGTTGGGTTTCGGTCCAGCGGCACTTCGCCGAAATGGGCATTGATGTGCAGAAGGAGCCAGTGACGGTTGCGGGCGTGGGGGACATGTCGGGCGACGTGTTCGGCAATGGCATGCTGCTGTCAAAGGCGATCAAGCTGGTCGCCGCGTTCGACCACCGCCACATCTTCCTCGACCCCAACCCAGATCCGGCGACAAGCTGGAAGGAACGGCAGCGGCTATTCAACCTGCCGCGTTCCAGCTGGGCGGATTATGATGCCAAGCTGATTTCCAAAGGCGGCGGCGTGTTCGCGCGCAGCGAAAAGGAGATAAAGCTTTCGCCGGAAGTTCGCGCGCTGCTTGGCGTCGAGGATAGCGTGATGGAACCTGCCGCCTTGATGAAGGCGATCCTCAAGGCTGAGGTCGGCCTGATCTGGTTCGGCGGCATCGGCACCTATTTGAAGGACGCCAGCGAAGCCAATGTAGAGGTGGGTGATCCCGCCAACGATGCGATCCGTATCAACGCCCAGGATCTGCGCGCCAAGGTGATCGGCGAAGGTGCAAACCTTGGCGTCACGCAGGCCGCCCGCATCGCCTTTGGCCTGAAAGGCGGTCGCATCAACACCGACTTTATCGACAACAGCGCGGGCGTCGATTGCTCGGACAATGAGGTCAATATCAAGATCGCGCTCAACGCCGAAATGGCGGCGGGCAGGTTGAAGATCGAACCGCGCAATACATTGCTCGCCAGCATGACCGACGAGGTCGCCGATCTGGTCCTGGAAGACAACCGGATGCAGACGCTGGCGCTCTCCATCGCCGAAAGCGGCGGGGCAGGGGACTTGCCAGCCTATGTTCGTTTGATGGAGATATTCGAAAGCCAGGGCAAGCTTGACCGCGCGGTCGAAGGGCTGGAGGGCAATGATGAATATCTGCGCCGCGAAGCCGAAGGCCATGGCCTGACCCGCCCTGAACTTGCCGTGCTGTTGTCGACGGCCAAACTGGCGGCGCAGGATGCGGCGGAGGACGGCCCGCTCGCTGGTGATAGCGCGATGGACGGAGAGTTGCTCGCGGCCTTCCCCAAACCGATGGCCGACGCACATCGCGACGCCATCCTGTCGCATCGCTTGCGCCCGCAAATCATCGCTACCAAGCTCGCCAACCGCATGATCAATCGCATGGGCATGCTCCATCCGTTCGAGCTGGCGGAGGAAGAAGGTTGCACGTTGGGCGTCGTGACCGAAGCCTTTGCAATAGCCGAGCGACTGTTTGATCTGCCCGCGCTCTGGGCCGAAATTGACGAAGCCAAAATTCCCGAAGCGACGCGCATCATGCTGTTCCAGCAGGTCGCGGTCGAAACCCGGGCGCATATGGCGGACATGATCCGCAACGGCAAGGAAGGCCGCACTGTCGGGGCTGCAATCGCCGATTACATGCCGATCATCGAAGAGCTGTCGGCGGCGCGCAAGGAATTGCTGACGCCGGATGTCGCCGTGCAGACAGAGGCCTATGGTGAAAAGCTGTCAGCGGGCGGTGCGCCTGCCAAGCTGGTGGCAAAGCTGGTTCGCATCGCCCAACTCGACGGCGCAATCGGTCTCGCCGCACTGGCCACCGAACGCAAGGCGGATGCCAAGGCGCTGACCAAGGCGTTTGTCCTGCTGGGTGATGCGCTGGGTCTCGGCTGGGCGCAGAACAGCGCGATGCAGATGGACCCCAAGGATCCGTGGGAGCGCTTGCTGGTCGCAGGCCTCGCGCGCGATTTTCAGGCGATGCGGCTCGATTTCCTGCGGCGGCAAGAGGCGATGGATGCCGATGCTGTGACGGCGTGGCTGGGCAAGCATCAGGACCGGGTGGCGATGTTCCGATCAATGATCGACCGCGCGCGTCGGGGTGGCTTACCGACGCCCGCCATGCTCGCGCAGATCGCCGGACAGGCGCGGACATTGTTGGGTAGATGATCTGTCGCCCCGGCGTAGGCCGGGGCCACGGTCGGTTTACCCAATACGATCAGTATAAACTTGCGGCGGCCCCGGCCTACGCCGGGGCGACGGTTTTTAGAAAGCCGCAATCCCCGTAATCGCGCGCCCCAAAATCAGCGCGTGCACATCATGCGCGCCTTCATAGGTGTTGACCGTCTCCAGGTTCACCATGTGTCGGATGACCTGATATTCTTCGCTGATGCCGTTGCCACCGTGCATGTCGCGCGCCTGACGGGCGATGTCCAAAGCCTTGCCGACATTGTTACGCTTTACGATCGAGATCATGTCGGGCGCGAAGCGGCCTTCGTCCATCAGGCGGCCAACCCGGAGTGAAGCCTGCAGGCCGAGCGCGATGTCGGTCATCATGTCGGCGAGCTTCTTCTGGTAAAGCTGGTTTGCGGCCAGCGGCTTTCCGAACTGGTGCCGGTCAAGACCATATTGGCGGGCCGCATGCATGCAGAATTCGGCGGCACCGAGTGCGCCCCAGCTGATGCCATAGCGCGCGCGGTTCAGACAGCCGAATGGACCTTTCAGGCCCTGCACTTCGGGCAACAGTGCGTCTTCACCAACCTCGACATTATCCATCATGATCATGCCGGTGGTCGACGCACGCAAGCTCAGCTTGCCCTCGATCTTGGGCGCGGAAAGACCCTTCATGCCCTTTTCCAGAATGAAACCGCGAATGCCGCCACCATGCGCCTCGCTCTTCGCCCAGACGACAAAGACATCGGCGAACGGCGCGTTCGAAATCCATGTCTTGCTGCCGTTGATCACATAGCCGCCGTCGACCTTCTTCGCGACGGTGCGCATGCCAGCCGGATCGCTGCCCGCATCTGGTTCGGTAAGGCCGAAACAGCCGATCAGCTTGCCCGCGGCGAGGCCGGGCAGATATTTGCGGCGTTGCTCTTCAGAACCATAAGCATTGATCGGGTGCATAACGAGGCTCGACTGTACCGAGGCCATCGAACGATAGCCCGAATCGACGCGCTCGATTTCGCGCGCAATCAGGCCATAGGCGACATAGCTGGCGCCCGCGCCGCCATAGGCCGGGTCAATGGTCGCGCCGAGAAGGCCTGCCTGACCCATCAGCGGGAAGAGTTCCGGGGCATCGACTTCCTCCCGAAACGCCTTGATCACACGCGGCTGCAGCTCGCCCTGCGCAAAGCCATGCGCGGCGTCACGGATCATGCGTTCTTCTTCGGTCAGCTGGTCGTCGAGGAAAAAGGGATCGGACCAATCAAATGCTGCCATCTCGGCCATATTAGTAACTCCTGAAACTGGTTGGGCGCTTAGGATGTTTCGTGATTTTGGGCAACACCTGCCGACTAAACAAGGCTTCGTCATTCCCGCGAAGGCGGAGAACGCAGTGATCGACGATCAATCCAACCCCAAAGCTTGCGGTTTACAGCAACCGCTGTTTAGTGCCGATAATTCAGGAGATGGATTCCCGCCTTCGCGGGAATGACGAGGTGGGATTAGGTCATGTCAGTTTTATCCATTGAAGTGGGAAGCTTGTTAACGCGGTTAAGTTGCACCATCCCCACCGGCGACCTCCCCGTCCATACCCCGATCGACGGCGGTTTGATTGGCTCTGTCGCAACAGCAAGTGCCAACGAAATAGACACTGCGGTCTCCCGCGCCCAATCCGCCTTCCTCGCGTGGCGCACCATCCCCGCGCCGCTCCGGGGTGAACTCGTCCGCCGCTTTGGCAATGCCTTGCGCGAACACAAGGCCGATCTCGCCCGTCTCGTCACCATCGAGTGTGGCAAGCCAATCTCCGAAGGCGAGGGCGAGGTGCAGGAGATGATCGACATTTGCGACTTCGCGGTCGGCCTGTCTCGCCAGCTCCATGGCCTGACCATCGCCAGCGAGCGTCCCGGCCACCGGATGATGGAGCAATGGCACCCGTTGGGGCCGACTTTGATTATCAGTGCGTTCAACTTTCCGGTTGCGGTATGGGCATGGAATGCGGCGCTCGCTTTGGTGTGCGGCAACAGCATCGTCTGGAAGCCTTCGGAGAAAACGCCACTGACGGCGCTGGCGGTGCAGGCCTTGCTCGACGGCGTGCTGCGGGATTTTGAAGATGCGCCAGATGGTCTGTCGCAAGTTATCGTTGGTGCGCGCGAAACCGGTGCTGCGCTTGTCGCCGACCCACGCATAGCGTTTGTATCGGCTACCGGCAGCACCGCGATGGGCCGCGCTGTCGGGCAGGCCGCAGCGACTCGTTTCGCCAAGACCATCCTCGAACTCGGCGGCAACAACGCAGCGATTGTCAGCGACAAGGCCGATCTTGACCTTGCTTTGCGGGGGGTGCTGTTCTCGGCAGTAGGCACCAGCGGCCAGCGCTGCACCAGCCTGCGTCGGCTGTTTGTGCACAATGCGATCTACGATGATTTTGTCGCCAAGTTGAAAGTCGCTGCGACCAGCATCCCGGTCGGCGATCCGCTGGACACCGCCAATCTGGGCGGTCCGCTGATTGATGGAGATGCCTTTGAACGGATGCAATCCGCCTTGGGCGAAGCTGATGCAATGGGCGCGCGGATACATGGTGGCGATCGGATCGACCGGCCCGGCGTCTATGTTCGTCCCGCAATTGTCGAAATGGAAGATCATAGTGGACCAGTCCTTCGCGAGACATTCGCGCCAATTCTGTATGTGCTTCGCTATTCGAAGCTGGAAGAGGCTATCGCCCTTCAGAACAGTGTCGGAGCCGGACTCTCGTCCTCAATCTTCTCGCTCGACATGCGCGAATGCGAACTTTTCCTGTCTGCGGCAGGCAGCGATTGCGGTATCGCTAACGTCAATATCGGTACATCAGGTGCCGAAATTGGTGGAGCCTTTGGCGGCGAAAAAGAGACCGGCGGCGGGCGTGAAAGCGGCTCTGATGCCTGGAAGGCCTATATGCGCCGCGCGACCAATACGATCAACTACAGCAGCGCGTTGCCTCTGGCGCAGGGCGTGAAATTCGACATTGGTTGAATAAGGCTGACTCAGGATTCCTGTTGGACGAACATTGCCTCTGACGCGGTGGAGTCAAATTTATGTCATATAATTGTCGTATAGATGAAATAGTAAGGTTTTCTGCGATTTTTTCGGCATTTCGTACGCTTTTTTCTTCCATTTCCCTCCCACTGTAATGATACTGTAACAATCATAAAAATGGCGGATAGGAGAGTCGCTATGAAAATGGTTTTGATCGGATTGGCGCCAATGGTCTTCGCAGCATCCGGAGCATTGGCCGGAACCCCTGCAGCAGAAATCGGTTACGAACGCGGCGCGCTGGGCTTTGAAGCGCTCATGGCAAACGATAATGAGACCGCGTTGCGCCAGATCCAGTCTGCGAAGAGCGTGCCCCACAATGATCCTGCAAGGCTGATCAATCTTGGACGTGCGCATGCGCGTTTGGGAAATGTGACACAGGCGCAGCAGGCGTTTGAGGCGGCTGCCAATTGTCGGGAGCATTTCGACATCGTGCTGTCGAGCGGCAAGGTCATGAACTCGCGCAAGGCCGCTATGTTGTCGTTGCAGTCACTGAAAAGATAGTCGCCGACTGGGCCGCCGATTGCTGTTTGATTGGGGTTTTGAAGCAGATGTAACAGTGTTGCAACATAAGTTTCACGAAACTGTCTCCAACATCGAACAATAGAGTCACATGCATATTCTAGGGGCCTTCACCGAAGACCGGTGGGGGCCCTTTTGATTCGCGCCCGCAAGTCTCAATGCCCGTTCTGGGTAAGGTTTATTGCGGAGAATCAGAATGATAGACCCGAAATTGCGTGGGATAGTTTATGCAACGGCAGCAGCAGGCCTGCTGTCGGCTTGCGGTGCCGATGATATCGCTTCGCCCGGCGACGGCAGCATTGTGGTGGTGCCGCCGCCAGTCGTTGCTCCGCCCCCGCCGCCGCCGCCTCCCCCGCCGCCGACAGGCCCTGCGGCCAGCTGCCCCTCGGGAACAGTCGATGCGGGCACGATCGCCAATCGCCGCAACTGCCAGATTTCGGGTACCATCACCGGCGCGCTTCGCCTGCAGAACCTTGCGGGCACGATCTACTCGCTCAATGGCAAAGTGCAGGTTGGCCAGGATCTGGGTGCCGACCCGAATGCTCCAATCGCAGGCGCTGTTTCAGGCGTTCTCACGATCGACGCAGGCGTCACCATCTTCGGCGCATCGGGCGCTGACTTCATGGTCGTCAATCGCGGCTCGCAACTGAATGTCGACGGTTCTGCGACCCGCCCGGTCGTCATGACCAGCCGCAACAACGTGTTGGGCACCTCAACCGCTTCGAGCATCGGCGAATGGGGTGGTCTTGTTATTCTTGGCCGTGCGCCGATTGCCGATTGCGCTGATGCTGCTGCGACTGGCGGCACCGTGGGCTGCGTCGCTCCGGTCGAAGGCACCAGCGGCTCGATCTATGGCGGTGCATCGCCGAACGACAATAGCGGCACCATCCGCTATCTGCAGGTTCGCTATCCGGGCTTCCGTGTGGATACCAACAACGAACTCAACGGCATCACCATGGCCGGCGTGGGCGCTGGCACGATCTTCGAAAATGTCCAGGTGCACAACAGCTCTGACGACGGCATCGAATGGTTTGGTGGACGCGTAAACGGTCGCAACCTTGTTCTGACCGGCAATGACGATGATTCGCTCGACGTTGACTCGGGCTTCAAGGCTGCCCTGCAGGATATCATCGTGCTGCAGCGCACCGACGGTGGTGACCATATCGTCGAAGCCGACTCTTCGGGCAACGACACCCGCCTGCCGCGTACCGATGTCCGCTTTGCGAACTTCACTTTCATCGGCCAGACCGGACGCAATACGACCCTGCTGCTCCGCGGCGGTGGTGACTATTCGTTCGTCAACGGCATCATGACGGGCAGCCCGCGTTGCATCGATATCGATGGCGCGTCGACAGTGCAGGCTGCGAACGCTGCGCAGGATGAGGACGGTCCGCCGGTGTTCAACTCGGTGTTCATGTCGTGTGCGACGGCTTTCCCCGATGATGCCGACGTGACCGGTGCGCAGGTGCAGGCCATTTTCGCTGCTGGCACCAACAACACCGCCAACGGCACCTCGACGCTTTCGGGCACCTTCATCAACGGCGCCAATGAAAATGCAGTCTCGCCCTTCGCGGCAGCAGGCCTCGCCAGCTACCTGATCAACCGGGCCTATATCGGCGCGGTCCGCGACAGCACGACCAACTGGTGGTCGGGTTGGGCGTGCGGCCTTCCGGGTCAGGCCTCGTGCCTTGAAATCCCGGCCGCAGGCTAAGCTAGCGCATCGTTAATCCCAAAGGGGCGGCGCCTTAATGTCGCCGCCCCTTTTTCTAAATAATCAGGGCACCCAAAGATCATGAAACGCATATTCGGCACCACATTGCTGCTCACTTCCGCACTGGTCGCTCCGGCGGCGCTTGCGCAGGATGTCACACAGCCAGAGGCGGCGGAAGAGGCTGCTCCGGCAGTTGAGGAGACCCAGCCTGCAGAGGAAGAGGTCGAAATTTCAGGTCCGGGTGCCGATAGCGGCGAAGGACAGGAGATTGTTGTCCAGGGTCGCTATATTCCCAATGTGATCCGCGCGACGCCCGAAGTCGTATCGGTGTTGTCGGCGGCGGATATCGCCCGCACGGGTGAAGGTGAAGTCGCAGGTGCCCTGCAACGCGTCACCGGTCTTTCGGTTGTCGGCGGCAAATTCGTCTATGTGCGCGGACTGGGTGAGCGCTATTCGCTCGCACTGCTCAATGGCTCGCCCCTGCCGTCGCCGGAGCCGCTGCGTCGCGTTATTCCGCTCGATCTCTTCCCGACCAGCATCCTTGCATCGACCGTAGTTCAGAAGAGCTATTCCGCCGACTATCCCGGCGAATTTGGCGGCGGTGTGATCAACCTGACCACCAAAAATGCACCGTCGGAAGGCTTCTTCGATGTCGGTTTCGGCATCGGCGGTGATACCGAGACCACCTTCGAAGTCGGTTACACCTATTTTGGTAGCCGCGGTGACTGGACCGGTTATGACAGCGGTGAACGCTCGCCCAAGGGGGCTTTTGCAAATGCTCTGGCCACCGGCAATCGTATCTTGGCAGGCTCGCAATTCAGCGTAGCCGATGTGCAGGAAATCACCGCCAGCCTCAGCAATTCGCGCACCAATGTGATCCAGCGCAACCTGGATATCCAGCCGAACATCAGCGGCGACATCGCGATGGGCAAGACCTTCGAGCTGGGCGCTGTCGATCTGGGTGTCATTGCCATTGCCGGTTACAACAACAACTGGCGCACGCGCAGCGGGATGCAACAGTTCGGTAACGTATCAACTGCCAATGGCAGCTCGTTCCTCGAACCCGCTCGCGATTTCGACTATCTGTCGACCGAAAACCGCATCATCCTCAATGGCATGATTGGCCTAGGCCTGCAATTTGGCGAGCACAAAATCCGCTTCAACAATCTGTTCATCCGCGACACACTGAAAGAGGCGCGGGTAGCTCTGGGTAATAACTTCGACACTGTAGGACCCAGCCCGACCCGCCCCGACGCAACGATCCAGACAGGCATCACCAGCTGGTTCGAACGCCAGTTGTTTGACAGCCAGATCATCGGCGAATTCAAGTTTGGCGATCTCTCGCTCGACCTGCGCGGCACCTATGCCAAGTCGCAGCGCGACGCGCCCTATGAGCGCTCGTACAGCTATGTCTATAGTGAGGCGTTTCAGGATTATGTGAACGACCTGCGTTCGCCTGGTCAGGATGCTTTTATCGCATTCAGCGAGCTCGAAGATGCCGTTTGGGCTGGTGGAGCGGATGTGGCCTATAAGCTGCCCACCGAATATCCACTGACCCTTTCGGCGGGCTATGCCTATTATGACAATAGCCGTGACTCGATCCGCCGCGATTTCCAGTTCCAGCCTTCCTCGGCGCTCAACCCGGCGGTGACGCAACAGCGCATCGATTATCTGCTGAGCGACTACAATGTTTACAGCTACAATGTGTTGTTGACCGAAACCACGGGTGGCCTCGGCTCGGCGGCCTTTACCGCTGGTCTGAAGGTGCATGCCGGATACGCCATGCTCGAAATCGAACCGGTCGATGGCGTGATGTTGAACGCCGGCGTGCGTTATGAAGACGGCAAGCAGTTTGTTCAACCGACCGCGCTGTTCGGCTTAACGCCAGCGCCGCGCACCGATCTCAACAATGATTACTTCCTGCCAGCCGGGACAATCACCTGGAACTTTGCCGAAGACATGCAGCTTCGCCTTGCCGGTTCGCGTACCATTGCGCGCCCGCAGTTCCGCGAACTTGCGCCGCAGCCCTATCGCGACACCGATTCCGGCCGCACCTTCTTTGGCAACCAGTATCTGCAGGATTCGGAACTGACCAATGTCGAGGCGCGATACGAATGGTATTTCGATCGCGACCAGCGTTTCTCGATCGCAGGCTTCTGGAAGGATATCACCAACCCGATTGAAAGCGTGGCGGTGCAGGTCGGCTCGAGCTTCTTCACCAGTTTTGCCAATGCGCCGAAAGCGACGTTGTACGGTGTGGAAATCGAAACCCAGAAATATTTCCCGCTCGAAACTTTGGGTGGTGATTTCTGGCTCAACCGCCGTCTCGCAGTGGTGGCGAACTACACCTATTCGGATTCCGAGATCAAAATCGGTGCCAATGATACGACAGTCAGTTTTTCGAGCGCGCCCAATTCTGTGCCTGCATCGACGGTGTTCGATACCAGCCGCAAATTGCGCCTGACGGGGCAGTCAAAACATCTGGTCAACCTGCAGCTCAGCCTTGAGGATACCGAGAAACTGTCGCAGCAGTCGTTGCTGATTACCTACACCAGCCCGCGTGCCACCAACCGCGGCCCTAACCTGTCGCCCGACTATATCGAGCGCCCGGGTTTGCGCCTCGACCTCATCTTGCGCCAGGGCCTGAAGATTGCCGGCAAGGAACTGGAGTTCAAGCTGGAAGGCCGCAACCTGACCGGTACCGATTATCGCGAACAGCAGCGGCTGGGGGATTCGGTTCTCAACATCAACAGCTATGATGTCGGGACCAGCTATTCGGCCAGCGTCACGGTGAAGTTCTAAATATCGTTAGTTGAAGGGCAGCCCTCACACCGGCTGCCTTTCCTCTTAATGTCTGTCATAAAAATGAAACCCAAAAGTCATCGAACTGTCTTCTGGTCAGCCTAACGCCGACTCGGTACAGGAGAATCGATGACACGGGGTTTGCTGCAATGGGCTGCTGACAGCTTGGTTTTGGCGTTACGTCGCGTTACGCCAACTGACGCTGTTGTCGGCCTCGCGCTTGTATTCGCCGCAATTCAGGCCGCCCGTTTGTTTTGGGCGCTGATCACCCCGATTGCCCTGGTCGGTGATTGGCGGCCCAGTCCGGTCAATGTTGTCCCCGCCGCTGAACGGGCGGCTTTGTTCGGTGGTTTCGATCCCTTTTTCCGCACCGCACAAGTCGCTGCCGATTCGGAAGTCGTCACCTCCTTGCCGCTGACCTTGTTTGGCATTCGCACCAACGAAGCATCGGGCGGCGGGTCTGCGATTATCGCTGGCGCAGATGGCGTTCAGAATAGCTGGTCGGTTGGTGAAACGATCATGCCCGGCGCGACGCTGCACGCGGTCGCGTTCGATCATGTGGTTATCAGTAACAATGGCGTTCTCGAAAAACTCTATATCGACCAGTCGGTGCCAGCCGAAAATGTTACGCCTGACACCCCAGCACCAACTCCCGAGTTGAAGAGCGAGCCGACGGCTAAGCTGAACGCGCAGACACTTCAACAATCCATCGGTCTCACACCCCGCAATGAAGGGGGCAAAGTCACTGGCTTGGTCGTATCGGCCAAGGATGACGGGACGATGCTCTCCGCAGCCGGGTTGCAAAAAGGCGACGTAATAACCTCGGTCAATGGTCGACCAATTGCGGCCGCCGCCGAACTTGCAGCGCAACTGCGACCCGGTGCCCGCCTGACCCTCGAAATCGAACGCGGCGCGCAAAAGCTGCCAGTCGCCCTCATTCTGGAACAATGATGAAGAAGCCTTTCCTTGCCCTGTCGCTCGCAACGCTGCTGGCGTCGACCTCGTTGCAGGCGCAGCACATCCTGAACGTCCGCGACGCGGATATCCGTGCCTTCGTTCAGGACGCCGCGCGCGTCACCGGCCAGACTTTCATCGTCGATAGCAGGGTGCAGGGGAAGGTTTCGGTTGTCACCGACCGTTCGCTCAGCCGGTCTGAATATTTCGAGGTGTTCCTTTCGACATTGCGGGCCAACGGGCTGGTCGCCATTCCGCTGCGTGGCGGTGGCTATCGCGTCCAACAAGCCGATGGCGCGGCGACCCAACCCACGCGCGTCGGTTCGGCCTCTGCCCCCGCCAGCCAGTTCGTCACCGAAGTATTCCGGCTGCGCTCGATTGACGCACCAGCTGCGGTTGAAACCCTGCGCCCGTTGATCAGTCGCGAGGGATCGATTACCGCCAACCGCAACGCCAACAGCCTGGTCGTGGCGGACTATGCCGACAATATCCGTCGCATCCGCGACCTCGTCCGTCAGATCGATCGCGACAGTGCCGCAACGCAGATTGTCGCGCTCGACAATGCCGGAGCACGCGAGATCGCAAGCGCGCTGCAAGGGCTGGCAGGGCAGGGCGTCGCCGGTGAAGGCGCCCGCCCGCCCGTTACTGTTGTGCCGATAGATTCGAGCAATGCCATTGCTTTACGCGGCGATCCCACTTCGGTTTCTAGATTTGCTTCGATGGCGAAGGAGCTCGACAAGCGGGCGGAATCGGGAGCTGAAATCCGCGTCTATCAGCTCGAATATGCCAATGCCGAAACGCTGCTGCCCACGATCCAGTCGCTGATTGGGGAGAGTGCAGCTTCGGCCATTCCGGCTGTGCAACCGGTACAAAACAGCGGGGCTGCTGCAGGTGAAGGATCTGCACCGGCCGCCGCCGCTTCGGCTCCCGTTTCTGTCACTGGCACCGCGAGTGCGCTGGGTGGTCGCGGCAAGATTGTCGTCAGCCGCTATGAAGGCACCAATGCGATCATCATTGCGGCCAGCCCGGATATGCAAAAGATGCTGGGCGAACTCATCCGCCAGCTCGACTCCCGCCCACAACAGGTATTGGTTGAGGCGATCGTTGTTGAGATCGGCAATGATGCGGCAAAGCGGCTTGGCGTGCAGTTCCTGATCGGTGGCAAGGATGCGCCTTTCGCAGCCACCAACTATTCAAACGCAGTACCCAGCATTTTGACCATTGGCGGTGCGATTGCGGCAGAGGAGCTTGCGACCCAAACGACCACGGTGAATGGTAATGTCACGACCACCACTTCGCGCAGCCCGCTGGGCGATAGCCTGCAACAAGCGGCGGCGCAGTCGATCCTGAATGCCACCGGCGGCTTTGGCGGCTTCGCCCTCGATATCGGTGCAGATGCGATTTTCGGGACGATCATCAACGCCGTCCAGAACGACACCGAATCCAACATTCTTGCGACGCCGCATATCGTGACGCTGAACAATCAGAAAGCGAAGTTCCTCGTCGGGCAGGATGTGCCGATTACCACGGGCGAGGCGCTGTCCGACAATTTCGACAATGCCTTCCGCACTGTGCAGCGAAAAGAGGTAGGCATCAAACTGGAGGTGATGCCGCAGGTCAACCAGCAGGGTGAAGTGAAGCTGTTCGTCAAACAGGAGGTGTCGAGCGTTGCTGGCCCCGTGTCGAACCGATCATCCGACCTCATCTTCAACAAGCGCGAATTTGAAACCACGCTGACCGTTGGCGATGGGCAGATCCTCGCAATTGGCGGGCTGCTCAATGATGACGAGCGCCGGACGATCGAGAAAATCCCGCTACTCTCGGACATTCCCTTGCTCGGCGAATTGTTCAAATCGAAGAGCCGCACAAGGCGGAAGACCAACCTGACGGTGTTCATCCGGCCAACGATCATCCGCAGCAGGGCCGACGGCGATGTCCATACAGCGCGCCGCTATGATTATGTGCGCGGGCTGCAACTTGATCGCAATCCGGACTTGGAGCCTTCGATCGACCAGCTGTTCCGCGACTATATGGGCGCGCCGCTTCCGGTTGCGCCGACGCTGGCGCCGGGCGACACGTTGGTCGGCGCTTCGACTGACCGTACGCGGCCTGCCGACGGCGAAATCCAGCCGTTACCCGAAGCCGAGGTCAAGCCATGAAGATCGGGCGCGGATCTGGTGAAGATACCCAGCCGGATACCGGCGCAATGCCGCTTGACCTGCCTTATGCCTTTGCCAAATCGCGCGGCGTCGTTTTGTTGAAGCGTGAAGAGGGACGTCTTCAGGTGGCGATGCGCGCCGGGGCCGATCCCGCCGATCTCCTTGAAGTTCGTCGCTATCTCGCCATGCCGTTCGATGTCGAGATAGCCGAGCCCGCCGAGTTTGATCGACACCTGTCAGACCATTATTCGATGGACGGCACCGCTGCGGCCATGGCCGGATCAATCGAGGCGGGCAATGCCGATGATGATCTGCTGGTGTCGGGCCTACCCAGTGCCGACGACTTGCTTGATAGCGCTGACGATGCGCCAGTCATCCGCCTGATCAACGGCATCATTGCCGAGGCGATCCGGCAGGGCGTTTCCGATATCCATATCGAGCCTTATGAAACCGGGCTTGTCGTGCGCATGCGGCAGGATGGCGTGCTGCAGGAGCGGCTGCGCATGCCGCCGCATGTTGCGCCTGTGGTCGTCAGCCGTATCAAGGTCATGGCGCGGCTCGATATTGCCGAACGGCGCGTGCCGCAGGACGGCCGCATAAGTCTGACGCTTGGTGGCAAGCAGGTCGACGTCCGCGTATCGACCTTGCCTAGCCGCGCCGGTGAGCGTGTGGTGCTGCGTATCCTTGATAAGGACAATGCCTTCATCTCGCTCGATCTGCTCGGCATGTCGGACAATGCGCGTGCGGTAATTTCCAGCGCGCTGGCTGAACCCAATGGCATCATCCTTGTCACCGGCCCTACCGGTTCGGGCAAGACAACCACCCTCTATGCCTGCCTGAAACAGTTGAACGATGGCAAGCGCAACATCCTGACCGTTGAAGATCCGGTCGAATATGCTTTCGAAGGCGTCGGCCAGACTCAGGTCAATGCCAAGGTCGGGATGACATTTGCGGCAGGGCTGCGCGCTATCCTTCGGCAAGACCCCGATGTTGTAATGGTCGGCGAAATCCGCGACCGGGAGACGGCAGAGATCGCGGTGCAGGCCGCGCTGACCGGCCATCTAGTCCTGTCGACGGTGCACACCAACGATGCGATCGGCGCCATCACCCGCATGCGCGATTTCAAGATCGAACCCTTCCTGCTGGCCTCGACACTGCGCGCGGTTGTTGCGCAAAGGCTTGTACGGCGGCTCTGCCCCGATTGTCGTGAACCTGTGCAGGCAGAAGCGGGCGCTGCGGCGCTGCTGGGGCTGGATGCAGGCAGTGTGATCCACAAGCCCGTTGGCTGCGAGAAATGCGGGCATAGCGGTTATCAGGGGCGCATCGGCGTGTTCGAGGCGATCAAGATTGATGACACCGTCCGCCGCTATATCGGCAATGGCGGCGACGAAGCGATCATCGCCCGCCATGTATTTGCCAACAGCCCGAACCTAGCCGCTGCCGCCCGCCGCCTTGTGCGCGACGGGGAGACGACCGCAGAAGAAGCTGTTCGCATCATGCGCTCCGAGGCGACGACCGATGCCTGACTTTGCCTGGCGTGCAATTGATGTGGAGGGCCGCGAGAAACGCGGACGCATCGCTGCCGCCAATGATCAGGTGGTGCGCGAGCGGTTGGCGCGGCAGCGTCTGCATGTCGTTACCATTGAGCCAGCAGCGGCCAAGCCGACAGTCACTGCGGGCTTGCCAAAGGCGTTCCAGCGGACGCCGAAACTGCGCCTGAAACAATTGACGCTATTCACGCGCCAACTGTCCTCGCTGGTGCAGGTATCTCCACTCGAAGAGGCGCTGCGCACCGCAAGCCTGCAAACCGAGTCCCAATCGGTGCGGACCATATTGGGTAATGTCCATGCAGGGATTGTCGAAGGGCAAAGGCTGTCCGAAGCGATGCGTCGCGAAGAGGCCAGCTTCCCGCCGATGTACCGCGCGATGGTTTCGGCAGGGGAAAGCTCCGGAGCCCTTCCCGAAATTCTGCAGCGATTGGCCGACCTGCTGGAGCGGCGCGCGGCGATCAACAGCAAGCTGCTCTCGGCGCTGGCCTATCCGATCATATTGACGCTGGTCGCGTTGCTCGTTGTGTCCGGGCTGATGATCTCGGTCGTACCGCGCGTGGTCGAGCAGTTTGACGATGTGAACCAGCAACTGCCGACGATCACACGGATCGTTATCGGGCTGTCGTCGTTCCTTGCCAGCTATTGGTGGGCCATCCTGCTGCTGATTGCAGTTGCTGTCGTCGCGGCTACTGCCGCATTGCGTCGCGAAGATATCCGTTTGCGGTTCGACCGCTTCCTGCTGCGCCTGCCGTTTATCGGCCGCCTGATCCGCGACCTCAACGCCGCCCGGCTGGCGCGGACATTGTCGACCATGGTGTCGAGCCGCCTGCCGTTACTCGATGGCTTGCGCCTGACGCGCGACACCGTTGGCAACCGCGCGCTGCGCGTCGCGAACGACCAGATGATCGAACAGGTGCGCACTGGCGGCAGCCTTTCGGGTGCGATGCGCACCGCCGGCGTCTTTCCACCGCTGCTTGTTTACCTAACTGCCAGCGGCGAAAGCTCTGGGCAACTCGAACTGATGCTCGAGCGCGCCGCCGATTATCTCGAACGCGAATTCGACAATTTCACCACGACCGCGCTGTCGCTGCTCGAGCCGCTGATCATTGTGGCGATGGGCGGCATTGTCGCCGTGATCATCCTGTCGATCCTATTACCTATCCTCCAACTGCAAAATCTTGCGGGGCTATGACCATGATTTCACGCAAACTTCTCTGGAATCTCTTTACCGACCTGATGCTGCCCGACCTGCGCTTCCGGAAGGGGCGTTGTCGGAAGGCGAAGGCCAATGGCTTCACGCTGACAGAAATGCTGGTCACGCTGTTCATCCTTGGGCTTGTGACAACTGTGGTCGTGATCAATGTCCTGCCCAATCAGGACAAGGCAATGGTCGCCAAGGCCAAGGCAGACGTCTCGACGCTGGCACAGGCGATGGAGAGCTATCGTCTCGACAATATGACCTATCCGTCGGCGAGCGAGGGGCTGCAGGCGTTGGTAACCCCTCCGGCGGCGGCTGGTTCCTCGGCACGTCCCGGCTATATCAAGAAATTGCCGACCGATCCTTGGGGGCGCCCCTATCAATATGCAAATCCGGGCCGCAACGGGGCATTTGATGTCTATTCGCTCGGCGCCGATGGCGCGCCCGGTGGCGATAATGAAAATGCCGACATCTATTCCGACTGACCATAAAGCCAAGGCAAACGGTTTCACGCTGGTTGAAATGCTGGTGGTGATTTTCCTGCTCAGCCTTGCTTCGGCTGCTGTCGTGCTGATGCTGCCCGGCAGCGACAGCACGGTGCGCAACGATGCAGAGCGTTTGGCGGCGCGGATAGCGGCAGCGCGCGATGAGGCGGTCATGCAGGCGCGTCCGGCTGCTGTCTGGACGCGCGCTTCGGGCTATGGCTTTGAACAGCGTTTCGACGGGCAATGGCGCGCGCATCCGGATTCTGCATTCAAGCCGCGATATTTCGATAATGGCACGCGCATAATGGGTGCAACGCAGAACCGCATCCTGTTCGACGCCACCGGTCTGCCATCTTCGCCTGCAAAAATCGAACTGGCCAATGGCGAAGGCCGCAGCCTTGTTTCGGTCAGTGCATCTGGGGAGGTGGCCGTTGCGCGCTGACCGCCTCTCACAAAATGGCTTCACGTTGATTGAAGTTGTCGTCGCGCTGGCTGTCTTCAGCCTTGCGGCGCTGGCGCTGATAAAGCTCTCCGCTTTTTCATTGCGCACCGGCGGGGACGTGATCGCGCACGAACTGGCGTGGCAGGTGGCGCGGAACCGGGCGGTTGAAATCATCTCCGATCCCGCAATGCCCGCACTGGGTGAAATCCAGGGCAGCGAGAACAATGGCGGACAGGCGTTCATCTGGAAGCAGACGGCCAAACAAACAGGCGATGACCGGTTTGTGCGGATCGACATACTGGTCAGCGGTCAATCGGGCGGGCGTGCCCTGCTAACCGTCGCGAAGCAGCGGCCATGACATCGATGGCTGATTTCCGAACCCCGGCCAGCAACGGCTTCACGCTTGTCGAAATGCTCGTTGCGCTGTTTGTTTTCGGGCTGATTTCGGCTGCGGGTGTAACCTTGCTGAGAAGCACCGCAGACAGCCAGATCCAGTTGCGCGACAGGCTGGGTGAACGGGCAACGCTCAGCCGGCTCTCGAACCTGATCGAAGCCGATCTCGCGCAGGCCGTGCCGCGACCAGCGCGAGTTGAAGGCGGGTCGACACGTCCGGCCTTTGAAACGGGTGATGGGAAACTCTTCACATTCAGCCGCATCGGGGCCGCACCGGACGCAGCCACGGCCCAGCCTTCACTCGCGCGTATTGCTTACCGGTTAGACGGCAGCAGGCTTATTCGTAGTGCGGCGAGCCACGCCGATGGTTCGCGCAGCGGCAGCGATGCTGTTTTGATCGAGGGATTACGGCAAGCGATCGTGCGTCTGCGCGAGGCCGATGGCGGCTGGCGTAACGATTGGACAGCGGTCGATGCGGACATATTGCCGCGCGCGCTGGAAATTGTGCTGACCACGCAAGACGGCAGAAACTACCGCATGCTGTATCTGGTCGGTGCGGGAAATGACCCGGTCAAGCGTGAAGATGAGGAGGCGGCCAATGGCCAAGCCATTTAATCCTCCCGCAAGCGAACGCGGTGCAGCCCTTTTGACGGTTCTTCTGCTTGTTGCCGTCATGGCGGTCATTTCTGCGACCGCGCTCGAACGGCTGCGGCTATCGACGCGCTTGGCGGTAAACGGCGCAGCAATGGCGCAAGCCCGCGCTTACAGCCTTGCGGCGGAGGGGATTGCGACTGCACGCATAGAGGATCTGTTGCAGCGCGATGCAGCGCAATTGACCAATGACGGCAACTGGCTTGATCGCGAGATTCCCGTTCCGGTCGATCGCGGCCAGGCAACGGTAAAGCTGAGCGACGGGCAGAATTGCTTCAATCTCAACAGCCTGGTTTCGGGCAAGGAAGGCGCATTTGCCGCCAGCCCGATGGGGATGCAGCAATTCACCAAGCTGATGGAATTGCTCGGCATAGCCTCCAACGATGCGATCGTCATCACCGAGTCCACAGCCGACTGGCTCGACAGCGATAGCAACGCACTGCCGTCGGGGGCAGAGGACAGCTTTTATAGCGGACAATCCGAACCCTATCTGGCCGCCAACCGATTGTTCATTGATCGCGGCGAGTTGAAGGCAGTGCGCGGGATGACGCCGACTTCTTATGCCCGGCTGCGCCCATGGATTTGCGCCTTGCCGGTGGCCGAGCCGATCAAGCTCAACGCCAATACATTGGCACCGGATCGCGCTATTCTGCTTTCGGCCCTGCTCGATGGCAAAATTTCGCCAGCCCAGGCCAAGGCTCTGCTCGCCATCCGGCCGGCAGGCGGCTATGGCAGCGCGATCAAATTTTGGGCGATACCGCAACTCGCGGGATCGGAAATCCCCGCAAATATTCAGGGTCAGGTGGGTGTGACAAGCAACTGGTTTTTCCTGCAAAGCCGGGTTTCGGCTGAGGCGATAGAGCTTGAGAGCCATGCATTGCTGCAAGCTACCGACATGCCGGTGCGCGTTCTGTGGCGCAGTTGGGGAGAGGCCGGATGAGTCTGCTTGCCCATATCGTGCTGTTCCCGGACCATCAGACCGAGGCGCTGCAAATCTGGTCGCTGACCGAGGATGGATTGATTCCTGCCGAACCGCCTTTTGGCGATGACGAAGCCCTGCCAATAATCGCACTTGTTGCGCCCGAACATGTTGTGGTCCGCTGGCATGAATATGAAGGGCTGGCGTCGCGGCAGGCCGAGGCGGCGGCGCGGCTCGATGCCGCTTCTGCGTCGATCAACGCCGCCGCACTCCATGTTGCCGCGCAAGAGCGTGATGGCGCGGTGGTTTCGGGGAGCATGGATAGCGCCCTGTTCACACGCGGGCTGGATCGGTTGAAGGTCGACCGGATTGATCCCGATCATGTCTGGCCGCTCGGACTTGTCCTCCCTGACGACGCTGGTCACATTGCCCGTGTCAATTTGGGCGGGGCGATTGCATTGCGTTCGGGGTTGCACATCTTGCCCGATGAACCAGCTTTGACCGCTTGGCTATCCGGCGAACGACAGATTCGCGAAATCAGCCATGCCGAATTTGCCGGATATTTTCGTGGCGCAATTTCCGAACCGCCGCTCGATTTGCGTTCGGGACTTTTTGCGAAAAAGAACGCCCGCGCTGGGCTCGATAGAAACAAGTTGAAGCTTGCCGCAGCCATCGTCGCTTTCGGCTTGCTCTGCAGTTTGCTGTTGGCGCTGGTGACATGGTTCAAGGTCGACCGCGCCATTGCCCGCGAGGACGAAACGGCATTGGTCGCCGCACGCAAGATTGTACCGGGTATCAACAGTGCTGCAGAGGCTCCTGTTAAAATTGAACAAATGCTTAGCTCGCGTGGAGGTGGGCAACGTGCTTTCACCATCCCAGCCTCGGCCTTGTGGCGTTCAATGCAGCAAGCCGAGGGGGCAAGTCTGCGCGATCTGCGCTTTGGTTCGGACAAGCTGCTGTCGGCCACAGTGACGGCAGCAACGGTCGATCCGGTCAACCGGTTGCTGCTCGACCTGCAACGGCAAGGCTATAAGGTGACAGCGACGCCGCGACAGGAAGCCAACGGCGTTACCGCTGTGGCCATCACGGTGAGGGCGCCATGATCGAAAAGCTGGCAAACTGGTTTGACAGGCTTTCGCTGCGTGAGAAGGTATTAGTGAGCGTGGCGGCTATCCTGTCAGCGCTTTTGGTGGCGATCTACGGCATTTATTTGCCGCTCACCAACTCGATCCACGAAAAACGGGTCGAGTATCGCGAGGCACTCGAACGGCGTGTCGCGATTGAGGCGATGGCGGCGCAGGCAAACCAGAAACGGACTGGATCGGTGGTTGCTGATATCTCCGGGCCGCTGGAGCAGGTGGTAAACCAGCGCGCAACCGAGGCGGGCTTCGCCCTCGAAAAAGCCGATGCGGCAGGTAATGGTCGTGTCAGCATTTCAATGGCGCAGGCCCGGCCTGCTGCCTTGATGAAATGGCTTACCGAACTGGAGATGGCAGGCATCGTTACCGAGCAGATTGAGGTGAAGGTCGGCAGCGCGGGCACGGTTTCGGTCAACGCTACGCTGGCGAGGGGCGAACAATGAGGCCGTCACGGCGCTTTTACTATGCGGCGGCCATATTGTTCGCCATTGCGGCGATTGCCTTCATGCCTTTGCGCTGGGTTGTCGGCGTGGCGGTGCCGGAAAAGTCAATGGTGACAGCTTCGGGGGCAGATGGAACGATATGGTCGGGCCGCGTCTATGATGTGCAGTTGGGGCAGCTGGGTATCGGCACGTTGGACGCCGGTATTCAACCGCTGGGTCTTTTCCTTGGTCGAGCCGGTTTCTGGTTCGAGCAATCGGCGACTGCAGGACTGCCCGGCTTTCGGGGTACAGTCTCCAAGGGCTTTGGTGGTGTTTCTGCAGAAGGGTGGAATGGCAGCGTTCCGGTAGCCGAAATCCTGCCCGGTTTCCCCGCTGCGCACCTTGAATTTGATAATCTATCTGCGTCCTATTCAGCTGGGAAATGCCGCACGGCCAGTGGCAGCGTTCGGCTAAAGCCCGAAGGTCCCTTATTTGCGGCACTTGGTGTCGACGCGGGATTGATGGGGCGGGTACGTTGCGAGGCGGGCGAACTGCTACTGCCGTTCGCCAGTGCGTCGGCGATGGAACGGGTGGAATTGCGCATATCGGCTGACGGTCGCTACCGCGCGGCGGTGCAGCTGCAACAGCCCAGTGCAGAAATTGCGCCGATGCTGTCAATGGCGGGATTTGCGCCCATCGCTGGCGGCTACCGCAAATCGGGCAAGGGCCGGTTCTGGTAGAGTCAGGCGGCCTATTGCAGCCCATCGCTTCACTGGGAGCGCCGACGCTCGCGGTTTTGGCCGCAATCTTTGGGGCGATCATCGGTAGTTATATCGGCGTTCTGGTGCTGCGCTGGCCGACGGGTGAGCCGACCGTCGGTGGGCGTTCGCGCTGTGATAGCTGTGAGCGGCAACTGGCATGGTTTGATCTGGTACCTTTATTTTCGTTCCTGATGCTGGCGGGCAGGTGCCGATATTGCAAGGCCCCGATAGACCCGGTCCAGGTAGTTGCAGAGTGGACGGGCGCGATACTGTGCGGGTTGGCCTTTTACCTTTTGCCATTGGAGATCGCAGCCGCGTGCGCATTGTTGTTTTTGCTGCTGTTGCCGCTGGCACTGCTTGACGCACGCCATTTCTGGTTGCCCGACCGTTTGGTTATCGCTCTGGCGCTCCTTGGTTTGGTGCTCGGTGGAATAACATCGGGCGGCACCGAGCTGACGACACGTTTGTTCGCTGCCGCATTGGCCTTTGCCGTGCTCGAAGGTCTGCGCCGCTTGTTTCGCGCGGTTCGGCATAAGGAGGGGATGGGCGCTGGAGATCCGAAATTGTTCGCAGCGCTTGCGCTTTGGCTGTCGCCCTATGATTTGCCGCTGCTGATCCTCATAGCATCAACGCTTGGCATTGCATTCGCTCTGTTCCTGACGTTCAAAAAGCAGTCGATGCTGCAACTGCCATTCGGCTCGCTTCTGGCCGCTGCGACGGTCATTTTGGTCTTCGTCCGGCTCTAGCCATCACCCTGTTTGCAGTTCGGCCGTGGCTTCTGCACCCGAAACCATCGCATCGTGCAGTGCATCGACGAACTGGTCACAGCATTTTTCCCAATCAAAGCTGGCGCCCAGTTCTGCAGCGGCTTGCCGCGACGCGCCTTGTGCCTTGACGATGGCGGCGGACAGCGAGACATCCAGCGCACCCGCGGCCTGATCGATCTGGTCGTAGATACCGCGCGATGATGGGCCCAATATGTCGATCGGTCCTTGCACGGGGAACGCAGCCACTGGCACACCGCAGGCCAGTGCCTCAATCAAGACGAGGCCGAATGTGTCGGTCAGGCTGGGGAAGACGAAGACATCGGCGCTGCAATATGCGCGCGCGAGTTGTTCGCCGTGCAGCGCGCCGAGGAAATTCGCGTCCGGAAACTGTTCGCGCAACTCGGCAAGCGCGGGGCCATCGCCGACGATGACCTTGGTTCCGGCAACGGCGGCACCCAGAAATGCACCGATATTCTTCTCCGGCGCGACCCGCCCGACATAGAGCAAAAGCGGTCGCGGCAGATGCGCCAGGTCTTCGAGCGGATCATGGCCGGGATGGAACAACTCTCGGTCGATGCCCCTCGACCATAATTTCGTCTGGCTGATGCCACGCTGCGCCAGCTCATCCATCAAACGGTAGGTCGAGACGAGTACGCCCTTTGAAGGCTTGTGAAAGCGCCGCATGATCGGCCAGAAACGGTCGGACGACAGGCCTGTCCGCACGGCAGCATAGTCCGGAAAGCGGGTGTGAAAGGCGGTGGTGAAGGGTACATTGTTGGCGATACACCACGAACGTGCAGCCCAACCGATTGGCCCTTCGGTGACGATGTGGACAATGTCCGGCTGGTAGCGGCGAAGAGTACGGCGAACGCCAAATCGCGGCGCAACAGCCAAGCGGATTTCGCTATAACCCGGCGCGGGTAAGGTGATGAACTGGTCAGGCGAGATCAATTCAATTTCATAGCCCCGGCGCTGCAGGATCGAAATGGTGGTCGCAAGGCTGCGCACCACGCCATTGGTTTGCGGAAACCAGGCGTCGGTGGCGATAGCGATCCTCATGCCACGGCCAGCATTTGTGGCTGCTTTGCCCTGGCGCGATGTGTTTCGGACCAGTCGAGGATCGACATGGTGCCATCGAATGCCTCGACCAATGCGGTGCAGCTTTCCACCCAGTCGCCGTCATTATAATAGGTCACATCGCCGATCTGCCGGATCTCAGCGCAATGGATATGGCCGCACACGACTCCGTCAACGCCACGCTCGGCTGCTTCGCGGGCGACAGCATCTTCGAAGGCGCAGACATATTG
This sequence comes from Sphingorhabdus sp., assembly GCF_035329025.1. Classification (GTDB taxonomy): domain Bacteria; phylum Pseudomonadota; class Alphaproteobacteria; order Sphingomonadales; family Sphingomonadaceae; genus Sphingorhabdus_B. The sequence continues at coordinate 48,600 of NZ_DAOLHN010000001.1, read as the reverse complement.
CACCGCATTTTTAACGCGCTTCTTGAGATAGGACGACAGCGACCAATAAGGCATGCCCAGCCGCTTGCGGATGGCGTTCAGCCAAACATTGGCGCGCAGCATCAAGGTGTAGGCCTGATCGCCTAGAAAGGCGAGCCAACGGGCATAGAGCACAACACCGTCAAAGGCATCGCCATGCGTGATCAACAGGCGCTTGCCGTCCGCCGTTTCGTGGATGGCTTCCTGCGCGAGCGTGATGCCGCCAAAGCTGAATCCCGCATAATCGCGCAACATCTCGTCGTGATTGCCAACAATGAAAACGACGCGTGTTCCCTTATGCGCGATTTTCAGGATGCGGCGGACGACTTCATTATGGCTATCAGGCCAATACCAGCCCTTTTTGAGCCGCCAGCCATCGATAATGTCGCCCACCAGATACAGCGTTTCGCACTCGACCGAATGGAGGAAATCAAGCAGCAGGTCGGCGTTACAGCCTTTGGTGCCGAGATGGATGTCCGAGATCCAGATGGTGCGATATTTGCTCTTGGGCCTGAAACTTCGCGGTTCGGGGTGGTTGATCCAGTCAGGCGGTGCAATCGCCGTTGCTTTGTCGATGATCAGATCGGTGGCAGCATTTCGTAGCAAAGTCCGCGCTCCCTGTTTTGGCTGGGACGGATTGCTCTTACAGACTGACTGTTACGTGCGATGGGCCGGGCGATGACGATTTGGGGACTATTTGGTTGCAGCTATATTTCAGCCAGCTGGGTCAGGGGATTTCAAAAACATAGCCGATAGGACGGACTGTGCGGATCACCTCGGGCGCACCGACTTTTTTAAACGCCCGGCGCAGGCGCCCGATCCACACATCAACCGTCCGGCTTTCGATCTCATCGAGTGGTTTACCGGAGAGCTGGATCAGATCTTCGCGCGAAAAAACCTTGTCGGGGTTATGCGCGAAATGCAGCAGCAGCTGAAATTCATTCGGGGCCAGATTGACGCGCTGTCCCTTATATTTCACCCGATAGGCTTGCGGCTCAACCACCACGTCACCCAATTCGATCCTTTCCGAAGTGTCGGAGGGCAGGACATGCGATGCACCATGCTCGATACGCCTCAAAACCTCTTCAGGCGATAATTGGCCGACGACATAATCGTCGGCGCCCGCCTGCATGGCGCGCACCAGCATATCCTTGTCGGCCTGATCGAAAACCATCGTGATGGTAGACTTCTGTGTAACAGGGTCGACGCGCAGCCGCCTGCACATTTCCAGCCCGGAAATTTCCGGTAGAATGAAATCGACAAAGCACCAGATATCGCCGCCTGATTCCAGCGCAGGCACGGTTGATCCAATGGCGACCAGTGCAAGATTTGGCCGCGCCCGTTGCAATTCGACAAACAGCGAAGGGTTCTGTGAAGTGAACAGAACAGTCTTCGATCCGGTCATGGCATAAAATCCGCAGGTCTGAGTTAAATCCTAACTGCAACCTTCAAATGACAGAATCGTGACTCTTTGTGTTCACAACATTCAAACAGGGTTTTTGAGCCGGAAGGCGGACTTCAGCGCAGCGCGACGCCGAGTTTGTCAGCCAGCATCGGGGCGATGCTGCGCATGTCAATCTCGCCAAGATTTTTGCCTGCGGTGACGCCTTTACCCATAATCAGGAAGGAAGACCGCATATTCCCGCCCGACTGGAAATAGCCATGCGTGCCTTTGCTGCCCGATGCAGAGACCAAGGGCGCATCTTTACCTTTGAAGCCGCCTCCATAAGCACCGAATTCAAAATTGACGTAGAAACTGGCTTTCGGATTGCCGCCCATCTGAGCGATTTCGTTGCGATCTGCTATAGCCGCAATCCGGTTTGCCGGATCGAACTTCAGCTTTTTGAGCAGGGCTTCGACGCGCGCGACCAATGATTCATCGGCAGGATCAGCGAGCATGATGGCGCTCGAACCGCCGGAGTTCCAGGGGGCGGCCTGCCACTCTTTGATTTTGCCATCGGCACCCAGCATCATCAGCCCGGCATCGATAAAGGCGCGGTACAGGTTGATCTCGGTTGTGGTCGCGGCAAAGCCATGATCCGACGCGATCGCGATCACCGCATCCGGATGCACTTTCAGTTGGGCCGCGACCAATTTGCCCACAATGGCGTCGATGCGTTCGAGAATCTGGTGGGCATCTTTTGTGTCCGGCCCTTTTTCATGCTGCTCATGATCGAGCGCGGTGAAATAGGCGGTCATGAAATCCGGCTTTTCAGAGAGGATCAGTGCCTCGGCAAAACGCGCCCGGTTTTCGTCACCCGCGATGCTCTCATCAATACCTTGGGCATAGGCAACGCCTAGTGATGCTTCCAGCTTGTCCACCAATCCAGGGGTGGCCAGTACTTTCATCAGCTTGACGTCATCCTCATGCCCGGTGCGCCAGATTTGCGGCAGGTTGTAGCGGATGGCGTTTTGCCCGACGGTAACGGGCCAGTGGACATTGGCGGTCTTGAGGCCAGCCTTAGCTGCAGCATCCCACAATGTAGGTACCTTATAGTCGCTGGCATACCAGTACCAGCCCGACTGGTTTATCTGCATCGGATCAAAGCCGGTATTGCCGACTATGCCATGCTCGGCGGGACTTTTACCTGTCACCAGGGTCGCGTGGCTGGGATAGGTCACCGAAGGCAGCACGCCTGTGACGCCGCTGGCGTAGCTACCTTCTTTGACGAAACGTTTCAGATTTGGGATGTTGATGCCCCGCTTTTCGGCTTCGATCACATCGGCGGGTTGCAACCCGTCGATAGAGATTAAAAGCACGGGTTCGGCCTGACTGGCGGCAGGAACAAGCGCAGCCAGCGCGACGATAAAGCGGGGCATCCTGCGCATCAGAAACCGACCTTTGCAGTTACAAAGAACTGTTGCGGTGCACCAGCCTGAAGGGTCTGGTTATCGCCGCTATTGCCAAAGCCGTTCGACCCGATGGTCGAAACATAGCGCTTGTCGAACAGGTTGGTTGCATTGAGTTGAACCTCGATCGGCTTGCGCATGCCCATGTTGAAGCGATAGCCAAGCGTTGCATCGACGAGCACGCGGCTGCCAACCGACTGGTCGTTGGTGTAGGTGAAGTAGCGCTTGCTCATATAATTGGCACCGATGCGGCCAAAGAGGCTGTCGCTGTCATAGGCAATTTCGCCCTTCAGCATGTGCTTAGGCGTATCGACAAGCGTTTTGCCTTTTGTCGGGATGGTGACAGGGGTCACGCCCGGTACAATCACATTGTCGCGATAGGTCGCGTCGTTGTAGCTATAGGAAGCAAACAGTGTCAGCCCGCCACCCAGCCGCACATCGCCAGCTGCTTCGAAACCGAGCGAACGCACCGAGCCAACATTCTGCTGGATCGACGGGTTGCCGACAATCCCGGGACCGGTCGGGATGCCGAGCAGTCGGTTGCGGAAGTTGACAAAGTAGACACCCAATACGCCGTTGAAGGTCGCGTTGTTGAAACGAGCGCCGAGCTCGTAGGTATCCGATTCCTCTGGCTTCAAGCCGCGTGTCCGCAGTGCATCAAAACCAGCCTGTGTGGTTGAGAAAGGACCGCTGGTTGCTGAGGAAACGAAGGCACGGGTGGCCTGCGTAAAGCCACCGAATACCTCTGCATTGCCGCTCAGCTTATAAGCGACGCCGGCATGCGGCTGGAACCAGTCGCGCGACTTGATCTTGCCGGCAGCGAGCGTACCCTGAACGCGCGGGTCGGCCTCATTGTTGACCTGAAAACCCTTCCATCCAAGGTTGATCGTCAGATCGCCCATGCTGATCTTGTCCTGCACATGATATTGCAGCGTGTCGGTGTTGAAATCGAACAGCCACTGCGTGAAGAACGGGTTGCGCAGGAATTTGGTGTGATCGAGACCCGGAGTGGTCAGGCTTTGGTAGGCGTAAAAACGGCGCGCCTGGGTGAAATCATTATGCTCATACCAGCCGCCGACGCTGATATTGTGATCGCCGACTTCGGCTTCCAGTGAGCCGAATACGCCGCCGCGCTGGATATCATATTCGGTGGTACGCGCCGACATCGGGACGCCGTTGGGGCTGGGAACATAAGGTGTGCCCCAAGTGCCCTGGCCGGTGTTGTCGTGGTAATAAGCCTTGATCTTGAAGGTCACGCCCTCGTCGAGCGGGGCCGTCAGGCCATAAGCCGCCAGCGTGTCCTTGCGCAGGCCCGATGCATCATAATAGCTGTCGTCCAGATTGTTGATCGGGGCGACGAAAACGCCCTGCGCTGCGGCGATGGCCTTTGCATAGTCCGGGAAATAATTGTCATGATCATAGCCGAGGCGGTTGATCATCTCGAGCGACAGATCCTGATAATCCTGTTCGGCGCGATCCGAATAGCTGAAATAGGCGTCGAATTCCGCCTCACCCACAGGGATGATCGCTTTCGCATTTATCATCCAGTTACGCTGGTCACCGCCGCCCTTCCATTTTTCCGCATTGTGATAGGTGCCGGAGATGAAACCGCGAATGCCATCGCTCTCGCCAAAGTTGACGCGCGCAAAGGCACGAATGGTGTTTTCCGAACCGTACGTCAGATTGGCATCAGCGCCAAAGCCATCGGTCGGGTCATAGGAGAAGAATTCCAGCGTGCCGCCGAGATTGTTGGTCGATTGCGTGCCGATTGAGCCGGCGCCCTGTGAAACGCGGGTGATGCCGATATTTTCAGGCGCAATCGCACGGCCAATGTGCAGGCCGTTATTGTTACCATAGGTTGAATCGCCGAGCGGAATGCCATCGAGTGTGTACCCAAGCTGGTTTTGGTTGAACCCGCGAATGGTGACGCGGCTCGACCATTCATAGGTGCCGAACGGGTCAGCCGACTGGAAATTCACGCTGGGAAGCTTTTCGATTGCCTTCAACGGGCTGGTGCCGGGCGCGAGGATGGTTACATCTTCTGTCTTGAGTTCTTGTACCTGACGGGTCTGGCCTTGGCCGAAGACGACAATCTCGCCTTCTGCAGTTGCTTCATCAGCGGCAGGTGTTGTTTGCTGGGCGAATGCCGGCGCTGAAACGAGCGCCGAAGTCGAAAGCAGGAAGAGAGTGGCGGTACGCATGATTTTCCCTCGCAGTTGTTATTGCGAGGCGCGCATTAGGCGGGTGCTGTTGCGATTCTGCGAGGGTATCGTGACAGTTTGGCTAAGGCTTCAAGATAGTAAAATGACAACAACCGTTTCGGTTATCGCATTTTCTCCAGTTTCACCTCGATACCCTTCCACAAATTTATGAAGGCGGCTGACGCGGGGCAACTTCGCTGAAATGCACCAATAGGGGCACGGCGGACAGCAACCTGCTCGATCGCGCTCGACATCGGAATGATCGGCCAGTCGGGTTGTCCCGCACAAGCGTCACGGTGCAGGGATCGCCTACGATCGATCATCGAGAAGACTGGTAATATCGCTGCATGCGATTTGACGATTCTTGATAGCTCCAGCCGAACCAGATCAAGCGATCGTCTAGCCAGCGGGGAAGGCGATAATGGTACTATTATCAGGTCCGCGGCGCGCATGATCTGTCGCGCGACTTCGTTCATGACAGGCGGGCAGTCGAGAATGATGACCTGATATTCGCTTTGCAGTCCTTCCGCGATTTTTGCGAGGCGGCGTTTCTTGCCCAACTGGCTGAAATAGGAATCGAGTTCGACCAAGCTGCCGTCGGAAGGCAGTAAATCAAGGCCTTCAATTTCGGTTGCGGTGATGATCGAACTGGCCGGACGGTCTTTTGAGAAGACCGAAAAAGCGGGTTTCCCGTGCTCTTCATCCTCCCCCAAAAGATAGGATGCACCGCGTTGCGGATCGAGTTCCCACAGCAAAGTTCGTTTATTGCTGATTGTCGATGAACACCAGGCGAGGTTCACCGCCATGGTCGATTTGCCGACGCCGCCTTTGGGGCTGTAGATCGCGATGACTGCCATAATTACCCTCCGCCCAAATCGTCTGACCCAGGCTATGCTAACATCAAGAATCTTCCATGTCTGTGGCGGGTTGAATGCAGAAATGTCCTATTGTGAACTAAGTCGATTTCCCGACAAAGATATCGTTCAACTGTTTGAGACGCCGCCGCACCGTGGGTGAATCAAGATGGGCAAATTCCGGCTCGAATTGCAGATTCAGGTTTTTGCTCTCCTGCATAAGGGCAACGCCCTCCAGGCCAATGCCTGTTCCACCATCGAGGCGCTGGGCTAGCCGGACTGCAAGCCCCCACAGCGTTGCGCGGTCGAGCAGGTCATCGGTTGCGAGCAGGGACAATAAAGGTGGTCGGGTTTTCTTGCCGCCATAGGATGCATAGAGCCCCGCTGCCATAACGGCGCGATCCGATGCAGTAACACCAGGCCAATTGCCTTCCAACGCAAGTTCGGCGGCATGTTCTGCGCGATACTCAGGGTGGCTGTTCCATGCGCTGTCGGCAAGCAGGCAAACCGCTTTGCGGAGCCGGTGCAGCGGTTGCGGGTCATGCATGAAAATCGGCGCGATCCAGTTCGCAATCCGGTCTCCATGATAGGCGAATCTCGATAAGCGCGCGCCCTCGTGCCGGGCGGCAGCGATCAGGGGATCTTCGTTTCGTTGCTCGCTTGAAAGGCGATCGAAAAGCAGGCCTTCGCGAAGTCCATAGACGCTGACAATAATTTCGGACGGCTCAAAGACACGTATCAGTGCCTCCATGGTCGAATAGGCTGTCGACATGAATGGCAGGCGTGCGTTCGAAACGACACCCGATTGCTCCATTGCCGATCGATTGGCGACCAATTCCGCTAGTGTCTTGCCTGCATCCAGCGGCATCGAATAGTTGGACAAAATCGTCAGCGGGTAGCCGGTTGCGTGCATATGCAATTGGGCAAGGGTCCGCCATGCCCCGCCAACAAGATGCAGGGGAAGATTTTTGCGGATCTCAAATCCGTCGGTCTCTTCGATCCTCTCTTCAATATCGTGCGCAATGGATTTGGGGCTGCATTCTGGGCTTTTGGAGAGCGGTATCGTCCCGAATGGCATGGAAAGCGGTTGCTGCGGTTCGCCATTTTCCACCTTGGCCAGTTCAAGGCTGCCGCCGCCCTGATCGGCGACATATCCGGTTGCCCATGGCATGTCGCAAACGACGCCCAGTGCTGAAGCACGCGCTTCTTCCTCACCTGTGATGAGATCTATGGGCACACCTGCCTTGGCGGCCCGCAGCAGAAACTCGCCGCCATTTTTGGCTTGTCGGGTAGCTTCGGTGGCGACGACATGACGCTCACCGACGTTCATTGCAATTGTCAGGGCATCAAACCGCTGCAGGGCGGCGATAGCCTGCTCCATGGTTTCGGGTGTTATCCCTCCGCTTTTTGCGACGCTTTCCCCAAGCGCGACACGCGCTTTTTCGTTGTAGATGGGCATGGGTGCACGGGCGGGACCGCCATAGACGACCAGACGGATCGCGTTCGAACCGATGTCGATGACGGCGCGGGGGGATTGGATCATGTTCGGCGAATAGGCTTACTGGCGAACGAGGTCCAGCTTTGGAACGTCGTTGCGTTGGGCCAAGGCGCCGCCACGACCGGACAGCGACGGATTGGTCATGAAATATTGGTGGAGATTGAAACGGCGGCCTTCCGGTTTCAACCTTACATATTCACCAGACGGCGTCAGTTTCCAGCTTTGCTCATTGTCGATCAGATTGGCGACCATAACCTGATCGAGGATCTGGTCGTGCACCGTCGGGTTTTCGATCGGCAGCATATATTCAACCCGCCGGTCAAAATTGCGACTCATCCAGTCGGCAGAGGAAATATATACGCGCGCACCGGGATTTGGCATTTCCTGACCATTGCCGAATGCCCATATCCGGCTGTGCTCGAGGAAGCGGCCAACGATCGATTTGACACGGATTCGCGATGACATGCCCTTTACGCCGGGACGCAGGCAGCAAATACCGCGGACAACCAAGTCAATTTCGACACCCGCCTCGCTGGCTTCATAAAGCTTTTCGATGATCTGTGGATCGACCAGTGAGTTCAGTTTGGCCCAAAGCGATGCGGGTTGCCCGTTGCGGGCGAAAGCGATTTCGGCGTCGATCAGTTCCATAATCTTCTCGCGCATCCCGAGCGGGCTCATGGAAAGCATCTCGAGGTTGTGCGGTTCGACATAACCTGTGACGAAATTGAAAATTTGCCCGGCATCGCGCCCCAGCCGGGGGTCGGCGGTGAAGAAACTGAGGTCGGTGTAAATCCGTGCCGTGATCGGGTGGTAATTGCCTGTGCCAAAATGGCAGTAGGTTTTGATGCCGCCATTCTCCCGTCGGACGACCATCGAAATTTTCGCATGCGTCTTCATGTCGACGAAGCCGTAAATTACCTGCACGCCCGAATTTTCAAGCTGCGAGGCCCACATCAGATTCTGCTCTTCATCGAAGCGCGCCTTGAGTTCGACAACAGCGGTGACGGATTTTCCGGCCTCTGCGGCATCGCAGAGGGCACGGATAACAGCAGATTGCTTGCCTGCGCGATACAGGGTCTGCTTGATCGCAAGAACATCGGGATCAGCCGCCGCCTGTTGCAGGAAGGCGAGCACGACGTCGAAGCTTTCATAGGGGTGGTGGACGACAATGTCTTTCTGGCGGATTGCGGCGAAGCAATCGCCATCCTGTTCCAAAATGCGTTCCGGAAATCGCGGTGTATAGGGTTTGAATTTCAGGGCTTTTCGGTCTTCTTCGACCAGTTGCGCCAGATCGCCAATGCCCAGAAAACCGATTGTTTCGGTTACGATCGATTCCTCGCCACCCAAGGCGTGCCGGATCAGTTTCTGAATGCGTGACGGCAGCCCGCGCTGCATTTTCAACCTGATGACCCGGCCGCGTCGGCGCCTTTTGATCGCGCTGCGAAAATAGCGGACAAGATCTTCGGCTTCTTCCTCAACCTCTATGTCGCTGTCACGAAGGATGCGAAACGCGCCTGCCGCCAGCAATTTATGATCTGGAAACAGAAGGCCGACATAGGATTTGATCAATTCTTCAATAGGCACAAAGCGCCGTCGTGAGCCGGGCACGCGGATGAAGCGGGGCAGGGCCGAAGGTATCATGATCAACTGCCGCACCAATTCCTTGTCATGAAGCCGCCGCATCTCGAAGATGACGCTCAGTCCAAGATTGGGGATGAAAGGAAATGGATGGCCGGGATCGAGTACCTGCGGTGTAAGAACGGGCAGAATCTGCTCGCGGAAATGTTGCTCAACGGCTGCTTCGGCCTTTTTGCCGATTTCTGAGGGATCGATAACGGCGATACCCTCTTTCGCCAGATGCTTGCGCAGTTGCTGCCACAGCTTTTGCTGGTCTGCCATCAACGCATCCGCCTCTATGGTCACCGCCTCGAGCTGTTCACTCGCGGTCATGCCGTCTACGGAGAGTTCTTCGATCTTGCGGATTTGCTGACCACGCAGACCAGCGACACGAACCATGAAAAATTCGTCGAGGTTGCTGCCCGAAATCGACAGGAAGCGGAGTCGCTCCAGCAAAGGGTGGCTGCGATTGGACGCCTCTTCAAGCACGCGGCGGTTGAACTGCAACCAGCTGAGTTCACGGTTGAAGTATCGGGAATGGGACATGCCGGCCTCGCCCTCGATTAACTTCCTGCCCGTCAAAGCTACCTCCCAAAATTCCAATAACAGCTATGCTTCGACCATGTTACGAAAATACGACAACAACGCCCATCGACTGAGCAGGAACAGCTAAAGACTTACTGCAGCACTATTGCATCCACATTTCGTTTCGCTACGCAACTATCTTGCATTTGGCCAAACGGGGATGCTGCCGCATATAGGATGCAAGCGTAGGAAAGAGGAGAGATAAATGAGCGAAGACGTCAGCTATGATGTGTCAGATGGTATCGCAACGCTGACGTTGAACCGGCCGGAGCGCATGAATACCATTTCCGGCCCGATGCTCGATGAACTGACTCGCTTGTTGGTAAAGGCCGGGGCTGACCGTGATGTCCGCGTCATCATCTTAACCGGCAGTGGCCGGGCTTTTTGCGCCGGATTGGATTTGGGGCAGGCGCAAAAGGGTGAAGGTATCGGATCGTCGTCCGCGACATTTGGAGCGACGATTGATCTACGGAATACCCCGCCGACAGTCCTGCACGCGCTCGATAAGCCCGTGATCGCCGCCCTCAATGGATCTGCCGCCGGCTATGGCATGGACCTGGCTCTAGGCTGCGATATCCGCGTAATGGCGGACGACGCCAAATTGGCCGCCGCATTTGTGAAAAGGGGTGTGCTGCCCGAATCCGGTGGAACCTGGTTCCTGCCACGCATGCTCGGCTGGGCGAAAGCAGCTGAGATTATCTTCACTGGCCGCACATTGTCTGCAGAAGATTGCCTTAAGGAGCGGTTGGTCAATGAAGTGGTGCCGAGCGGTCGGGTCGCGGCGCGCGCACGGGAATTGGCGACAGAGATTGCCAACAACGCTCCATTGGCGGTGCAAGGCGCAAAGCGGCTTATGCGTATGGGCATGGAGGAGACTTTCGACACCCATGTGCAGCATGTGTATCTCCAGTTGCTGCCCTTATTCCAGAGCGCTGATTTCAAGGAAGGAATTGCCAGCTTCATGGAGAAGCGCCCGGCAAAGTTCACCGGCAGGTGAAGGTGACCAAGGGGGTGTGTGCTTGCTAGCTGCCATGGCCGAATGAATTTGAAAGTGGCGCGCCCTGCAGGAGTCGAACCTGCGGCCTCAAGATTAGAAGTCTCGCGCTCTATCCAGCTGAGCTAAGGGCGCGCGCTGGCTGCGCAATAACCACTTTGCGCGAGTGTGCAAAGCGGGATATGGCGACGGGATGAGCAATCGAGCAATAGAAGCGCACAGCGCCGCTGAAATGACCGGCCGGCATTTCCGTTACTATGACTTTGTTATGGCAGCGTTTGTGGCGGTGTTGCTGCTTTCCAACGTTATCGGTGCCGCAAAACCTGCGGCCATTGAAATCGGCGGTGAGCCTTGGGTTTTCGGCGCAGGTATTCTCTTCTTCCCGCTCGGTTATGTCATCGGCGACGTGTTAACCGAGGTCTATGGCTATGCGCGCGCCAGGCGGGTGATCTGGGCAGGCTTTGTCGGTCTGATATTCATGGCTTTCATGAGCTGGGTTGTCGTCAGCCTGCCACCTGCCACCGGCTGGGAAGGGCAAGCGGCCTATGAGAGTGTGTTCGGGCAGGTTCCGCGTATCGTGCTCGCGTCGATCGTCGCGTTTTGGGCGGGCGAGTTCGTCAACAGCTATGTCATGGCGAGGATGAAAATCTGGACGCAGGGCCGACATCTCTGGTCGCGCACCATCGGGTCGACAGTGGTGGGGCAGGGAGTCGACAGCCTGATATTTTACCCGCTGGCCTTCTGGGGTGTTTGGGAGAATGACGCTGTTGTCACGGTGATGGTCACCAATTGGGGGCTCAAGGTTATATGGGAAGTCGTGCTGACGCCCGTTACCTACATGGTTGTGGGCTGGCTGAAACGGAAAGAAGGCGTCGACCTGTTCGATGAAGGTACCAACTTCACTCCCTTCAAAACGCAGGTCTGAACCGCATGCTTTTCGGTTATACCCCGCTGGATTTCCAGCAGTTCAAGGTCGTGATGTTGGGCTTTACGGGTCTCGGCAAGGATGCCTTGCACATCTATGCTGGAATGGGGCTGTTCCTGTTCGTCCGGCTGATGTGGCGCTGGCGTGGCGGCTGGATGCTCGCCTGGTTGGCCGTTTTGGCCATGGCTTGCACGGTTGAATGGATCGATATGAAGGCGGAAGGCGCAGCTGACGCACTTCAGCCTGACGCCGCGCACTGGCACGATATCTGGAATACGATGTTCTGGCCGTCGGTCTTATTACTGGTAGGGCGTTGGCTACAGCCCAAGCCAAAACCCAAGACAGAAATGTCAGGCGATCTCGCGGATCAGGCCCTCGAAGAGCCGACGTCCATCTGATCCACCCTGTACAGCCTCGATCATGCGTTCGGGGTGCGGCATCATGCCGAGGACATTGCCGGCGTCGTTCAAGATACCTGCAATGTTGCGCGCAGACCCGTTTACCTCTTCGGCGTAACGGAATGCGACCCGACCTTCGCCTTCGAGGCGGTCCAGCGTGGCTTCATCGGCGAAATAATTGCCGTCATGATGCGCCACCGGAATGATAATTTCTTCACCTGCTTGATAGCGGCTGGTGAACATCGACTGGCTGTTTTCGACAGTCAGTTTCACTTCGCGGCAGACAAAGCGGATACAGGCATTGCGCATCAAAGCACCCGGCAACAACCCTGCTTCGGTGAGTATCTGGAAGCCATTGCACACGCCCAGAACCGGAACGCCGCGTCCCGCAGCGGCGACAACGGCCTGCATCACGGGCGAACGCGCAGCCATCGCACCTGAACGCAGATAGTCACCATAGGAAAAGCCGCCGGGCACCGCGATCAGATCAAGACCAGCGGGCAATTCCGTCTCCCGATGCCAGACCATCGACGTGTCGGCACCGGTAACTTCACGAATGGCAACTGCCATGTCGCGATCACAATTGGACCCTGGGAACTGGATGACTGCTGCGCGCATAGCGATCAGCCTTTCTGTTCGATCTCGAAATTCTCGATCACCATATTGGCGAGCAGTTTGCGGCACATATCTTCAAGCTGCGCGGTTGTGATACCCGGCTCATGTTCGATCTCGATCAGGCGACCGGCACGGACGTCGCTGATACCCTGAAAGCCAAGACCTTCAAGCGCGTGGTGAATAGCCTTGCCTTGCGGGTCAAGAACCCCGTTTTTCAGTGTGACGAAGATGCGGGTTTTCATGGCGCTGCCCTGATTGCGGAAACTGCGCCCCCTATAGCTTTGCCGGACAGGGAAACAAGGGGGGCATCAGGGTTAATTTGGGGTAACCGAAGCCGCCAACCATTGTTTGACCTTAGACGCAGTAGCGTAAGCAGATGAAGGGTTGATTGCGGGCGAATACCCGCAGAGGTGGCATATGGTCGGGCTTGCAGCAGCGCTTTTTGTCGGAGTATTCGGCTTCGGAAACGAGATTTTCGGTTGGAGCCAATATACGCTCCACGAAGTCCAGCTTGCGCTGTTCCTGTCGTTCGTGCTCGGCATTTTATGCGGCTACAAGACCAAAGGCTGACGCAGCTTCAGTTTTGCACTGCCACTTTTGGCACGACCCTGAAAGTATAGCTCTTCTTCGGATCGAGAAACCGCTTGGCGGCCTCCCACACCTGTTGCGGCGTGATTGAGCGATATTGCTCCTCGCTTATGCGAAAGCGTTGCAAACGATCAGGGGCTGATTGCGCCTCGTCGACGATATCCATCCAGGTGGCATTGCGTTTCTTCCAATCGGCATAGCTTTCGAGCGTCGGCTTGCGCGCCCGCTCGAACAAGTCTGCATTTACCGGTGCTGCCAGCAGTTCGGCGACAACTTCATCCACGGCTGCTTCGATCTTTTCGAGGTCCTTGGGGTCGCCACTGGTCGATATCGTAAACATGCCGCGTTCCGGATAGACATCTGACATGTCTGATCCTGCGCCAGCCCCATAGGTGGCTCCCAATCCTTCGCGCAATTCATCAATCAGGCGGATGCGGGCGATGTCCGCCAGCAGGGACATCGTCTGTTCCAGCCTGAAATCCGAATCGTCTGTCGTTGACCAGACGCGCCGCCAGCTCAGCTGGTTGGCTTCGCCCCGATGGTAAAGCGTATGGATGCCATAACTGCCAGTAAAGCTGGTCGTTTTGGCTGAGCCGAAGTCAACTTCTTTGCTGGACCGTTGCGGAAGGGCACCAACAGTGCGCGCAATTGTATCAATCGCTGCCGCCTCGTCCACATCTCCCACAAGACCGACTTCGATCGCGCCACTTTGCAACTGGGTACCAATGGCGGCTCTCAATCTCTCGAAATCGGCTGCAAGCAACGCATCGATCGGCGGAAGCACAAAACGTGGATCGTCGCCGTTCATGATCCGCGCCTGACCGATGGTCAGCGCTGATCCGGGGGTTGCGTCCAACCTCGCGTAAAATTCCGGCAGGGGCCTGCGGAACAGCTTGACGGCTTCCTCCCGATATCCCGGATCGGTTACATAAGCAGCGAGCAACTGCATTTGCCGTTCAAGGTCTTTTGACACAATTGCTCCAGCCCCGCCAAAATAGGTTGGCGCGGAAGCGAAGGCCGGGCTGGCGGTTGTACCGGCCAATACAGCACGCAGATCGTCAATGTCATATTTGCCCAGCCCGCCGCTTGCGAAGGCCCCATCCATGAACATGCCGAGCGGCTGGTCGGCCGTGGGCAGCGAAAGCTTTCCACCTTCGATCTGCAAGGTCCAGCGGACGCGATCTTTCTCGAAGTCAGTGCGTTTGATGTTAAGCCGGACATTGTTTGAAAAACGGACCGTGCGAATGCCGAGGTCGGCAATACTCTTATCCTCCACAACATCGCCGCGCGGACCGAAATCGGTGTAACCCCATTCGAGGGAGGCACGCTGCGTTGGGGCTTCAACAGGCTGCTTACGGCTTTCGGAGAAGGCAGCGAGCAGCGTTTCTGGCGTGGCTGGATCGGAATTCTTGCTGGAGAGGAAAATGCGCGGGCGATCAAGGCGGCCATACCATTGCGCGAATTCCCGGGAGACGGCGTCCTTAGTCATGAAGGGGCGCAACTGCTTCCACAGGCGCAGTCTGTATTCAGCGCTCGTTACGATATCGTCGTCCAGATTGGTCAGTTCGTTGGCAAAGCTGCTGCTGACGGTTGTGGGTTCGCTTTTGACCGCATTGTCGAAAGCCGCGTCATACCTTTTAATCTGCTCGGAAATTTCCTGTTCCGAAAAGCCAAATTCAACCGCCTGACGCACCATCTGTTCGACAATCGGTAACACGGTTTTCCAGCTGCCATCCTTGCCTGCAATCGTCATGCCGACGCGCGCATGCTGATCGCAAAAACCAGCTGCAAATGAGAGACCGCTGTTGAGCAGCGGAATATCTTCATTGCGGCTTTTGCGCGAAATCCGGTCAGCGACGATTGCCGCAGCCATACCCATTTTAAGGTCGAGTAACGCCCGTTCGAATGTATCGGGGCGTTTCTTGTCAGCGACAATCTGTTCGATGTTGAGGGCTTCGTACACCTCAGGATGGCTGAAAATGGCGGCTTTTGCTGGTCGGTCATTGTCGAAACTGCATCGGTCGATTTCGCCCAGTGTCGCGCCTGAGCCCTGCCAGTTGGAAAATTTGCGAACAATTTCGCGTTCGATAGCCGCCGGATCGATTGGCCCGACTATGACCAGTCGTGCGCGATCCGGTACATACCATTTCCGGTACAATGATTTCATTTTTTCCGCTGATGCATTCTGCAGTACATCAAGCTTCCCGATGGGATAGCGCGTTGAAAAATAGCTGTCGGGATATAGGAGTTCGCTCGCCGCGCGGTTTCGCTGGAAGTTGAAATTCTCCCTGTCGCGCATTTCAGCGATGACGACGCCGCGCTCACGATCAACTGCGCCAGAGTTGAAACTGATTTCGCTGGCCGTTTCGCGCATCAGGAAGAGCGCGCGTTCGATTAAAGCGGGATCGGCCTTGGGAAGATCCAGCTTATATTGAGTGCGAACGAACCCGGTCGACGCATTGGTATCTGCGCCAAAGGAAAGACCAAGCCTTTCAAGCATACGCACCATTTCGCCTTCGGGGACATTGGTCGATCCGTTGAAGGCCATATGTTCGATAAAATGGGCGAGGCCTTGCTCGTCATCTGCTTCCGCAGCCGAACCGAATTCGAAGGCGAGCCGCACCAGTACCTGGTTTTCGGGCCGTTCGTTGCGGCGGATGGCATAGCGGAGGCCGTTGGGCAGGCGACCATAGATGATACGGCTGTCGGCCTCGAGTTCGGTGGTCTCGCTGTTCCACGGCGCCGTTCGCGTCGCACCTGCCGGAGCGGCAGGCGCTGCCGAAGCAGGAGTTGCGACGATCAGCGCGCCCGAAAGCAGCGCCAAGGCTATGACAGCAAAGGATTTCCCCATGCCGCTGTTTATCGCCGGTTTTTCAGCAATGGCAACCGCCATTGGTCGAAATCATTTGCCCTTTCGCAGGCGGTGCGTAACCATGTCGAGTACTGCGCCTTCGCCTTCTTCGGGCATCAGGCCAAGGCGGCGTGCGACTTCCTGATAGGCTTCGGCTTCACCGCCAAGGTCGCGACGGAAGCGATCCTTGTCGAGCTTTTCGCCGGTTTCGATATCCCACAAGCGGCAACCATCCGGGCTGATTTCGTCAGCAAGGATGATGCGGCTGAAATCGCCGTCATAGAGACGACCAAATTCAAGTTTGAAATCGATCAGGCGAATGCCGATTGCGGCGAACATGCCGCACATGAAATCGTTGATGCGGATCGCCATTGAGGAGATGTCCTGCATCTCTTCCTGGCTCGCCCAGCCGAAGCACGCGATATGCTCTTCGGCAACCAGCGGGTCGCCAAGACTGTCATCCTTATAGCAATATTCGAGAAGCGTATGGGGCAGAGGGGTCCCTTCCTCGATGCCCAACCGCTTCGACAATGTGCCGGCTGCGACGTTGCGGACGATAACTTCGATCGGCACGATCTCTACCTGGCGGATCAATTGTTCGCGCATGTTCAGGCGGCGGATGAAGTGCGTCGGGATGCCGATATGCGCCAGTCGAGTGAAGACATGTTCCGAGACGCGATTGTTGATCACGCCCTTGCCGCTGATCGTGCCCTTTTTCTGGGCGTTGAACGCGGTTGCATCATCCTTGAAATATTGGATCAGCGTGCCGGGTTCGGGACCTTCGTAAAGAATCTTGGCCTTGCCTTCATAGATTTTGCGGCGGCGTGTCATCGGCATATCCCGTTAAAAACAAATCACCCCGGTGCCAGCGGGACTCGGTGAAGATAGGCTGGCCGGGGTTCTTCCGCGCCCTTAGCCGAAACTGGCATTCGGCGCAAATATTGATAGGGTGCATATGTGCCGATCAATATCGACCTGCTCTTGAGTGCTTATGCCCACGGCATTTTCCCCATGGCGGACTCACGCGAGGATAGGGAATCTTTCTGGGTTGAGCCGCAACAGCGCGCGATCATGCCGCTCGACGGCTTCCACGTCTCGAAATCGCTGGCCAAAACCATCCGGCAGGACCGTTTTGAAGTTACCGGCGACAGGGACTTTGCGGGCGTGATCCGCCTGTGCGCCGAAAGCACCGATGACAGGCAGGAAACATGGATCAACTCCGATATTGAACAGGCGTTTCTGCGCCTGCACCAAATGGGTTTGGCACATAGTGTCGAATGCTGGCGGGATGGCAGGATGGTGGGCGGGCTCTACGGGCTGGCGATGGGGAGGGCATTTTTCGGCGAAAGCATGTTCTCACGCACTACCGATGCTTCCAAGGTGGCTATGGCTTGGCTGATTGCGCGGATGAAGCTGGGCGGTTTTGCTTTGCTCGACTGCCAGTTTATGACCGAACATCTTCAATCTTTGGGGGCGATCGAAATCAGCCAGAAGCACTATCTTGAATTGCTCGAGATCGCGTTGGTTGACCTGCGAGATCAGGTTTCGACGGTTGCCTCCCCTTCGCCGCCCGATGCCTCATCATCGGCGGGAGCAGCGGGGGCAGGAGCAGGGGCATTGTCCGCCGGGGCAGATTGGGGCGCACTCGATCGGTTACTGGCAGAACCATCTTTCGGGTCTTCCACTGGCGTTTCTTCGCCGGGGAAGCTCATTCTGCATTCCTTGACCCAAACGTCATAAATCGGATGCTGCACAATATTGGCGGCCGGATTTTCCTTGAACAACCAGCCTGAAAATACCTGCGCCCAACGTTCAGCGTCGTTTGTGCCTGCGGGACGTTGACGCACGATCAGTTGCACAAAAGCGCCTTGGTCCTGATAGGATTCCCAAGGTGCCGTTTTTTCGCACGCACGCACGCGGATGACGACCTTGCCAAAACGAACGGATTCACCGGGCTTCACTTCAAAATCGCGGGTCTGGCCGTTGCGTTTGTTCAAAAGGCCAATGATCGCGACGCGTTCCGCCATAGGCGTTCCGATTTGCTCGCCCTCCGCCGAGACAGGTTTGTCAGCGCTGGCTGTGGTTTTGGCCTTGGCTTTGGGTTCAGCTGCCGGTTCGCTGCTGTTGCAGCCTGACAGAATCAATGCAGCAGAAATAGCCAGTGCAGAGATGAGCCGGCTCATGCCGCGTCGGGGCTCCATGCCTCATAATCACCGGTTGAAGGCGCGCGATGGCCGCCGCGTTCAAGCGCGCCTTGCGGCCTGTAAGCGGCTTCACTGCCTGTCGGGTTGGCCGACTGCGGCAGCTCGAATTTCCGCTTTGGCGGTAAGTAGCTGTCTGGCTCACCTTCAAAGGTTCCGTGCAACCAGCCATGCCATTCCGGGGCGACCCGGCTTGCATCATTTGCGCCGTTATAAATAACCCAGCGCCGCGCGCCGTCTTTCGAACGATAATAGCGATTGCCCTGCTCGTCCTCACCCACAAGCGCGCCTTTGCGCGCGCTGTAAAAGGCTGTGCCGATGGTGGCACCGTCCCACCAGGTGAAGATTTTCGCCAAGATTCCCATGCGCCGCCGATTAGGCTGAAGTGCCCGGGCTTGCAATCAAAAAGGCGACTAGCGGGCAGTCCAGCGGACAGTGTCGCCCGGCTTGATGCCCAGTTCAGCGGTAAGGCCGCCGCGCAATTCGAGCACAGCTGCGACAGGTGCAGATGATTCTACCGGGTCGGTCGAGTAGGGAGTGGTGTTCGCGGCGATATTTTCAATTTTTCCGTCCGCGCGAACAAAGATGATGTCCAGCGGGATAACGGTATTTTTCATCCAGAAGCTGGCCATCCGTGGTTCGCCAAAGGGGAAGATCATGCCCTTGTCGTCTGCCAGTTCGTTTCGGAACATCAATCCTCTCGCCTGTTGCGGCGATGTTCGGGCGATTTCGACGGTAAAGCTGTGTGTTCTGGTGCCACTCTCAATGCATAATTGCGTTTGTTCGAGACCTGCTTCGCTGGGTGTAAGTTTGGCTCCGGCTATGCAGCCTTTTGCTTTGGTTGCATTGCTGCCGGCACTCAGGCCGCTGCAGCTGGCCAATGCCGCTGCAGCAAACATCATGGTTATCCATCGCAATACGCTCATTGTGCGGTCTTTCCGCAGATGATTTTGGCAGATCCGGGCTGGCGTACAAAGCAAGTTGCGTTGCCATCAATCTGGATCATTCCAGATCCACTGTTCGAAATGTCGATTTTCTCATTGACCAGCAAATGCGTTGTCGCATTGCCCTGCTGGAAGAGATTGGCCTGCATCAGCGACAGTTTCTGCGCGTCCACCTTGCCGCTTCCGTTTATTGAAAAGCGCGCAGTACGAACTTTCCCGGCCATAAAGTTGATTCCGCCAGTCCCTGCCAGGCTGGCCTCCATACGATCGCTTTCGATTTGACCGACATTGATTTGCCCGGCGCCTGCAATTCTAATGGTGACTGGAAGGCCTGGCGAACGGATGCGGTTAATATCCAACTGCCCGTTTCCGTCGACGCTGACCCTTCGCACGCCGCGTCCGCCCAATGTGACCACCAGCGGATCGCCTATTCCGGTATTTTGCGTCGTGCCCTCATAATCCTGCACCCGGATCCGCACGGTCAATCCGTTGCGTTCGATCTTAAGTGCCTCGACCAGATTGTGATCGCCGCTCGCTTTGGCCGATGGTGCTTTCATATTGTCTAGCTTGACGATGATGTCGCCCTCGACAATTAATTCGTCAAAGCTGCCAATAAGGAACGTTTTGGACGCTGCATGGGCGTGATATGGGGTTTGTGTGAGCATCAATGATGCTGCAACAGCCAATATGAACGAGCCTTTGGGATGCTGCATGCGGTTTCCTTGCACCTGTAAGGCCGCCCGACGCGGCTATGCTGTGGCGTTATGCATATTGCGCCTTGTCTGGTCAAACCGGAAGGTCAAACGGACCGCATAAAAAAGGCCCCCTTCCGGGAGCCTTTTGTGTGGTTGCGCGGTTGGCTTATTCAGCCTTTTCGTACCATTGCGGTGCGGACACCTTGAGAACGTCGAGGATTTTCTTGAGCGCGGTCGGCTCATCGGTTTTTTCCATCGCGGCCAGCTCGCGCGCGAGGCGGCTCGAGGCGGCTTCGAAAATCTGCCGTTCGGAATAGCTCTGCTCGGGCTGGTCGTCCGGACGGAACAGATCGCGGGTCACTTCGGCAATCGATACAAGGTCGCCCGAATTTATCTTGGCTTCATATTCCTGTGCGCGGCGCGACCACATGGTGCGCTTGACCTTGGGCTTGCCCTTCAAGGTTTCCATAGCTTCCTTCAGCGTTTTGTCTGAAGAAAGCTTGCGCATGCCAACGCTCTCGGCCTTGTTGACCGGAACGCGAAGCGTCATCTTCTCTTTTTCGAAGCGCAGAACATAGAGTTCAAGCTGCATGCCAGCGATTTCCTGGTTCTGCAGTTCAATAACCCGACCGACGCCATGCTTGGGATAAACAACATAGTCGCCAACGTCGAAGGATATAGCGGAAGTCGCCATTATACGGACCCTTTCTGGATTAAGTATAGGGCATCTTGGGCGGGCAAAATCAGTCGAGCTGCTATTGCCAATATGCCGGTGCCTGTCGTCTGAAACTCTCTTTTCTGTCCGTCGTCCAAGCGACGGGAATCTGGTGCTTGAAAAGCTCTTTAACAGAGTCGCAATAAAATTTCAATGTTGCGATGCAAAAGACGGATTCGGTGTCAGCCGGATCCCAATTGCCGAACATTTGCAGATTCTTCGGTTGTCGAAGACCGGCCTTCGGATTTCACTTCGGACACATCAATCCAGCAAAGGTCCATGTGCGACAATATCCGGTCGTCATGGCCGCGCAACGTTACCGGCAGAATCGGTTTGTGGTCGCGGGCGTCGCACAATACCGGATTGGAAGGCACGCCAGTCGCCCAGCGCTCACCCCATTGGCGCAGCGCGATCATTGTTGTCAGAAAATCGAGCCCCTTGGCGGTCAGCCGATATTCGACACGGCGGCGGTCGTCGGGGCAGGGGCTGCGGTGCAATATGCCCGCTTCGGTCAATCGTGTCAGGCGGTTGGCAAGAATATTCCGCGCAATACCGATCTCGGTCAGAAATTCTTCGAAATGCCGGACGCCGTTAAAGGCGGCACGCAGGATCATGAACGACCATCGTTCGCCAATCGCCTCCAATGCAGCAGGCAGGCCGCAATTGGCGACTTCACTTAACGGCTCTCTCAATTTCCCCATCAGTCTGTCCTAACGTGACAACAAAAATTTGCCAGCCGAATATCAGTTTTCAGTTGCAACTTAAAACCTAGTGGAATAGATGGCGATTCGCAACTGGTTTTCCAGGGGCTCGAATTCCGGCCAAGCCTGAAATGGGATGGCGGAGTTTGACGAACAAGGTCCAGAAAAAGGATTGATGACATGAACCTCTCCCAAACTTCTTCGCGCTTTGGCGCGCTCGTTGGCGCTGTCGCAACCAGTGCCGTGCTTCTTTTTGCCGCACCGCAGGCCCACGCCAACAGCGGTCGTTTTTACACCGTTGAACTGGCACAGCCGGCTGCGAGCTCGAAGGCTGTTGTCCGCGGCGTTGTCTTCCAATGTGAAGGCACCAGCTGCCGCGCGCCTGTCGCCACTTCGGCTCCGCGCAATGTGTGCGCCAGCGTTGCCAAGGAATTCGGCGAAGTGACCAGCTTCAAGGCTGGAGACCGCGTTCTCGAAGCAGACGACATCGCAACTTGCAATGCCAAGAAAAAGGTCGTCCTCGCAAAGGACTGATCTGTACAATTTCGAGAGAATTTCGGCCGCTCTCACACACCGCGGTCGGTTGACAGGCCACCCCTTCATCCGACCCTAAGGCCGAAACAAACTGCGCCGGATTGCGCTTGCTGCCTCCTCTCCCCCTTGTGCAGCGTGCGCGACCGGCGCTTTTTGTTTGCCCTGTAACAGCTCGACCTGTCTGACCTAAGCTGGCTCCGGCTTCAGATGGTTTTCCATCAACCGCTCCCAATTGCGCGCGCGTTGCTTATATTCATAAGGGCATTGCTCCGCCCGTTCCTTTGGTAGAATGTCATCGCTGACCAAGTCGGCATAAGCTTCGCTATTGCTGCCATATATCATGCACATCAGATGATACATGCGCTGCGCATCCAATGAGTGCTGACCCCAGAAGGGCAGGGAATCCATGTCCGCCATCTTCATCGCCAGCTCTCCAAATTGCTGAACCACCGATGCGATCATAACGCCGCCGCTGCCGTCTTCATTATTTTCCAGCAGCAGTAGTGCAGCCATATCGTCGACGGCGTCTTCCTCCTTCCCGGTTATGGGTAGGTCGAGCTGGTGCACCAGCGCATGCCCCATCTCATGGTAGAAAAAGAAGATGCTGGCGAACATCATGTCCTGGCCGATTTCCTCATCACTTTTCCCCGCCGCAGCTGCATTTTGGGCAAGCATTCCCATCAGTTCGTAGCACATTACAAGTTGCTGTAACCGCGGCTCGTAAAAGGCATTGGCGGTGTCGCAATTGCGAAACTGCACCGACAAATCGGCCGGTAAGCGGATGGTCTCGCTCACCCCGTTCGCCAGATCTTCAAAAATGGCGGCATCGCGAAGAATGGTGGCAAGCTCGTCGGATGCTTCGTCAATTCCTGGGGCGTAGGAAACCGATATAGTACCGCCTGCTGTGTCCTGGGTCGCATGAGCGGGGGCAAAGCACAGCGCAAAAGCAAGGGTGCAGACAAGGCCTTTGGAAGCTCTTGAAAAAGCGCGTTGTTTCATATTGCCACTCCCCTTAGGCATTGAACGATAATGTCGGGTGGGCCGTTTGCAATTTCTTTCCGGCAATCGCTTGAGAGCTACGGCGTAAACCGCTGAACCAAGGAAATATTGTTTTTCTATGGCCCCACAATTCGACGCTGTTCGTCAAGTTTATGCTGCTCCGTCCACTTTCCTGTTGCATCGCAGCGTAAAAAGCACATTTTGGCTTTGATGATGCGCCAATATGAACTGGTTGAACGGGTCCGCGCTTATGATCCGGACGTCGATGAAGATCGGCTCAACCGGGCTTATGTTTTCACGGTGCAGATGCACGGCTCGCAAAAGCGTGCCAGCGGCGACCCCTATTTCAGCCATCCGGTAGAAGTTGCGGGCCTTATGACCGAGTTGAAGATGGACGAAGATACCATCATCACCGCTCTGCTTCATGATACCGTTGAGGACACGCTGACCTCGATCGAAGATGTCGAAAACCGCTTTGGGCCCGAAGTTGCCCGGCTGGTCGACGGCGTAACAAAGCTTTCGAAGATCGAGGCGCAAACCGAGGATGAGCGTGCCGCCGAAAACTTGCGCAAATTTTTGCTCGCTATTTCCGACGATATTCGCGTGCTATTGGTCAAGCTGGCCGACCGGTTGCACAATATGCGGACGCTGCATTTCATTAAGAGCCCCGAAAAACGCCGCCGCATCGCCAAGGAAACGATGGATATCTATGCCCCGCTTGCAGAGCGGATAGGCATGTACGAATATATGCACGAGATGCAGTTGCTGGCATTCGAGCAACTGGAACCGGAGGCATATCAAACGATAACCGGGCGTCTCAAACAGATCCGTGAAAATGGCGACAAGCTGATCGAGGAAATCAGCCAATCGATCGCCAGCTCGATGGAGCGGGCCGGAATCAAAGCCCGGGTATCAGGACGCGAAAAGCATCCTTACTCGATCTGGAAGAAGATGCAGGAACGCCATGTGGCATTCGAGCAGCTTTCGGATATCAACGCTTTCCGGATCGTCGTCGAGGATACCGAAAGCTGCTATCGCGCACTCGGTGTATTGCATCGTCGCTGGCAGATGGTGCCGGGCCGGTTCAAGGATTTCATCTCGACGCCAAAGCGCAACGGCTATCGTTCAATCCACACCACGATCATGTTTGCGCAGAATATGCGGGTCGAGGTGCAGATACGCAGTCAGGAAATGCACCGTGCCGCTGAATATGGCCTTGCCGCGCATTGGGCCTATAAACAGGATGATGCGCCGGATGGGCAGGCAGGCTGGCTACGCGACTTGATCGAGATCCTCGAAACCAGCCAGGATCCCGAGGAGCTGCTCGAGAACACGCGTATGGCGATGTATCAGGATCGCATCTTCGCATTCACGCCGAAGGGCGCCTTGCATCAGTTGCCTAAGGGATCGACCCCGGTTGATTTCGCTTATGCCGTGCACACGGACCTTGGCGACCGCGCCGTGGGAGCGAAGGTGAACGGGCGGCATGTGCCGCTGCGTACTTTGCTCAACAACGGCGACATGGTCGAAATCCTGTCAAGCAAAGCGCACCAGCCGGAGCCGGCATGGCTGAACTTTGTCGCTACCGGAAAGGCACGTGCAGCCATTCGCCGCCATGTGCGTCATCGCGAGCGGGATGAGCTTGTCCAGCTGGGGCGGCAATTGTTTGAGGACATTTGCTCGCGCTTGCCCGGCAAGATCGGCGCAAAGGCGATCAAGGCTGCGCTGGGCCGGTTGCAGCTGGACAATGAGGATGAACTGATGTTTGCTATCGGTTCGGGCAAATTGAGCGACCGTCGGGTCATGGTGGCGCTGGTCCCCGGCTTCGATCCAGGCGAAGATGAAAAGGACTGGCCGTCGCAGGAGCGGGCTATTTCCATTCGCGGATTGACGCCCGGTGTTTCCTTTGAGCTGGGCGAATGCTGCCATCCCGTTCCGGGGGATCGCATTGTCGGGCTACGGCGCGAAGGGCTGCCGGTGCATGTCCATACAATTCATTGCGAACGGTTGGGCGCCGATGCTGAAGGCGATTGGCTTGACCTCAGCTGGGGGCAGGGAAGCGATGGCGGTTCGGCCCGGATGCGCGTGATTATCCACAACCGCCCCGGCATGTTGGCCGAAATGGCGGGGATTTTCGGTTTTCACAAAGCCAATATCATCAATCTGCGGATGACAGCGCGCGATGCGAGCTTCCACACTTTCGAGGTTGACCTTGAAGTGCACGATCTGCCGCACCTGATGCGCATCCTTTCGGCATTGCGCGCATCCGATGCGGTGGCGCAGGCAGACCGGGTCTTCGGCTAGCCTTCGACGGTGACAACGCCCCGTCGGCGGATATAGCCTTTCTCGATCATCTCCTTGCGATAATCGGAACGCGCATCGCGCAACTCGCGCCGATATTCGGCCCACGCCTCGCGCTCATCCTGATCGGATTTGGCGCGGCGCAGATCCTTGCGCAATTCGCTTTGGGCTTCCTCAACGTCGGACCGATAATCATACCAGTAATTGTTGCGCACGCCCGCAATCGGACGGTCAAGGATCGCGTCATTTGCCTTGGTTGCGGGATGCGCTGCTGCTTCCCGGGTCGCGAACAACATCGCGACCAAAGCAGCGAACAACAATGGAATGCCGATCGTCGCGCGCTTTTTCCAAGGATTGGGCGGCGGCCCCAGATGTAGCGGTTCCCTTCGACGCGGACGGGGCCGGTTATGCCCCTCGCGAAACACTCCTGTCATATTGCGACCTCCACTGCCCCCGAAACAGCGAATCCCTTCCTGTTGTCGCTTGTGACTGCATTTTACAGATTGCTGTCGGATGAATGGCGGGGGGATAGGTGAGACGGGGCGAGAGTGTCGTTCGTCGAAACGAACTTTTACAGTCAATTGACTTGCCGCATCGCCCGACCAATAGCGATCAGCAGGAGGATCTCTGATGAAAAGACATCTCGCTTCGGTTTCCCGTTCGACTTTGGCTTTGGCTGCGATGTGCGGGCTTTGGTCGACGGCTGTGTTCGCACAGGATAAGAAGGAAGAGGCTAAGTGGGATGTGAACGCGCCGCCGGGGCTCACCATTCGCGAGATTCCGATTTCGGTCGATGAAGGCACATGGATGAATGTCGATGTCAGCCCCGATGGTCGGCTGATTGCCTTCGACATGCTGGGCGACATCTATACCATGCCCATTGCCGGAGGCGCTCCGACACGTATCGCCGAGGGGCTGGCTTATGAAACCCAACCTCGTTTCTCGCCCGACGGCAAACGCATTTCCTTCACATCCGATCGTGGCGGCGGCGACAATATCTGGATCATGAATGCAGATGGCAGCGACAAACGTCAGCTGACAAAGGAAGATTTCCGCCTGCTCAACCAGGCGAGCTGGAGCCCCGACGGCCAGTTCATTGCCGCGAAAAAGCATTTCACTACGCAGCGTTCGCTCGGAACAGGCGAGGTCTGGCTTTATCACATCTCTGGCGGTGCCGGTGTGCCGTTGGTCAAGAAGCCCAACGAGGTGCACCAGAAGGAGCTGGGTGAACCCATCTTCGCCCCCGACGGCAAGCATATATACTATACGCGCAATACAACCCCAGGCCCGATCTTCGAATATGCGCAGGACTCCAACAACCAGCTGTTCGCCATCGAACGCTATGCAATCGAAACCGGAGAGATCGAGTTTGTTGTCGGTGGTGAAGGCGGAGCGGTACGCCCCACGCCTTCGCCTGACGGCAAGAAACTGGCCTATGTGCGGCGTGAAAAGACCCGTTCGAAACTCTATTTGCGCGACCTTGAGGCCGGGACCGACCGCAAGATTTACGATAGTCTCGATCAGGACGTGCAGGAAACCTGGGCGGTCACGGGGGTC
The DNA here is from genome assembly GCF_035329025.1 of Sphingorhabdus sp. GTDB lineage: Bacteria > Pseudomonadota > Alphaproteobacteria > Sphingomonadales > Sphingomonadaceae > Sphingorhabdus_B. Next base: position 21,959 of record NZ_DAOLHN010000001.1, on the reverse strand, counting down.
TATCCCAACATGGCCTGGACACCCGACAGTTCGGCATTGATATTCTGGGCTGGGGGAAAGTTGCGCAAGCTGAACGTCGGAAGTGGTGCCAGCGAAAATATTGCTTTCCGCATTGATGACAGTCGCGGCGTCATAGATCCGCCGCGCCCACCTGTGGAGGTTGCACCTGACAGTTTTGAAACGAAAATCCCGCGCGGGGCGGTCGTGTCGCCCGATGGCAGCAGGGTCGCGTTCGAAACGCTGGGTAAATTGTGGGTCAAGCCGGTGGCCGGCGGCGAACCGCGCCGCCTGACCAACGATAGCGAAGCTATGGAGGCCTATCCCACATGGTCACCCGACGGAAAGACCATCGCCTTTGTCCGCTGGACCGATGCGGGGCTTGGCGCCATCCACAGCGTGGCAGCCAGTGGCGGGACCAGTCGGGCGATTACCAAGGTTGCAGGCCATTATGCCCGCCCACGCTTTTCTCCCGACGGCAAGACGATTGTTTTCGAAAAGGGGAATGGCGGTTACCTTGTGAGCCCGCGCGCTTCCGCCGAGCCGGGAATTTACCGCATTTCGAGCAACGGCGGTGCTGCCAAGCGCATTTCGAGCAACGGTGAAGCGCCGCATTTCGGAGCGGCCAATGATCGGATATTCTTCACTACCAGCGACGCCAAGGGTGCAAAGCTGGTCAGCACCGATTTGAACGGCGAAGCCAAACGCACGCACGCCGAAGGGGAGATGGTCAACGCCTATAGCGTTTCGCCGGACGGAACCCATTTTGCATTCCGCCAAAACTATCAGGCCTTCGTCATGCCGTTGATGCCCGGTACGCAGGCAGTAACGGCATCTCCATCGGGTGGCCCGATGCCGGTTACCAAGGCCAGCGGTGATGGGGCAGACTGGATCCATTGGTCCAATGGCGGTGCCAAGCTGCACTGGTCGATGGGGCCGGTGGTGTACAGCGCAGACCGCAGCGCGCTTTTTGCCAGTGCCCCGCTGGCCAAGGATGCGAAGCCGACAAAGTTTGAACCGCCGAAAACGGGTGTGTCTCTTTCCATGCGCGTGAATGCGGAAAAGCCCAGCGGCAGGGTGGCGCTGGTCGGCGCGCGCATTGTGACCATGGCCGGGGCTGATGGCGGCATCATCGAAAATGGCGTTGTGCTGGTTGAAGGCAACCGGATTGCAATGGTCGGCGATCTTGCCTCGACAACGATCCCCGCGGGGACGCCGACGGTGGACGTTAGCGGCAAGACGATCATTCCCGGCCTGATCGATGCCCATGCGCACGGGCCTTATGGCGTCGACGAAATGACGCTGCAAGTGAACTGGTCTGAGACCGTAAATCTTGCACTGGGCGTGACCACGCGGCACGATCCTTCCAGCCGTTCGGCATTGGTCTTCCCCGCGCTTGAAATGGTGCGTGCGGGTAAGATTATCGGCCCGCGCAGCTTTTCGACCGGCGAGATCGTCTATGGTGCCAAGAACCCGCATGTCTATGCGCAGATCGACAGCAAGGCCGATGCGCTGGCGCACATCCGTCGCCTGAAGGCGCAGGGCGCGCATAGCATCAAGAATTACAACCAGCCCCGCCGCGATCAGCGCCAGCAGGTTGTAGCTGCGGCGATTGACGAGAATATGCGCTCGGTTGCCGAAGGCGGCTCGCTCTTCGGCCTCGACATGACCCTGATTGCCGATGGCAACACCACGGTCGAGCACAATATCCCGGTCGAAACCTTTTATCAGGATGTGCAGCAATTCTTCTCGCGCTCGAAGGTTGGCTACACGCCGACATTGGTTGTCACCTATGGCGGCCCGGCAGCCGACCCCTATTGGCGCGCCCATACCGAAGTGTGGAAGCAGCCCCTATTGCAAAAGCACTTTCCGGAAACGGTGTTGGTGGCGAACAATGCCCGCCGGACGATCGCGCCCGAAGACAATTATGTCGATGATGAAAGCGCCCGCGAAGCGGCCAAGCTGGCGCGGCTGGGTGTTCCCGTATCGATCGGTGCGCATGGGCAGGAGCCCGGCATCGCCGCGCATTGGGAGCTTTGGTCCTTCGTCCGTGGCGGCATGACGCCGGTTGAGGCATTGCGTGCAGGGACCATCGAATCCGCCCGTTCGCTTGGCTATGACAAGGATATCGGTTCTCTTGAGGCAGGCAAACTCGCCGATTTGGTCGTGCTTGATGCCGATCCGACCGCCGACATCCGCAATTCAGAAAAGGTTGCGAAAGTAATGATCAACGGCAGGCTTTACGATGCTGCCACGCTGAACGAGGAAGTTACCGGAAACCGGAAACGCCCCGCTTATTGGTGGGAAGGCGGGCAGGGTGGCAAAAGCTACGCCTCAGGCTCCACCGAAGCTGCGGGCAACCAGCACCGTCATTGATCCGTAGGGGCCTGAGCCAATGGCTCAGGCCTTCAAGCGAAGGTGAGCCCTTCAAATTTGCCCGAATTGCGCCACGCGTCGATATAGTTGAAATAGGCGACGGCGCCCGCCGGATAGCCTGTCCCCAGTGCTGCCGGGGTTCCTTCCCAGCCATGGCCTTCATTATTATAGTAACCCGGCGTGCATTCGGTGCCACCGATGATCATGCCCATGCCGGTCGACAGCAAAGCGAGCCAATCATCTTCTGCCTGCTTGGTCACCTCGTTGGTCTGGTGGCCCGATGTCAGTGTGTGACTGACAATCTTGGAGATGGTTTTGGCAGAATCGACAAGATTGTGCGGCACGTTTGAAATCAGATTTGCGCCCTGTGCCGGATGGACGATATACATGTTCGGGAAGCCATGGACATGGATGCCGTGCAGGCTGCGCATGCCTTCGGCCCAATAGTCGGACAGTTTCAATCCGTCGCGGCCAACCGCGTCAAAGCCCGAGCGCCGCTGGTAGCTGGTGCCGACTTCAAAACCCGACGCGTAGACGATGCAGTCGACCTCATATTCCTTGCCTGCGACTACCAGCCCCTTTTCGGTAATCCGTTCCACGCCCTTGCCGTCGGTATCGATCAGATGGGTGTTGGGATTGTTGAACGACTGGAGATATTCGTCGTGGAAGCAGGGGCGTTTGCAAAGCTGGCGATACCAGGCCTTCAGCTTTTCCGCCGTTTCCTTGTCGTTGACGATCGCCTCCGCGCGTGAACGAATTTCGGCCATTTTTTCATGATCGGTTTCTTCATACGCAGCGAGGATGCCGACCGGATTCAATTGTTCGGGCGGCAAATCCACCATCTTGGCACGCATGCGGCGGGACATGTCGGTCCAGCCATCGGCGACCAGATCGACTTCCGGAATTCCGATTCCGGAGAAATGCGCAGCGAAATTTTCCAGCCATTTATACTGCCAGCCCGGTTCGGAAATCTGGTCGAACCAGTCAGGGTCGATGGGCCCGTTATTACGCGCATCGACCGACGACGGGGTGCGCTGGAAAACGAACAGTTCCTTCGCATCGCGTGAGAGATGTGGAACGACCTGTACAGACGTTGCGCCGGTGCCGATAATCGCGACGCGTTTGTCGGCCAATTTGGTCATCGGAGCGCCTTCGGGACTGCCGCCGGTATAGGCATAGTCCCAGCGGCTGGTGTGGAAGCTGTGGCCTTTGAAATTCTCGATACCGGGGATGCCCGGCAATTTCGCGACGTGCAGTGGTCCGGTTCCAAGCCCCACAAATTGCGCGGTAAAGGCATCGCCGCGGTTGGTACGGATTACCCAGCGGCTGTTTGCATCATCCCATTCCAGCCCGGTGACTTCGGTGTGCAGCAAGGCCTTGTCATAAAGGCCGAACGTGTTGCCGATGCGTTGGCAGTGCGAGAGGATCTCGGGCGCATGCGCATATTTTTCGGATGGCATGTGCCCTGTCTCTTCAAGCAGGGGCATGTAGATGAGTGACGCCGTGTCGCATTGCGCACCGGGATAGCGGTTCCAATACCATGTGCCGCCAAAGTCACCGCCCTTTTCGACGATGCGGACATCTTCAACGCCAGCTTCTTTCAGCTTGGCGGCTGTCACCAGCCCTGCATAGCCGCCGCCGATGAAGGCGAAAGTTACGTGATCGGTTGCCGGCGCGCGCGGCTTGACCGGAATATAGGGGTCTTCCTTGTAATGCGCGAACTTGCCCGCAATCTCGACATATTGTTCGTTGCCATCGGTGCGGACCCGCTTGTCGCGCTCTTCCGCATATTTCGAACGAATAGTATCTATGTCGAGAGTCATGTTACCCCGCTTTCGCCGCTACACTTTCCGGTAAATCCTTGCCGAACACCCGCTGATAATATTCCGCAACCAGCGCCCGTTCCGCATCGTCGCATTTGTTGAGGAACGAAAGGCGGAAGGCGAAACCCACATCCTTGAAGATCGCTGCGTTCTGCGCCCAGGTGATCACTGTGCGCGGGCTCATGACGGTCGATATGTCGCCGTTTATGAATCCCTGACGGGTCAATTCGGCAACCTTCACCATATTGGCAATCTGGGCTGCGTCGCCGCCCGCCTTGGCAAGTACGATCTCGCTCTCCACCTGCGCTGGCAGATAATTCAGACCGACGACGATATTCCACCGGTCCATCTGGCCCTGGTTGATCTGTTGCGTGCCGTGATACAACCCGCTGGTATCGCCAAGGCCAACCGTGTTGGCGGTTGCGAAAAGGCGGAACCACGGGTTGGGGCGGATAACCCGGTTCTGATCGAGCAGTGTCAGCTTGCCCTCGGCTTCGAGCACGCGCTGGATCACGAACATCACGTCCGGACGGCCGGCATCATATTCGTCGAACACGAGCGCGGTTGGCGTTTGGAGCGCCCACGGCAGCAGGCCTTCACGGAATTCGGTTACCTGCACCCCGTCACGCAATACGATTGCGTCGCGGCCGATAAGGTCGATACGGCTGATATGTGCGTCAAGGTTGATGCGGATGCATGGCCATTTGAGGCGCGCTGCGACCTGTTCAATGTGGGTCGACTTACCCGTGCCGTGATAGCCCTGAACCATCACGCGACGGTTATAGGCAAAACCGGCGAGGATCGCGAGCGTTGTGTCGGGGTCGAACACATAGGCCGGATCAAGATCGGGTACGCGTTCGTCAGCCTCGCTGAACGCCGGGCATTCCATGTCGATATCGATACCGAACATCTCGCGCACATTCACCTTGGTGTCGGGTGCATCGAGGATGGTGGTCGCCCGGCTGTCAGGCTGGATGTTCGGTATGTCGGTCATGGTCTTGCTCGTCAGATAAAGGCTGGTGCCGTTTTGAGGTGCGTATAAGCGGCAATCACGTCTTGCAAAGCCTTTTCGTGGGTCCTGTCGCCACCATTTTTATCAGGATGATATTTGCGTACGAGCTGAGAATAGGCGCTGCGCAAGGCCTTGCGGTCTGCATCTTGGCCAAGCCCTAGCGTCTTTAAGGCGCTGCGGTCTTCGCCCGAGAGGAATTTGCCATCTGCTCGCGGTTTCGGGGCGGCAGATTCCATGCGGTTTTTGAATCGCGCAGAAATGGCTTCCAGAGGGTCGTTGAAGTCCGCCCAACGCGGCGGCGAATCGGCACCCCCGTTCGCCTTGAAGGCCCGTGTTTCGCTCGGCCAGACATTCAGCGGGCTCTGCGCCTTTGCAATTTCATCGGCAGACATGCCGTCAAACCAGTCATAGCCTGCGTTGAACTCGCGTACATGATCCAGGCAGAAATAAAGATAATCTCCCGGCCCATTCGGTCCCGGCGGGCGGCCATAGGGGTTGGGCGCGCGAAACTCACCCGGATACTGACAGCGAGGGTGCTGGCACACCCGCTGCGACCCGCGCATGCGGCCATGGAATCTGTCAGGATTGCGTGGTGCGGACATGCTTTCCCCTTGGCCAAAGAGACATGATATGGGAAGAGGGAAGCCATGACAAAAGGACAAATCCAAGTTGAAATGGAGGCACTGCTAATCGCGGCCTTCTCCCCAAGCCATCTTGCCGTGATTAACGATAGCGGCAAACATCGCGGCCATAGCGGAGACGATGGCTCGGGTGAAAGCCATTTCACGGTGGAAATCGAAAGCGCGGCCTTTTCTGGGGTGAACCGTGTGATGCGCCAGCGGATGGTGAACAAGGCGCTTGGAGACTTGCCGGGAGAACGCGTCCATGCACTGGCAATCAAGGCGACGGCGCCCGGGGAATAGCCATGCTGGTAGTCACACCGACCTCACACGATCTGGGGATGTTCAAGGTTCGCCGGACCTTGCCCAGCAAGGCGCGGATCATGGTAGGCCCGTTCATTTTTGTTGACCAGTTCGGCCCTGCGCATTTTGACATCGGGCAGGGCATGGATGTCCGCCCGCATCCACATATCAACCTTGCAACTGTAACTTACCTGTTTGAGGGTGCGATCGATCATCGCGACAGTCTGGGCACCTATGCGACGATAAGGCCCGGTGCACTCAACCTGATGACTGCGGGCAGCGGTATTGTGCACTCGGAACGCACACCTGCTGTTGAGCGTGTCAGCGGATCGCCGATATCAGGCATGCAGACGTGGCTTGCGCTGCCTGATGGCAAGGAAGAAATCGATCCGGCATTCGAACATGTCGCGGCGGATCATCTGCCGCAGATCGACGGCGACGGCGTGACCGCGCGCGTCATCATGGGCAGTCTGTGGGGTGCTACAGCGCCCACCACTCAGCATGCCGAAACCATCTATGCAGACATTGCAATGAACGCAGGGGCCGCCTTGCTGATTGATGCGCAGGCCGACGAACGCGCGGTCCTTGTCGCAATGGGTGAAGCGAGCCTTGATGGGCAACCGCTGGAAACGCACAGCCTCTATATCCTGCAGCCGGGCGTACCGATGACGTTGCGCGCCGGAAGCGATGCGCGCGTGATGCTGCTGGGTGGCGAAGCCTTCAAGACACCGCGCCATGTCTGGTGGAATTTTGTCAGCTCGTCACGCGACCGTATCAATCAGGCGAAGGATGATTGGAAAGCGGGGCGCTTTCCCAAAGTACCCGGCGACGAAATCGAATGGATTCCCATTCCTGAAATTCCGCTGACACGCAGCGAGATTTGACAAATTTATACAATACGATTTGCTTTTTCCTGTTAATGTAATTCTTTGTAGGTCGGGGTTGCGGAGAGTATTGTGCTGAAATCGTCTTTAAGGCGTATCTATCTTTCGACAGATATTGAGTTGGATTGCTGCGTAGTCGGTGATCCCTCAAATCCGGCAATTATTTTCCTGCATGGTTTTCCGGAATCGCATCGCACATGGCGGCATCAATTACTTGCCTTGTCCGAAAACTATTACTGTATTGCACCTGATCAGCGCGGGTATCGCGGATCTTCCAAACCAAAAGATGTAAACGCTTACACGGCAGACAAATTGACAGCCGATGTTTTCGCTTTGGCGGATGCTCTGGAAGTCGAAGATTTCACAATTGCAGGTCACGACTGGGGCGGTGCTATCGCTTGGAGTGTTGCGCTCAATGGCCAACCCGGTGGTATGAATGCACAATGGGCTGGACGCGTGACTCGCGCGATGATTGCCAATGCGCCACACCCTGCGGTTTATCAACGGCTGTTGGTCAGCGATCCTGTTCAACGGGCGTCGGCGCAATATGTCCGCTTTTTTCGCGATCCGGCTTGTGATGCCATCGTCGACGGCGGCGGATTGTTGCCAGTACTTGAAAAGATATGGAGTTGGCAGAAGCCGGAGGCCATGGACAGTTATGAATATGGGGAATTGCTGGCTGGCTGGGAAGACCGTGCAGCCGCAACCGCGATGCTCAACTGGTACCGCGCGTCCATCATCTCGGTTCCAGCCATCGGAGAAGTTGTTGAAGTGCCTGAATGGGCTGCTGTGGGCGTCCCGAAACTGACGATCCCGACGCTGCTGGTGTGGGCGATGGAAGACAAGGCGCTTGCACCCTCCAACATCGAAGGCATCGACGAATTGGTGCCCGATATCCACATTGAACGCATCGCTGATTGCGGACATTTTGTTACCTGGGAAAAGCCCGAAGCGGTGATTGCTGCTATGCAGAATTTTCTCGCCCATACCAATTAATCGATGCCCCATGCGGATGGCAGGCGGCCAGGTGTAGTGACTCACCTGACGGCCACACCCGCAACCGCAATTGCATAGGTGAAATGGTCGACGGATCGGGTTCGAACGATAGCCAGCCAAGCGGGCAATCCGGGGTTGCGGTTTTGCCAGCCTTTAATATTGCCGCCTCAATCCGTTTTTGCGCGTCCACGGGTAGATACTGCCAAAACACACTGTGCATCACGATGCGTGCGGTGCCTTTAGCTTGCGGTTCGGCCAACATATGCTCGGTCCAGTCGGCGGCATCGCCTGCTGCGACCGCTGGAGGAAAAGCGCGGGCAATTGCTATTGCGGCCTCCAGGCGCGCCAGCCGGTCGTGCTGGTCGGGCCAGCAATAGGCGAGAAGGCGCTCGGCAATAGCGTCGTCGCCGACGTCGAGCGGATTCTGGTCGACACCGCAGCGCGCGATGACGTGCGGCCATCGGCCTTCCGGGGCATGGCCGTTCCATTCAGGCATGATGCGCACTGCTGCATCATTTGGTCCCGCCTCCAGCCTGCCCAGATTGTAGCGGAAACGGTCGAGGTTGAGATTGAGGCCAGCGCTGGAGCCAAGTTCTAGCAGTTCGATCGGCATATCGAGTCGCTGTACCGCGACCATCAACCCGGCCATCAGCGCAGCGCTTCGTCCGACTTCGTTCGTTTGCGGGGGGCTGTCGAGCCAAGGGTATAGCCAATCATCCCATTCCTTCAGAACGCGTGTGAGGACCGTCGCAAAATCGCCGGTTCCAGCCCGATACATAGCCGTAAATTCGGTATCTCGCCCAGACCGTGCCAATGCATGCAATCCCCCCGCAATCCGCAGTTTCAGGGCATCTGCCATGGGATCCCCGGGCCAATCCAATATCCGCGCACCTGTGCGGGTGCATTGATTGAGAGTATAAGCTAGCGTCTCGAGTATCTCTGCCGTGAGCGGCGAGTTCATTGCGCGGCAACCGGTAGCCTGCTGGCGAAAGGCATTTCGTATGGCGTCGGACATGCACTACTCCTTGCCCTTGCTGCATCGCACAAGTAAAGCGCGCCGACAATGACTGCGCCAATCATCTTTGCCATCCCCAAGGGACGGATTCTCGACGAGGCTTTGCCGTTGATGCAGGCCGCCGGAATCGAACCCGAAGCAGCCTTTTTCGACAAGGAAAGCCGCGCGCTGATGTTCGACACCAGCGATCCGGGCGTGCGGATCATTCGTGTGCGCGCCTTTGACGTCGCCACCTTCGTGGCGCATGGTGCCGCCCAAGCCGGAATTGTGGGCTCAGATGTTATCGACGAGTTTGACTATTCGGAGCTGTATGCGCCGGTCGACCTGAATATCGGTCATTGCCGCATCTCGGTAGCGGAACCAGCTGAACTGGCCGCGACGGACGATCCGCGCAGCTGGTCGCATGTTCGCGTCGCTACCAAATATCCCAATCTGACGCGCAAGCATTTCGCTGCGCGCGGCGTGCAGGCCGAATGCGTGAAACTCAACGGCGCGATGGAAATCGCCCCGCTGCTTGGGTTATCCAGCCGTATTGTCGATCTCGTTTCGTCGGGTAAGACGCTCAAGGAAAATGGACTGGTAGAGGTCGAAAAAATCGCTGAAGTCTCGGCACGGTTGGTCGCCAACCGGGCTGCATTCAAGACAGATGCGCGCGTTTCCGATCTCGTCGAGAAATTCCGTGAGGCGGTACGTGCTTAGGCTATCGACAAATCAACCCGATTTCGACCGGCAGTTTGAAAAGCTCGTCAATGGTCGCCGTGAAGCCGAAGCCGATGTATCGGCGATCGTCGAGCAAACGATCCGCGACGTCCGCGCCCGCGGTGATGTAGCACTGCTTGAACTGACCGAGCGTTTTGATGGTTTCAGCCTCAGCGAGCAGGGCTGGCAGATTACAGCGGAGGAATGCAAGGCTGCCTATCTGTCGCTTGCCCCCGAATTGCGCGATGCCCTGAAAATTGCTGCACATCGGATCAAGGCTTACCACAAGGCGCAGTTGCCTAAGGATCGCGACTATCGCGACGAGGAAGGCGTGCGGCTGGGTGCGCGCTGGAGTGCGGTTGATGCTGCCGGGGTTTACGTGCCCGGCGGGCGCGCTGCCTATCCTTCCTCGGTGTTGATGAACGCGATTCCGGCAAAGGTGGCAGGTGTCGGACGTCTGGTTATGGTCACACCTACTCCGCAGGGAGAGGTAAATCCGACGGTGATGGCGGCGGCGCATTTGGCAGGTGTCGATGAAATCTGGCGGCTGGGCGGTGCGCAGGCGATTGCCGCACTTGCTTATGGGACCGAGAGGATTGCGCCAGTCGACGTTGTCACCGGCCCGGGTAATGCCTGGGTGGCAGAGGCCAAGCGCCAGCTTTATGGCGTGGTCGGCATTGATATGGTGGCTGGACCATCGGAAATTGTGGTTGTCGCGGATGGCAAGAACAAGCCCGAATGGATCGCGGCCGACCTGCTCAGCCAGGCCGAGCATGATCCGACCAGCCAGTCGATCCTGTTCACGGACAATGCGGATTTCGCCGATAAGGTCGCTGCTGAAATCGATGCGCAACTGGCGCAACTTGCTACCACAAAGGTTGCGACCGAAAGCTGGCAGACCAATGGCGCGATCGTCGTCGTCGATAAACTTGAAACGGCAATGCCTTTGGTCAACCGTCTCGCCGCCGAGCATCTCGAACTGGCGGTGGATGACAAGCGCGCCGAAAAACTGTTCGATCTGGTTCGCCATGCCGGCTCAGTCTTCTTGGGCCGTATGACGCCCGAAGCGATAGGCGATTATGTGGCGGGCCCCAACCACGTGCTGCCGACTGGGCGGCGTGCGCGCTTTTCATCGGGGCTGTCCGTGCTCGATTTCATGAAGCGCACCAGCTTTATCGCACTCGACAAAAAGGCGTTGAAGGCAATCGGGCCGGCGGCGCTCGCCTTGGCCGAAGCCGAGGGCTTGCCCGCACATGCCGAAAGCGTGAGAAAGAGATTATGAGCAAACCCCGTTCCAAAGCCCGCGCCGCAGCGCGGCTTGCAGCCGTACAGGCGCTGTACCAGATGGATATGGAGTCGATCGGGATTGCCCGCTTATTGTCCGAATTCCACGCGCACCGCCTGGGTGCCGAAATTGAAGACGCGCAATATGCAGAAGCTGACATCGACTTTTTCGACGATCTGGTCGCAGGTGTGGATGCCCGGCGGGAAGAGATTGACGCATTGATTGAAGCCAAGCTTGGCGAACAATGGAAGATCGGCCGCCTCGACAAGACAATGCTGCAATTGCTGCGGGCCGGGGCCTATGAATTGCTGGCTCGCCCTGACGTGCCGACGGCGACGGTGATCGACGAATATGTCGATGTAGCGCACGCGTTTTTCGATAAGAAAGATGCCAAGTTCGTCAACGGCTTGCTCGATGCCGTGGCGAAGGAGAAGCGGGATTGATTTCCAACCGTAGCCCTGAGCTTGTCGAAGGGCGCTTCCCGGCGAGGCGTGCTTCGACAGGCACAGCACTACGGTGCTTCGATGACCGCTGAATCCACCTTCATCGAAATGATGCGTGCCATGGCGCTAGACCCGGCAGCGCGTGGATTGATGGACGATACCGCCGTCATCGAACTTGGCAATGAAACCCTGATCCTCACTCACGACATGATGGCAGAGGATGTGCACTGGCTGCCCAAAGCGGATCCCGCTGATGTCGCGTGGAAACTTGTATCGGCGAATCTGTCGGACCTTGCAGCCAAAGGCGCGCGACCCTTGGGGGTGCTGCTCGGGTTCATGCTTGGGGATAGTGATTGGGACAGGCGCTTCGCCGATGGGCTTGAGCGCGTGTTAACGCATTTTGGCGTTCCGTTACTTGGCGGCGATACGGTTTCAAACAAGGGCGACAAGCGAGCCCTCGGCTTGACGGCCATAGGTGCTGCGACGCATCGCCCCGTTCCCGCACGGAACGGTGCGCGGGCAGGGGATATACTATACGTCACCGGAACCCTTGGAGATGCGCTCGCGGGTTTCGAGCTTGCCGAAGCCGGGCTGGAAGGCGTCGATGCACTGTCTGATGCCTATCACCGGCCAATGGCAAGACTAAGTGACGGGCAAGCGCTCGCACCCGTCGTTACCGCCATGATGGATGTGTCCGACGGATTGCTGATCGACGCCGAGCGGATGGTCCATGCGAGCAAGGTTGAAATCCGGATCGACATCGACGCGATCCCGCTCAGCGCCGCCTATCGCGCGATGCGCGGCGACAGCCTGGATAGCCGATTACAGGCGGCCTCATGGGGTGACGATTACCAAATGCTTTTCACGGCTCCTGTCGATGCTGCACTACCAGTCGCCGCAACCGCCATCGGGTGCGTGAACGACGGTTCGGGGCTGGCGCTGTTTGAAGCCAATGCGCCGATACCGCTTCCCCCCTCGCTCGGTTATCAACATCATTGACGCATTTGGCCGATTCCTGCGGCTTTTAAGGGTTGCCTAAGCCATTAATCCACAGCATAGCAGCGCGGCTTGCGCCCTTGTCCTCTTGGGCGCGGTCGCAAAAACAAAGTGGGAATTTAGGGGGAAGGAATCTCCATGTCTTTGACATTAATCGCAATTATTTGCGGTGTCTTGGCCGTAGTCTACGGCTTTGTCACCAGCCGCCAGGTGCTCGGCGCCTCGGCCGGCAATGAAAAAATGCAGGAAATCGCAGCTGCAATCCAGGAGGGCGCACAAGCCTATCTGGGCCGTCAGTATCGCACCATTGCCATTGTTGGCGTGGTCGTTGCCGTACTGGTCGCCGCGTTCCTCGGCGTCATCCCGACTATAGGCTTCGTCATCGGCGCCGTACTTTCGGGTGTGGCGGGCTATATCGGGATGAACATCTCGGTACGCGCTAACGTACGTACGGCTGCCGCTGCGCAGACTGGCCTGCAGGCTGGCCTGACCATGGCGTTCCGTGCGGGTGCGATCACCGGCATGCTCGTTGCTGGTCTTGCGCTGCTCGCGATCGCCGTGTTCTTCTGGTACCTGACCGACATCGCCATGATGGCACCGAACAGCCGCGCCGTTGTAGACGCTCTTGTTGCGCTCGCATTTGGCGCTTCGCTGATCTCGATCTTCGCGCGTCTCGGCGGCGGTATCTTCACCAAGGCTGCTGACGTCGGCGCTGACCTTGTCGGCAAGGTCGAAGCTGGTATTCCGGAAGACGATCCACGCAACCCGGCGGTTATCGCCGATAACGTTGGTGACAATGTCGGCGACTGCGCCGGCATGGCCGCTGACTTGTTCGAAACCTATGTCGTTACCGTTGGAGCAACGATGGTTCTCATCGCGCTCCTCGTTAAGGGCGTAACCGACAGCGCATTGTTGCTGAACCTGATGAGCCTTCCGCTCCTCATCGGCGGCGTCTGCGTCGTAACCTCGATCATCGGCACCTATTTCGTCCGTCTGGGCGGTGGCACCAATGTCATGGGTGCGATGTACAAGGGCTTCCTTGTGACCGCAGTACTCTCTGTTCCGGCGATCTGGTTTGCCATCAGCCACGCAATGGGCGGTATGGAAACAGATGTGGGCGGATATACCGGCCGTACGCTTTTCTATTGCTCGCTGCTCGGCCTGATCATCACCGGCCTGATTATCTGGATCACCGAATATTATACCGGCACCAACTATCGTCCGGTTCGGTCGATCGCCAAGGCTTCGGAAACCGGCCATGGTACCAACGTCATTCAGGGTCTGGCTATCAGCCTTGAATCGACCGCGATGCCGACCATCGTGATCTGCGCTGGCATCATCATCGCTTACCAGCTGGCAGGCGTGATCGGGATTGCCTTTGCGGCTACCGCGATGCTGGCATTGGCCGGTATGGTCGTTGCACTCGACGCTTATGGTCCGGTGACGGACAATGCGGGCGGTATCGCCGAAATGGCTGGTCTGGACGAAAGCGTCCGTGAAAAGACCGACCTTCTCGATGCCGTGGGCAACACCACCAAGGCTGTGACCAAGGGCTATGCCATCGGTTCGGCGGGTCTTGCCGCGCTGGTGCTGTTCGCAGCCTACACCACCGACCTTCGCGAGTTCTTCCCGAACCTGACGGTCAACTTCAGCCTCGAAAACCCCTATGTCATCGTCGGGCTTCTGCTCGGCGCGCTTCTGCCGTACCTGTTCGGTGCGATGGGCATGACCGCTGTGGGCCGTGCGGCTGGCGAAGTGGTGAAGGACGTGCGTGACCAGTTCGCAAACGATCCGGGCATCATGACCTTCAAGTCAAAGCCGAACTATGCACGCACGGTTGACCTGGTGACCAAGGCGGCGATCAAGGAAATGATCATCCCGTCGCTGTTACCGGTGCTCGCACCGATTGCGGTGTACTTCATCATCACGGCGGTTGCAGGCCAGGCAGAGGGCTTTGCCGCTCTCGGCGCGCTCCTGCTCGGCGTGATTGTCGGCGGTCTGTTCGTTGCCATCTCGATGACCTCGGGCGGCGGCGCATGGGACAATGCCAAGAAGTTCATCGAAGACGGCAATCATGGCGGCAAGGGTTCGGAAGCCCATAAGGCTGCCGTGACCGGCGACACCGTTGGTGATCCGTACAAGGACACCGCTGGCCCCGCCGTGAACCCGATGATCAAGATCACCAACATCGTCGCATTGCTGCTTCTCGCAGCGCTCGCACACGGCGCTGCCTGATCTGGACGAACATATGTAAAAATTGACCCCGCCGGAGCGATCCGGCGGGGTTTTTCATTGCCTTGTTAGCAATTATTTCGGGACTTGGTGCTAAGGCAGCGCAGCAACAGGAGCCCGACCCGATGAACGCATCTGGCGTCCAGATTGACCCTATGCACCGGACGCAAACAGCGGAAAACGGTGAGTGGTCAGTCGTGCCTGCCGTTGCCAGCTTTGTGTCCGCTCGGGAATTCGTGTCGGTTCCGCATCAAGTGGCCGAATGGCATGGCCTTGCAGCAGATTGCAGCGAGCCCAATGCCTTCAACGAACATTGGTATCTGACGTCGGCGTTGGCGGCGCTGGACCGTCAGGGTGAGGTCGAACTTGCCGCCGTGCGTTCCCATGGCCGCCTGATCGGTCTGATGCCGCGATTCCTCGCCCAATCCTATGCAGGCTTGCCGCTGCGATCGACGCAGAACTGGCTCAACCACAATGCCTTTTTGGGGACGCCGTTGATAGCCAAGGGATTTGAAAGCCTGTTTTGGCAGGCTTTGCTTTCCGAATTGGACAGCCGACCAAATGGCGCGTTTTTCTGTCACCTCACTGGCATAGCCGTCGATGGCCCGGTAGCATCAGCACTTGAAGCAGAATGCCATGCAACGCGGCGCCAGTTCGCCTTGTTCCACCGCGAAGAACGGGCGCTGCTTGAGCGCGGCTTGTCGCCCGAAGCCTATCTGGAGGCGACGATGCGCGGCAAAAAGCGCAAGGAGTTGCGACGGCAGCAGAACCGTTTGGCCGAACTGGGGCAATTGGAGTTTCAGCGCGGCGATGGTCGCGAAGGACTGGATGGCTGGATAGACGAATTTCTGGCACTCGAACGACGCGGCTGGAAGGGCGCCAATGGCTCCGCGCTCGATTGCGCTGACAGCACGCGCAACCTGTTTCGAGGTGCGCTTCATGGCGCAGCAAGCGAAGGGAAGCTGGAGTTGCTGGCGTTGCGTCTCGATGGCCGGGCGATTGCGATGTTGGTCAACTTCCTGACTCCGCCTGGCGCCTTCTCGTTCAAAACTGCGTTCGATGAAGACTATGCCCGCTTCTCGCCGGGCGTATTGCTGCAGATCCACAATCTGGCCTTGCTCGAACATGCGGGAATCACATGGTGCGATAGTTGTGCGGCGCAGGATCATCCGATGATCGACAGCATCTGGTCTGGGCGGCGAGCCATCGGCCGATATTCGGTCGCCATAGGCGGCCCGGTCCGCCGGGCAGCGTTTGCAACATTGTTGTTTGCGGAAAAGGCAAAGGGCCGTTTGCGTCAGATCAATGCAGGAAAATCAAAAGAAGCCAATGGGATGTCGTCATGACCCAGATTTTTGATGAAGATATCCGCGCGGAATTTTCGCGCAACTATCCCGAAATCCCGCACCGCTTGCGCCATAATCTGCGCGACCACCCGCTGCTGACACTTGAGGCTTTGGCGAAACTGGGTGAGGGGCTGCCGGTTTCATCCATCGAATATAACAAAGGCGATTTGCCTACCGGCGTTGATCCCAATTCGGATATCGCCAACGGCCTTTCCATTGGCGACACTATCCGAAATGTGGACACGTGCCGCAGTTGGGCCGTGCTTAAAAACATAGAGCAGGTGCTTGAATATCGTGCGCTGCTGCTCGATCTCTTGGGCGAATTGAAACCTTTCATCGAAGCGAAGACCGGGGCGATGTTGATGCCGCAAGGCTTCATTTTCGTGTCGTCACCCGATGCCGTCACCCCTTACCATTTCGATCCGGAGCATAACATCTTGCTGCAATTGAAGGGCAGCAAGACAATGACGCAATTCCCGGCGGGCGACCCCGTTTATGCGCCGGATGAAACGCATGAAGGCTATCACACCGGCGGGCATCGCAACCTGGTATGGCGCGACGAACTGGCGCAGGGGGCCACAGACTGGAGTCTTCAGCCAGGTGAGGCCGTATTTGTTCCCGTGATGGCACCGCACCATGTGAAGGTCGGACCCGACCCCTCAATTTCGCTTTCGATCACCTGGCGCAGCGACTGGAGCTATGCCGAGGCCGATGCCCGCGCTTTCAACAGCATCTTGCGCAAATCGGGCATGCGCCCGCGCGCACCGGGACGCTACCCCGCACAGAATACCGCCAAGGCCTATGCTTGGCGGGTCATTCGCAAGCTGAAAGGCTCTGGCTAGAACCGTTTGCGGAAGCTGAGTTCGAACACGCGACCTTCCGGATCGAGGAAGCCTCGCTGATAGCTCAATGGCGTTGCGCCATTATTGTCGCGCACCTTGATATAATCGTTGAGGACATTCTGGACGCGGAAAGCTATGCGGCTGCCTTTCAGGAAGGGTATTTTCTTGGTCAGGTCGCCGCGCTGGTCGAGGCTGATGAACAGGAAGCTGTTCAAGCTGAACTGGTCGCTGAAATAGAGATCGCTGCTACCCGGCAGCCCGCTGCCATCGGCACGCGTTGCCCCGCGATAGGTGCCTTCAAAGCGTAGCCCCATCCCTTTGTGGAAGACCCCGCCGTTAAGCGACAGTTCATGCCGCGGCGACCCACCCAGACTGCTGGTTGCCGAGCCATCGAGCAGGTCGAGCACGGGGACGCCGGGTGCAATGAGGATTTCGTCTTGCAGGCGATAGGTGTGGTAGAGTGCGATCTGCCAGCGGCTGGGCGGGCCACCTCCGGGCATCATGCCCATCGGGCCTCGACCACCACCCTGACCGCCCGCTCCGGGGCCACGCCCGCCGCCTCCAGCGCCGGGGCCGCGCTGTTGCTGCTTGCCAATGGGGCCGGACATGTTGAATCCCCAGCGGATGCGTTCGGACCGTTCTTCCGCAAAGTTGACTGGCCGCTGGTCAAGCCGGATCAGTTGCCCATTGGCATCGCGCGTGACACGTCCCGGGAATGCGGCCTCGATTTCAGGAGTTAGCAGCGGGAAAGACGAGGTCGTATTCTCGCTCTTGTTTTTGAAATATTCGACTTGCAGGCTCAAGCCGTCGATGAACTTGGGCGCCCAGTCGAGCCCTACCTTAATGTCTTTGCGGTTTTCGGCGAGAAGGGCGGGGTTACCGCCTGTCACCAGATCGATGAAACGGCTCTCTCCGCGCGCGAAGTCAAAATAGGCGACATTGGGGGTTACGATGGTCGGATTGCCCAATTGGCCCAAGCCGGGCGCGTTTTCATCACCGAAGATGGATGCGGATAGCGAAAGCCCTTCAATTGGCGACCAGCGCAGCCCGGCACCATATTCGATCAGCGTGCCGAAATCCGACAGGTCGGAAAAGCCCATATTGCCATTGATGGAAAAGTCGCCAATCCCGCCTAGCGCGCCGACGCCGCGGTCAACCAGCGGAATTTCGAGGTTGAAGGCGCTGTTGATATTGTCGCGGTTGAGCCCAATGGATGAAACCACGCCGCGGCGATAGGTGCTGCTGTCGATGGTCTGGCGGTCATAGCCGTTCCGGATCGTTATCTGCACTTCGCCCGAAGGCAGCTCGAACAGCGTGCCCGAAAAAGTGCTGCGCAGCGAGAGCGTGCCGGTGGTGCTGTCTGCGGTGTCGGGTGCGACAAACAGGAGGTTGCTACCCAGATCGGCTGCGAAGGGGTTGATCGTTCCTGCCGCTATCCCTGCACGAAGGTCGGTGTAATCGCCGTTGGTCTGCGTAACGGTTTCAGTATCGACCAGCGTGTAATCGCCGGTGAGCGCAAGCCGCCAGTCGCCCAGCAAGGTGTTGAACGAAACGCCACCCTGCGCGGTTTTCGTCTTCACATCTCGGGTAAGCGGACGGGGATCGGCGAAATAACGGTTAAGAGTGACATCTGTGGTAAAGGGCGAGAATGGGTTGGAAGCCGGGATCGCAATACTCGCAAAGGGCAGGCCAAGCAGGCTGTGCTGGTCTTGCACCTCGAAACGCCCGTTGATTGACAAATTGGTCTGCGCGCCGAGCACCTTGCTCCAGGTTGCATTGGTTGAAAAGCGCTGCGAACTGGGCTGCAAGGTGCGGAAGGTGCCGATGTCGCCAGGTGCAGCCGCATTGGCAGTTCCCGCAAAGCCCGTAAGTGTTGGACTCGATGGTATCGCCGCAATTGTTACCGTCTGTCCTGCAAGTGCGCTGAGGGCCGGATCAATCTCGCCGCCCACGCCCGCACCCGTTACATTGCCGATCAGCGCATAAGGTGCCGAAGCGCTGCTGGGTATGATCGCACGTTCGTCTTCAGTAATCCGGCTGCTGCTCTCGAACTCGGAATCAATGTTGAGACGGTTGTCCTTGCCAATGCGGGTGAATGTGGCTTCGAACTCCTTGGTTGTGAAGCCACCTTTCTCGGGCATTTCGAAATCATGTTCGACATTGAACGAAGCGAAATCGGGCTTGAGGATGAAGTTCACGACGCGCTGGTCGGGCCGGAAGCCATATTTTAGTGCGACTTCTTCGGGGAATATCTGCACCTGACGGATTGCTTCGGGCGGCAGGTCGCGCAATTCGCGGAAACTGGAGACGCGCTGGCCGTTGAGCAGGATCACGGGCGGGCCGCCGCTGCCCCGACCACGACCTGAACCGGCTTGCGGCGCAACGGCAGCCAACAGGTCGTTTATGGACGATGCGCCGATCGCCGCAATGTCGCCTTCGGAAAGCTCGTCGATTGGCGGCGCATCGGTATCGATGGAACCGGGCAGCCGCGTTGCCGTTACGATAATGTCGGGCGTTGCTGCTTCTTCGTCCGCCGCCTCGGTTTCGATAGCCGGAGTTTGGTTTTCGGACGATTCAAGCGCTTCTTCACCAACACTACTGGCCAGAACTGGGGCTGACACGCTGGCTGCAAGTGCAACCAGACTGGACGAGAGCAAGGAAAGGCGAGGAGAGGGCATGGGAGGTTCCGTTATATTCTTTGTTTCGACGCCTTTATGGCGATCACCTGTCGCAGTTACAGCCCGTAGATGTCATAATTTGTCGCAGCTATCGGGCAAAAAGCCCGTAATCATTGATGAACAGGCATTATCCGCGCGCTCTTCCCTTTTTGTGACAAAAGGCCTAAGGGCGCTCGCACGTAAAACTCATTCAAATTTACAGGGGCCGAATGGCAAAAGAAGAACTTATCGAAATGCGCGGAACGGTGCGCGAGCTGCTGCCCAACGCGATGTTCCGTGTTGAACTGGAAAATGGCCACGAAGTATTGGGCCATACAGCAGGCAAGATGCGCAAGAACCGCATTCGCGTGCTCGTCGGTGACGAGGTTCTTTGCGAAATGACTCCTTATGATCTGACCAAGGGCCGGATCACATATCGCTTCAAATAAGGCAGCGGCCCTTGCGGCTAGTACTCGCCTCTTCTTCCCCACGCCGCCGCGACCTTTTGTCGCGCATTGCCGTGGTGCCGGATCGTATTGCGTCCCCCGACATCGACGAAACCCCCCGAAAGGGAGAGATTGCGCGGGTCTATGCGCTGCGCATGGCCGTGGAAAAGGCGCATGCGGTAGCGCGCGAAGCGGACGAGATTGTTGTTGCAGGCGACACAACCGTGGCCGTTGGCCGCCGTATCCTGCCGCAGGCCGCCGATGCTGAAATGCAGCGCAGCTTCCTCGAATTGCTGAGCGGGCGTCGCCACCATGTCTGGAGCGCGGTGTGCGTGATTGACGCTCAGGGCCGCGCGCGCAGCCGTATCAGCGACAGCGTCGTCCGCTTCAAACGACTGAGCCCTGCCGAGATGGAAGCCTATATCGCCAGTGGCGAAGGGCTTGGGAAAGCCGGTGGCTATGCCATCCAGGGCAGGGCGGAGGCGCTGATCGACTGGATGTCGGGCAGCCATTCCGGCGTGGTTGGTTTGCCGCTGTATGAAACGCGGGCTTTGCTTCGCGCCTCGGGCTATCCGGTCGAATGACCTGCACCCTTCTATGGGATGCTGCACCGGGTGAAATCCGCGCCGGACTGGTTGAAGATGGCGCACTGACCGAATTCCGTCTCATCCGGCCAAGCCGCCGGGGAATCTATCTTTCGGTTGGCCAACTATACACCGCACGCATCGTTGAAAATCAGGGAGCTGGCAGAGCCGTTGTCACTTTGGGTGACGGCCTCGAAGCGCATCTCGAACGCGCACCGCGTGTACCCGAGGGGACATTGCTAGCCGTTGAAATCGTGCGGGCATCGATTCCGGAGCCGGGACGGTGGAAACAGCCTCTGGTCAGGTCACGAAGCGATCTGCTTGCCCGTTCGAGCGAGGGTCCGCACGACATCGGAAAGGAGCCTTGGGCGTATTTTCTCGAAGAATGGCGGGACAAGGTCGATCGGATAATTTGCTGCGACGCGACTGCGATGCAGCAAGTGTCCACAAGCGTTGGCCCTGATGGGCCACCTGTCTCGGCTGATATCGCAGCAATTGAAGAAGCAGATTTTGATAGCATAGCGGAATCGGCGGTCACCGGGGAGTTCGCTATCAACGGCGGCATGCTGACAGTTGAGCGGACACGGGCGATGACCACCATCGACATTGACGGTAGCGGGGATCCCCTTGCGCTCAATCTGGCTGCGACGCTTGAAATCCCGCGATTGTTGCGATTGCTCGACATAGGCGGGCAGGTGGGTATAGATTTTCTCGCCATGCCTGATCGAAAGGCGCGGCTTTCGGTCGATGCCGCGCTTGCGCAAGCATGTGCGGCGCTGGGCCCTCACGAACGCACTGCGATAAACGGCTTTGGTTTCGCGCAAATTGTTCGCCCGCGCCCGCGCCCCTCCATTCCGGAAATCCTGTGCGGCATAACGCCGGGGCGTCTCTCGACCGAAAGCCGCGCCGTCGCCCTGCTGCGCGAGGCTGCGCGGTCGACCGGCTTTGGCAAACGGCAACTGGTCGCGAACCCTGCAATCGTTGACATGCTGCGCGGATGGACCGACGAGCTCGAATTGCTACAAAAACAGCTCGGCGTGGTCGTCGAACTGGTTTCCGACTCGTCGGTGCGCGGCTATGGGCATGTGCATGTCAGCCAAAGCTAAAACCGCCAAATGCCCGCTCTGTGGCAAGCCCGAAGTCGCCGAACATAAGCCCTTTTGCAGCAAGGGCTGCAAGGATCGCGACCTGCTGCAATGGCTGGGCGAGGGCTATCGAATGAAAGGGCCGCCTGCCGACCCCGATTTCCCCGAAGAGGTTTGATTTTGGGGCTGGACAAGCGCCCATTGCCCTGCCTATAGGCGGCGCTCCAAAACGCGGTGCGGATATGTGCGCCGCCAGATGCCTCGGTAGCTCAGTTGGTAGAGCAGCGGATTGAAAATCCGCGTGTCGGTGGTTCGAAT